>CALWUU010000029.1 GCA_944384835.1 uncultured Clostridia bacterium | reverse complement strand
ACATTGACATTGGTTTATACAGATGGTGAAGTTGCAACAGAATTTACCATTGCTCCGCAAGCAGCTAATACGAATGCAATGAATTCCCCTCAAACAGGAGATAACAGCAACACAGTTATGTGGATTGTTGTTGCAGTAGTTGCAGCAGGCGCTATGGCAGGTACTGTTCTTTTCGCAAGAAAGAAAAAAGCTGAATAATTTGTTGAAAGACAATTTTTTCAACAGTAGTCATTAAAATAAAAGGACTGGTTCTTTTGAGCCAGTCCTTTTATTTTAATATTAGCATTGTTCTGCATTGAGAAACAAATGATATGTATATGTTAAATAACGATTACCTTGTGACAAAAGCTAGTTTTTTGTACCAGAATATTGCGAATGATTTAAATGAAAATTTGATTAGAATATGATTAGAATATATGGTTTTTATGTTTGTAATCGCATTACTCGTATTATGAAAATATTCGAATTGTATCACAAAAACAATATTAAAGTGCGCACTTTTATCTACGGGAATAAGCAATGTATACCATGGTATCCCTTCATAAGCGCTTAGTGGAGAAACGGTTTATTTCAGACAGTCAAATAGGCGGTTGTAATAGATACATACAACCGCCTATTGATTTTTTACCATATGAAATTTTTTCTTTAAAGAGGGAAAATATTCATTCTTTTAATTTTTCCGTTTTCTCCCACAGAAGAAATAATAGCGGTAACAGGAATGAATTTTTGCTGATACATAATAAAATAAGAGACTGTGTTGGGTTCCTGATATTTCACATCTAAAATTTGAAACGGTCCGCCGTTAAAACCAAATCTGTGATGAAACATCATATCTACCGCCATTCTGCCTTCCAAATGAATGGTATCCTGTCCTATTTTATTCACGGAAGAATCGTGCAGTACGCCTTTTTCTTCAAATAATTCAGAAAGCGCAACATTGTTTCCTTTTTTCATGCAATCAATATATTGTTCCAATAAAGTCATAAATCATAACTCCTTTCCAAATTAAAAACGTTCTGAACGAAGCAGCGCGTCAATCCCGCCGTCAACAAATAAAATGGTTCCGTTTACACCGCTGGCCATAGGAGAAGAAAGAAATATAATTCCGTTGGCGATTTCTTCTGCATCTAAGAACTCTTTGCTGCCATATCGTGTTGGAATTGGGATGAGCAGAGCTGCTTCTTTTTGTTCCGGAGTCATATTTTGCGTCATAGGAGTGGTGGTATTGCCTGGTGCTACCGCGTTGATACGGGTACCGTCTACTGCCCAAGATGGGGATACGCGGCGCATCCAGCGGGTCAAAGCATGTTTCGAGGTGCTGTAACAGGCCGGTCCCGCTTGAGGCGGAATCCCTTGCGCGATTTGTGTAAAGCTGTCTTCGTCGTGAATATTGGTCAGCATATCTACCCAATCTTGGCGGACGTAAGGAAAGGTAATTGAGTTAGAGGCCGTCATAACACAGTTGCCGCGTTTCTTTTTTAATAAAGGCTGTAATCCTTCCGCAAGCTGGGTGGCAGCAAAATAGTTAAGAGAAAATAAAGTTGCGGCAGGTACGGTAGGACCAACGCCTGCGTTGCTGATAAAACAGTCGATTCCGTCCGGATAGCGCTGATAAACTGCTTCTATGGCACCTTTGCGTCCTTCTTTTGTGGATAAGTCGGCTGTATAATCACCGCCTTTGTAGTCTATATTAAAAACTTCATGCCCTTGTTCCTGCAATTTTTCGCGAGTGGCTGCACCAATTCCGGTTGTGCCGCCTGTAATTACATAAATACTCATAAATACATCCCTTCCACATTTTTATTTTGACTTTGATTATACTGTATCATACGCAATTTTCAATGTCAATTTAATCTATTATTTAACAATCTAGTATTAAATTATGTAAATAACAGAAAGATTTTATGCAAAATAGACAATCCAGCGTTTTGCGCATTTTCCGTATACTTTTCTCGTGTTAAGCCTTATTTGTGAATGCAAACCTTTGGTTTGATACTTGCAAGCTTTATTATCTGCGCAACGACGATACAGGCATACAAACAGCAGAACATGAATATGTTTTGGGAAGGAAGTCTATCAAACAAGGAGAGGTGTACGCATGTTTTGTTCTTTTAAATTTACAAAAAAGTTGTTCATTTTGATGTGTGCTTGTTTCCTAATCGCTTTGGCTGCCGGCGGATTTGGCATTCACAAAGCCGTAACCGCAGTACAAGCAGATCATGAGTTGGAACAAGGAATACAACTGCCTATTATCATGTACCATGGTATTTTAAAAGATACAAAGCGACAGGGGAACTACGTCATTTCTCCAGATTTGCTGGAAAGCGATATGAAGTATCTGAAAGAAAACGGATATACGCCTGTGTTTATGCAGGATGTCATTGACTACGTAAAAAATGGAGTACCGTTGCCTGAAAAGCCGATTATTCTTTCCTTTGATGACGGCTATTATAACAATTATGCATACGCGTTTCCTTTAGCAAAGCAATATGAAATGAAGCTTGTCATTGCTCCCATTATTGCAAAGACAGAGGAATACAGTCAGGCAAATGAAGAAAATGCTAACTATGGACACATTACGTGGGACAATATGAAAGAAATGGTGGATTCTGGGTATGTAGAAATTCAAAATCATACCTATCATTTGCATACGAACAATCAACAGCAAGTTGGTATTAAAAAGAAAAAAGGGGAATCTGAAAGCGATTATCAGGCGCGCATTACACAAGATGTGCAAATGGCACAAAGCAAAATCACGGAACATATCGGAAGGACTCCTACTACTTTTGTATATCCTTTTGGTGCTTTTTCCAAAACATCTGAAACATACATTCGCAGCATGGGATTTCAGGCAACCTTTGGATGTGAAAGCCGAACCAATGTGTTAACGCAGAATCCTGAATGTTTATATGGATTGGGCCGTTATTTGCGTACCAATGAAATGGATAGCGCTGCCTTTTTTGAAAGCATCTTGACATAGCAATTTTTTGTTCCCTATTAGAACATGCGGCATATACTGTATCAGAGGAGGAGACGTTATGCCGAAAATTTTTTTAAGTCCATCGTTACAACCGTACAATGAGTACTATGGTTCAGGAAATGAGCAGGAATATATGAACCAACTTGCCGATGCCATGATTCCGTATTTACGTACCAATGGAATTCAATATACCAGAAATACGATTGGTACTAATGTAGGGCAATCCATTCGAGATTCCAACGCAGGCTATTATGACCTGCATTTAGCGCTTCACTCCAACGCGGCGCCGGAATCAATGGCGGGAAAATTGCAGGGTACAGACGTGTATTATTATGCCAACAGTTCTTTTGGAAAAAATGCTGCGGAGATCATCGCCGATAACTTTAAAGAAATTTATCCCAATCCCGATTTGGTCAAAGCAGTGCCTACCACTTCTTTGGCAGAAGTGACCAAAACCAACGCACCGGCAGTTTTAATCGAAACCGCATACCATGATAATCCGCAGGATGCCGAATGGATTCGTACTCACATTCCGGAAATGGCGGCAAATTTGGTAAAATCATTAACGGAGATTTTTGGAATACCCTTTATCGCTATCCCACAGCCGGAACGTATGGGTACCGTTACAACGCAGAGCACTCCGTTGAATATCCGAAGTAAACCGAATTTAGATGCGCCGATTATTGGTCAAATACCAAAAGATGCTTCTGTTAAAGTATTGGGTCAGTGGCAGAACTGGTATGTTGTGGATTATCAGGGGACGGTAGGATATTCCAGCAGCGATTACATTACAGTTTGAAACATGAACACGATATAAGCTTTTCAATTCTCATTGCCACCACAGTGCATTTCAAATTATGATAATCTTGCAATAACGTCAATTGAATGTTTTGGTTATGACAAGAATACTGTATTATTTATAGGTTAGAAATTGTTTGACAAATTCTTTTATGTTATAATAAAAAACAACAATCATAAAGCGTGGTGACAATATGAGAGCATACTGCAGTGCAATTATTCCTGCTGCAGGAAATTCGACCAGAATGGCTATGGGGCAATCAAAACAGTTTTTACAGCTGCTTGGAACACCTGCTATTGTATATACATTACGGGCATTTGAACAGGCAAAGTCCATTGATGAAATCATTTTGGTATGCAGGGAAGAGGACAAAAGTAAATTTGATACCTGTGTGCATATGGCAGGTGTGACAAAACCTGTTGTGTTTGCACAGGGAGGTACCAGCAGACAGCAGTCTGTTTTTAACGGTATAAAAGTATGTGCTTTCCAAACAGAATATGTGGTCATACACGACGGTGCCAGACCGTTGATTACACCGGAATTGATTGAACAAGTAACAAAGGACGCTTTTACTCATGGAGCTGCTGCTTTGGGGGTTCCGGTGAAAGACACTATAAAAATCGTAGATGCGCAAGGGTTTGCCGCTGTCACACCTGACAGAAGTACACTGTGGGCAGTGCAGACCCCTCAAGTGTTTGAAAAGACAAGCTATCTGTCCGCTGTGGAAGAAGCAGTACAACAAGGGGCTGACTATACAGACGATTGTCAGCTGATGGAACGGCTTGGAAAGCAGGTACATTTGTGCATGGGCAGTTACGAAAATATCAAACTGACAACAAAGGAGGATTTAACGGTTGCGCAGGCAATTTTAAATCAACGTAATACGAAAAGGAGCAAAGCATGAGAATTGGACACGGATACGATGTACATAAACTGGTAACAGGACGTAAATTGATTTTAGGAGGAGTCACCATACCCCATGAAACGGGACTGCTGGGTCATTCGGATGCAGACGTATTGGCACATGCGGTTTCGGACGCATTGCTGGGAGCAGCGGCTTTGGGAGACATCGGCGGCTTTTTCCCCGACGACGATCCCCGGTATCAAGATGCGGACAGCTTGGAACTGCTAAAGAAAGTTTGCGATGAATTGTATGACAGAGGATATATCATTGAGAACATTGACGCTACGGTTATTGCTCAGGCGCCAAAGCTAAAACCGTATATTGAACAAATGCGAAAAAATTTGGCACAAGCCTGTGAAATCAACGTGAATCAGATCAGTGTCAAGGCCACAACGGAAGAACATTTGGGTTTTACAGGAAGAAAAGAAGGAATTGCCGTGCATGCTGTTTGTATCATAAAATAGTCAAAACCTCTTTGTTTTGCATACTCTGTAATAAAAACAAAGAGGTGATTTTATATGGGCAAACCCCTTATCATGGTAAGCTCAATCACATATGCCATGAAAAGCAAAGAGATTTTAAGCCGAAGAGGTTTCAAAGTTTATGTAGAGCGGGTGCCGCACACAAGCGAAGCTGTGGGTTGTGGATACGGTATATATGTGCCTCAAAAAACTGATGAGGCACAGCAAATTTTGGAGAGAAGCGGAATTCGCATTTTAGGAAGAATGGAACGGGCGGATGTGCGATGATATATTTAGATAATTCAGCCACAACTTTTCCAAAACCCCCGCAGGTTTCTATGGCAATGAGCAGAGCTATGGCCAAATTCGGCGCCAATCCCGGCAGAAGTGGTCATGCAATGTCCATTGCAGCGGCAGAAGAAATTTTTAAATGCAGGGAAGCAGTATCTTCATTCTTTCGTGCAGATGGTCCAGAATGCGTTGTGTTTACGTTAAACTGTACCCAGGCTATCAATATGGTGTTAAAGGGTTATGTAAAACCGGGAGACCACGTTGTTACCTCTTGTTTGGAGCATAATGCGGTTTCTCGTCCTTTGCAGACCATGGCAGACAGAATGCATGTTACCTTTACTGAAGCAACCGTTACTCCGGGTGATAACGATGCTACCGTAAATTCGTTTCGTCAGGCATTAAAGCCAAATACATCTTTAATTGTTTGTACACATGCTTCTAATGTTTGGGGGATTCGTCTCCCTATTGAACGAATTGCTGCTTTGGGACGGGAATACGGTATTCCTATATTGGTAGACGCTGCTCAAAGCGCAGGCGTTCTGCCCATTGATTTACAGGATTCCGGCATTGATTTTTTATGTACCGCCGGTCATAAGGGTTTATACGGTCCTATGGGGACAGGTATTCTGATTGCGAAAAACGGAGAACAGTTACAAACCATTATTGAAGGAGGAACGGGAACAGAATCTGCTTTTTACCAACAACCCAAAGATATGCCCGAACATTTGGAAAGCGGAACCCCAAATCTTGCCGGTATTGCGGGTTTAAGGGCAGGTATTCAATTTGTACAGATCAAAACAGTCGAAAGAATCTATCGGCATGAAATGAAATTGATTCAAATGCTGTATCGTGGTTTAAAGCAGGTTAACGGTGTAAAACTATATACACAGGAACCTGATATGATACATTTTGCGCCTGTGCTTTCTTTTAATTTGGAAGGAAAACAAAGCGAATGGGTCGGTCAAAAATTAAACAGCATGGGGATTGCTGTAAGAGCTGGGCTGCACTGTGCACCTGCAGCACATAGAACAATGGGAACATTACAGGGTGGTGCTGTACGTGTATCTCCTTCTGTTTTTACAAAAGAATATGAAATCAAAAAATTTTTACAATCCATTTCTTATATGACAAAAAATCTTGAAATATAGTAGGAATCGTGGTTGATTTGTGTTAGAATAAAAATAAGACATTTTTTAAATAAATGTTTTTATTCAATCTAAAATTTTAAAAAGATATTTATATAGAAGTAGGATCATCGTTAGGAAGGACGAAAACAAATGGACTTTTTAACAAATGCCTGGGATACATTTTTAAGTTTAATCAAATCATTCCAGGTTACGGATGCATTGGATATTATTTTGGTTTCCTTTATCCTCTATAATGCCATTAAATTGATTCGTGAAACCCGTGCCGAACAGTTGATCAAAGGATTGCTGATTCTTTGTGCGGTTTGGGCTGCTGCATTTTATTTGCAGCTATACATGGTTAGCAATATATTAAGTTATATTTTTCAGTTTGGTGTTATTGCAATTATCGTATTGTTCCAGCCTGAAATTCGTCGGGCGCTGGAACAACTGGGACGGAAAGGAATCGGAACAAAATATTGGTCTTTGGGCAATTTTTCAAAGAATAATGAAGAAACTGAAAAACGGTACCGTACTTGTATTCAGGCGACGGTTGACGCAGTGTCGGAACTGCAGCGACTGAAGATGGGTGCTCTGATTGTATTTGAAATGCAGACAAAGCTTGGTGATATTATTGATTCGGGTACTGTCATCAATGCGGAACCTTCGGCACAAATCATAGGCAATATTTTCTTTAACAAAGCGCCTTTGCACGATGGGGCAATGGTGGTCAGAGACGGTATGATTTATGCGGCTGGCTGTATTTTGCCTTTGACAAAAAGCGATAAGGTAAGTGTAAGCTTGGGAACAAGACACCGCGCCGCTTTGGGTATGAGCGAAGTATCCGATGCGATTGTGGTAGTAGTTTCAGAAGAAACAGGACAGATTTCTCTGGCAAGACAAGGTGTGCTGGCACGCAACTTTACAAAAGATACCCTAAAAAGTGAATTGGAGAAATTGATTTTGTCCCAATATGCCAACAAAAATACAGGAGAGAATAAATCGAAAAGATTCCCCTCCATCAGAAAGGGGAAAAAGAAATGAGTAATCAAACTCCAAAAAACAAGAAGAAAAAATCATTTGGTATTCCTAAATTATTTTATAATGACCGGTTTGTATTGATTTTCTCTATTTTGGCAGCCATTATTCTTTGGTTTATTATGGCTACTGTCAATACCAACGAACGTCCCAGAATGATTTACGATGTACCTATTGAAGTAACTTTATCTGACAGCGCCTTAGAAGAAGGTTATAAAATTTATGGACAGAACGAAGTAACAGCAAGAGTTTCTGTAAAAGGCAACAGTCTGACAGTAAACCAAATTAAAAATACGGATATACAAGTGGTAGCCCAGGAGGTTTCTTCTGTTTCGGGAGCCGGAGAATACACATTTAATTTGGTAGCTGTGAAAAAAGGTCAGCTGACCGATTATGAAGTAGTTTCTATTGAACCTGGGACTGTTGTAGTGGAAGTGGATAAATCCAAAGAAATGACACTTCCAATTGAAAGTAAAATTAATTATACAACAGATGAAAACCACTACATCTCAGCTCCGGAATTATCCACGTCATCAGTAAAAATTTCCGGTCCGGAAGCGGTGTTGAATACAATTGCAAGTGCCGTTGTGGAATACGATGTCAGAGAAACACTGCAGGAAACAAAAACATTTTCAACAAAGATTAATTTGTATGACAGCTCAGGTAACTTGATTGAAGACGATCGTGTTACTTTATCCACAGATAGTGTGGATGTTACGCTGACGGTATTGAACAGGAAAGAATTGCCTATTACCTTTAGTTATAAGAATCAACCGAGTAATTTTGAGTTTGATGAGAGCAAAATAAAAATTACTCCAGAAACACTGGATGTGGGAGCATCGGCAGATATGCTGAATAATTTGTCAGAGGTGAATTTGGGTGAAGTAGATTTGAGCCAGCTAAGTCCTGATACCAATACGTTTGTAATGGATATTATTCTTCCTGATGGTGTTAGAAACTTAAGCAATGTGACAACGGCAACAGTAGAATTTGATTTATCAGATTTTGCGACCAAAACCATAGAAATCAATAATTTTAACGTGACAAATTTGGATACTTCCAAAAGTGCAACGGTTACCACTAGATCGTTGAGTGTAACCATTGTAGCTCCGCAAAGTGTGATAGAAGAAATTAGTGCAGATGCAATTTCTGCAGAAATTGATATGAGTTCTATTAACGTGACGGGCAGTACGGAAGTACCGGTTACAATTACGGTAAATTCCGATTCCGGAAAAGCTTGGGCATATGGTTCTTATACAGTGAATATTAATGTAAGAAGAACTTAAAATTTTATAGGTTACTGATAGATTTTTCTCAATGTTTGCCAATATAAAATAAAGAAAATCTAAAAATAAAAAAGACTCAGAATGAAATTTAAATTTCGTTCTGAGTCTTTTTTGGTTAAAACGGTTGATTAGAGCAAATTTTTTCAATATACTTAATTCCGGATATTTCAAAAAATATGACTGATAGGGACAGCGCGGGAAAGGTGATTTGCATAATTTGCAAAGGAAATATTTTGGTCAAAGGGATGTTTGAATTTACGTTGGTTTGTCAAAATGAGCGGAAGATCATGTTGGATAAACTGCTATTTTGTTGAAAAATTCAAAAATGGCAGAACGGAAAAATAAAATATAATAGCATTTGAATTAATTGTGATACTGTGCTAATATATATGATAGGTCGGAGAGACCGTCTTTTTATTTTTACACTTTTTTATTATCAGTTAAAGGAGTTATTGCTGTGAAAACGCCATTTCAGCAATTTAAGGAGAATCATTTTTTATTTATTCGTATTTTAGCTTTCGGCATGACGCTATTATGCGGATTTATTAATGCTACTATTTTTTTGAGATTTGATTTTGGAGGGACACACCAAACGGGGAATCTCAGTAAAATTGCGTTGTCTATCTTATCTCTGGATTTTCATGCCTGCATTTCTTTGATAGTGATTGTACTTTCATTTTTTCTGGGTTCTTTTATTGCAGGATTCATCAATCATGAGGACTTTTTTGTTCTGAAACTATCTTTTGGATTTGTTCTGTTGGTATGCGGTTTGGTTCTGTGGATATTAGAAGTACTACTGCATGATTCGCAATATTTAAATTATTATTGTGCGTTTTTTGCGGGACTGCAAAACGGATTTTTGACCCACAATCGCTTAAAGTTACGAGCCAGCCATGTATCCGGCTGTTTTACGGATGCAGGTGTTTATTTTGGCAGGCTGTGCAGAAAACATAAGGAATATTGGATTCGATTTTTATTGAATGTCATCAATATTATTGTTTTTTTCTTAGGAGTATTGCTGGGCGGGTACTTGTTCTTGCACGTCCGTGAACATGTTTACATGATTTTGTCTTTATTATATGTAGCATTGTGTGTGTATTATTTTGTGATTTCATTTTTGTTCTTCCGCCAACCTATCGATTTGGAAGTTACATAATATTCAAATAAAAGATCTCAAAAAATCTATTGCATTTTGTAATGAAGTATGATATTATATTTGAGATATTTTATATGGGGGTATAGCTCAGCTGGGAGAGCGCTTGAATGGCATTCAAGAGGTCAGCGGTTCGATCCCGCTTATCTCCACCAAAATGAATAAATCCGAACCTTTTGCCGATTGGCAATAGGTTCGGATTTGTTGTTTTACCGAAAGATATGTTGTAAAATTAAAAACCAAGTATAAATATTTTCCATCATCTGTTTTTCTTATAATATCTGCTGCTTTTATATAGTAATCTTTTCTTTATATATTTGGCTGTCTTGAATAAATTTATCATTTTGCAGTGATGTATATAAAGAAACTATTTCAGTTTTTCTGCAATCCTTGAAAGTGTCCGGAAGAGTTCAATTTCTGGAGTATCCCATGTTGCAAAAATATGCCAGCTTTGCAATGACTTGATTCTTTAAATGATTCTAAAACTGTATCTCTGTTTTAGAAAATCTGGCAGAAGATAGGAGGGAACTGTAAAAATCTATGGGGACAACCAAACTTTTATTTTCCTGTATGGTATAATGATACTATTGTCATAAAAGATTTATTGTCTTTTACTTTTACTTCTAAATCTATGTGTTATGCTTCTAACCAATCATTCGGAACATGAAAAATCCATCATCAAAGGAGTCGCTCATTTATGAAAATTATCATTTCGCCGGCAAAGAAAATGAACCAAGATGCAGATAGTTTTGATTGTCATGGATTGCCGCCATTACTGGATCAGACGGAACAGATCTACCGGCAATTATGCAAAATGTCCTACACAGAATTAAAACATTTATGGTGTTGTAATGATCAAATTGCAGCGATCAATTATGAACGATTGCAAAAGATGGATTTACATCATAATTTAACGCCTGCAATCATGGCCTATGAAGGTATTCAATACCGCTATATGGCACCTAGTGTACTGACTGACAAAGAACTTGTTTATTTAGAGGAGAATCTCCGTATCATATCCGGCTTTTATGGTATCCTGCGTCCATTTGACGGCGTAACGCCTTATCGATTGGAGATGCAGGCAAAGCTATCTGTCGGTGGATATCATAATCTTTATGAATTCTGGAACGATGCCATTGCTGGATACTTATTTTCCGAAACGGATACTATCGTTAATTTAGCATCCAAAGAATACAGCCGATGTATTTCAAAATATATACCGGAACATATCAAATTCCTAACCTGTATTTTTGGTGAACTACAAGATGATAAAGTAGTCGAAAAAGGAACCAAATGTAAGATGATGCGAGGTGAAATGGTACGGTACATGGCTGAAAAACAGATTAGCAATATTGAAGAACTGCAAAATTTTGAGCGATTGGATTACTGTTTTTCCCCGGATCGGTCAGATGAGACGACATATGTTTTTTTAAAGAGTATCAATTAAGAATTTATTTAAAAAAACTGCGTAAAACAGCTGCAAATGGCTGTCAGACGCAGTTTTTCTCTATGTTTGGTTTATAGGTTAAAAATTAATATTTTTCACATAAGGTGTAGTTTGATATACTTTCATAATATCGGAAGAAGAATAAGAGTTTGGTACTAAAATAGTTAATTTCACATCGGATTCTTCATGCTCAGAATCAACTTTATGGGCAGCGATATCTAGAACTTTTACCCGTTTATCGGGGAAAAGTGCATGGATCATTTCAATCGGATCTTGTTCCTCTTGTACAAACAGTGTAATTTGAACGGAAATAAACGGTTTGAAGATTTTGTTATTGCGATGCAGCACTAGCTGTAAAATAATCAGTAAAATAGTCGTCAAAATGCCAATGATATACATACCGCTGCCAATTGCCATACCAATTCCGACTGTTGCCCAAATACCGGCTGCGGTTGTTACGCCTGAAATTGTTTGGTTGCGGACAAAAATAACGCCCGCACCGATAAAACCGACTGCAGTAACAATTCCCGCTCCAATACGTGAAGGATCCAATGACATGCTGCCGGATTGCAAAACATCTTCAAACCCGTATTTTGAAATGATCATCATTAGTGCAGACCCTAAAGATACAATGATATGTGTACGGATACCTGCGGTTTTCAGCCGGGTTTCTCTTTCCAAACCAATGCCGGCACCACAAATGATAGATAATATAATTCTTAATAAAAATTCCAGTTCCGTTTCCCAAGAGAAAATCATATTAAACACCTTCTTTTTCGTTTTTACATTATACAACATTTTGGGGGCTTATGCTATTATTTTTTGAATTAAAATGTATGATGTGTCTGATTTTTAAGATAAAAATCTGGGTATAAATGTAAAATATCACGATGTGCGCCGTGTTTTGTCAAATGTACGTATACAATGCAATCTATAAAATTTGACAAAGTAAAAATCACAATTTAGTTGAATCAGCCGCAATAACATGGGATATCACTTGTAATTTGCTTTTTTGGTACACCCCAATCTTTTTTGCATGTGTCATTGAACAAAAGAACTGTATGTTTGTCAATCATGGAGATATATCCGCCGATTTTGTTTCCTAAGGCAATTCGTTTCTGCATTTCTGCCTGAGTTCGGTTCAATTTTCAATCTGGAACAAAATTATTTGGCGTAAGAAATAAAAGCTCGGCTGTAAAAATAAGGTTCTTTGTCTTTATCGTACTAAAAAATAATGTGGTATGGTTTCAACGAGTAAAATATGATATACTGAATCAAAATATAAACGAATGATTACGTATGAGGAAATGATAAGATGTTCCGTTTTCTTCCATATTTAAAAAAATATCGCGTTTATGTGATATTGGGACCAATTTTTAAATTGATTGAAGCTGTTTTTGAGTTGATTGTACCCGTTGTTACATCATTGATCATAGATCAGGGTGTGCGTCAAGGGAATTTAACCTATGTCTGGCACATGGGCGGCGTGTTAATCGGATTGGGTGTAGTTGGCTTATGCAGTGCGTTGGTTTGTCAAAAATTTGCCTCTATTGCTTCCTTGGGATTTGGCACTGCGGTGCGCAATCAAATGTACGAAAAAATCAATTCATTTTCTCATGGGGAAATTGACCGCTTTGGTACTCCTTCCTTGATTACACGCATTACAAATGACGTCAATCAATTGCAGCAGGCGGTGGCATTGCTCATTCGCTTGGTGATCAGAGCGCCGTTTTTGGCAATCGGTGCAATCATTGCCGCTATGCTAATCGATTGGCAGCTTGGTCTTATTTTGCTGGTAGCAACGCCTATCATTGCGCTGATTTTATACATGGTGATGTCCCGTTCCGTACCATTTTATAAAAAAGCACAGAAAAAACTGGATCAGATTTCTCTGATATCAAGAGAAGGTTTATCAGGTGTACGCGTCATTAGAGCTTTTTCCAAACAGGAGGAGGAGCAAAAACGGTTTGAGCAGGCTGCTTCGGAGCAAACGGAAACAGCAATCAGTGTCGGTAAGTTGACAGCGCTGCTTAATCCGCTGACTTACGCCGTTATGAATCTGGCCATTGTCGCGATTTTATGGTTTGGCGGATATCGTGTGGATAACGGAGGTGTGAGCCAAGGCAATGTCATTGCCCTTGTAAACTATATGACGCAAACATTGCTTGCGTTAATTGTGGTAGCCAATTTGGTGGTTACGTTTACAAAAGCAGCAGCGTCCGCTTCCAGAATCAACGAGGTTCTAGATACCCAACCTGCGGTGACAGAGCAGACACAACAGATGATTACGGTAAAAAAAGACGGCAAAACGCCAAAAATTTTATTTGACCACGTATCGTTTGCTTATGATATGCAGGCTCACCAAAGCGCTTTGTACGATTTGTCCGCAGCAATTTATCCGGGGGAAACGGTTGGGATTATAGGCGGTACAGGTTCTGGAAAATCGACTGTTGCTGCTTTGATTCCCCGTTTTTATGATCCTACCCAAGGCACAATTTACATTGATGGCATTGATGTGAAACAATATCCGTTTGGACAGTTAAGAGAGCAAATCGGCGTTGTACCCCAGCGTGCCGTACTGTTTACGGGAACCATTGAAAGTAATTTAAAATGGGGAAATGAGCATGCTTCCAAAGAGCAAATGGAGCAGGCACTGCGTATTGCACAGGCAGAGGAATTTGTAAGTAAGCTGCCAAATGGTTTGCAGACCGAAGTCAGCCAAGGCGGTGCCAATTTTTCCGGAGGACAAAGACAGAGACTGACCATTGCCAGAGCATTGGTAGGGCAGCCGGAGATTTTGATTTTAGATGACAGTGCTAGCGCTTTGGATTATGCCACAGATGCAAAGCTGCGTGCGGCAATTGCAAAAGAAACAACAAATATGACGGTGATTATCGTATCGCAAAGAGCAAACAGCATTCGCAATGCCGATAAAATTATTGTGCTGGATCAAGGGCATGTTATGGGAATCGGCACCCATAAAGAACTTTTAACTACGTGTCCCGTATATAAAGAAATTTGCTTATCTCAAATGCGTGAGGACGAGCTGTAATACAATAGTGAGGAGGCGTATGGTATGAAATTTTCTATTTTAAAGCGTGTTATGAGATATTGCAGACCATACAACCGATTTTTAATTGCGGCAATTGTCAGTGCGGTGATACAAATCTCGCTCACGCTGTATGGTCCGATTCTAATTGGTCAGGCTGTGGATTACATGATTGGCTACCGTAACGTGAATCATATTGCTATTTTGCAGACCATTTGTATTTTGTCCGCAACCATTGTGGTTTCTACGGTATTTCAATGGATTATGGCATACTGCATCCATAAATTGACCTACCTTACTACTCAGGATATGCGTGTTCAGACGTATCAAAAATTAAATACCATGCCGCTGAAATATTTGGACAGTCATGCCCACGGAGACCTGATCAGCCGTTTGGTGAACGATGTAGATCAAGTGGCCGACGGTTTATTGCAGGGATTCACGCAGTTTTTTACAGGCATTGTTACCATTGTGGGAACCATTGTATTTATGCTGATGATTAGTCCTCTAATTACGCTGGTTGTGGTGCTGATTACGCCGTTGTCCATTTTTGTTGCGGCTTTTATTGCAAAATTGTCCCATAAAATGTTTATCAAACAGCAGGCGATCCAAGGTCAATTGAGTGGTCATGTAGAAGAATTGGTGGGTAATCAAAAGCTGGTCAAAACCTTTCACTATGAAGACCGTGCGTTTCAGGAGTTTCAAACAATCAACGAGCAGCTGCGTATTTACGGTCAAAAGGCGCAATTTTATTCTGCTTTATCTAATCCGTCTACGCGGTTTGTAAACAATCTGGTCTATGCAGCTGTTGTGGTTGTGGGTTCTATTTGTGCCATAACAGGAATTCCGGTTTCCATATCCATTGGCGGTATTACCTCGTTTTTAACGTATGCCAATCAATACACCAAACCGTTCAATGAGGTGACGGGTGTTATCACACAAATTCAAACTGCGTTTGCTTCTGCCGAACGTCTGTTTGAAGTGTTGGACGAAACGTCGGAACCGGCAGATGCGCCAGATGCTATCCAATTAGAACGCTGTAAAGGGGAAGTGGATATTTCCCATTTGTTCTTTTCCTATTCGCCAGATACCAAATTGATTGAAGATTTTAATCTGCATGTCAATCCAGGTGATCGAATCGCCATTGTAGGTCCTACTGGATGCGGAAAAACTACATTTATTAATTTGCTCATGCGGTTCTATGATGCAGACAAAGGAACCATTTTTGTGGACGGTATTTCTACAACTGCAATGACAAAGGACAGCCTGAGAAGCCAATTCGGCATGGTGCTACAAGATACATGGCTGTACCATGGAACCATTCGGGACAATATTGCGTACGGCAAGCCGGATGCAACAGATGAAGAAGTAATTGCAGCGGCAAAAGCCGCATTTGCACACAGCTTTATAATGCAAATGCCAAATGGTTACGATACTGTTATTGCCGAAGACGGAGGTAATATTTCACAAGGACAAAAACAGCTGCTTTGTATTGCAAGGGTGATGCTGGTGAATCCTCCAATGTTAATTTTAGACGAGGCAACCAGCAGCATTGATACCAGAACAGAATTAAAAGTACAGGCGGCGTTCCAGAATATTATGGAAGGCAGAACCAGCTTTATTGTTGCTCATCGTTTGTCCACCATACAAAATGCCACTGTGATTTTGGTCATGGAACAAGGTAAAATTATCGAGCAGGGAGATCATGACACACTGTTGGCGCGTAACGGTTTTTATGCCAAACTTTATCACAGCCAATTTTCAGATACCTGAATGTAGATATTGGCTTGGTATTCCAATGGTGGTGCAGTTTATTTTTTTAGGCATTTCCTGTGTGATTTGGTAGAAATGATGATAAAATAACGGTACTGATACAATATTTTAGTTATGCCTTCGGTTTGATTTTCCGATAGGGATACAGTATAATAAAAACAAGAAACATGTATGAATCAACATGAACAACAAGAAAAGTGATGGAAACGATACAGGCATATTCTGTTTAGAGATATGTCATGTTTTGCGGGAGGTAAAAATGGAAGATTTAAAACAAATTTGCGCCGATGTTCGTGCTGACGTTGTTACCACCATCGGAACTTTGGGTGTAGGGCATATTGGAGGCAGTTTATCCATTGTGGATTTGCTGGTTGTGCTTTATGAAAAACATATGAATATTGACCCTAAAAATCCAAAAATGGAAGGCAGAGACCGTCTGATTGTTTCAAAAGGTCACAGCGGTCCTGCTGTATATGCAATGCTTGCCCGTAAAGGATATTTTGACAAAAGTTGGTTACTTACCTTGAACCAATCCGGTACAAATTTACCAAGTCACTGCGATATGAACCGTACGCCGGGCATTGATATGACCACGGGTTCTTTGGGACAAGGTTTTTCCTGCGCTATGGGTGTTGCGCTGGCTTCTAAAATTCGTAAGGACGGCGCTGCGGTTTATACCATTATCGGTGACGGTGAAAGCCAAGAAGGTCAAATTTGGGAAGCTGCCATGTTTGGGGCTCAGCAAAAGCTGAGCAATGTGATTGCTTTTACTGATTATAACAATATGCAGATTGACGGCGATGTCAGCGATATTTGCGACATTGCCGATCTTGGCGCAAAATGGCGCGCGTTCGGCTGGCATACCATTGAGCTGAAAGACGGTCATGACCTTGCAGCTATTGACGCAGCCATTACAGAGGCAAAACAAGCAGATAAGCCAAGTATGATTATTTTGAACACTGTAAAAGGAAAAGGTGTCAAATTTATTGAAGAAATGGGCTTTGGAAATCACAGCATTCCTATGACAAAAGAACAAATGGAAGCTGCAATTGCAGAAATCAGGGGGGAATAAGAGTATGGAAATGCGTCAAGTTTTATGCGAATGTTTAGATCAAATGATGGCGGAAAACGAAAATATTGTTGTCATTGACGCCGACCTTGCAAAACCAAACGGTACGTTCCCTCTCAGAAAAAAATATCCGGAACGCGCAATTGATGTTGGCATTGCGGAACAAAATATGGCAAGTGTTGCTGCAGGAATGAGCAGTTACGGCTTTATTCCGTTTATTACTTCTTTTACTCCATTTGCTTCCCGCAGAATTTGTGACCAAATTGCAATTTCCATCGCTTATGCAAAGCAAAACGTTAAAATTATCGGCAGTGACCCGGGAATTTCCGCAGAATTCAACGGAGGCACCCATATGAGTATGGAAGACATCGGTGTACTCCGCTCAATTCCGGAACTGGTGATTTATGAGCCGGTAGACGTTGCACAGTTCAAACAAGCGCTTCCGCAAATTGTTGCTTATAAAGGTCCTGTTTACATCCGTATGTTCCGTAAAACTATTGGTGATGTATTTACTGATGCGGATTACAAATTTGATTTGTTCAAGGCAGATTGCATTCAGGAAGGAACATCAGTTACCATATTTTGCAGCGGTATTATGGTACAAGAGACCATGGAGGCAAACGAAATTTTAAAACAAGAAGGCATTGATGCCGAAATTATCAATATTCACACCATAAAACCAATCGATCGTGACGCTGTGGTAGCTTCTGCAAAGAAAACAGGCGCAGTAGTGGTTGCGGAAAATCATAATGTGATTGGCGGTTTGACCTCTGCCGTGTGCGAAGTATTGATGGAAGAATATCCTGTTCCCCTTAGAGCAGTGGGAGTAAAGGATAGATTTGGTCAAGTTGGAAAAATGCCTTTCTTAAAGGAAGAATACCATATGACAGCTCAGGATATTGTTTCTGCTGTAAAGGAAGCAATGAAACTAAAAAAATAAATTTATGTAATAGATGATAGTATTAAATTATGTATGACATATTTCATATCATATATGGAATCATTTTTGAAGAAAGAACAGGCAGTATATTCGCATGTTCTTTCTTTTTTATTTTTTATTTCAATTTTTTACAAAAAATATATGATTTTTTATATACATACCAAATAAAGTTGAAAAAACAGGAAATATATACCATAATATAAAAATATAAGGAGAGTATCGCGCCTTTTCAAAAAAGTACACTTTAAATCATTTTTTATCTTTGCAAGCATACTTAAATATTGCAAATAGAAATGAAGGATGGATTTTATCATCATTTCTCCAATATGTTTCTAGAACATATTCAAGTTTTGCTTTATTGCGCTAATGTGAAATAATAAAGTGTATTTGCTTTGTAATTGGAAATGCTTTTCCTTGTGATCACAAAAGAAAAGTTTTTTGACAGATATATTTTATATTATCTGTCAGACAAAGGAGGAGGAGTTTGTTTTGAATAGTAAAACAAAAAAGTGTAAGTTACTGTCTATGTTTGTGGCAATCGCTATGGTATTTTGCATGATTCCGGCAGTAGCATCGGCTGCAGAGGGTGATGTGATCAACATCTCTACCTCTGAAGAATTAGTCAATGCAATCAACAATCAGCAAGATGGACAAACTTGGGTGCTTGCTGATGGCGTGTACGACGTGAGTGATGACTGTATCACACACGAAGCCAACATTAATGGAGTAACAAGTGGATTTGTTTTCCCAATCCATGCAAACAACATCACCATTAGAGGTGAGGGCAATGTTACTATCACCAGTAACTATGACCCAAATTCAGGTAACTGGGTAAGTCAAAACTTTATTACAGTCGGTGGTACAGGCGTTACCATTGAAAATGTAAAATTACAAGGCAATTATAACACCTACTATGAAGGCTGCAACAAAGTAGTTGAATTGGCAGGAAGCGGTAAAGACCTAACTTTGAGAAATGTTGAATGTTTACCTCTAAAGGCTGCAGACGGTACACAAAACAGTGGTTCTATTTATGTTAATGTAGCAGATGCAGGCACCACCACTTTGGAAAATGTTACATTATATTCATGGATTAATGCACGTGCTGTTACAACAGGTACAGTAACCGCAAACAATGTGGTACAAGATTTTACAAACAATACATATGCAGGCTATTCTGACCCTATAAACGGTTATGCTTGGAACCCTGGCATTTCAGGTGATAACGTTCAATTAAACGGCTTTACCATTAAAGTGGATGACAAAGCTGAGTTTGTACAACAGATTATGAACAATCTGAAACCAGGCACCACAATTGACTTAATGAGCGATATTCAGGTAAGTGAAGAAATTTACATCAACGGAACTGACAATATTACAATTAACGGTAATGGTCATACCATCACCGCTGCTGATGATTTTAAAATGAACACAGAAGGCCAAATTCAATTGGTAAAAGTTCAGGCAAACAATGTAACATTGAACGATGTAGATTTGGTTTCCACCGCAGCAACCAAACATACTTTGGATGTTTACGGTTCTCAAAATCTAACATTGAATAATGTAACCTTGAACCATGAGAGTGCACAAGACGGCGCTCCGCTGGTTGTAAATGGTTCTGAGGTAATTGTCAGCGGTGATTTTTCCGTTGTCACAGGAGATAACTCTTGGTATGGCGTGAACTTGGATAACAAAAACGGCAATGCTTCCCTAACTTTTGCAGAAGGTGCAACTTTGACTTTCACAGATAACAGCAGCACAGATGATAAAATGCTGATTGTTCCTGAAAATACAAATACAGCAAATGAAGCTCCTGCGATTGTTAATAATTCCACAGAAATCAATTTAAGTGTTGATGAAAACGGAAACTATCAAGTAGGTGCAGATTACAGCAAAGTAGATGCAGCAATTGCACATGCAAACTCTTTGAACAGAGACGACTATGTAGATTTTTCAGCTGTGGACAATGCTGTTAACGCAGTAGTGACCGGTTTGGATATTAGCAGACAAGCAGAAGTAGACGCAATGGCACAGGCAATTGAAGATGCAATTGCAGGTTTGGTACAAAAAGCAGGAGTGACCGGAAGCTACCAAATTATTGAAGGTGCAAACGCTACATGGAATAAAGGCAACACAAACGGTTTAACTGTAAAATCAAACGGCGATTTTGCTAAATTTACAGGCGTAAAAGTAGACGGTGTTGAAGTTGCAGCTGAAAACTATACAGCTGTAAGCGGCAGTACAGTGGTAACCTTAAATGCCGCATATTTGGAAACACTTGCAGAAGGTACACACACATTGACATTGGTTTATACAGATGGTGAAGTTGCAACAGAATTTACCATTGCTCCGCAAGCAGCTAATACGAATGCAATGAATTCCCCTCAAACAGGAGATAACAGCAACACAGTTA
>CALWUU010000028.1 GCA_944384835.1 uncultured Clostridia bacterium | reverse complement strand
CTAAAATTTGGTATTTAAATCGCTTCCGCGCTTCAAATCTTATTTCAGAGTGTTCTCTGCTCTTCAACGTTTGCTAACGTCTTTTTTCTTAATTCTTTTCCTGAATTACGGGTTCCTAATATTCGTCTTACATTTCTGTATCTTAACGCTTCTTAGTTGTCTTGTGTTGTTTAATTTTCAAGGTCCTTGCTTGGCGCCCATCTTTAGGGCAGCTTCACTATTTTATCATAGTCTTTCTGCTTTGTCAAGTGATTGTTTTAAAGATTTTTAAAAACCTTTTCAACTTTTAGCCCGTTCAACGGCGCTCATATATCATATCAAATAGTTTGACATAAGTCAACACATTTTTGCAATTATTTTAAAATATTTATATTTATGAAAAACTGTTTTATTAGCTTGTACATATTAGAAAAAATTATTTCATATCATAGTAAAACAAAATAGAAAAACAAATAATTTATTAAAAATATGGAACACTTCTTTAAGAGCAATATCTTTTATAAATGAAAGGAGCTTTTACATGAAACGTATCAGCTTAAAATATATACTTTCTATTTTAGCTGTTTTATTGGTGAATATTATTGTAATTGTACTGCTTACTCAGTATGCGGGAGCAAAAGTAAAAGCTGAAAATTCAGTTACTGGTGAATCTGCTTCTTCTGAAGAGGGTACAACTGCTGTTTTTTCAAACTTAGGCTCTCGCGGAGAAGAAGTTCGCCAAATTCAAACCAAATTAAAAGACCTGGGTTATTTACAGGGAAATGTTGACGGTATTTACGGTAACCAGACAAAAGAAGCTGTCACTGCATTTCAGAGAGATCATGGTCTTTCTCCCGACGGTATTGCAGGAGAAAAAACATTGGCCGCTCTTGGCATTGGTACAAATACTAGCAACGATAACGGTACCAGTACCGATGGAAACGGCAGTTTTACACAGAGCGAAGTAGATTTATTAGCCCGTATTATTTCTGCCGAAGCCCGCGGCGAAGAATATGTAGGACAAGTTGCTGTGGGAGCCGTTATTATGAATCGGATTGAGCATCCCAGTTTTCCTAATACATTGGCAGGTGTTATTTATCAGCCGGGCGCCTTTTCATGTCTCTATGACGGCGGCGTAAACCATACGGTTGCGGAATCGGCATACCGAGCTGCAAGGGATGCGATTAATGGGTGGGATCCCACAGGCGGCGCTATTTATTATTATAATCCTGCAAAAACCAGTAATCAATGGATGCTATCCAGACCCGTTCTTACCGTAATAGGTGAGCATCGCTTTTGTGCTTGATGGATCATACGAAAAGAACTTCCTTATTTGATATTAGGAAAGTTCTTTTTGTTTTGAAACAATAAGCATAAACGTGTATTTGTCCTTGAATGTGATAAACTAATAGAATTATATGTGTCAATTATAAAACAGAAAAAATACACAGTTACTTTCAAAAAATAAAAACGTTTGGAAATAATTTAAACTCTATTTGATGTCATCACTTACCATAAATGCAGGATAATTGTTATGTTATTTTCACCACACTTCGTTACTCATTTTATGGCTGTAACTGGGTGATATAAAATCAAAATTAATTTTGTTTGGTATGTCAATTTCTTTTTAAGAAAAAAAGTGATACTATTTAGAAAAGAAAATGAATTAAGGAGGTATTACAATGGCAGTTATAACAGAATCGTTTTATATTCCTTCCAAAGTAGATGGTCTGCAGCTGAGCGTTATGACAATAACACCGGATTCTGCTCCGATTGGCATAGTACAAATATCGCATGGAATGTGTGAGCATAAAGAAAGATATCGTTCTGTTATGGAATTTCTCGCTTCTAAAGGATTTGCCTGTATCATTCACGATCACCGAGGTCATGGCGGCAGTGTAAAATCCGAAGAAGATTTGGGTTATTTCTATCAAGGCGGAGAAAAAGGGTTAATTGCAGATGTGGCTTTGGTAGGAACCCAAATGAAAAAGAAACATCCAGGTCTGCCCTTTTATTTATTGGGACACAGTATGGGTTCTTTGATAGCACGCGCTTATCTGAAAAAATTAGATTTTACATTAGACGGTTTAATTATATCCGGATGTCCTGTTTATGTACCCGGTTGTAAAGTGGGACAAACTCTTGTAAAGTTTATGGAATCATTAAAAGGAGACCATGCGCACAGTAAGCTGCTGGATCGTTTAAGCAAATACAAAGACGACGGAAGATTTGCCGGTGAAGAATCTCCAAATGCTTGGGTCTGCAGCAATCCGGATATTCTGGCGGAGTATGACAATGATCCTCTCACCCAATTTCATTTTACGCTAAGCGGATATCAAGCATTATTTAAAGTCATGGAAATGGTTTATAGTTCTAAAGGATGGAACGTCACAAATCCTAATTTACCTATTTGGTTTATTTCCGGAGAAGATGATCCATGCATGGGTTCAGAAGAACGCTTTTTAGAAGCGGTAGATCTTTTGCGCCAAGTGGGATATGACAATATTTCCTATCAAATTTATCCCCATATGCGCCACGAAGTGCTAAATGAAACAGAAAAAGAAATTGTTTGGAATGATTTGGAGGAAAAATTAATGATGTGGAATCAAAAGGTTTCTGACGCGTTATCCAAACAGAATGATGAAGAATAAAAAAGCAAGCTCATAGAGCTTGCTTTTTTATGTTATAAAGCCCCCTTATTGAACTGCGCTTTCAGCAGTTGTAGAGGAAGCATCATTCACTTGGCTTTCAGATGAATTCTCTTCTGAAGAAGTTCCATTGTCAGCATTGGAAGAAGTTCCGGTTGGTTCAAATTCTTTGAATAACGTTAAAAGACGTTCTTGAATCGGTCTATTGGTATCATCTGTATAAACATCTTTATATATCATAAGATATTTTTCGTTATTGGACAAAGTCGCTGTTAATTCTCCATCCATAGATTGGAATTTTCCATTTTCTTTTGCGTTTTGAATAACTTCTTGTGCATTGTCGTTTAAATTGTCTTTATCGAATTCATAAATTTCAACTAAAGCGACACTGTCCCCATAAATAGCTTGGACCATTTTTCCTGAAACGGCGCCTATCATTTCCGCTTTCATGTCTGTTGTTGCTTCATTAATAACACCGTTGCCTTTTAAGTAAGTAATCATACCATTTAAATTATCTTCGGATACCTCTGACAGAGCCATAGACGCAGTAGGGGCTGCAGTATTGGAGGACGCATTTGGATCCGCAACGGTTGTGCCGCCGCATCCTGTTAAACCAACCGCTACCAATAAAGACATTGCTGCAACTATTAGTAAAACTCTCTTCTTCATATTTATTATAAACCTCTTTCTTATTAAACGTTCACATGAATGGGGATATTATAACATAAAAAAAATTGTAATGCAATTTTGACAGCTAAATATTACCATATTCACATAATAATTAGAAGTTCCTTAGTACCTTTCGGTTATGTGCTTGTAACAGGGTAAAAAATTGCAACACCATCTTTCATCCACATATGTTTGACTCATGTTCCCAAAATAAAAAATTTTAAAAAAATGAAAATTATGAATACGTTATATTTTATAACAAATATATCGTTAACTAAACTTTTGCATTCGTACTTCATCTCTCTTTCCCACTCTAAATAAATTGTTATGAGATATGTTCCCAACAACCACAATAGGTAAAAGCAATTCATTGTTTCTATCAATCAACTGATTCAAAAGATATCACATATTCTCGATAGCAATATTTTGATATAGAAAAAAGAAAACACATCAACAGAAATTCTGTTGATGTGTTTTTTCATCTGGTGACTCGTACGGGATTCGAACCCGTGAACCCGCCGTGAAAGGGCGGTGTCTTAACCTCTTGACGAACGAGCCACATGGTAGCGGCAAATGGACTTGAACCATCGACACTCCGGGTATGAACCGAATGCTCTAGCCAGCTGAGCTATGCCGCCATATGCCTCACTTCGTAGACATTCGGTCGAACGAAGCGAGTTTTATTATATTATATAAATATAATTTTGTCAATAACAATTTTCAAGAAAATATAAAATTTTTTATTTTAAATAAAACAGATTAATAACTGGAATGAAAAGAGTAATTTGGAGCCTCTTTTGTAATCTGAATGTCATGAGGATGGCTTTCTTTTAAACCGGCGCCTGTAATACGGATAAATTGTGCTTTTTCGTGAAGCTGCTCAATGGTTGCACAGCCTGTATATCCCATACCTGCACGTAATCCTCCCATTAATTGATATACCGTATCTGACAATGGACCGCGATAAGGCAAACGACCTTCCACACCTTCCGGTACCAATTTTTTTGCATCTTCTTGGAAGTAACGGTCCGTACTGCCTTTACCCATAGCGCCCATGCTGCCCATACCGCGATACACCTTAAACTGACGACCCTGGAACAGCTCTGTTTCTCCTGGAGATTCCTTACAACCTGCAACCAAAGATCCTACCATAACCACGCTGGCGCCTGCTGCCAAAGCTTTTACAATATCACCTGAATATTGAATACCGCCGTCAGCAATCACAGGAATACCGTATTTTGCGCCAACACATGCAGCATCATAAATAGCTGTAATTTGAGGAACGCCAATACCTGCAACAACACGGGTTGTACAAATAGAACCGGGTCCAATGCCAACTTTAACACAATCAGCACCGGCCTGGATTAATGCCTCTGTTGCCTCTGCAGTTGCAACATTACCTGCAATTAACTGAACTTCCGGGAATGCTTCCTTGATTTTGCGTACAGCATCAATAATACCACTGTTATGTCCATGTGCAGAATCAAGCGCAATAACGTCTACCTGAGCTTGTACCAAAGCTTCTACGCGCTCTAATACATCTTGGGTAGCGCCTACTGCAGCACCGCACAGCAAACGGCCGTTGGCATCTCTGGAGGAACGGGGATACTGAACTGCTTTTTCAATATCTTTAATGGTAATTAATCCTTTTAGCCTACCTTGATTATCCACCAAAGGAAGTTTCTCAATTCTGTGCTGGCGCAAAATTTCTTGTGCCTGCGCCAAAGTAGTGCCAACCGGTGCGGTAATTAATTTTTCATGGGTCATGACTGCGGAAATAGGCTGTTCAAAATCAGCACCTGTCATAAAACGCAAATCGCGGTTTGTAATAATACCAACCAGTTTATCATTTTCACAAATAGGAACACCTGAAATTTTATAACGAGCCATAATTGCATTTGCATCATATACAGAATGCTGTGGAGAAAGGAAAAATGGATTTACAATAACGCCATTTTCTGAACGTTTTACCCGGTCAACAAGATCTGCTTGTGCCTCAATAGACATGTTTTTATGAATGATACCAATACCACCTTCCCGAGCAATGGCAATTGCCATATCATCCTCTGTAACAGTATCCATAGCAGCCGTCATTAAAGGGGTGTTCAGCTTAATTTTTTTTGTCAAGTAAGTGGAAAAATCTACTTCCTTTGGCAAAACATTAGATTCAGCAGGGATTAGAAGCACATCGTCAAAAGTAAGTCCTTCTTTTACAAATTTTTCATCATAATTAGAATTTAACATTCTCTTCCTCCTTTTTTATTCTTACACTCTACCATGTTTTTATTCCTATTATTATAACATTACGCATACATACTTTCAATATAAAAATGTTACCAGACATTTTCCTTCTCACCCCAGCAGAAATAAGTAACTTTGCCTAATTTTTTGACACACTTTATCGTTTATGAAACGATTTATTTTTATAGTGCAAATGTATATAGAAATAAATCCATAATTTACACAAAATACATCCTAGTACACAATACAGATTTGTACTTTCTGAAAAAGAACTATATTCTCTTAAGAACGAAATTGTCCTTGGCATTCAAATGTACGGCAGCCTTGAACACTACCCGCCATAATAAAGCCTTGATCTGTTTCTTTTCCAAAAATAATCATATCGTCTTTCAGTTTACTCTCTTTTACATAGTTAATTTGTAATCGATATAACTCTTTTCTTTTTATATTACTATTATTTATATAGTTATATGGCAAATAATCTTCAATAATATTGCCGTAAATACTGTTGCTCATATGTCCGTTAAAATCCAAATCGGAAAAACGAATTTGACGTATTCCCCATTGTTCTGCATCTTCAGGTACTTTTAGCTTATTTAACTTTTGCTTGGGCGATAGCGTCTGTTTAATATCTATCTCCAGATAATCAAGTCTGCTTGGATGCGCAATTTTATGGGTATTGCTGTCCACTAAAATATTAGAATACATAATATCCATTAGTTCTTCCTGACCGGCACATATTTTATAGGAACGATAAAACTGTGCTCCGCTGTTCCCCTCCGGCCGAGTTAAAACGGTAATGGTTTCTCCATCCTTGGGAAAACGATTTATGTTCATACCCACTCTTAAAATAAGAAAGGCTAAATTTTGTGTTTTCATTAATGTTACGTGATCCATATCATACATAGTAAGATGTTCTTCCGCAACCTCTTGACAAATTCTAAGTACAGCAGACAATCGTAATTCACCAAATAGATTCACTTCATAGCTGGCAATTTTTCTAACTGCCGTATAATCTGCCATTGTTCTCATAACTGCACACTATCCTTTTTCATGATATAAAGAAAAGAGAAACAACTCGTCCTTGTTTCCCTTTTCATACCATATTATTTAATAATATCCACACCCATATACGGACGCAATACTTCCGGCACGGTAACGCTGCCGTCTGCATTTTGATAGTTTTCTAAAATAGCTGCTACTGTTCTGCCAACTGCAACGCCGGAGCCGTTTAATGTATGCACATACTGAGCCTTATCTCTTGGATTGTGTTTAAAACGAATTCCTGCGCGGCGGGCTTGGAAATCTTCAAAGTTAGAGCAAGAAGAAATCTCTACATAGCGTCCGTAAGAAGGCATCCAAACTTCAATGTCATAGGTTTTTGCAGATGAGAAGCCAATATCTCCCGTTACAAGGTTAATCACGCGATACGGCAGACCGAGAGCCTGTAATACGCGTTCCGCATCGTTGGTAAGTTCCTCCAGCTCTTGATAAGAAGTTTCAGGATCAACAAATTTCACAAGCTCTACTTTATTAAACTGATGCTGACGAATCAAGCCGCGGGTATCCCTTCCGGCAGAACCTGCCTCTGCACGGAAGCAAGCGGAGTATGCGCAATGTTTTATAGGAAGTTTACTGCCGTCTAAAATTTCATTGCGATACATATTGGTAACAGGAACTTCAGCAGTCGGAATCAAAAAATAATCTTCTTCTGATACTTTTGTTGCCAAACGGAATGCATCCTCTTCAAATTTTGGAAGCTGTCCTGTGCCAATCATAGAAGAGCGATTTACAATGAACGGCGGTAAAATTTCTTCATATCCATGCTGGCTATGAGTATTTAAATAGAAGTTAATAATGGCGCGTTCCAGTTTTGCTCCAAGATTGCGGTAAAAATGGAATCTCGCTCCCGTCACTTTAGCTGCTGTTTCCGGATCTAATATATTTAAATCCTTTCCAATATCCCAATGGGCTTTAATTTCAAAATCAAAGTTTTTTGGCTCTCCCCATCTGCGAATTTCAACATTTTCGCTGTCGTCTTTGCCAACAGGCGTTGTTTGGCTTGGTATATTTGGAATAGACAATAAAATATCTGTCTGTTTTTTCTCCAAATCAGAAAGCTGACTGTCTAATATTTTAATTTCATCAGACAGCTTTTTCAATTGTTCCATCAGAGCTGCAGTATCTTTTCCCTCTTTTTTTAATATAGGAATTTGTTTTGTATCTGCATTTTGTTCTGCTTTTTTTGCTTCTACTTCTCCTGTAATCTTTCTTCTTTGTACGTCTATCTCTAAAATTTCATCTATAATTGCATCCGCATCCATATTACGGGTTTTCATCGCCTGTTTTACCGCATCCGGATTACTTCGTATTACTTTAATATCTAACATGCTTGTTTCTCCTCTAATCAATATGTATATTAGAATGTTTCACGTGAAACATTCTGTTTATCATTATGCATCAAGATGTAAGTTTTTAATCAGTTCCGCCAAATCTTCTTCTCCATAAAATTCAATTTGTAGCACACCGCGTTTTTTTGTACCTTCTACGCTGACCTTTCTTCCTAAATGATCATGAAGCGCCAACTCTACTTCCTGAAAATATTTTGTCTTAGGCCTAGAAGTTTTGATTGCTTTTTCAGGCTTTTGTTCGTTTTCTGCTTTTACCAGCTGTTCCAGCTCACGAACAGAAAGGTCCTCCTGCATAACTTTCTTTGCAAGAGTCAGCATTACTTTTTCATCTTTTAAACCCAACAAAGCTCTTGCATGACCTGCAGAGATATCTCCGCTTTTTAGAAACTCTGCAACGGTCTTTGGCAACTGAAGCAACCGTAAACTATTTGTAATTGCCGGACGTGATTTTCCCATAGACTTTGCTACTTCTTCTTGTGTAAAACCATAGGTATCAATTAAAGTTTGGTAGCCCAAAGCTTCTTCCCACGGGGTCAGGTCCTCCCTTTGCAAATTTTCTATCAGAGCAATTTCCATTACTTCATTATCAGTGAGTTCTTTAATCACCGCAGGCACTTCAGATAAACCTGCACGTCTGGAAGCTCTCCAGCGGCGTTCACCCGCTACAATCTGATATCCCCCTCCCATCAGAGGCCGTACCAACAACGGCTGTATCACGCCATGCTGAGCAATGGAATCTGCTAATTCCGTTAAAGCTTCTTCATTAAATTCTTTTCTTGGCTGATTTCGATTGGGTTCAATTTCATCCAAACGAAGCATCACGGTAGAAGAGGAATTTGCTTCTGTATCATTTTCTGCAAAAATAGCGTCCAGACCTTTTCCAAGTCCACTTTTCTTTTTCAATGCCATAATAAATTTATTTCACCTTCTTATTTTTGGTTTTCACGAATGATTTCTTCCGCCAACTCATTGTAAGCTTTAGCGCCTTTTGAGCTTTTATCATAATACTGTATCGGCATACCGAAGCTTGGCGCTTCGGAAAGACGGACGGAACGAGGTATTACTGTTTTGAACACTTTTTTCGGAAAATATTTCTTAACTTCCTCTACTACCTGCTGTGTTAAATTTAGTCTTCCGTCATACATAGTCAAAAGTACGCCTTCCAACTCTAAATGTTCGTTATATTGACGTTTTACCCTGCGAACCGTATTCATCAATTGTGAAAGTCCCTCTAATGCGTAGTATTCACACTGAATCGGCACCAATAAAGTATCAGCCACACAAAGCGCATTGGTTGTTATGATACCTAAAGAAGGAGGACAATCTATAAAAATATACTCGTATTCGCTTCTAAGAGGCAGCAATGCATTTTTTAAAATAGCTTCTCGTTTTTCTAACGATACCAACTCTATTTCTGCCGCTGCTAAATCAATGCTGGAAGGAAGAATATCCAAACATTCAAATTCTGTGGATTGAATGACTTCTTTTGGCTGTTCTTGCCCAACCAATACTTCATATACAGAATTTTCTAATGATCTTCGGTCAATTCCCAAACCACTGGAAGAATTCCCTTGAGGATCCATATCTACCAGCAAAGTTTTCTTTTGATTGCTGCCCATTGCTGCAGCCAAATTGACAGATGTAGTTGTTTTGCCTACTCCGCCTTTTTGGTTTGCAATGGCAATAATTTTGCCCATGCTGTTTCCTCCTATGTAACTGATGCAACATCAAAGTTCTTTGAACTATAATTGTCTATTTATTATACCATTTTTTATATAGAAGGAAAAGAGTATTTCTCAGAAAAACAAAAATGTTTCACGTGAAACATTTGGTAAACAATGATATGCATTAACACAAATGGAAAAAGCCGCATACAGTTACCTGTACACGGCTTTTCCAAAGTTATGGAAAGAAAGAAAGGGTTTCTCGTAAGCAAATTTAAAAATTTAGAATACAACACACAAGCAGTGTGTTGTATAACAAATGGTACCTGCTGCATAAATTGCATTTAAGAAGCAGCGGTGGATGATTTTGCTTTCGGTATTCTGACAATACACTCGATATAATCTTCAGTTTCATTTTTATGAGTAACAGCTTGAATACCGGAAAGTTTCATGGTTTCAATTGCATGATTGATTGTATTCATAAAAATACGAATATCTTTTACAATAAAAGTACGTTTTCCTTTGCTTTTTGGCTTTACTTCAGCTTCCTTTAAAGTAAGCAGCTGTTCTATGTAATCGTCTGTACGCTGTACATTATAACCATTTGTTATAATGGTATCCAGCACTTTGCTGCGCAAAGCTTGGTTTGGAATTCTAAGCAATGCTCTCGCATGGCGTTCTGTAAGACCTGCCTCTGCTATTTTTTTACGGTCTTCCAATGATAATTTTAACAATCTTAACTTATTGGCAATTGCAGACTGGCTTTTTCCCAAACGGATTGCTGCTTCTTCCTGAGTAACCCCCCATTCGGAAATCAAACGTGCAATTCCCTCAGCTTCTTCAAACAGCTGCAAATCCTGCCGTTGTAAGTTTTCCAGCATTGCATAAATTGCAGATTGCCTTTCATCACAATCATTGATAATGCATGAAACCGTTTTAAATCCGGCAATGCGGCATGCTCTTAGTCTGCGTTCCCCTGCAATTAGCTCGTATTGATTTGCACCTATACGGCGTACTGTCAGCGGCTGTAATAATCCGCTTTCTTTGATGCTGTTTGAAAGGTTGTCCAACTCAGTCTGTGTAAAAATTCTTCTTGGCTGAGATGGATTTGGTACAATCCTCTCAATTGGTATTTCAACTACTTTTCTCTTTTCTTGTGATAAAATCAACAAAACGCACCACCTCCAACGTGAATACAAAATTAATTTCCAAATTATTACAATTAATGTGTGTATTCAGATTATCATGGAAGTAATGCGTTTTATGTAGAAATTTTAGTGGTATAAAAAAATATTTCTGTATGTTTCTTTACAATTATGTCGCTTATAAAGGCTTTTTTGCAATTTTTGAACCGTGTCTTGGAAATTCTCCTGAAAACGACTTTTTACGTCTTATGATTAAAACAGCTCTTTTGCTGTCATCAGGCAATGTAAATGTTTTCATCTCTTCCAATTCACAGCCAAGTACCTGTATTGCGTTTTTGGCGCCTTCCAATTCTTCCTCTGCATTAGGACCTTTCATCGCTGCAAAGACTCCTCCTAAACGTACAAACGGCAGACAATACTCACAAAGCACGTTCAAAGGCGCTACTGCTCTGGCTGTTGCAATATCAAATTTCATGCGCAAATCTAAATCTCTGCCTGCTTCTTCTGCTCTTGCGTGGATGCGTTTTGTATCCAAATGCAAGCGATTGCTGACTTCCTCCAAAAAAGTAAGACGTTTATTTAAACTGTCCAATAAAGTCAATTTAATGTCTTCCCGATATAGTTTCATTGGAATACCCGGAAAACCCGCTCCGCTTCCTACATCAATGACTTTCGCTTCTTTTTTCGGCTTGATACAGGAAAAAACAGTAAGGCTGTCTACAAAATGTTTCACAGCAATTTCTTTTGGGTCTTTAATTGCTGTCAAATTCATTTTTTCGTTCCATTCCACCAACAATTCTGCATAAGTCTGAAATTTTTCTGTTTGCTCATCTGTTAAGCAAATCCCCATTTTCTCAGCATTTTCTGCCAAAAATGCTCTGATATCTTCCATAGGTTCTCCTCTGTTATTTTTTATCTTTTTTCTCCGATTTATCTTTATCCCCAGTACGGAAATGCTGCAAGGATCTTACCAGTTTTCCTTTTGATTTCACCAAGAATTTTATATTCATAGTACGGGGCTCAGGTGTTTTATTGTTCCATTCAAATAATAACGCGTTTAATTCGCCGCCCATTACAAATATCATCCCGATTAAGTAAAACCAAAGCATTAATACAATAATAGCGCCCAAAGAGCCATATAATACAGAATAATTGCCCAAAGTAGAAACATAAAGTGAAAAGATAGCGGAAACTACCATCCAAGCAATTAAGCTGAATAATGCGCCTGGAATTGCCTCACGGAATTTTACTTTTTGATTGGGCACAAACATAAACAGTAATACAAGTACAAACAGCATAGGAACAATTGGCAATGCAAAGCGCAATATGTTAGTCACAAACTCAAATCCCTCGTATTCAGGGAACACATATATGATTAATTCTATAATTTTACCGCCGGCAACCAAAACTACCATGCTCAGCGATATCATAAGCAATAAGATAATTGCAAAGAAAATAGACATGATTAATTTTCTTATAAACGACCTGTTTTCCTTGACATGGTAAGCGATATCAAGACCTCTCATCAATGAACGTACCGCGGCAGATGAGAAATAGACGCTAAGTACTAATCCTGAAATCATTAATCCCGTATTCTGAGCGCCGAAAATATAATGATAATACTCAGAAATTATATTTAAAACATCTTGAGGAATCAATCTTTCTAAGCCTGAAAAAGATGAAATATCTATATTCATGGCAGAAATCAATGCTGCCACAAAAATAATAAGCGGCAAAAATGAAAACAGAAAATAATAAGCAAGTTCAGCGCCTCTGCCCATAATACCATGCCCAAAACTTCTTGTGATAAACAATTTGCAAAACTTGAAGAAATTTTTAACTTTTGATTGTTTTTCCAAGGGTTTCCCTCCTCTCAGAAACGTCATTTTATTATGACGAAATCTCTTCAAGATTTTAGTATATACTTATCGCTTATCTTCTATGCAATATCATAATTTGCTCAGCCAAATCAACAAAACGGATATATCTGCGGGACTGACGCCTGAAATACGAGACGCCTGACCAATATTCGCAGGCTTTACCTGTTGTAATTTTTCTTGGGCTTCTTTTCTTAAACCAACCAATTCATGATAATTCACATCTTTCGGCAGCACTTTTTGCTCCAGACGGCGCATTTCTTCAATATCTGCTTTTTGACGCTTGATATAACCGTCATATTTCATTTCAATTTCAGCGCCTTCGAATACAGCTTTGGGATAATCCGGACGTTCCGGATCCACCTCGGTCAGCACTTCATAATTTAATTGAGGACGGCGAATCAAATCAATTAATCTTGTACCTGTTTGAATTGGCGTAGTACCGCATGCAACTAAAATATCGTTTACTTTTTCAGACGGAGGAATCACCGTCTTTTTCGCACGGGCATACTCCTGTTCTTTTTGACGCTGCTTTTCTGTAAAACGATTCCAACGGTCATCCCCGATTAGACCAATTTCTCTTCCTTTGGGAGTGAGCCTCTCATCGGCATTATCTTGACGCAATACCAAACGATATTCAGAACGGGAAGTCATCATACGATACGGATCCGTTACACCTTTTGTAATTAAATCGTCAATTAATGTGCCGATATAGGAAGAAGCTCTGTCCAAAATAAACGGTGCTTTTCCCTGAATTTTATGGGCAGCATTAATACCTGCTACCAATCCTTGCGCCGCAGCCTCCTCATATCCTGAACTGCCGTTAAATTGTCCTGCACCGTATAATCCCGGAATATCTTGAAATTCCAAAGTCGCTTCCATTTGCAGCGGGTCTACACAGTCATATTCTATGGCATATGCGCACCGCATAATTTCAACATGCTCCAGTCCTTTTACAGTACGATAAAAAGCCAATTGTACTTCTTCAGGCAGAGAAGAAGACATTCCCTGCAGATACATTTCTTCCGTATCCAAACCACATGGTTCTATAAATACTTGGTGACGTTCTTTGTCTGCAAAGCGTACAATTTTATCTTCCAAGCTTGGACAATAACGCGGTCCTACCCCTTCAATTTGACCGCTGTAAAGCGGAGAGCGATGAATATTTTCTAAAATCACTTTTTTGGTATCTTCATTGGTCCAAGCCACATGGCAAGTTACTTTATTTTCTCCCGGCTCTAATGTATCGTAAGAAAACGGCACTACCGGTTCGTCTCCGCGCTGTTCTTCCAAATTCGTAAAATCAATGCTGGAACGCAGCACACGAGCCGGAGTTCCCGTTTTAAACCTACGTAAACGCAGTCCCAATTGCTTTAAGGAGCCTCCCAATTGATTGGCAGGAAATAATCCGTCAGGTCCCCCGGCATAATTTACTTCTCCTACATAGATTCTGCCGCCTAAGAAGGTACCTGTCGCAATAATCACTGCTTTGGCCTGATAAACTGCATTCATTTGGGTAACAGCCTGCCAAGTACCGTCTTCCTTTTTATCAATGGATATAATTTCCGCTTGTTTTAAATGGAGATTCTCCTGTAATTCTAATTTATGCTTCATAATCTTGCTGTATTCTCTGCGGTCAATTTGGGCCCGTAAAGAATGAACGGCAGGACCCTTGCCTAAATTTAACATACGGCTTTGAATAAAAGAGGCATCCGCAGTGCGGCCCATTTCACCTCCAAGGGCATCTATTTCACGTACCAAATGACCTTTTGCAGTTCCTCCGATTGACGGATTGCATGGGCAGTTGCCTACAGCGTCCATATTGATTGTAAAAATAACTGTTTTACAGCCAAGTCGTGCAGAAGCAAGCGCTGCTTCAATACCTGCATGACCTGCACCTATTACGATCACATCGTAAGTTCCGGCATGATAATTCAAATGGAGAGCCTCCTCTAAACTTGTAAATTTATATTAAAATATTATAACATAAAAGAAATTGTGAAGCAATTTCTAACTGATAAACGTTACAAGGTTCTGGCCAATAGCCAAAATCTTTGACTTTGATACTATTGCAGGTTCTTACATCTCAATAATATAACCTTTTTATTAACAATCAACGTTTTTGATTTTATGGTTATTGATAGGCTATCATAGCATAGAAACATTGCGTTGCAATTTTTAACTGATATTTCCGAAAACATTTTCTTAACAGTCAAAATTTTAATTCTTTATTAAATCAAATCTATCCTGCATTTACATTTATAGAATCATTTTTATCGTACAGCAAAATTGAATATATTTCCACGGTAATATAATAACTGTTGAAAGACAAATAAAAAAATAAAACCTCTTAAAGTAATTAATTTAAGAGGTTTGCTTTATTCAGCTATTTCCGGATTTAATATTATAGGTTCGCTTGCTGTTTGTTCCTGTTCCTCTAACTGCGCTTCTTTTTTCCACATATGTTTCTTAAACGCAAACGCGATGAAAATCATGCCTGCACACAGTCCAATCATGGCTAACAATAAAATAATAACAGGAATATAACTGTTAAATGCGTCATACAAAAATCCCAATAACGGCGTGCCTATCATACTGCCGATTGCCAGTCCCATGGCTGCAATAGAATAAATTGCCGCATAATTTTTTCTGCCAAACACATCGCTTACCAATAGCGGTCCCATAGTTCCCATAGATGCTGTCATAAATCCAAACAGAACCATAGCAACCATGACCACTACTGAATTTGCAGGAGCAATCAATAATAAAGTAAATGCCGCTATACCAAAAGATAAAGCAATCAGGACGGATATTTTAGCGCCTATTTTATCACTTAATGCTCCGAAGAACAAAGCGCCGATCAAAGCTCCTGTCATCTGCAGGCTCATAGATGTGCCGCCAAATGAAAGATCAAATCCGTTAGAAACTACAAAGGAAGAAATCAACTGAGAAAAACTTGCAATCGCTGTTAACAGCAGCATAAAGAGAACCAGCGCGTAAAGAGAAATGGACTTCTTTGCAGATTTTACACTGATACCTTCTTCTGCATGGATTTTTTGCTGTTCAGAAGCATTTTGTTTTCCCTGTTCAACAACCGCTTTCATCCCATAAGGAAGAACTCCTTTTTTACCCGGCAGACGGATAAAGAAAAGTGCAATGATTGCCATGACTGCTGCACTGGCAACGCCTGTAATCCAGTAAGCATTTCTCCAACCTACATTTACGATTAAAGATGTGATCTGAGGCTGCAAAACAGCGGAAATACCTCCCGAAATTGCCATCATAACACCCATAGCCAAACCTGTATTTTTCTTAAACCAGCTGTTTACAATGACAGGTCCTAGAATATGGCACGGAATTGCCGTTCCGATTGCCATTGGAATGGACAATATATAAAATCCCCATACATTGGAAAGCAAACCAAAACATGCAAATATGCCGCCTTGCAGAATAGCAGAAGCGATAATCAGCGTCTTTATATTAATTTTGCCGATAAATTTTCCAAGTATAGGCAAAGCCAACATTAAAACCAAAGAAGAAATACTAAAATATATGGTCAATACTCCTATATTTACATTGAAATCATTTGCAACTGGAGTTAAGAATAAACCGCCGCTGTTCATCAGTCCTCCTCTGGAGAAACCTAACAGCAAACCTGTCATAATTAAGATAAAAAATGCATAATGCCATTTTCTCTGTTTTGTTTGTTCCATATTCTCCACCTTTTCTATATTCATTTTAAAATTTATTTTTTACCTTGAGCAAATACAGCCATATCAGGTGCTGTTGGATTATTTATATAATGACCGCCTTCTACTTCTATGGTTTGACCTGTAATAAATTTGGATTCATCACTTGCTAAAAATAAAACTGTATAAGCAATATCATATGGTTCTCCATGATACGGTAAAGCATTGTATTTTAAAAATAATTCTTTCATAAAGTCAGGTACATGATTGATTGCAGCAGGAGTCATAATCAAACCGGGAGCAACTGCATTGCATCGAATATTTTGTTTGCCATATTGCACCGCCACATATCTGGTGAATGAAACAACTGCTGCCTTGCTGGAACCATAAGCAGTTCTCATAAAATCTCCATGAAAAGCTGCCATTGAAGTTGTATTGATAATGGAGCCCCCTCCGTTTTTCTGCATATATGGAATTGCATATCTGCACCCATACATTACACTGTCTACATTTAATTGAAATCCTCTATGCCATTCTGCTTCATCCATGTTTATAACATCTATATCTGCCTGAGGGTTTGTTCCTCCCACATTGTTATGAATAATATCCAATTTACCATATGTTTGAACGGTTTCATCAATTAACTGTTTGATGGATTCTTTCTCTAAAGCATTTAAAAACATTGCACTTGCCGTTCCGCCGCTTTTATTAATTTTTTCTGCTACAACATTTGCCTGCTCTAAATTATAATCGCCAATCATTACATTGGCGCCTTCCTGCGCCATTAAAATTGCGGTTGCCTCTCCAATTCCGGAAGCTCCTCCTGTAACAATAGCTGTTTTATTTTTTAATCTATTCATAAACAAACATCTCCTCTCAATTTCATTATGTCTATTTTTATGATAATAATTAAAGACATTTATGTCAATAATAATTAAAAAGTTAACTATCTTTGATAAAAAATATACAAATAATATAATTTTAGCAAAAAATGACGATAAAATTTAGACATTCAAAATAGAAAATTTTAGTAAAAAGAAAAAGATGCAGCATGCTGCATCTTTTTAAAAAACTATGAGAAAGCTTTACTTCTTTAGCTTTTCTATATCTTTCAAATACATAGAAATTTCCCCGCATTTGGGACAAACTGCTACTCTTGGTTTGTCAATGGTACTTGAAAAAATACCGGATTTTGTAATAGAAATACCATAACCCTGCATATCAACTTTTATGTCCAAATCTTCTATCATTTCTACTCCGCATCTCATACAATTTCTCATACTTATATCACTTCCTCCAAAACAGCATTTTTTCTGAAATAAATTGATTACTTACCAACACAAAACTGGGAAAATACAGAGTCAACCACAGCTTCTGTTGCTCTCTCGCCTGTTAATTCCAATAACGCAGAAATTGCTCCTTCAATAGAAACTGTTACTGCATCCAAAGTCATACCGCCTTCCAATGCATAAATTGCCTCTTTTAAAGATTCTTCGGCTTGCTGTGCAGCATCACGCTGACGTTCTGTAAATAAAATTCCGTCTGCCGGGTTCAAATTTGCAGTTTGCAATACGTCAGCAACGGCCTCTTCCAACTGTTTTAGACCATCACCGGAAATAGCAGAAATGTAAACTACATGACTGAATTTTTCTTTTATAGCATCCAAATCTGCCACGGTTTGTAAATCACTTTTATTTACAATTGCAACTGCAGGTACTCCTTGCAAGTCTTCCATCAGTATTTTATCTTCCTTACTTAATTCACGGGAAGAATCAAAAACAGCAAATACCAGTTCTGCTGTTTTCACCCTATCTTTTGCCTTATCTACACCAATACTCTCCACAGGATCATCTGTGTGATGAATTCCCGCAGTATCTGCCAAACATAACGGTACATCTCCAAGTAAAACAGTTTCTTCCACAATATCTCTTGTTGTACCTGCAAACTGGGTAACAATAGAACGTTCACAGCCGGACAATAAATTCATCAATGTAGATTTTCCCACATTTGGGCGGCCTGCAATTACAGTATTTACTCCTTCCCGAATTGCCTTTCCTGCATCAAATTGGGAAAGAAGCCGTTCTATTTGATCATTTGCCTGATATAAATTATCTTTCAACACTTCAGGTTGAAGCTGTGGAATATCATCTTCCGGATAATCTGCCCAAGCAGATAAATGAGCCGCAGCAGTTACTAACATTTCGCGTATATGGATGATTTTCTTTTCCAAAGCGCCCTGATGACCTGCTAATGCTGCTTTTACTGCCTGTTCTCCCTGAGCAGATATTAATTGCATCACAGACTCAGCCTCAGTTAAACCAAGTTTTCCATTCAAAAAAGCACGTTTTGTAAATTCTCCCGGCTGTGCAGGGACAGCGCCTGCTTCAAAAACGGCACGCAGCACATTTTTCATAATGGTAAGACCGCCGTGACAGGATAATTCTACAACGTCCTCACCTGTAAAGCTGGCAGGACCAGAAAAAATTAAAGCGATTGCTTCATCTAAAATTTCTGGTTGTTCTCCTTCTTGACATGGTTTATGTACATTGCCGTACAAAGCCGTATATCCCTTTGCATGTACAATTTTTTTTCCATGTGGAGACGTAAATACACGGTCTGCAATTTCTCTGGCATGCTTGCCGGAAATACGAATCATACCTACGCCGCCTGCACCTTGTGCCGTAGAGATTGCTGCAATGGTAGTTCCAACTTTTTTTTGTTTTAATGGTATTTGTTCCATACTTAGCATCCTTTTTTATTTATAAATAAAAAAGGTCGGGAAACCTTCTGCGGTACCCCAACCTTTTTAGAACGTACCTTTTAGGCCGTCATAATATCAAATTATTATATTTTCTAATCATATCTAGGTGTAGTATTATCAGATTTTTGTTTTTTCTCATACGAGTTTTTTCCTTTATGATAATAACGTTTTTTAGGAAAAACACGCTCTCCGCCTTCAGGTCCGATGATAATATGGCGATTTAAATCTTCCCCTTCAGACCAAGATTTTGCGCCTTCTACTCCCTGTACTGCCGCATGAATGATTCTTCTTTCATAAGGATTCATTGGCTCCAAAGCATAATTTCTACCTGTTTTTAAAGCTTTATTTGCCATTTTGGTACCTAAAACAGTAAGTGTTTCGCGTCTTTTTTCTCTATAATTACCAATATCGATTGTAATTCTGTAATAACTGTCTTCCAATTGATTTGCAATTAACCCTGATAAATATTGAAGTGCGTCCAGTGTTTCACCTCTGTGTCCAATCATATATCCCATATCTCCGCCGGAAACACACAACATAGCGCCGCCTTCTTCTTCCTGAATATCAATGGTTACATTTTCATTTCCCATTTGTGTTAATACATTCAGCAAATAATCAGCTGCAGCCTGAGCAGGATTTTCTTTCACAAAAACCCTAACCTTTGCAGGATTTCCTCCAAAAATACCTAATGTTTTTTTCGCAGGCATTTCAATTATCTCAAAATTGTCACCACAGGATTCAATACCCAATTCTGAACATGCATTTTGAATTGCTTGTTCTACGGTTTCACCTGTTGCAATTGCTTCTCTGAACACAGTATCACCTCCAAAAACGCGCATTTATGTACTATTTTTTCTTTTTATTTGATTTCTGTTTTTGTGCTGATTCACTTTTATCAAATAATTTTTTCCGCTGTTCTTCAGGAATTTGTACAATATTTGCTTCCACCAATTCCATCTTAGCCAAATGCCGCGCTTCTGCCTTTGCCGCCATATGACCTGAACTAAAGAAATAGTTAATTACTACTGTTTGCGCAAATGTAGTAATTGTATTGCAAATCCAATAGAAACCGATTGCGCCCGGCATGGTCCAAGCAAGCCAAGCAGTAAATAACGGCAAGGCCAACATGACAAATTTCATACAGCCTTGCTGGCCTTTCATTGCCTCGTTTGTCAGCATCATAAATACTTGAGAGCCAATTGATGCCAATAAACAAATCAATGGAATCAGGAACAACATAGAAGACCAAGGAGATGAAGAAGGTGTTCCCAATAAATCCAAACCTAAGAAATTAAAACTATGGCTTAAATGTTCTACTTTGCTGTAATCTGAACCCAAAATATCTTTTAAATATGGAGCAAGCTGATCAAAATGCCTGATGATATTCATCTCGCTGAATTGTCCGCCTAAGTTCATACTTGCACCGGGTATTTGATTGAGCAAATTTGTTGCATTTGTAATAACTTCAGTTGATAAATGAAGCGCATTTTGCAAAGGATTTAAAATCGTATAATAAAGACCAATCATAATTGGAAAAGGCAAAAGAGTAGTCAAACAACCGCTGCCCGGCTTTGCGCCTTCTTTCGCATACAGCTTCTGTACCTCTTCTTGATACTTTGCTTTATCGTTTGCATACTTTTTTTGCAATTCCTTTTGTTTCTCAGATATTCTAGCCGTAACTGACATGGACTTTTGTTGTTTGACAGAAAGCGGAAATAAAATTAACTTAAATAAAATTGTAAATAAGATAATTGCTACACCGTAATTTCCAACAATATAATAAAAGAACCATAGAATATAACCGAGAATGCTGCCAAAGAAATTAAATATACCGTTCATTGCATTACTCCTCTATGTGTTTATGCCTCTCCTTTTTTTCAGGAACAGGATCATATCCTCCCTTGCTAAAAGGATTACACCGTAAAATACGGTAAACTGCCATAAAAAAACCTTTAAAAGCTCCAAATCTTTCTATTGCTTCAATTGCATAATTAGAACAAGTAGGATAATATTTGCAACAAGGTGCCTTTAACGGTGAAACACTTAATTGGTAAAATTTCACAAGCTTAACCAGAAGACGCTTCATTTTAAAACACCCGCCTCTTTTAGCTGCTTCCACATGGACCGTTGTACTTCGGGACATTTTATAAAAGGTGTTTTTGCTCTTGCAACAAAAACAAAATCATAGCCGTCTTTGATATCTTCCGCCAAATGACGAACAGATTCCCTTATTAGTCTGCGGGCTCTGTTTCGCTGTACGGCATTTCCTATTTTTTTACTGGTAGTAATACCAACTCTAATCTGCTTACAACGGTTTTTGGAAACGTAAGTAATTACAGACGAAGATACATAAGATTTTCCTTTTGCGTAAATTCGCCTAAAATCCTTATTTTCATTTAACGGCACAAACTTGTCCATAACAAATCATTCCAATTGTAAAAAATAAAAAGAAAGGCCACAGTGCAGTGGCCTTTTACCTCTTAGTAGGACAAGCGCTTTCTGCCCTTGGCTCTACGACGTGCCAACACCTTACGGCCGTTGCGATCAGACATTCTTTTTCTAAAACCATGCTCCTTTTTTCTGTGGAGCTTTTTAGGCTGATATGTTCTCAGCATCCAAAACCCTCCTTTCGGGTATAAACCTTGCAGTTTAACATTATATCGTACCTTCCGGCAGTCTGTCAACCGGAAAGCCGCTATTTTATTGAAAAAAATGAAAAAAACATACAATACTTATTTTAACTTAATTTATGTATGATTTAATTTATTTAATATACCATAAAAAGAAAAAAAAATAAAGTAAAAGCTTTCAACTTTTTTATTTAAATAAAATTACTTTTTATAAAAATTATCATTTATTTTATTATATATATAATGAAAAGAGAAAAAAACAAAATAATTTGAAATAAAATGTATTTTATGATAATATAAATTGAGATATACCCAAAATAAAAATGTATATTTTTGTAACTAATTTTTTATTTTTACATATATACTGGCTTGGAGGTAATCATGGAAACCTTTATTGAGGCATGGAATTTAATTTGCGATTATTTAAAAAATCAAATTCCCGAGGTTTCATATAATCTTTGGATTGGTAAAATTGAACCTGTTAATTTAGATTTTTCCAGCGGATCTGTGGTTCTGAAAGTACCTACTCCCTTTCATCGAGACATTATTATGAAATCTTATCAAAATAATTTAAAAGAAGCATTTAATAATGTCCTGGGGTCAGAATTCAAAATTGATATTTTGACAGAAGACCAAATGGAACTGCAGGAAGATACAAAAGAAGAAACAAAAAAAAGTGATGATTATGAATTTACATTTGAAACGTTTATTGTAGGTCCGTCAAATAAATTTGCTCATGCGGCAGCTATGGCAGTAGCAACAAAACCTGCCGTACTTTATAATCCTCTGTTTATTTACGGTAATTCCGGACTGGGAAAAACTCACCTTTTATACGCAATCTGTAATGAAATTCAGAAAAATAATCCAAATACCAACATTATTTATATCAAAGGTGATGAATTTACCAATGAATTGATTGAAGCAATTCGACGTGGTACTACAGCAGAATTCCGTCAAAAATATAGAAAATCAGACGTTTTGCTGGTGGACGATATTCAATTTATCGCAGGAAAAGAATCTACACAGGAAGAATTTTTCCATACATTTAATACGTTATATGAAGCAAAAAAACAAATTGTACTGACATCTGACCGTCCTCCAAAAGATATTGCAACTTTGGAAGAGCGTCTTTTAACTCGTTTTGAATGGGGATTAACCGCAGATATTCAGCCTCCTGATTTTGAAACTCGTATTGCAATTATTAAAAGAAAAGCAGAATTGCTGGAATTCCAGTTACCTGACCAAGTTGCAGAATATATTGCAAACAAATTAAAAAATAATATACGCCAGCTGGAAGGCGCAGTCAAAAAAGTACAAGCTTACTGTTTACTGGACGGAGCTCCTCCAAGTATTAAAACGGCACAGGCAGCTATCAGCGATATTATCAATAATGACCAGCCTGCTCCAATGACCATTGAAAAAATTATTGAAGAGGTAGCACGTACTTTTGGCACAACTGCAGATGATATTCGATCATCCAAACGTTCCTCCAATATTTCAAATGCACGTCAAATTGCAATTTATATTGTAAGAGAAATTACACAGCTTCCTTATGATTCTATTGGAAAAGAATTTGGCGGCAGAGATCATTCAACAGTGGTATATGCCATGCAGCAAATTGAAAAAAAGATTCAAAAAGATCCAAAAATAAAAGCAACTGTTGATGATATTATTAAAAATATCCGTGATAGATAACATGTCTATCATGTTTCTTTATCATTTATTATTCTTTTTTAGCAAGTTGAAACTTTTTTCAACATTCCACAAAATTTTATGGAAAGCAAAAAATTTAATTCACAAAATTTTTAACTTGTTTTCAACATTCCCCACAAAGTTTTCAACATATTGTTTAAAACTAAAATTTACTTATTTTTATTCACAAATATTAAACAATTCTTTCACTGCATAAATATACATCCAAAACAAGGTAGATACTGGGCTTTTTACACCTTTCAACTTATAAGCCCCCTCTACTACTGATTCTAAATATTAATATATATTTCTATCTATATTAAGATAAAAAGGTGGTACTATGAAACTTTCTTGCAATAAACAAGTTTTAGTGGAAGCAGTCTCTATTATTCAACGAGCAGTTTCCACAAAATCTTCTATACCTGCTCTTGAAGGCATTTTAATTAAAACAACGGAACAAGGAATTGAACTGTGCGGATATAATTTAGAGCTGGGTATGAAAACAACCATCAAAGCAAATATTGCAGAAACGGGAAAAGCAGTATTAAGCGCAAAATTATTTGGTGAAATTGTTCGCCGTTTGCCTGCAGATGATGTGTATTTAACAACAGATGAATCCAATATTACAGTTATTCAAAGCGGACCAAGTGAATTTTCTTTGGTAGGTATTCCTGCTGAAGAATATCCTGAATTACCTGCAATTTCTGAAGATGATTCTATTGAAATTACACATAGTCTTTTGAAAAGCATGATTAAACAAACCATTTATGCCGTAGCAGATAACGATTCCAGACCAATTCACACAGGTACTTTATTTGAGCTAAAGAAAAATCAAATCAATTTGGTTTCCGTTGATGGTTATCGTTTGGCTTACCGAGAAGAATCCATTCAAAATGATTTGGAAATCAGTTTTGTTGTTCCTGGAAAAACACTTTCTGAAATTTTAAAATTACTGAATGATGACGATGAAAAAGTCAATATTCATATCGGCAGACGCCATATTATGTTCCAAATCAACGGCTACTTTATTACTTCTCGTTTACTGGAAGGTCAGTTTTTAGACTATCATTCTGCAATTCCAAAAAATCATAATACGGAAGTAGTCGCTCAAACACGCGCTATGATTGACAGTATTGAACGTGTTTCTCTTTTAATTATGGATAGATTAAAAAGTCCGATTCGCTGTGTTATTGAAGAAGATGAGATTAAATTATCGTGTTCCACGCCAATTGGACGCGCAAATGACCAATTGGAGGTAAAAATGGAGGGAGATCCACTGGAAATTGGATTTAACAGCCGCTTTTTACTGGATGCATTGAGAAATGCGGAAGGCGATGAAATCAGAATTTTATTCAGTGGTCAAACGAGTCCAATGATTGTACGTCCAAAAGAAGGAAATTCTTTTCTGTTCCTTGTATTACCCGTTCGTTTAAAGTCAGAATAATCACTAATATCATAAGGATAAATGGAATTGGCTGAAAGAAAGGCGACAACCAAATGGAAAACGTAAAAATAAAAATTGATACTGAATTTATTCGATTGGATGCTCTCTTAAAATTTGGAGGTGCTCTCAGTACCGGCGGACAAGCAAAATTAGTGATTCAAGACGGGCTTGTAAAAGTAAACGGAGAAGTTTGTACCATGCGAGGTAAAAAAATGAGGCATGGCGATGTTGCAGAATATGACCATGTGTTTTATGAGGTTTATTCATCTTGATTATAAAAGAAATAGAAATTTCAAATTATCGAAATCTTTCTCATGTAATATTAAAGCCCATTCCTCAAATTAATGTTATTTACGGACAAAATGCACAAGGAAAAACAAATTTATTGGAAGCAATGTGGATTTTTACGGGAGGACATTCATTTAGAGGAGCAAAAGACAGTGAATTAATTGCGTTTGGAAAGACTACTTTTGAAATGAATATGAAATTTTTTAGTCAGGAAAGAGAACAATACGCAAAAATCAACATGACGAACGGAAGAAGAAGTGTTACAATAAATGATATACCAAAAAAATCAGCTTCTTCTTTGGTGGGAAAATTTTGTGCTGTTGTATTTTCTCCCCAGCATTTATCACTTGTAAAAGAGGGTCCTGTCAATCGCAGAAATTTTATTGACGGAAGTTTATGTCAAAGCAAGCCTGCCTATGCAAAATTATTGATGCATTATAATAGAACATTATCTCAAAGAAACATGTTATTAAAAGAAATTGTAAAGCATCCTGAATTAAAAGACACGCTTGAAATTTGGAATGAAAAACTTGTAAAATACGGTGTTTCTATTATAAAAGAACGTTTTTCCTATTTAGATAGACTGCAGCCGATTGTAGAAGAAATTTATCACGGAATTTCTTCCAAAAAAGAACATTTTTCATTAAAATATGATTCTTCTTTTTTAAAAGAAGGTCAAAGAGAAATAGAAACATGTTTTTATGAAAAATTAAAAGCATCTCAAAGGTCAGACTTGATGGTTGGATATACAACTGTGGGACCTCATAGAGATGATATTTCTTTTTATATTAATAAGATTTCCGCAAGGTCTTTTGGTTCGCAAGGTCAGCAGCGCTCTGTAGCGCTTGCATTAAAATTGGCTGAATCGAAAGTAATGGAATCCATTACGGGAGATAAGCCTGTTATGTTTTTGGATGATGTTATGAGTGAATTGGATGAAAACAGACAGGATTATATTTTGAATCATTTAAAAGACCAACAAGTTTTTATTACTTGCTGTGATCCGAATACCATTCATCAATTAAAACAAGGCGCTTTATTTAAAATTTATCAGGGAAATCTGACAGAACAAATAATATTAGAATCTTAAAAAGGTCAAAAGGAGGCAGCTTGATGTATTTGCATTTAGGACAAGATATTGTTGTAAAAATGAGTGAAGTTGTCGGGATTTTTGATCTTGAAACATCTACTATTTCAAAAATTACAAGAGAATTTTTGGCAAAAGCTGAGAAATCCGGCAAAGTAATTAATGTTTCAATGGAAATGCCAAAAACATTTATATTGTGTAAAGATCATAAAGAAAATACCATCGTTTATATTTCTCAAATATCTTCTTCCACTTTGCTAAAAAGAACAAACTATATGAATGATATTTCAAATGTATAAACTGTATGATTAAGACAGAGAAAGGACGGATGGAATGAGTACTGAAAATCAAAATCGCGAAAATGAAAATGAAAAAGTAGATTATAGAGATTTATTTAATTCTTTAGTGAAAGAAAATGAGAAAAAAGAGCAGGTACAAAAAGAAAAAATAAGTTCAAAAGTGAAACGAACATTAAAAAACAAAGAAAAAAATAAGCCTTCTGTTTCTCAGCCTCAAAAAGAATTAAATAAACAACATAGTTCCACCCAAAATGTATATCATAATGATTCTCAAACAACCAATAAAATGCACATTCCGCAAAAAAAAGGTAGATTTTATCAATCGTTCTGCCCTTACTGCGGAAAAAAAGTTGGATTATTCCGTACATGGATGATGAAGAACAAAGGTGATTATTTTTGTACAGAGTGTGGAAACAGGTCTGCGGTAGTGATAGATAAAATAATTGTACCTATGGCTATTACTACTGTTATTATCAGTATTATTTTAGTTTTGATTTTTACTTTTTTAGTTGATATGTATATTTGGTCCATAGTATTAATTTTTATTCCATTCTTAGTCTTTTTCTGTGCATCTGTTTTTTTAATTCGCTTAAAGAAGATTGCTCCTCCCGGTGCAAAGCGTAAAAAGAAATCTGTTCAAGATGATATGCAGAATACACGTGTCATTTAATTTTATAATTTTGTTCTATGGAAAGGAGAAATGTATTTATGAAACAAGCTCCGTTAGCATTACCAGTTTGTCCATACTGCGGTCAGCATTTTAAATATAAGGAAGTTATGAAAAACAGAGGGCAGGAAGACATTCAATGTCCAAAATGTAAACAGAAATTTAAAGTAATGTTGGAATCAACTTTTAGTATTTTAATTGCGGTTATGGTAATGATTATTTTATTAGTTAATGTTTGTTTATATATTTTTATACCTAATATTAACTTTTTATATATGGCAGGGGTTTTGTTAGTTGGCATCATTTCAATTGTTGTTATGATTCCGCTTGTAATACGCTATGTGAAACCGGAAAATGCTAAATATTCTACGAGAACAACAAGACAAAAAAAATAAAAATACATTTTGTATAAAAATGGAGGGTTAAACTTGGAGTTTACCGAAATGAATCAGCCTGCTGAAAATTATGAAGCGGATCAAATACAAGTTTTAGAAGGATTAGAGGCAGTACGTAAAAGACCGGGTATGTACATAGGTTCAACAGGTCCACGCGGTTTGCACCATCTTGTTTATGAAATTGTAGATAACGGTATTGATGAAGCTTTAGCAGGATTCTGTGATAGAATTGAAGTAAAAATATTACCTGATAATGTTATTTGCGTGACAGATAACGGTCGTGGTATTCCTGTCGGAAAACACCCAAAAATGGGAATTCCCGCTGCAACCGTTGTATATACAGTACTGCATGCCGGCGGTAAGTTTGGCGGCGGCGGCTATAAAGTTTCCGGCGGTTTGCATGGCGTAGGTGCATCTGTAGTAAATGCGCTTTCAGAATGGCTGGAAATTGAAATTTATAAAGACGGAGATATTTATACACAAAGATTTGAACGTGGCAATATCAAAACCAACTTAGAGATTGTTGGAAAAACAGATAAAACAGGTACGCTGGTACGTTTTAAACCAGATGCCGAAATTTTTAAAGAAACAACGGAATTTGATTTTGAAATATTAAAAACTCGTTTGCGTGAACAAGCATTTTTAAATGCAGGCATTCACATTCAAATTAGTGATGAAAGAGATCCTGATAATATCATATGTGAAAATTTCTGCTATGAAGGCGGAATCAGCAGCTTTGTAGAGTACTTAAATAAAAAGAAAGCAGTTGAATTGATTCACCCGGATATTATCCATTTTTCAACTGTTGCAGATGACGACCAGGCAACAGCCGAGGTTGCAATGCAGTACAATGACAGCTACAACGAATTGATTTTGTCCTTTGCAAATAATATTCACACCACAGACGGCGGTACCCATGAAGAAGGATTTAAACGCAGTTTAACTCGCGTTATGAACGACTACGCCAGAAAATATAATTTACTGAAAGATAATGACAAAAATTTAACCGGCGATGATGTCAGAGAAGGTTTGACTGTCGTTATCAGCATTAAAGTAAAAGACGCACAGTTTGAAGGACAAACAAAAGCAAAACTGGGTAATACGGAAATCAGCGGGCTTGTAAGTAATATGATAAATGACAAATTATCAACTTATTTGGAAGAAAATCCTGCAACTGCCCGTGCTATTTTTGATAAAGCTTTGGCAGCTTCCCGTGCCAGAGAAGCTGCAAGAAAAGCAAAAGATATGGTACGCCGTAAATCTGCTTTGGAATCCGCAGCACTTCCGGGTAAATTGGCAGACTGCCAGTCAAAAAATCCGGAAGAGTCCGAGCTTTATATTGTAGAGGGTGACTCTGCGGGAGGTTCGGCAAAAGGCGGAAGAGACCGAAAAATTCAGGCAATTTTACCGCTTTGGGGAAAAATGCTTAACGTTGAAAAGGCAAGGCTTGATAAAGTATACGGCAATGAGAAATTAATGCCGGTTGTAACTGCTTTGGGCTGCGGCATTGGTGAAGAATTCGATTTGGAAAAACTTCGTTACGGAAAAGTAATTATTATGGCAGATGCTGACGTTGACGGTTCTCATATTCGTACTTTGCTTCTTACTTTTTTCTTCCGCTTTATGCGTCCGTTAATTGAAAATGGTAATATTTATATTGCCCAGCCTCCTTTATATCGTTTAACAAAAGGAAAAACACATTATTATGCTTATTCCGACCAGGAAAGAGATAAAATAATGCAGGAACTTGGCGGTAATTTAGATATTCAGCGTTATAAAGGTCTTGGTGAAATGGATTCAGAACAATTATGGGAAACTACTATGAATCCGGAAACACGTATTATGCTGCGTGTAGAAATGGAAGACGCGGCAATGGCAGATGAAATTTTCACAATTTTAATGGGAGATAAAGTAGAACCAAGAAGAGAGTTTATTGAACGTAATGCAAAATATGTACAAAATTTAGATGTATAATTTTCACAGAAAGGTATGGTAACTGCAATGAATAAAGGCGACACTCCTCCTCGAAGTATACAGGAAGAGGAAGAATATCTGCAGGAAGAAGCAGATATGAGAGAAGTGGAAGAAGAATTGGAAGATGGAGAAATAGAAATAGAATGGGACGGCTCAGAAGCAGAATTGGTTCCTGATGAAGATGCAGAAGAATTTGAAGATAATTTTGCAGGCATCAAATTGAATTATGTTTTAAAAGAAGATGAAATTTATGATGCGCTGCGTTCTTCAAAAAGCTATAAAAGCGCGAAAAAAAGATTAATTGCTGAAAGTATTATTTCATGCATCATGTCAGGTCTCTTTTTTGCTATGTTTGCAATCCAAATGAACTGGTTAACATTGATTTTTGCAATATTATGTCTAATATTAGCAGCTGTCATATGGCCGGCATCTTGGTATAATGTCAAGAAAAACGCAAAAAGATTGACCAGCGGAGAAGAAGTACAAATGGAAATATATCCATCCCTGATAGAAATGGGAAAAGAAGAACAAAAATGGATCATTCCATTGGATGGTACGGTAAAATGCCGTAAAACCAATCATCTATTCGTATTGCAGACGGATCCGACACATATTACTATTTTACCAGTGCGCTGTATTGAACCTTCTGTTTTGCCAGATGTGGAAGCTATTATTCTATCCGGAACAAACTTAGTTTCATAAAAGGAGGAAACGTTTTGTCAACAGAAGACAGCATTCCAGAACTAACATTTGATGATTTATGTATAGAGCGTGATTCCTTTTCAAATGCTTATTTAATTGCACACAGTACCATTTCCCCAATTTATCTGCCTTTGGTAAAGGCAGGGATTTGTTTATCTTTAGCAGTTTTATCTGCATCCATATTGCCGCTTTATCAAATGTTTTTTTCCAGTGTTATGATACCGGTAATTGCAATCAGTTTCTTCATTCTTTTGGCTCTCTTTTTTATGATTGTTTGGCCGGGTATTATAAAGGGGCGGGGCGCTAAAATATTTGATTCCAATCAATTGATATCGCTTCCTTTTTCAGCTTCTTTTTTCAAAAGTTTTTTTGAAATTACCAATGAAAAAGAGATTATCAGGCAGTATTGGACAGAAATAGACCGCAGTTTGGAAACAAAAAATATGTTTATTATTTTAGGCGGGGAACAAAGACCTTTGGTTTTAATTGAAAAGAAGCATCTTTCTGATGAACAGCAAACGAAGCTTTCATCTTTTTTGGAAAAAGTATTGATCTATAAACATAAAAAAACAAAATAACTTTTCCACAGTTATCCCATTATTTGTGGAAAAACAGAAAGGATAGACTCATATGGAGCAAAAGCGGGTTACAGCAAACTATCTTATAACAAAAGATGATTTGTATCAGTTTGCAATTGCTGCCATAAAAGACCATGATAGTAAAATAGAACGATGGTGCTGTCGTTTGATAGGACTTGCCATGGTAATATTCGGTTTGGTTGGAGCTATTTTTCTTACAACTTCCATATTTCAAAGAATCATTTATCTGTTAATTGTTTTTGCCGGTTTGGCAGTTGGCTTGTATTACGATACATTGCATCCTTATTTGATGAGAAAACAGATAAAAACTTATATTAATCAAAAAAAATGCCGGTCAGAATTGCTGTTTTTTTATGAAACAGAGATGCAGTTTGACTTAGAAAATTATAAAGCTTCCATACCGTATCATATGCTGTATGAAGTGATTGAAACAAAACAAATATATATCATAAAAATAGGCATTGACCAAGTAAAATATATGCCAAAAAGAGCAATCGCTGAGGAAGATTGTGCTTTTATAAACCATTGTTTAGAAACACAGTTAAAAGAAAAATTTAAGCGAGAAGGTGTCCGATAAATGGAAGAAAATCAAGAACTACAAGCGCAGGAAAAAATTATAAACGTTGATATTGAACGTGAAATGAAAAAGTCCTTTTTGGACTATTCCATGTCAGTTATTGTTTCCCGCGCATTGCCGGATGTTCGCGATGGACTAAAACCGGTTCACAGAAGAATTTTATATACCATGTTTGAAAATAACTTATATCCGGACAGGGCTTACCGTAAATGTGCGGATACGGTTGGTTCTGTGTTGGGCAGGTATCACCCTCATGGCGACGCTTCTGTTTATGATGCATTGGTACGTTTGGCTCAAGACTTTTCTATGCGCTATATGCTTGTAGACGGACACGGAAATTTCGGTTCTGTTGACGGTGACCCGCCAGCTGCTTACCGTTATACAGAGGCAAGAATGAGCAAAACCTCAATGGAAATGGTAGCGGACATTGAAAAAGAAACGGTAGACTTCCGTTCTAACTATGACGACCGTTTGCAAGAGCCTGAAGTTTTGCCTTCTCGTTTTCCTAATTTATTGGTAAACGGTTCTACAGGTATTGCCGTTGGTATGGCAACCAACATTCCTCCCCATAATATGGGAGAAGTAATAGACGGCATGTGTGCCATGATTGATAATCCGGAACTTCCTTTGGAAGGCTTAATGGAGCACATCAAAGGTCCTGATTTTCCAACAGGCGGTATTATTATGGGACGCAGTGGTATTCGTTCTGCTTATGCAACAGGAAGAGGAAAAATTGTTGTACGTGCACGTGCGGAAATCGTAGAAGAAAAAAACGGTCGTTTTAAAATTATTGTGACGGAATTGCCATACCAGGTCAATAAAGCAAGATTGATTGAAAATATTGCAGAATTGGTAAAAGAAAAGAGAATAGAAGGAATTTCCAATGTAGAAGATCATTCTGACAGAAATGGCATGCATATGGTAATTGACATCAAACGTGACGCTTCTCCGCAAATTGTTTTGAATCAGTTGTATTCTTTCACACAAATGCAAACAACATTCGGCGTGATTATGCTTGCCATTGTAAATGGAGAACCGAAAACACTCACATTAGCAGAAATGCTGAGCGAATACATTAAATTTCAAAAAGATGTTGTAACAAGACGTACTCGCTTTGATTTGAGAAAAGCAGAGGAACGCGCACATATTTTAGAAGGTTTGCGTGTTGCTCTTGACTTTATAGATGAGGTAATTGCAATTTTACGTTCGGCAAAATCCATTCCGGAAGGCAAAACTTCTTTAATGGAACGTTTTGGTTTGGATGATGTACAAGCAAATGCCATTGTTCAAATGCGTTTAGGACAATTGACAGGTCTGGAACGCCAAAAAATAGAGGATGAATTGGCAGCTTTGGGCATCAAAATTGCAGATTTTAAAGAAATTTTGGAAAATGAATCACGTTTGCTGGAACTTGTAAAAGAAGAGGCAATGGCTGTAAGAGCAAAATTCAGTGATGAACGCCGTACAGAAATTGCTGCAGTCAGCGGTGAAGTAGATATTGAAGATTTAATTCCAAGAGAAGAATGTATCTTTACAATGACGAACTTTGGTTATGTAAAACGTCAGAAAATGGATACGTATAAAACACAGCATCGCGGCGGCAGAGGCGTAACAGGTATGACCACCCGTGATGAAGATGTTCCCACAGAAATGTTCGTCATTAACAGTCATGATTACGTTATGTTCTTTACCAATTTGGGAAGAGTGTATCGCTTAAAATGTTATGAGGTTCCGGAAGGTTCCCGTACAAGTAAAGGTATGAACATTGCAAACTTGCTTCCAATTGCAACAGATGAACGTGTTACTTCCATTATTCGTGTTCCTGAATTTGATGAGGATAGTTATCTTGTAATGGTAACCCGTCATGGTATTATCAAACGTACCAGCTTGTCGGCTTATAACACTGCAAGAAAAGGCGGAGTGATTGCCATTGATCTTGATGAAGGCGATGAACTTGCTTGGGTAAACGTAACAGACGGAAATCAGGAATTATTGGTTGCTACCAAAAAAGGTATGTCTATTCGATTTAAAGAAACAGATGTGCGCGCAATGGGCAGAACTGCCCGCGGCGTGAAGGCGATGACGCTAAAAGAAGACGATATGGTAGCTGGCATGTGTGTTCTGCATGAAGGCGGTTTGGTATTGACAGTGTCTGAAACAGGTTACGGCAGATTGTCTCCTGCAAGCGATTATCGCACGCAAACCAGAGGCGGTAAAGGTCTGATTAACTATCATGTAGATAAGTACGGAGATGTTGCTTCCGTAAAAGCAGTAAATCTGGATGAAGATATAATTATGATATCTTCTGACGGTGTCATCATCCGTATTGAGGCCAGTTCTATTCGCGAATGTTCTCGTCCAAGCAAAGGTGTACGCGTCATGCGTGTAGACGGTGTGGAAAGCAAGGTTGTTACCATTGCAAGAGCTCCCCACGATGAAGAGGAAACAAGTAAAGATGTAGAAATAGAAGATGACGGTCAAGATGAAGTACCTGACGAAAACGAAGGTAATGAAGAAGATCTAAAACAGTAGAATCTATCAAAAAATCATGAAAAAAGAAGAACCATACAGCAGATGGTTCTTCTTTTTTGCGTAATTTTATGGTTATCTTGTTTGGCTGGCATAATAAAAAGCCGCTTTTAAAAGCGGCTTTTTATTAATAGTTTTCAGCTCGAACTTCAAAAAATGCTTGTGAATGCGCACATACAGGACAAACTTCAGGCGCTTCCTGAGCAGTGTGAATATATCCGCAGTTACGGCAAATCCAAACAGTTTCTGTTTCCTTTTGAAATACAGATTCCGTTTCAATATTTTGTAATAATGTTCTATATCGTTCTTCGTGAGATTTTTCTATCTTCATAACGCCTTCAAACAGTTTAGCAATTGGTTCAAAGCCTTCTTCTCTTGCTTGTTTTGCAAAAGACTCATACATTTCTGTCCATTCATAATGTTCTCCGTTAGCGGCAGCTTTCAGATTGTCGGCTGTGTCAGGATAACCGTTTCTTAATAATTTAAACCATAGTTTAGAATGAGCGTATTCATTTCTGGCAGTTTCCAGAAAAAGAGCGGCAATTTGTTCGTATCCGTCTTTTTTGGCTTTTGCAGCATAGATTTCATACTTATTTTTTGCTTCGGACTCTACGTTAAAAGCTCTGAGAAGATTTTCTTGTGTTTTTGTTCCGCGAATATCCATATATTGGTCCCACCCTTTTTATAAATATTATATTTGGATAGGATTCCCATATATTTTGTCATTTATACGGTAAAAGGCTGTGTTTATTAAAACACAGCCTTTATGATGTTCTAATTGATAAAAAAGATATATGTTTGGATAGTACGAAATATCAGTTGTTTTTGTGAAAGTAAACTGTTCCAACCGTATTATTTAAATTTTACTGCTGTACCATATATCATAACCTCTGCGGCGCCCATTGCGATTGCGCATGTAGCTAGACGCATGGCAACAATGGCATCAGCACCTAAACGTTGTGCGTCCTGCACCATACGCTCATAGGCAATCTCTCTCGCTTGTTCCATCATCTCTACATAGGCTTTCATTTCTCCGCCTACTAAGTTCCGAAAAGAACTTCCAATATCTTTACCAATATTTTTGCATTGAATTGTGCTTCCTTTTACAACACCCAATTCTTCAAACGTTTTTCCCTGTATTTGATCTGTTGTTACTACTAGCATTGAAATCCTCCTTTATTATTTTATGGATTAACTATATCATAGTTTATCCCTATTCGTAAATATTTTTTTATTCTAAGATTATAAAAATAAAGCTTCCATTAACATTGGTTCCACTTTTTCATAAATTTCATAAAACTGAGAAATAGGAAGCGGGTTTACTCCTTTGCCTGCTTCTATAGTAAATCCCGGTCGTCTGTATCGGCAAATAAACCAATCTTTATATCCTCCAAAAGAAGCCAATCCTTCCGGTTTCGCCAGCAGATATCCGCTTGCTGCGGCAAGCTTTTTTGCCATATGCTTTGCATTAGGAGGCAGATAGTCATCAAATCCATAATAGATTTCTTCTCCTTGACTGTGGAAGGCCAGCGTATAACCAAATTCACATTTACGAGTCAAGTCTGCCAGATATTTGCTTTCAGGTTCGCTTTCGGGATAAGCTCCTCCATACCTGGTCATTGCAGGTCCTGCAATACCGTCTTCTATTTCCATTTGTCTTAGTTTATGCCAATACGCGTTAAAATTATGATTAATATCTACACCACGCGCATTTGACTGCCAATGCAAAGTGTCTCCCTTGCTTACTTCTTTTACCAAATTTGTATACTCGCCTGCTGTTTCTGCACCATGTATTTGAATTTCTATACCATCAGGATTTACGCATGGCACTACAATAAGCCGGCTGCGATGTAATGCGGCAGTTGCATTTTTTCCGCATAATATTTCTTCTTGTTGAGCAGCTTTGCATAATCTCTGGATAAAACAGAGCAAAATAGAGGTTGTAATCCATTCCATGCCATGGAAAGCAGCGGCAAAAAGAACAGGCTGTCTGCCCAATTCACCTTTGCATGTTGATTCCAAAGCAATCAAATCACGTCCGCACAGACTCCTTCCGTAAATACGCTTTTGAAAATAAGGATAAGCAGATGTAATTTCATTTGTAATTTTGCACATGTTATTGTAATCACTGGGTTGTTGATTCCACTGGTACAACAAAATTCCCCCTTGCTATATGACCTAGGATACTATAAAATAATAAGAAACTTTACTATAAATTATGCGAATATAGAAACAAGTGCCCCTATATTGCAAGTGATTTCCATAGAAAGAAGGATTTTTATGAATTTAAGAGAAAAAACATTAAAAAAAGAATATCAGTACCAAGGAAAAATTTTAAAAATGCGTGTTGATGAAGTAGAATTGCCAAATGGAAATACTGCAACAAGAGAAGTAGTGGAGCATCCCGGAGGTGTTACCATTGCCGCATTGACCAATGACAATGAATTGCTGTTTGTACGCCAATTCCGTTATCCTTATGAAACGGTTCTGCTGGAATTGCCTGCAGGAAAATTGGATCCGGGTGAAAATCAACCTCTTGAGGCTGCAAAGAGGGAATTGCAAGAAGAAACAGGCGCTGTTGGAAAAGATTATATTTCTTTGGGAACATTCTATCCCAGCGCAGGGTTTTGTGACGAAGTGCTTCATTTGTATTTTTGCAGAGTCGCATCTATTGGGGATAGTCACCCTGATGAAGATGAATTTATTGAACCAATTTTCATTCCAATAGAAAAAGCGGTTGAAATGGTATTAAACAACGAAATTCCAGATGGAAAAACACAGGTTGCGGTGCTAAAAGCAGCTATGCTTGTAAATCAGAAAAAAATTTAATCTAAACAAAAAGCGCGGGCATCTTATACCCGCGCTTTTATTCTGATGATTTTAGAAAATTTTTGCAGTCTGTTTAAATTTTTTGAAACAGGATATGCCTTTGTATTTGTAAATAACTTCTGCTGATCCCGCTCTTTTTCTATTGCTTTATGACATTTAAAATGATTTTTCATTTTCCATTTCTATTCTTTGTATGACTGTTGAAAAACAGGAGGAAAGTTTCATTATTTTTACTTGCTATTTTACAATAAATTGTATATAATGGAAAATAAAGGAATTATGTCGAATCTTATCAAATTTATGCGAATTATGAAAGAAAGGTAGAATGTTCTTTATATGAACCACCATATTTTTATTTCAAGTATAACAGAATTGCAAAAAGATTTCAAAAGACAATTTTTACGTATATGTCAGTATCATCAAATTAGCAGTGAAAAGACCTATTATGCAAGCGAACACATTATTTGTATGTTGGAGTACATCAAATTTTTTTATCAAAAAGAGCAAATAGATGACAGAACAAGTAAAAAAGCGCTTGTATTTGAAATGGTGGATGCGTATTCCGGTTTAAGGTTGCCAACCATACCTATGGCGTGTATGTTTCAACATAGCCCAATCGAACATTTATTTTATATTTCATTATGCAGCACAATGCCGCAGCATATTTGGAATTTAAGTTATATTATGCCGCAGAAAAGAGTGTGTAACAATAAATATTATATTGATTTTGCCCTTTGCGACAGAAAAACAGGAAAAGTTCAAATTGGCATAGAATGTGATGGTTTTCATATTCATTATAATACGCCTGAAAAGGTAGAAAATAATCATATGCGCGACCGCGAAATAAAGAGATTGGAGGGATTTGATATATGGCATTACAGCGGCAGTGAAATTTATCATTCCTCTATGGCTTTAGCAAAAGAATTTTGGAAATATGTTGCAATTACTTTTTATCCGAATCTATAAATTACTTTTTGTCTTTTTGGAAACATTCTTTTTTTTATTCATATTATGGAATAAAAAAATCTACATAATCTTTATAAAAATAGTTATAATATAGTAAATTTATAAATTTATTTGTTATTTTTATTGATTATTTCTATTTACTTTATAAATTAAGATGGTATAATAAAGATAATTATACTTAATTCCTATGGTTAGGTATTTATTTTTCTGAAAGGAAAGTTGATATATGAAAAGAATTTTGGCTTTATTAATAGCAGCAATCGGTATTGTAGCGGTTTCTGTAGGATGCTCTTCCGCAGATACTCAGGTACTGGAAGATAAAATTTCACAATTAGAGCAGCAGTTAAATTCTCAAAATACTTCAAGCAATACTTCATCTTCTCAAACCAGTTCTGCAAATTCCTCAGCATCTACAACTCAGGAACAGAATAATGCAAATACTTCCACTTCTGTTCAAAATAACACCACAACACAGCAGCAGACAACAAATAATCAGACATCAACAAATTTTGATTTGACTGATATTACACAAAAAGTAAATAATGTTGTACAAATTGCAGACTCTACCCAGCCAGGTGCAAATTACAGTGAAAATATATCCATATATGGTCAGGTAAAAATGCAGATAGAGCAGGTAGATTTTGAACTGGATCAGCTGGATAATCAAATAGAATATGCATCCCGTTCAGGAGCTTTATCATGGGATCAATATCGTTCTTTGGACTATGAACTGGATGCTTTGGACTCCAGACTTGACATTGCAAAAGATTCTTTGGAATTACGTTTACGTATTGATGATTAAAACATATTTTATTAAAAGCATTGCAAAAAGCAATGCTTTTTTTGTTCAAATAATATTTACAATCTGGTAACGGAACTTTCAGGAGCTTTTCTTTACTAACAAAATACAGCATGATATAATATAAATAAATAACCATATAGTTTTGTACACTATGACAATAAAAAGAAAGGAACTTTGCAGTGGATAAATTAACAAGAACCGTTACTATTATTGTTGCTATTATCATTGCAGTCAGTGCGGTATTGCTTGCTTTCTTTTTAACCAGATCCAATGAACAAAGTGATGCTTCTTCTACTCCTGTGGAGACGGATGAAAAAGCAACTTTAGTTTCTCCAAATGTTGAGCATATACAGTCAATGACTGTGACCAACCAATACGGAACATATACCATTGTACCTTTTGGAGATATACACAGCGATTCTGATGTGTTTTATACCATTGAAGGAACGAACATTGATGCTTTGGATATTTATACTATCCAGAATATTGTAAAATATGGTTGTAATCCTGTTTCAACAAATAATATAGGTAGTGTAGAAAACCTATCAGAATATGGACTGGATACCCCAACTGCAACGGTTTCTGTTGTTTATGAAGGTGGAGAAACATATGATTATCACATTGGAAATGCCATAAATGAAAAAAGCGATAAATATTATATGTGTGCAAAAAATTCTTCCAATGTCTATATTATTATGTTAGAACCTGATATGTTGGGCAAATTGGATAATCTATTAAATAAAACTATCTTTTCTATATCTCAATATGATTATATCAATAAAAACGATTACGATGCTGCCGAAAATGGATTTAGTCAAATAACCATTATGAATTCAAATTTAACAAAAGAATTGGTATATGAAAAAGTCAGCGGCAAAACATATCGTTTACCTGATTATCCGGTCATAAAGCCAAATGATACCACGTTAGATAGTATAAAAGCAAGCTTGGAATCTTTAAAAGCAGATGAAGTTGTGGCTTCCTCAGCAAATGAAGAAGAACTGGAACAATACGGTTTGAAAGAACCGGCTTCTTATATCTCTTTTGTAGTGAATCAACAAGCCTATGAATTGCTGATCGGCAACAAAATGGATGATATGTATTATGTTAAAAAAGCAGACACAGATATTGTATATAAGGTAAGCAGTGATAAAATTTCTGCCTTTGCAGATGCTTCTTTTTTTTCATTAACAAATTCCGGTGTCTATGCAACGGACGAAACTGATTTTTCTTCTTTTGAAATAGAATATGGCGGTCAATCTGCAACCATTACACTAGAACGAGAAGAAGATCAAAATAAATCTACCGAAAGTAAAAAATACTATTTGTATAAACCTTTTTTAAACAATGCAGAAATGGATGAACAAAAGTATACCTCTTTTTTATCTGCAATACAAAGTATCGCAGTAGAGCAAAATACGGATTTAACAACTGAAGGAGAACCAACTTTAAAAATTACAATCAAACATTTTGATACTGACCGTATTGATACCATATCTTTTTATGAAAATAATGAAAATGTGTTGGTTATGACAGAAGATACTGTAAGAGGAATGATTTCTCCAGAAACTTTTCAATCTTTCATAGAAAAAGTACCGCTGTAAAAGCGAAATAAAAGGAACAGCACTTTTAAAAGTGCTGTTCCTTTTATTTGATATTTAAAAAATCAATAGCCTTTTGCTAAGACTGCTGTCCCCTGTTCTAATGATTGCTTTACATCAATGACTCTTTGATTTCTGCTGCCTCGAAAAGAAAGCGATAAATCTTTTTGCGTAATGTCAAACTTACCGTCAATTAAAATATCTGTTTGCGTGAGTAAACGCTGAACATCCGGATTTTTCATTGCCAGCAGCTGTTCTAATGTGTATCCTGTATAAGTAGTGACATTCAATCCTTTTTCGTGTACCATTTTGGCCAGTGCAGCCAAAGGAGCCGGCTGGCAAAAAGGTTCTCCGCCGCTGAAGGTGACGCCGCTTAACAAAGGATTTTTACAAATTTCTTCATAAATAGCAGTAATCTCTTTTTCCGTACCTCCTTCAAAGTCGTGGGTGTCAGGATTGTGACATCCTTGGCAGTGATGAGGACAGCCCTGTGTAAAAATGGTATACCTTAGACCCTTGCCATCAACAATGGATTCATCAATAATTCCGCTGATTCGCAGTGTATCTCCCATAACAATTCCTCTTTTCTTTCCTGATTTAAAAGAAGTAAGAAAGGTTCAGTATAAAAGGTTCAGTATATCTGAAAAGATATCTGAACCTTTGATGTTACTTTTTATTATTTACCGTCCGTGTTTTACCCGGTCTTTTTCTTCTGCGCGTTTTGCATTGTTCCAACGGTCGGTGGTGCCAACCAAATATCCTGTAATTCTGCGGATACGCTCAAATTTAGGACCCTCTTCTTCTGTACGATGACATTTTGGACATTCATTGTCAATAATGCCGTTATATCCGCAGCATGGGTCACGATCCACCGGATGGTTGATAGAACCGTAGCCAATACCTGCCTCTTTCATACAGCGAATAACAGATTCAAAAGCCTCTAAGTTTTTGCAGGTATCACCGTCAAGCTCTACATAGCTGATATGACCGGCGTTGGTCAAAGCATGATAAGGAGCTTCCAATGCAATTTTCTCATGAGCTTTGATTGGATAATATACAGGAACGTGGAAACTATTTGTATAATAATCGCGGTCTGTAATACCCGGAATGATGCCATAACGTTTTTTATCAATTTTAACAAAACGTCCGCTTAAACCTTCAGCAGGAGTAGCAAGCAAAGAGAAGTTAAGGCCTGTTTCTGCAGATTTGTCGTCCATACGTTTTCTCATATGGGTCACAATTTCCAGACCCAGTTTTTGGCTTTCAGCGCTTTCTCCATGGTGCTTTCCTGTTAATGCTTTTAATGTTTCAGCAAGTCCAATAAATCCAACGCTTAAAGTACCATGTTTTAAAATTTCCGCAATGCTGTCCTGTGCGTCTAATTTTTCAGAATCAATCCAAACGCCCTGTCCCATTAAGAATGGATAGTTATATACTTTTTTTGCAGATTGGATTTTAAATCTATGGAGCAATTGCTCAATCACCAAATCAATTTTTTCATCCAGCATTTGATAGAACTTGTTAATGTCACCTTTGGCTTTGATGCCAAGACGAGGCAGGTTAATGGATGTAAAGCTAAGGTTACCCCTGCCGTTTACAATTTCTCTGGATGGATCGTATACATTGCCGATAACTCTGGTGCGGCAGCCCATATAAGCAATTTCCGTTTCAGGATGTCCTTCTTTATAATATTGCAGGTTAAACGGAGCATCAATAAAGCTGAAGTTAGGAAACAGACGTTTTGCAGAAACGCGAATGGCAAGCTGGAATAAATCGTAGTTAGGATCTTCTTTGTTGTAGCTTACGCCTTCTTTGACTTTGAAAATTTGAATCGGAAAAATAGCAGTTTCTCCGCCGCCCAATCCTTTTTCAGTTGCCAAAAGAATATTTTTCATCGCCATGCGGCCTTCCGGAGAAGTGTCGGTACCATAATTTAAAGAGCTAAACGGTACTTGTGCGCCTGCACGGGAATTCATGGTATTTAAATTATGAATTAAAGCTTCCATAGCTTGATACGTTGCGTCATTGGTATCATCCATAGCTGTTTCTACTGCATAGGTATGTACTTTTTCAGCTTCCTGCGCAGTAACAGCAAGATTTGAGTGACTGGAAAAGTATTCTTTTAAGGCTGTTCCAAACGCATCGGCAGTGTCCATTGTAATGTCTATACCGATTTCATTTTGAATGGTTTTTGCAAGCTGAGCTGCTTCGGTTTTGTTTAGTCCTTTTTGAAACTGCAATGCTTGCGCCAAAGATTTAAAATAGCATTTGCGGAATGTTTTGGCAACTCCTAACGCCATTGCGTAATCAAAGTTAGGTACACTTTGACCGCCGTGCATTTCATTTTGATTTGCCTGAATGGCAATGCATGCCAATGCAGTGTAACTGCGGATATCATTGGGTTCACGCAAAAAACCGTGACCGGTGGAAAAACCGTCTTTAAATAGTTTAATTAAATCAATTTGACAGCAGGTTTCGGTTAATGCATAGAAATCTTTATCATGAATGTGAATATCACCATGTCTGTGTGCTTCTGCCATCTCAGAAGGAATGACATATGCGTCATAAAAGCATTTGGCGCCTTCGGAACCATATTTCAGCATGGTACCCATTGCGGTGTCAGCATCAATATTTGCGTTTTCACGTTTAATATCGGCTTCTTCGCTTGGCTTGAAGGTAAGATCCTCATAAATTTTCATAAGGTTCTCATCCATTTCGCGCATTTTTGCATGTTCAGCACGATATAGAATATATGCTTTTGCTGTTTTTGCATAGCCGTGTGTAATTAGGTGCTCCTCAACAGCGTCTTGAATTTGTTCCACAGTAGGAACATCTTGCGTTGTTTGAAATGTACTTACGATTTCTTTTGTAAGAGCATTTAATTGTTCCTCTGTCAGCTTTTCATCTGCAATACGAATATTTGCTTTGAAAATAGCATTGTATATTTTTTGTGCGTCAAATGCTACCACAACACCGTTTCTCTTTTTAATCGTTTCTACCACAAAAAGCACCCTCTTTTCAACTTAACTCATGGTTTTTATTTTATCATTATTTAGATTCTTATTTCGTTTGTGTTCTTATTTTACAGGATATTGTGTGTAAAGTCAATTAATACACAATATTTTGTATTTTAAATATGCAAAAAAATCAGCCGCCTAAATTTAAAAATTTCGTATAAAGTGCAGAAAATATAAAAAAGAATGAACAGGCATGACCAATTCACTCTTTTTTAACACCGTTTTTTTGCGCTTATTTTGTTTGATTTCCGGAGTCAAACGTTTCCACCCAAGAAATGCAATCCTTGAAGATAGGAATTAACGCAAGTCCTTTCTGCGTAATTTGATATTCTACTCTTGGAGGAATCTCCTGATATTGATGACGCTCTACAATACCGCTGTTCATAAGTTCTTTTAAACTTTGACTAAGCATCATATCTGTAATAGAAGATACTTCATTTTTTAAAGAACTGTAACGTTTGCTTTGGGAATCCTGCAATGCCCAAATGATACGAATTTTCCATTTACCGCCTATATGTTTTAATAATGTTTCCAAAATAGCGTCTTCAGTTTCGGGGCTGACAGTGATTGCAGTTTCTTGAACGGAAACTGCAGCGGATTTTTCTTTTTTCTTTTTTTTCGCTTCTTTATCTTTTTTCATGAGATTACCCCCCTGTTTTTGAAACTAAAGTATTCCAATCGAATATAGATACGTTAGTATCATCATATCACGAGAAAAGAGTTATTGTAAACCTTTCTTTTATTTTTTACAATTTTTTGACAAAAAGGCAGTTAATCTCTTCTCAAAGATTCCACAGGATCTAATTTTGCAGCCTTTGCGGCGGGCAAGGTACCGGAAAGCACGCTGATTAATATACTGATACCAATACCAAATAACACATAATAAGGGCTTATTAATATGATATTTACGCCAAAATGGCTTTGGATTACAGCATTGCCGATGATCATGAAAATAAAAGTAATTGCGGTAGCAATCACGCCGCCTGCCAAACCAAGTATAAATGATTCTGAAATAAATATGCGTCTAATATCCTTACGGCGGGCGCCGATTGCTTTCATAACGCCGATTTCCCTAGTGCGCTCCACTACACTGATATATAAAACAACTAAAATCATAATTGCTGAAACAAGAAGTGAAATACCTGCGATACCTGCTAACACGCCCGTAAATAAATCCAGCATAGTTGTAAAGGTTTCAACCATTGTTTCCTGCATAGAACCGCCGTAGCCCATATCTGTGACCGCTGTTTTAATACTGTCTGCATTTTCTTCTGCATCTGCAATCAGCATGATACTGGTTGGCATAAGGTTGTAATCTTGTTCTGCGCATGCTTGCTTTAAATCGTCATAATATAAGTAAACTTGAGACATACCGCTGGACATGCCGCTTGTTTCATCTGATAATACGCCGCTGACCACAGTATCTATCACGATTTGTCTGTTGTCAACCTGTACAGTAACCGTAACGGTTTTACCTACAATGTCTTCCATGCCAAGTTCTTCTTTTACGGCTTGATTAATAATAATTTCATTTTTGTTTGCCATAGTTCCTTCGGACAGATCGTATTCATTATATTGGGATAAGGTTGAAACCATCATTAAAGGAGCCTGCTTATCATCTATGGAAGCAATAGCGGTTCCCATAGAGAAGGCGCTGAAATGCTCTTCTGCGGCAGATACATGTTCCACCTTAGTTAATTTATCAATATCTTCTTGTGTAAAATAAGTATTGGATAAAAAAGCTTCAGGTCCTGCGGAAGGGGTATCTTCTTCTTTTGGCATAGTGACCTCAACAACCAGAGGATTTGCAAGGCTTTCCATTGTATCACGAATATAGGTTTTAATACCATTGCCGATAGAAAGCATCAGCATAATGCTCATGATGCCGATAGAAGCGCCTACTGCAACCAGAATATTACGCATCTTTTTCTCTTTCATATTTTTGAATGCCAGCTTGATTGCCCCTGCAAAATTTAAGTTTTTACTAATTTCTTTTGTTTTTTCTGTTTGGCTTGTTTCTTTAGGAGTAAGCGAAATGCCCTGTCTGTCTTCTACAATTTGTCCGTCTGCAATTCGAATTACACGGGAAGAACATTCTGCAACGTGTTCGGAGTGAGTAACAAGCAGAACCAGTTTGCCTTCCTGTGCTATTTGCGTAATAATATCCAAAATTTGCTGCGTGGTTTGAGAATCAAGAGAGCCGGTAGGTTCATCGGCAACAATGATTTCCGGATCATTGATCAAAGCGCGGGCGATAGCAACGCGCTGCATTTGTCCGCCCGACAGCTGGTTCGGTTTTTTATGGATGTGATCTTTTAAACCTACTTTTTCAAGCATTTCTTTGGCTCGCTGTACTTGTTCACTGCGTTTTACATTGGACAGCGTCAATGCCAAGGCCACATTGTCTAATACTGTTAAATGGGGAACCAAATTAAAGCTTTGAAAGATAAAACCTATTTTATTTTTTCGGTAAATATCCAGTTCTTTTTCTGTAAAAGACCCAATATTTTTATCTTCTACCAAAACTTCTCCCTCAAACTTAGAGTCCAAGCCTCCAATGATATTCATTAAGGTGGATTTACCGCTGCCGGATTCACCGATGATAGAAACAAGTTCTCCTTTCTCAAAGGATACCTGAATTCCTTTTAATACGGGAAATTCAGTGCCATCGCCCAGTTTATAGCTTTTTCGCACATTGTTTAGTGACAAAACAGCCATCTACTTGTCCTCCTTTTTTAAAATACCGTATTTTACCAAGTTGATTTTATTATGATAATATTTGACGAACTGCTCTTTTTCTTTCGGATGATTATATACATCAATCGCAGATTTTATTGTGATCCCTGTTAATATTTCTAAAATGCTTTGGAGATCTTCTTTAGAATTTGCATTTATATGCTGCAATTGAAAGGACTCATAATGAAAGAATTCAGCAATACATTCATTACGCTGATGAAAAGTCAGAAACATTTGGTCTTGGTCTGTAAAACGCTGATTGCTCAGTATAGAACGAAAAAGACCGAAATTTTCTTTTGAAAAGCCGTACTCTAACATATATGTAAAAATATCGTCAAATAGCTGGAAAATATCCCCTTGAGATTTTTTTAAACTTTCCTTTATAACAGAGATAATGCTTGCTTTAAAATTTTCCAGCAAATACGAAAGAAGTTCTTGTTTACTGAAAAAGTAATTGTATAAATTACTGCGTGAAATTCCTGCTTCTTTTGCGATATTCATAAAAGATGTTTGTTCAAATGGTGCACGGGCAAACTCTTTTTTGGCCGCGGATAAAATGACAGATTGTTTTTCAGGCGGTAAGTTGAAAAATGTTTTTGACGGCATAGAATGGTTTATCCTTTCCTGAAACACACAAAATTCTGACATAGTGTCAGTGTTGTTATATTATATTTGACACAGTGTCAGAAGTCAAGAAAGATTTTGTAAATAAACGAATAACATTGCGCATTGGAACAAATTGAAAAATAAAACTATTACTTTCATATCAAATTTATAGGAATTTATTGTAATTTGCTTCAAAATATAGTATAATAAAACCATCATTTAAAATATTTAAGAAAAGGAGAGAATATATGAAAAAATTTGGAACAAAAGCAAGAAGTTCTATTGCCCTTACTCTGGTTCTTACTTTCGTATGTATGCTTGTACCTGTTCAAAACATGATACATGCACAAGAAGAACCGCAGGAAACTTCAACGGCACAAACACAAAATGCAGTGCAAAATGAAGTTCATTTGGAAGACTACACGGAAATGTATGGCTGGGACAAGATTACAGATAATCAACCGCTGCTCCGTACCAATCGTGCAAGCCGTGCAGCGTCTGCCAATACAACGACTGACTTTCAATATCTGGCAATTTTCATTGAGTTTCCAGATGCAGATATGCAAGACATCAGTTTGGATGACGAATTTACTTTGAAAGCTGCCGATATGGTAATGAACAGCGGCGGAAAGAATATACTCAACTCCGGAGAAGTAGATGTAATCTCGTTAAAAGAGTATTTAAGCAAATACAGCTATCAGAAAATCAATATGACCACCTCCTTTTTCCCAAAGGACAGTTCAGGCAAAACGGTTTCCCATGTTTCTCAAAAACCACGTACCTATTATATGAGAAAAACCGCTTCTAATCCGGACGGCTATTCAAATTCTGCTGAACAGGCGGCAAGAGAAAAAGAGTTGCTGGAAGAAGTGCTGCAAGCGGCAAAATCTTCTATAGAAAATCAGTTCAGCGGTGCTGATTTAGATACAGACGGCGACGGATATATTGACGCAATCAGCTTTTTTGTAGAAGGTAAATCTTCCGTTTCAGAAGGGGATGCCATTGTATGGCAGGATTTATTGTGGTCCCACAAAGCAGACGGTTCGTTCAGCACGCAGATTGCAGGTAAAAGAGTTGGCTCCTATAATCTGAATAATGCTCGCAATTCTTCAAGCGCGGGAGGTATTTTTTCGCACGAAAGAGCTTTTAACCCTTCTGTTACAGTGGATCAGCTAAAACTGCGCCGCGCAAGCTATTCTGTTATTCACCATGAATATTTGCACACGCTTGGTTTGCCGGATTTATACCGCAGCAGCAATCAAGGAGACCCGGTAGGTTTTTATGACATTATGGCCTCCAATAACGGAGATTATCCGCAGCCAACCCTTAGCTTGCTGTCGCGTGAGACGTTAAGATGGGGCAGCGGAATACCTGAAATAACTTCAAGCGGCTCCATTACAATCAACAGACCCCAGTATACGGATCCAAACGAGGTAGTTTCGTATAAAATCTTTTCACCAACAAGCGATACAGAATACTTTGTGGTGGAATTCTACGAAAAACAGAATGCAGTAGCCTCTACCGGACGCAGTGATGGATTCATTATTTATCGTGTCAATACAGATTTATCTTCCAATATTAACGGAGGTACAGACGGACGGGGCGATTATGTTTTTGTATTCCGCCCGAATGAACCCAGCTTGGGCGCCGCGCAGGGAACTTTGACAGATGCCGTTGTATTGCCTACCGTAAATAATACATACGGCAAAGAATTGTCATCGGCTTCTTCCGCTTGGGATAAAGACACTTTATATTACAGCAATGGTGAAAACAGCGGTATTAAGCTGGAAGTAACGGCGTCAGACGCAAATTCTATTACTTTAAATGTAACAATTCCTGATGTACAGGGCAGCGGTACAGAACAGGATCCTTACTTGATTTCTTCCGTAGACGACTGGAATCGTTTGGTTCGGGATGATAAACATGTAAAGATTATGAAAGATATTGATTTTTCCGGTACAACACAGACGCCTATCACCAACTTTACAGGTGTTGTTGACGGTAATGGAAAAACATTATCCAACATTACGGTAAACGGTTCCGGAGGCTATACAGGTTTATTTGCCACCATTACAGGAGGTTCTATTTCTAATTTAACGATTTCAAATCTTCAGGTAACTGATACTGGTACGACTGGAAATATCGGCGGACTAGCCGGTCAAATTTCAGGCGGTACTATTGAAAATGTGGGAATCACTTCAGGCTCAGTTACAGGAGGAAGCAGGGCACGAATCGGTGGATTTGTAGGATATATGGGAGATGGCGCAAACATTAATAATTGCTATACCAGCGCCAATGTTTCAGACGGATCCAGCGTAGGCGGTTTTATCGGTATTACCACAGGAGGCACGGTGCAGAACAGCTTTGCCAATGGACAGGTAGCAGTCAGTGCTGCCGGAAGCTCAGGAGGATTTTATGGCAGTGATTTATCCATTGACGTTTCTCCTACCTTTACAAATTGTGTATATGATATGAGAGCTACCGGACACAATGCTGCCTCCGGCAGTGGAGATGTTACAGATATTACAGGCTACCAAACTCCTGAATCTATATCTCTTGATCTTGGAGGAACGAATGAATATTACTTAGATATCGTTACAAAACCAGCTTTAGTTGCACCGAGAGCAGTGGTTAGACTGGAAAATTATGATATTGCTGATTATAATGCGCAGACACAACTTGTTTCCGGGTTAAAAGTAGGAACTACAACATTGAATACAAATGTTATAGTAGGCATACATCAAATGTCTTTAGCTACTCAAATTCAAGTAACAGATACCAGCACACCTAATAAGCCAATTACAGGAGTAACAGTAACGCCTGATACGCTGACCTTGGAAAAAGGAAAGACGCAAACCTTGACAGCAGCCATAACCCCTGCCGATACAACGGAGGACAAAACCATTACATGGAGCAGCAACGATGAGACTGTTGCAACTGTAAACGAAAACGGTGTGGTAACTGCGCAAGGTGCAGGAACAGCTGTTATTACGGCGACAACGGCAAACGGTTTAACAAGCACCTGCAATGTTACAGTAACAGTCCCAATCACAGGGGTAACAGTCACACCTGATACACTGACCTTGGAAAAAGGAAAGACACAAACCTTGACAGCAGCCATAACTCCCGCTGATACAACGGAAGATAAAACCATTACATGGAACAGTGACAACCCTGCAGTGGCTGCGGTGGATGCAAACGGTGTGGTAACTGCGCAAGGTGCAGGAACAGCTGTTATAACAGCAACGACATCAAACGGTTTGCAGAGTACCTGTACCGTAACGGTTATCGTTCCGTCTACTTCCATTGAAGTAAGCGATTATCAAGTGAATTTATTAGAAGGAGAAATCAAAACAGTTACTGCAAGCTTATTGCCTGCCGATACAACAGACCGTGCAATATTCACATGGAGCAGTGCGGACAGTACAATTGCAGCGGTGGATCAAAGCGGTAATATTACAGGCATAAAACAGGGAACAACACAAATTACCGTCAGCGCAGCATTAACAAGAAATAGTTCTTATACCGCGACAATAGATGTTACGGTTTCTCCAAATGCCTTTGTACGCTTACAAAATAAATACACAGAGGCACAAGATGCAATTAACAACGGTTTGTATCAAAATGCACCTGAGGCTTTTATTCAAGCATTGGACTCTGCTATGCTGGAAGCTGAGGCACAGCTGAACTTAGGACAGGGCAATGCTGCAGATGCAGATTTAAACAAAGCATATGACGCTTTGAATCAAGCACTGCAAAACTTTACGTATACAGACGCGTTAAATGAGATGCAATCCTTGATTTCTACAGATTTAAGCTTGTATGATACAAGCACAACTGCTGGTTTTGAAGCTAAAAAAGCCGAAGCACAGCAAATTTTGCAAGACCCGATTTCAGCGTTGGACCGCATTTCAACAGTATTGCAGGAATTGAAAACAGCGGCGCAGACTATGGTGCTGTTAGATTCCACTGGATTGCAGCAAGAGATAACCCTCTCCAATGGTATCGACTTAACACAATATTTAGACGGTGCTGAGAAAGATTCCTTCATTGCACAGCTTGCCAATGCCCAGAATCTTCTTGCAAATGCAACAACAAATGCGGAATATCAGTCTGCAGTAAATGCGCTTGCAGCAGCAAGACAACAGCTGGAAGCAGTAAGAAAAGCCACAGATGAGCAAAAAGCACAAATACAATCAGATATTACTGAACTGCAGAATATGTTGCAATATAATACGTATTCCAATGAAAATCGTATTCAAATTGAAACTGCAGTTCAAACAGCACAGCAAATGCTTGCAAATCCAAATCTTACCTTTAATGAGGCATTGTCTGTTTTAAATACAACAGAACAGGCAAAACAATTACAACAGGAAAATCAACAAGGAAGTCAGACAACACCTGACCAACCGCAAACAGGCGCTGGAAATAACGGCCAAAGCAGTACTCCAAGCGGCGGACAAATGTCCAATGCCGACGGAACAAATCAACAACAAAATAATATGACCGGTAATGTGCAAACAGGCGATACGACCGCCTTGTGGAGTATAACGGCAATTATGATTCTATCTGTTTGTGGTGTTGTGCTTATTGCAGCTATAAGAATAAAAGGCAAACAAAAAGAAAATCAATAATCAACTGAATTCTTGATGACTAAAACAGGGATATGTCCATAACGGATATATTCCTGTTTTGCGTTGTTTGGTCTTATCATATGAAACCGGATTTTTTATGGCAAAATTTTCAAGGAAAAACCTGTCTTACAGCTTTCCGTAAACAGCAAGTCAATTTTTATATGCTATCATAACTCAGCAGCAATCAGCAAAAAAATTCAAAAGAATAACTTTGAATTTTCAAGATTTTGCTCGTTAACCAGAACGTTGTAACATTAGCAAAATAACAATTTTGACTGCAAAAAGAACATTTCAGCAAATAAGCAAATATCAGTTAAAAATTGCAACGCAATTTTTTATATGCTATAATATTTCAAATAAACTGTTATAGAATTTATATATAAATGAGGAGAGAATCATATGGCTGCGAATATGCAAGCACCAAAAGGAACCAAGGATATTTTGCCAAAAGACAGCAGTACTTGGCAATTGGTAGAAGACGTTATGCGTGATGAGGCGTCAATTCATGGCTTTGAGGAAATTCGCACTCCTGTATTTGAACGTACGGAACTATTTGAGCGTTCTGTTGGAGATACAACAGACGTTGTTCAAAAAGAGATGTATACTTTTTTGGACAAGGGCAACCGTTCCATTAGTCTTCGTCCGGAAGGAACTGCGGGAGTGGTGCGTGCCTTGCTGGAACATGCGCTGATCAACGAAGGTGTTCCGCAAAAATTCTATTATTTGATTTCTTGCTATCGGTATGAAAATACACAGGAAGGCAGACAACGGGAGTTCCACCAATTTGGCTGTGAAGCGTTCGGCGCTGCAGCTCCTGTGGCAGATGCAGAATTGATTGCGTTGGCACATAGTATTTTTGAACGTTTGGGTATTAGAAATCTTTCCCTAGAAATCAACTCCATTGGCTGTCCGGAATGCCGTGCAAAATATCATGCAGCCTTAAAAGCATTTTTGGAAGCTTCAAAAGCAGAGTTATGCGATACTTGCTTAGAGCGTTTGGATAAAAATCCAATGCGTATTTTAGACTGTAAAACGCCATCCTGCGGAGAAATTACCAAAAACGCTCCTGTTATGAAGGATTACTTGTGTCAGGAATGTGCAGAGCATTTTGAGGCAGTACAAGAATATTTGGACGCAGCGGAAATCGAATATACGGTAAATCCACGTATTGTGCGCGGTTTGGATTATTATACGCGTACCGTGTTTGAATTCATTTCCAATGATTTAGGCGCGCAGAGCACAGTGTGCGGCGGCGGACGTTATGATGGTTTGGTAAAGCAAATGGGCGGTGCGCAAACACCGGCGCTGGGCTTTGCCGTGGGTATGGAACGTTTGCTGCTGATTATGCAGGCACAAGGAATTCATCTTCCTGAACCGCCTGTTTGCGAATTGTACATTGCTTCTTTGGGAAAACAAGCGCAAGTAAAGGCGTTTGCTTTTACAAATATGCTGCATCAGGCTTCCATAAAAGCGGAATGCGATATGTGTGACCGCAGCTTAAAAGCACAAATGAAATATGCGGATAAAATTGGCGCGATGTTTACCTTGGTTTTAGGCGATGATGAGCTGAAAAACAATCAGGCAGAGTTAAAGAATATGAAAACAGGAGAAAAGACGCCTGTCTCTTTGGGAGATACCTTTTTAACTGAGTTTGTTGCGGCCGCAGCACAGGCAGAGAATATTATGGCATTGAATATGGATGAGTTGTCCATTGATTTCGAAAGTTTTGAACAATTTGAAAAAGAATAGTGGAAAAATCGGAGGCTAGTTTATGGCAGAGTTTATGACAGGTTACACGCGTTCCCATTATTGTGGAGAATTGCGTTTGTCAGATGTGGGAAAAGAAGTAACAGTATGCGGTTGGGTACAGCGTCAGCGTGACTTGGGACAACTGATTTTTATAGATTTGAGAGACAGAACCGGTATTTTGCAGCTTGCGTTTGATGACAGTACGGATCGGGATATTTTTGAAAAAGCATTTACAGCTCGTGCAGAATTTGTATTGGCGGCAAAAGGAATTGTGAAAGAGCGTTCTGCAAAAAACATGGAACTTCCAACAGGAGAGGTGGAAATTGCTGTTACGGAACTGCGTGTTTTGGCAAAGAGTGAAACACCGCCGTTTGAAATTACAGAAAATTCCAATGTAAAAGAAGAGCTGCGGTTAAAACATCGTTATTTGGATTTACGCCGTCCTGATGTGCAGGAAAAAATTATCGGCCGCCATAAAATTGTGAAAGCAGCCCGCGACTACTTTGACAATCATGGTTTTATCGAAATAGAGACGCCGAATCTAATCAAATCCACACCGGAAGGCGCGAGAGATTATTTGGTTCCGTCCCGTGTTTTCCCGGGAAACTTTTTTGCATTGCCGCAGTCTCCTCAGTTATATAAACAACTGTTGATGCTTTCAGGATTTGATCGTTATATGCAGGTTGCCCGTTGCTTCCGTGATGAAGATTTACGTGCGGACCGCCAGCCGGAATTTACACAGATTGATTTGGAAATGTCATTTGTAGATGAAGATACCGTTATGGCAATAGGCGAGGGATTTATCAGGGAAGTATATCAAAAGGTACTGGATATTGATATTCCTACCCCATTTCGCCGAATGACATGGCATGAAGCAATGGAACGGTTTGGATCGGATAAACCTGACCTTCGTTTTGGTCTGGAACTGGTAGATTTAAGTCAGGCTTTGCAGGGGACGGAGTTTCGAGTATTTGGCGGAGCGCTTTCCGCAGGCGGCAGTGTGCGCGGTATTAACTTAAAAGGACATGCCGATCAATTAAGCCGTAAAGAAATTGATAAACTAACCGAATGGATTAAAGCATACGGCGCTATGGGTCTTGCTTGGACCAGACTGACGGAACAAGGAGAGACCTCCAGTTATGAAAAATTCTTAGCGCCGGATGAGGTAACTGCCGTACGTAAGGCTTTGGGAGCGGAAACAGGAGATGTGCTGTTATTAGTGGCAAGTCCAAAATCCAAAGTGGTGTTCGATTCTTTGGGTGCATTGCGCTGTGAGCTGGCGGCACGCTTTGATTTGATTGATACCTCTGCTCCAAATCTTCTTTGGGTAACAGATTTTCCGTTATTCGAGTTTGACGAAGAAGAAAACCGCTATGTTGCAATGCATCATCCGTTTACAGCACCAAAAGAAGACGGACTGGAATTGCTGGAAACAGATCCAAGTAAGGTATGCGCAAGAGCATATGATATGGTTCTTAACGGCAATGAGATAGGCGGCGGTTCTATTCGTATCAGCAATCCGGAGCTGCAGCAGCGTATGTTCAAAGCGTTAGGCTTTACTGAGCAAGAAGCACAGGAACGCTTTGGGTTTTTAATAGACGCTTTCCGTTACGGTGCTCCGCCCCACGGCGGTATGGCATTTGGTCTTGACCGTTTGGTTATGCTGATGCTGGGCGGTGAAAGCATACGTGATGTAATTGCATTCCCGAAAGTAGCAAACTCCGGTGAACTTATGACAAGTTCTCCTTCAACCGTAGATGAAAAACAATTGGTTGAATTAGGAATTGCTATTTGCAAACAAGAACAGAGTGAAGAAAATATAGACTAAATGTAAAAATACCTTCCATGTAACTATGGGAGGTATTTTTATATTTTTCTCTGTTGCCATACATAAAGATATGGTACAATAAAACCAGGAGGGATTTCATGATTACGATAGAGGCTTTAAAACAGGAAGATATGCCGCAGTTAATTGAACTTTATAAAGAGTTGATACCGCCGCATATAGAGTTTAATACTTCTCTGGAACGCTGTTTAAAAACATACGAAACAATGGAGCGGGACGACCGCAGCTTTTTGGCAGTAGCAAAAGAAAATGGAGAAATTGTAGGTTCAGCGTTAGGCGTTTGCTGTCAATGCTTGGTAAATCCCTTTTTGGTGGTGGAAGACGTAATTGTACGCAGCGATCAACGTGGAAAAGGTGTCGGACGAATGCTGATGGAAGCTCTTGATAAATTTGCGGAAGAAAAAGGCTGCGCTTATTCATTTTTGGTATCTTCAGATTTCAGAACGGAAGCACACAGCTTTTATGAGCGTATTGGTTATACAGACGGCGTAGTCGGCTTTCGCAAAATTTATCAAAAATAGGCAGGCCTCCTGAAATACCGCCAATTCACCCCGGAAAGATTAGAAGAATATAAGAAGGCCGGATAAGAAAAAACTTAGGAGTGTGGAAGAATTCATTTTTCGTGACTTTTTCTTTGGGACAAAGAAACGTGTTCCTATCTCTCAACTTTCCCGTAAAAGAGATCAGTACGCTGTTTTTTCTACCGTTCCCGATGATATATACAAGGAAACATTAGGAAAAAGCAATACTTATTTTTAAAAGGTCACTCTGAAAAACTATCGGCGTTCCTCAGGAAAATAAAATAAAAATAATAAAACAGGCATCTTGGTTCCAAGATGCCTGTTTTATTTGATAATAGTTTTATATAAAAATCCTGCAGGTGTTACTTTAACCGTTTATTACATTTTAGTTTTACAGCAAGGCTGTTTCTAAATCTTGCAGCATGAGATCCAATGCAGTGATGCCTCCTTCTGCGGTATACCATACAGCCGGATGTGCAAGATAAACAATATGCCCGTTTTTATATGCATCGGTACCCATAACCAGTTCGTTTTCCATAATTTCCTGCGCAAGTTTTGCACCGTCGGTTCCGATTGCAGCGTCACGGTCCATAACAAAGATATAATCAGGATTTTTCTCTACAATATATTCAAAAGAAGCTTCATTGCCATGAGTGGAAGTTTGATTTTGAGCGTCTACTCCAACATTATCAAATCCAATTTCACGGCCGATTATAGAACAGCGACCGTCATTGCCTAATACATTAAAGCTTCCGCTTGTACATAATCCCACAATAGCTGTTTTGTCTTTTGCAAAATCAGCAAGTGTTTGAATGCGGCTATCAAAATCAGCCATTAAACTTTCTGCTTTATCTTCAAGACCAAACATAGCAGCAACTGTATTTGCGTTTTTCTTTACGCTTTCTACCACCCCTGCTTCAGAGTCCGTTGCCAGATATACAACAGGAGCAATTTCACTCAAAGCATCGTAAGATGCGGACAGACGACCGCCAATAAAAATAACATCCGGTTCGCAGGCCATGACTGCTTCCATATCAGCCTCTTTAATGGTGCCTAAATTCGCTGCTTCCGTGTTGGTTACATAGCTTTGTAAGTAGTCCAGAGAAGTAGTGGCGGAACCTACTACACGGTCTCCAACTCCCAAAGCATCCAAAATATCCAAAGATGCCATATCTAAAATCGCAATGCGCTGAGGATTATAAGGCACTTCTAAGTCTACTTCTTCACCGTTGGCATTTAAACTCTTAATGGTTACTGTTTCAGGCTGACTGCTTTGCGCAGAGTCTGTAGTTGTTTCTGAAGAACCTGATGTGCTGCTGGAACAAGCAGCTAAGCTGATTGCCATAACGACTGCGATTGCAAGAGCAAAAAATTTTTTCATATGTCTCATACTGATACTCCTTTTTAATATAATATTCGTTTGTTTAATAATAAATGGATAAAGGTTTTCCCTCTATTTCCAGGATTTCAAAATCTACCTTATAAATTTCTGACAAAGTTTCCTTTGTCATCACCTCCTTCACAGTCCCGAATTTGGCTACTTTACCATCTACAAAAGCGCAGATATAGTCCGAATAAAATGCGGCATAATTGATTTCATGCAGTACCAATATGATGGTTTTCCCTAATTCGTCGCAAAGGCGGCGCACGATTTTCATCATATTGGTAGCGTGGTAAATATCCAGATTATTCGTAGGTTCGTCCAATAAAACGTAATCCGTATCCTGAGCAATAACCATAGCGATTAAAGCACGCTGACGCTGTCCGCCGGATAATTCGTCAATAAATCTGTCTTGAAACTCCTCAAGCTCCATATAAGCAATTGCCTGCTGAATGATTTCTTCATCTTCTTTGGTGGTTCGATTTCCCGAATAAGGAAAACGGCCAAAAGCTACCAGTTCCCGTACTGTCAGTTTCATTTGGATATTGTTGCTTTGCGTTAAAATTGCCAGACGTTTTGACAGCTCTTTGCTTTTCCATTTTTCAATATCTGTGCCGTCAAAGGCAACCAATCCGCTGTCACGGGCAATTAACCGTGAAATCATTCCCATAACAGTAGATTTTCCTGCACCGTTGGGACCAATAAAAGAAATTACCTTTCCTTTTGGAATTTCCAGGTCAACCGAGTCTACAACAGGATTTCCATTATATTTTTTTGTCAAATCTTTTATTTGCATTATCATACACTCCTTCTCGTTAATAGAAGATACAGGAAGTAAAGGCCTCCTCCTACTGTTATAAAAACACTGATAGGAACGGAATAAGTAAAAATTTGTTCTACGATCAATTGTCCTCCCACAAGTACAATGATTCCAAACAAAGCAGACCCTAACATTAAGAAACTATGTTTATATGTTTTTAGCAATTGTCTTGACAGGTTGGCAATAATCAATCCAAGAAAAGAAATTGGTCCTACCATGGCAGTAGCAACAGCAATAAATAAGGTCACGCCCAAAAGCAGGCGGCGTACGCTTCTGTCATAATTTACGCCAAGATTAATTGCCTGATTTTTTCCAAGTGTGAGAACATTTAAAACAGACAAATCCTTTCCTAAAAAAGCAATCACTGCACCTAAAACGATGACGGAAAAAATAATAATTTCTGTGTTGATATTACTAAAGCTGGCTACAAGGGTATTTAATAGATTATCATATTCATTTGGATCCATAACCCTTGTCAGAGTGGACTGAATGCTGGAAAACAAAGAAGTAAGGACAGTGCCTATCAGTAATACATATAATACATTGTGTTTTGTTTTTTTAAAAAAATAACTATAAATTAACGTTGCTGTTACCCCCATAATGATTAAATCAGCAGCAAACGCAAGGTTGGCATTTACCGCAAGAATACTGCTTGAACCAGCAAAAAAGATTACAGCGGTATGAATTAAAGTATAAAGCGAATTCATGCCCAGCAAACATGGGGTTACAATGCGATTGTTGATTACAGATTGAAACACAATAGAAGCTCCGCCAATGGCAAAGGCAGTAATGATCATGACAATCAACTTAGGCGTACGAATTTTCATTGCATATAAGAACAGCTTTTCATTGGTAAAATTCACGTCTATCAGCATATAAGCAGCAGCAGCGCTCAAAGCCAAAATAGATAAAATGATCATTTTTGTAAGGTTCGATTGGAATACGGCTTTATTCATGTTTGATTACCTCCATCTAAGTGGGAACTGGAATTGCCGCATCCTGTGGTTCCGGAGCCTGTGAGCCTGATTGCCTTTCTCCCGTTTTTCAAACGGTATAATAGCAGACCGATGAATAAAATGCTTCCTAAAATACCTACAATCAGCTCAATTGGCAGTTCATACGGAGCAATTACCACTCTGCCTATCATATCGCAAACCAGTACAAATATTGCTCCAAACAAAGCAGTATCTACCAAAGTGCCGCGTATTTTATCTCCTTTAAACATGGCTACCACATTTGGCACAATCAGACCAATATACGAAATAGCACCTACTACTACCACTACAGATGCGGTAATCACAGCGGCAATGGTGAGCCCCATAAATAAAATCACGTTATAATTTACACCCAGGTTTTTTGAAAAGTCTTTGCCCATACCAACAATATTAAAATGATTGGCAAAAATAAATGCAATGATTACAAGGGGAACAACCAAATAAACAATTTCGTATCTGCCTTTTATGACAAGAGAGAAATGACCGACTAACCAAGAGGATAATGCCTGTGTCATTTCAAATTTATAGGCCAGAAAATTGGTAATACCGCCGATTACATTGCCGAACATGATACCAACCAGAGGAACCATAACAACATCTTTAAACTTTACTCTTTGAATAAACCAGACAAATAGCCATGTGCCAAGAATCGCGGTAGCAAATGCAAACATCGCCCGTCCCCACAAAGTAGAGCCCGGCATAAATAATAATGCCAGCAAAATGCCCAATTGAGCGGATGAAATGGTTGCTCCTGTCGTAGGTGAAACAAATTTATTCATACAAAGCTGCTGCATGATTAAACCGGCTACGCTCATACCAACGCCGGTACACAATATTGCCAATAGTCTGGGTAATCTGGAAACTATAAAAATTTCCCATTGTTTTGCATCACCGGAAAATAAAGAAGCTAAGTTGATATCCATCACGCCCACAAAAAGGGAAAGAATTGCCAAAAGAAATAAGGTGACGGCTAAAATGATGGTTAAAAGTCTGCTTTTCATGATTACCCCCAAACCTGTTAGTGTATGCTAACTTACATGTGTGTGTAAGTCTTTTTATTCGACAAGACAAAAGTATTTTACAGAAATAATATAGAAGTTAGCTAAAGGTAACTCAAAATATAGCATAGATTTTTTCTATTGACAATATAAAAAATGAAAAAAGCGTATAAAAAGAATAATTTTGTTAATGTATACTAAATTTGTATAGAAAATATATGTTTAAAATATCTATAAACAAAAAAGAGTTTTTACTAATAAAATCAGCAAAAACTCTTTTTGTTATTGATTCAGTTTCATTACATACCGGGTTCTCTTAACAAGTTACGCCATTCCAAATCTCCGCGTTCCAGACCATGAATCAGAACTTCACCAGTTGCAATATTCGTTGCAAATGGAATATTGTGCGCATCGCATAAGCGCAATAAATGCATGTCGCTTGGTTCGTGCGGCTTTGGTGTTAAAGAGTCACGGAAAAACAGAAGCATGTCAATTTCATTACATGCGATGCGGGAAGCAATTTGCTGGTCGCCTCCTTGCGCGCCGGATAAAAAGCGCTGAATTTTAAGTCCGGTTGCTTCGGTTACCATTTTACCTGTAGTACCGGTGGCACATAAATTATGGCGGCTAAGTACCCCGCAATACGCAATACAGAACTGTACCATTAATTCTTTTTTCGCGTCGTGTGCAATTAAAGCAATGTTCACGATCGCCCCTCCTTTTACATATAAAATTGAAACGGAAGATGATTATAATCTTTCTAATGGGAATAGAGGAACAGACTCACCTTCAAGACGCGCCGCCAAACGCTGTAAAGCCATTGTTCCGGAGCAACGCGGATGATTTACCACAGCTTTTGCCGGATTAGCCTGCAAAAGAAAATCATCCGGCAGTACAGCAATTAAACGAATGCCGGTTTCATCAATAATCGTATCAATATCCTGAAAATGCTGCATTTTACGAAATGCCTCAAAACTAAAACGATTTATCACCAAACGTTGTTGGCGTATACCTTGTTCCTCTAATAATTGACGAACCTTATCACTGTCACGAATACAAATATGGTCGGGCGTACTTATTACCAAAGCACGGTCTGCGGCCGCTACAGCGGAAATAAAACCTTTACCAATACCTGCCGGACAGTCGATAATCACATGGTCATAATATCTGGATAAAATAGGAACCAATTGCTTCATCACTTCCGGATGAATTGTGTTTTTTTCCAAAGCGGGTGCCGGCAGCACAAATAGATTGTTTAACCCAGTAAATTCCTGGCAAGAATAAATTGCTTTAATCGGTTCGCAATTTCCGTTTACAATGTCAGAAATATCAAATACCAGTTGTTTGTCTATGCCGAGCATGGCATCTAAGCTGCGAAGACCTGCATCTCCGTCGATTAAGAGAACTCTTTTTCCGTTTTTCGCAAGAGTACAGCCTAAGCCTACGCTAATAGTAGATTTGCCTGCTCCGCCCTTGCCGGATGTAATAACTGTTACCAATCCCATATAAAAACCTCATCAATATTTTACCATAATTCAGTATAGCAGTCAAAATTTTTTGTATAGTTTTAGAGTTAATAAAGATAAATTCACAAAAGATTCATAAAAACTCAGGATATCACAGTAATAATGCTGAAAAATTTTGAATCTTTTTGACCATTTCATAAAGTGACTGCTTTATTTTTCATAACCTATATTATAGCACAGGTTTTTATAAAACACAGCTATTTTTGTAATTTTTTGGAATATTTTATTCATTTGCTGTGCTAGAACTATCGGTTTCTTCCGGCATAACTAAGTTTCCGTTTTCGTCCACGGTTTTGCCATAAAAATAAGCGTCAAAAATGTCTTTGGCAACATTCATAGCATAAGTACCCCTTGAACCGTATTCCAATACCACCGCAACGGCAATTTCCGGGTCGTCATAAGGCGCATAAGCGATAAACGTTACATTGTCTGAATGTCCCGGGTTTTCAGCGGTACCTGTTTTTGCGGCAATGGTAATTCCATAATCACCAAATACAGAATTTGCCGTACCGCCTGACTGTGTTACTGTTTTCATAGCTTCCTGAACAATTTTAAGATTTTCCTCAGAAATATCAACTTGAGAAACCACTTCAGGTTCCGTTTCTGAAATGACTTGATCCCGATTATAGTTGGTTACTTGTTTTACAAGGTGTGTTTTCAGGCGAGTACCATTATTGGCAATGGTAGCACAATAAGTTGCAAGCTGCAGTGGTGTAAAAGCATTATCTGACTGTCCGATTGCGGCCTGAATCACGTCACCGGGCTGCCAAACTCCCCCATTGCTGGTGCGGTACTCAGGACTTGCCAACGTACCTGTGCTTTCCCCTATTTCTACACCGGTTGCTTCTCCTAAACCGAATTGTTTTGCGTATAAGTCGATATTATCAATGCCCAGCAATCGTCCTACTTCATAAAAGAATACGTTGCAGGACACTTGGATTGCTTCTTGTAAATTTACACTGCCGTGCCATCCTAAACAAGTTGGAGTATAGCTTGGAGCGTAAAAGGTATAATAATGGTTACATACCACATGTGTGTTGGTATCAATAGTTCCTTCCTGCAATGCTGCAGCTGCAACCAGCGGTTTAAATACAGAACCGGGAACATAGTTTCCGTCAAATGCGCGGTTTAGCAGCGGTTTGTTTGTTTCATCTGTTGCCAATGATGTATAGTAATTGCTGTCTTCCAAATATTGGGTCAAATCGTAGCTTGGATAAGATGACGCTGCCAATATGGAAAAATCTTCTACATTTAGAACAACGGCAGCACCTGCTACGCAATCTTCACCATCATACTGCGTTGAAGTAGAAGCGCCGGCGCTTTGAGCAGCCTGTACATTATTTGAAAGAGATACATTAGCCACTTTTTGCAAATTACTGTCTAAAGTAGTGTAAACTGTATTTCCGGCCACAGGCTGCTGGGTAACAGTATCAGAATTTACTGTTCCGTCAGGATTTGTTTCCACCACTTTGGTGCCGTCAGTGCCTCTTAATTCTTCTTCAAACGCAGCTTCAATACCGCTTTTTCCTATTGTATCATTATAGGCATATCCCTCATCTTTTAAAGTATTATATTCATCTTCTGTCAAAGAACCTATGGTTCCAATCAGATGGGGAGCCAACGTTCCGTCTGCATACTCTCTTACAGTGGTAATTTCAATGGTGACGCCTGCTAAATTGGTAGAATTTTCTTGGATGATGGAGGCGGTATCTCTCGAAATATCTTCAGCAAATGTATAAGGATTGGAAATGCTGAACATTTTACGGGTCATATTATAGCGCACGGAACAAATATCTCTGGTATCTTCAGGGGAGTACCCTTCAATATGGTATAATTCCATTAATTGCTGCATGCACATTTCTGCCGTAGCGTAAGAGTTCAGATTTAAAAAGTTCTTTCCTTTTAATTCTTCTATTTCTGCTTCTTTTCCTTCTACAAACTCATATTCACCATTATCGTTTATCACAATGGGAAGCTCGTCTACCCAAGGTTCATTTCTTTGGTCAAGCAGATGAATTAGATTCAAAATCACATCATTTTGATTGTCGCTGTCTAAATAAGTTTGGTCGAATGTAACATTGTATTCGGTTTTGTTTACAGCCAGCGGTTCGCCGTTTGTATCGACAATTTCTCCGCGGGCAGCGCTTAAATTTACAGTAGAAACATAGGTTGCGTCTGCTTGCTGTAAATACAGTTCGCCATTGATCAGCTGCCAATCAACCAGTCTGTATACAAATACGCCCATACAAAACAAAAGGATACCGCTCAATGTAGCATAACGTAATTTCATACGATCTTTTAAAGTTCTTTGTTGTCTTTTTCCGGATTTACGAAATTTCAAATGCGCGGCTCCTTTCTTTACTAAACGAAAGCATTACTGTAAATATGTTTATTTTTGCATAGCAATATGACGGATGAGTGAACAAAAGAGAAAAAATCAGTAAAGAGAGTATTTTATGCTTTAAGATTTGGAACGGTTTTCCCGTAAAAGATAAAAAAGTCCACGATTAAAATAGTAAAACAAAGGAACCAATAAAAAGGTATAGGCAGCACGTGGTAAGTAATGGCGGTAGAGTACATATCCAATAGAATCGTATCCCTTTACAATATATAAAAACAACCATTGCAGAAGTATAACAATAAGAATTGCAGCCAATATCATAATCAGGCCGGTCAAAAAGTTATTATGGAATACGTCCTGTACCAAATAAGAGATGATAAAGCAAATCAACCCCAAAATCAGGGCGTGAAATCCAAAGGTGGAGTTGGCGCCATAGTCTAATAAGAATCCACTGAATACACCATAAAGCAAAGAGCAAACCGGTCCTTCAAACATAGCGACAGAACATGCAATGGGAATTAGCAGTGTTGGAAGAATTCCGTAAAAAGACGGTATGAGCCCAGGGGTTTGCTGTATCATAAAAAATACGATTATTTCAATGGTATACGCAATGTATCTTAATACTCGAAAATGCTTCATTGCTTACCCTCCATTGGAGGAAGCGCTGTTTGAATCTGTGTTGTCTGCCACTTCACCTTGACCGTTAAAGCTGGTAATAATAATGACGTCTCGCACAGTTTTAATGTCAACGAAAGGTTCCACTGTTGCATACAGAGAAACATTGTTCTCTTCCGGCTGCACTTCCACAGCTTTTCCTATCATCAAATCTTTTGGAAATCTTCCTCCAATACCGCTGGTAACAATGATATCTCCTGCCTGAACAGTTGTGCCTGATTCCAACAACCCCAATTTAATTAATCCTTGGTCGGCCAGCTGTGCGGTGCTGCTGATAATACCGCTTTCCCGATTTACTTTGTCTGTTGCGGAAATATTGGTATCCGGAGACAGAATGGTTGTTACCTCGCAGTACATTGCACTGACTTGGGATACCCAACCTACAACGCCTTGATCGGTAATAACGGGATCATTCACTTTTACTCCAGCATTGCTGCCCTGATCCAGTGTAAAGGTATAGTATAAGTTATTTGGATCACGGTTGATAACAGATGCAGATACAAACTGATAATCCGGATTATTTTCTTTTAATTCCAAATAATTTTTTAATTGGGCGTTTTCCTGTTTATATTGATAAAATTCAACCAATTGCTGATTTAACTCATTGACTTGCTGTTTTAATTCTTCGTTTTCAGCAACCAAATCTTCATAAGAGAGAGTTGCCTGAGAAAGACTTGCTTGTGCGTTGTTTGCAGCAACGGCGGTTACTTTTTGCATAGGAGAGACAACTGCACCAAACAGATTAGCGATAGCTCCTCCTCCCGTACAGGCGGAATAGATGATAACAGCTACCAAAGCAAAAGTAACTGCGGCAAGTACAATAAAATTTTTACTGCGAAAAAAAGCCTTCACAAGCGTCCTCCTTTAACTGTAAACCAAAAGATGATAAGAGTGAAAATAAGCAGAGGGTACAAACCCTCCGCTTCCATTTTCGTTTTAAAACGTAATTTATTTACGGCGAGATTTGTAGTATTGAGTAGGAAGCTCAATTTCCAAACGTTTGCCGGTGCCTTCCGCAACACAGTCGATTGCATTTTCTGCCACATGAACAGGCATACCTGTTTCTTGCGTAATCAAACGGTCTAAACCGCGAATCAGAGCACCACCGCCGGTCAGCATAATGCCGTTGTCTATAATATCCGCCGCTAATTCAGGTGGCGTTTTTTCCAATGTATTTTTAATTGCATCTACAATATAACCCAAAGGTTCTGCCAGTGCTTCCCGCACTTCAGGACCTGTAATGGTAACATTTTTCGGCAGTCCGTCGGCCATATTGCGGCCTTTGATATCCAATGCCGAATTGTCAATTTCTTCATTGGGATATGCGGAGCCTAAACTTATTTTGATGGCTTCCGCAGTGCGTTCACCAATCAGCAAATTGTATTTACGTTTTACATAGTTAATGATTGCTTCATCAAATTTATCGCCCGCAATGCGTACAGAACAAGATGTAACAATATCGCCCAAAGAGATAACGGCAACTTCCGTAGAACCGCCGCCGATATCCACAACCATGCTGCCGCAGGGATCTCCCACAGGCAAGCCTGCGCCGATAGCGGCCGCCATTGGTTCTTCAATCAAGTCCACATGATTGGCGCCTGCTTGACGGGCAGCATCTTCAACAGCACGGCGTTCAACCTCTGTAACGCCGGATGGAATGCAGACAACAATGTGCGGACGGCCAAAAGAATTGGATTTAGTTGCCTGGCGTATGAAATGTTTCAGCATGGTAGCAGTAATGTCAAAATCTGCAATGACGCCGTCTTTTAACGGACGCACTGCTACAATAGAGCCGGGTGTACGGCCTATCATATTTTTCGCTTCAGAACCGACTGCAAGTACGGTATCGGTACGCACATCTACTGCTACAACAGAGGGCTCGCGCATAACAATACCTTTACCCTTCATATACACAAGGGTGTTTGCTGTACCCAAGTCAATTCCAATATCCTTTGAAAACATTGATTTTCCCCTTTCATCCGTCTTACAGACGGTATTCCGTTCAAGTATTTGAAACAATCTATCTCTATTTTATATTATGGTATAGATTAGAAATTTCTATTCCAATTTATTATAACCTTTTCTCAGTCAATTCTCAACTAAAAATTTTGTAAACAAATTCAAAACATTAACACAATTTCAGTAAATATTCTACGGGGTTAGACTCCCTTTTCCGTTGTTCGATTCTTCTGTATTTTTTGTAGAGCCAAAGGTACGAAGCAAACGGCTGATTTCCGCAATGGGCAGACCGACCACATTGTAAAAATCTCCGTCAATTTTACGGACCAATAAGGAACCTAAGCTCTGAATGCCGTATCCGCCAGCTTTGTCAAAGGGTTCGCCTGTTGCAATATAGCTTTCAATATCTTGGTCGGATAAAGGATAAAATTCAACAGAAGTACAGCATACGCCGATTTCACAGCGGCTTTGTTTTAAAATACAGTAACCTGTATATACTTGATGCACCCGATTGGACAGCATACGAAGCATTTTTTTTGCTTGTTCCTTATCCTGTGGTTTTCCAAGAATATGGTTGTCCAATGCAACAACTGTGTCTGCTGCCAAAATGACGTCATCCGGATGCAGTTTCGCAACGGCTCTTGCTTTTTTTAATGCAAGATTTTGTACCAAACATGCAGGATCGTCCTGAGACATGACTTCGTCAATTTGGGCAGGTTCTACTGTAAACCGAAACCCTGCAAGGTTCAATAAATCTCTGCGGCGGGGGGAAGCGGAAGCTAAATATAACATAGTGTTCTCCTTTTTCTAAACTTTCAACATTTCCACAAGAATTTGAACTTTACATAACTTATTTGATTCCTTTATCGTATAAACCACGAGTATAATGCCCTAAAGGTGTTTTTTGATACAAAAATTGCTGAAAAGTTTCCTCAATTTCAACAGAGTTTTCAACAGTGAATCGTAATACTCCAAAATTCATACCGGATAAATCCGAAATTCTATCAGACATTGTCAAAGGAACTGCATTGAAAACTTCACTGCATCCATAATCACACTGAACAGGAAATTTTATGTTTTTTCTGTCCGTCAGCCATGTAGTACCGTTGCAATTTTTGCAGTGTTTGCCGTCATTTTTTCCCGGGCAATTACGGCATAGCATCAAAGGCAGCCTTCCGTACAGCAATAAACCGCGTGGAATGCTTCCTCCTATCTTAACGCTTTGTTTCAGTGTCAGTTCATAGCTAAGTTCCATGTCTGTCAGTCCCAATTCTTCGTACCACGCAAGAGCCGCTGTGTTTGTTACATTCAGAGAATATCCCCCGTGAATGCGGCATCCTAATGTCTTTGCCAGAGCAACGCTGTTTATGGTGCCTGCCCAAACATGAGAAATATCCCATTTTAGGAACTGTTCCAGTTTGGAAGCAATGGCATGTTCGGTTCCAAACATGCCCCGGGGCATAGTAACTGCTAATGACAGACCGCGGTCCTGCAGTTCTTTGACAACGCGTTCTTTGGTATTGATAGGAATATAAACCTTTTGACATATATTGGTACAGTCCGGAATATCGTCTGCGCTATGCACTCTGGTAAATACAGCACGTAAAGGAAGGGGCTGTATGTCTTGGTGCTGTGGTTTTATGGGTAAGGAGACAGAATGAAACGGAATTGCCGGCGCCTGTTCTCTTAGACGGAGCAATTGTTCCAACACATCTCTGCGCAGTTGATTCAGCAGAGAAATGGGAATGGACAAATCAGGATCGATGGAGCAGGTTACGTTTGTGCAATAAAATGGGGTTCCCCCTGTCTTTTTTAATTGTTCCAAACAACGCGCTTCGTCTATTGGGCGATGGATGGCTTGCTGAGGAATGTCTCCTTCTACTGTAACAGAGTGTTGTGCATGGTCAAAAACTGTTAAGGTAACAGGAGTCCCTTTTTTTATGATAAGAGAGCACGTTATGGGAATAGACTGACGTTCATTTTTATAGTAGCTGTGCAGCTGCTGAAATACGGTATTGGTAGCACTGGTCACATCTTCTTTTCTACGGATGCCGAACATATCACGGCCTAATGTTCCATCGGGATATCCTGTTGTAAATCCGGAGCGGGAAAATACCGCTTCCAAATTTTCAGTTAAGCTTTGAGGAATTGTCTGCCGGTCTAAAGCAAAACGGCAGGCGGATGTTGCTGCCGCTACATACTCGGGACGTTTCATACGACCCTCAATTTTAAAGGAAGTAACGCCTGCATCCACAAGCTCTCCAATACGTTCGATCATAGATAAATCTTTTAAACTCAGGTCATAGCCTGTCCCGCCCTTTACAGAAAAAGGCAGACGGCAAGTTTGTGCGCATTGTCCCCTGTTTCCGCTGCGGGAACCGAGCAGAGAGCTGAAATAGCATTGACCTGAAACAGACATGCACAATGCGCCGTGTACAAAATGCTCAATTTCCACATGGGCAAAACCACTGTCTTTTAATGCCTTGGAAATTTCTTTAATTTCTTTTAAAGATAATTCCCGAGCCAATACGACCCGTGAAACGCCTTGTTGTGCCAGCAGTTTTGCACCTTCCGGAGTATGTACGGACATCTGTGTGGAGGCATGGATTTGCAGCGTCGGCGCAGCCTGACGTAACAGGTGCAGCAAACCTGTGTCCTGCACAATGACTGCATCTACTGGAAGCGAACAGGCAAACGCAACAAAATCCAGTGCCTGTTCCAGTTCATGATTCAATAAAATGGTGTTTACAGCCAAATGTATTTTTACACCACGAGCATGACAATAGGCAGCGGCTTGTTTGAGCGCATCATGTTCAAAATTTTGTGCGTTGGCACGGGCACTGAACAGACTGCCGCCTAAATATACAGCATCGGCGCCGCTTCGCACGGCAGCTTCCAAAGCTTCCCATGAACCTGCCGGAGATAACAGTTCTAATTTAGATTGTTTCATGTAAGCATCCTTTCGATAAATGATTTTCAGTGTGATTGAAAAATACACTCCCTTTATCAGGGAGTGCATGTGTTCATTGTGCTGTTATATATGGATTATTTCTTTTCAAAATAGCCAATAAAGGTGTCGTCAGACGGCAATTCAGGCTCAATTGGTGATTTTGGCCGTGTATAGCTTCCTGTTAATAGGTCCGGTATAGGATGTTCCGCACGCTGAACAGGCGAATATGGCGGTATATGGCGTGGTCCTTCTTTTTCTGCTGCCTTTTGTGTCATTTTTTGTTGTTTTTTCTGGTGGCGGCTGTGTTTGCTGTGTTTCGTCTGTGTTTTGTTTACAGCTGAGGGGTTTCCCTCGAAAGGACTGTCTGCAATTCGATCTATTTCTTGTGTATCAATAGAGTTGCGCAGTTCTTCTAATGTGTGCGCATCTTCTAAGGAACCAGAGGCGGCAGTTTCCGTAATTTCCTGCTCCTGTATTTCTTCCGTTGTGATTGGAGCGTTCTCCGAAGCGTTGTTTGTATTATGAGGAATCATGTTTTGCTCCAAAGTAAGATTTTTATCAGCTGTGTGCAGAGCAGTTTTGAATCCCGGTATTTTTTCCAAATCTTTATCTTCTGTTAAAAACGCATGAAGTACCTGAAGTTCAGAGCGTAATTGCTCTGCTTCAATTTGTGCTGTTTCTGCGGCCTGTTTTAAACGGTCATATTCGTTTTCCCGATTTTTATCAAGTGTTTTTAATTCTGCTAACTCAGCCTTTGCCTTGGCAGATTCATCACAATAAGTCATGGCGGTGATAATGGCGGCCATAGAAAGGGAGATACGGTTGTTCTTCTTTAAAACGGCAGAAATAGCACGGTCAATTTCATTGCCGATGGTACGTACATACTCTTCATTGTCATCACTTGTAATGGTACAGTCTATGTCACAAATACGTAACTTTACTTTGGTCTTGTCCATGGAATACCTCCTTAGTGCCAAGGTTTAACGGATAATAACTATTATTATAGTATAAAATAGGTTCTTTTAAAAGAGGTTTTCACGTATTTTCCGTATTTTTGCACATGGATCGTATATTTAGTTTCATTTTTATATCCCAATCATTCTGCAATGGATCTATTGGACGGATTTTATAGATATTGTACAAAAAAACAGCACATTTCCCTGAATGTAAAAACACGTTTACATAGAGAAAGAATACCGCCAAACCAATGTAGATATGCGGATTTTGTCAATATTGATACATTTTAGTTTATGTGTTGTATTGTAGTTGAAAAATGGTCAGTTTTGGTATATACTGGACATAAATATAAAATAGGTACTTATAGCCCAAAATCAAAAAGCAGGCTTTTTGATTTACTTTGGAGGGAAAGGCATGAATTATAAACAATCTGTGAAAGAAATTCAGGCAGGCATTGAAGAGAAGCTGGCGCATCAATTTGGTGAAAAAGCGGAAACAGCTTCAGACTCGCAGTATTATAAAGCAGTTGCTCTTATGGTAAAAGAAATGCTGATGGAAGGTCGCGGTAAATTTTTAAACCGCGCACAAAAAGCAAAAACAAAAAAAATCTATTATCTTTGTATGGAATTTTTAATGGGTCGTTCTCTAAAAAATAACCTGTTTAATTTGGGCATAGAAGAAGATTTTCGCAAAGCCTTGAAAAATATGGGCGTTAACTTAGATAATGTTTATGAACAGGAACCGGACGCAGGTTTGGGCAACGGCGGATTAGGACGTTTGGCAGCGTGCTTTTTAGATGGGTTAGCAACAGACGGCTATCCTGCCATGGGATATTCCCTACGTTATGAATACGGTATTTTCCATCAAAAATTGGTGGATGGCTGGCAAACGGAATTACCTGACTTATGGCTCCCGGGCGGTAAAATTTGGATGACTCCTCAGCAGGATAAAGCGGTGGAAGTACACTTTGACGGTTATATTGAGGAATCATGGAACAATCAGTATCATATGGTAAATCATAAGGATTATAAAAAAGTAATCGCGGTGCCGTATGATATGTATGTTGCAGGTATGGACGGTAAAGGCGTCAGCGTATTACGCATTTGGAAAGCCAAGTCTGCCGATTTTGACATGCAGTTATTCAATGACGGTGATTATCTGCGTGCAATGGAACAGAATGCGCTTGCGGAAGCAATTACAAAGGTGTTATATCCGGGAGATAACCATGAAGAGGGTAAAAGCTTACGGTTGACCCAACAATATTTTTTGGTATCCGCTACCATTCAGGATATTATCCGCCGCCATTTGTTTACTTACAGTTCGTTGGATAATTTGCCTGAGTTGGCTGCCATTCATTTAAATGATACGCATCCTGTTTTAGCAGTGCCGGAAATGATGCGTATTATGCTGGACGAATGCGGCTACGGCTGGGATGCGGCATGGAATATTGTGACCCGCACCATTGCTTACACCAACCATACGGTTATGGCAGAGGCGTTGGAATGCTGGGGCATAGAGCTGTTTAAAAGAAGATTGCCTCGTATTTATCAAATTATAGAGGAAATCAACCGCCGTTTCTGCGCGCAAATGCATGAAAAAGGAATTGATGGATATCAGGTAGGACGTATGGCTCCTTTGAATGACGGATTTGTAAAAATGGCAAATTTGGCAGTGATTGCAAGTCATTCCGTAAATGGTGTTTCTCAATTACACAGTAATATTTTAAAAGAAACCGTATTTAAAGATTTTTATCAGGTTATGCCGCAAAAATTCAAAAATGTGACCAATGGTATTGCGCACCGCAGATGGCTGAATCAGTCCAATCCGGAACTGGCTGCCTTTTTAACTGAAACCATTGGAGATGGATATATCCATGATGCAAACCAGCTATCTAAATTCTTGTCTTATAAAAATGACAAAGCTGCTCTTGAAAAATTAGAAACTATTAAATTTCATAATAAACAGCGGCTGGCAGAGTATATCAAAAAGAGCAACAATATTGCAGTAGACCCGAATTCTATTTTTGATGTCCAAGTCAAACGTATGCATGAATATAAGCGTCAGCATTTAAATGCGCTTCATATTTTGGCTACTTACCAGTGGCTCAGGGAAAACCCAAATGCAGACTTTACTCCACATACGTATATTTTTGGTGCCAAAGCGGCTCCGGGCTACTATTTTGCAAAACAAATGATTCGCTTTATTGTGGAACTTGGCGAAGTAATCAACCACGACCCAAGAGTAAATGATAAAATGAAGGTAATTTATTTAGAGGATTACCGTGTAACATTGGCTGAGTTGATGATACCGGCAGCGGATATCAGTGAACAAATTTCGCTGGCAGGCACGGAGGCATCCGGTACGGGAAACATGAAATTTATGATTAACGGCGCTATTACACTAGGTACGCTGGATGGAGCAAATGTTGAAATACATGAAGCAGTAGGCGATGAAAATATGCTGCTGTTCGGTATGACTACTCCGGAAGCACAGTCATTATCAAAAAATGGGTATCATGCTAAACTGTTTTATGACAACAATCCTGTCATCAAACACGCGATTGAAGAAATGCGTTCCGGTCTGAACGGGTTTGAATTCCATGATATTGCAAATAATCTGGTTGATTCAGACCCTTATATGGTGCTGGCTGACTTTGATTCTTACAGCAGGGTACATCAAAAAGCAGAAAAACTGTATGCAAACCAACAAAAATGGCAGCAGATGGCGCTGGTTAATATTGCCGGAGCAGGTCGTTTTGCCGCAGACCGTGCCATTCACGAATATGCGGAAAATATTTGGGGAGCTGCTCCTGTTCCGGAAGAGGAACAAAGCATAAGTGCGAAAACAGCTGGGAAAGCAGAAGAGACTGTTAAAACAACAGCCGTAAAATCAACTGCTGCAAAAAGAGCGGCAAAGTCCACAAAAAAAGACACCAATTCCTAAGTGATAGGAAATATCAAGCAAGAGCAGGAAGAACGCAATCTGTTTCCTGCTCTTTTTTGGAGAGATGATGATGTTTCATTCCAGAAATCCTATTTACCGAAATCCAACAGGAGCGGTTCAAGCTCATACAAATATTCATTTTAAATTATTGGTTCCAAGAGAATTCAGATGCAGTGCGGCGCGCCTTATGGTAGGGGAAGAGTTTACAAAACAAGTAAAAACACTTGGTCTGTTTTGGTGCGGAATGAATGGAGATGACCATGAATGGTGGGAATGTGATTTTATTCCCGAACAAGCAGGACTTTACTTTTATCGTTTTGAAATTGATACCTGGAGGGGAACTCTTGGCATTACCAGCCGCTTTGGAGGTGAAAGCGGCATTGATGAGCATGGCGTACCTGCAGGAGAATGCTGGCAGCTGACAGTATATGAATCTCAGTATGAAACGCCTGATTGGTTACGGGGAGGAATTATGTACCAAATTTTCCCCGACCGGTTTTATCATTCAGATATTCCAAAACATAATGTACCTCAAGACCGCTACCTGCATCAACGCTGGGGGGCACAGCCGGAATGGCGGCCCAATCATCAGGGAGAAATTATAAACTCTGACTATTTCGGCGGAGATTTGCAAGGCATAATCCAAAAATTGGATTATTTACAAAGCTTAGGTGTTACCTGCATCTATTTGAATCCTATTTTTGAATCCCACACCAATCATCGTTATGATACCGCCGATTATACAAAGGTAGATCCGTTGTTGGGTACCAAAGAAGATTTTACATGTCTGTGCCGAGAAGCAAATAAAAGAGGAATGCGTATCCTATTGGATGGCGTATTTAATCATACAGGCAGCGACAGCGTCTATTTTAATCGTAAGGGCAGATATGAATCATTGGGCGCTTATCAATCTCAGGAGTCTCCTTATTATGACTGGTATCAATTTTATCAATGGCCGAATCAGTATGCCTGTTGGTGGAACTTTGACACGCTCCCCAATGTGAATGAAACTGATGAATCATACAATTCTTTTATCAATGGACCAAATGGAGTGATACAAACATGGCTGAAAGCAGGAGCAGACGGATGGCGGCTGGATGTAGCCGATGAACTGCCGGATGTCTTTTTAGATGAGATCACCAAAGCGGCAAAACAGGTAAAACCAACTGCCATGATATTGGGAGAAGTATGGGAAGATGCCTCCAATAAGATGGCTTACGGACAGCGCAGAAGGTACTTGCTCGGCAGGCAGCTGGATAGTGTAATGAATTATCCGTTTCGTGAAGCAATCGTAGGATTTTTAACGGGTAAAAACCCTGCGCAAATGATGGAGATGATTATGACGGTACTGGAACACTATCCGCCTACGGCAATCCATTTATTAATGAATCATATAGGAACCCACGATACGGAACGTATTTTAACTGTTTTGGGAGGAGAGCCGCTAAACGGACGGGACAGAGAATGGCAAAGCAAAACAAAACTATCCCAAGAACAGCGCGAAAAAGGATTGGCTTTATTAAAGCTGGCTTCCCTTATGCAATATACCCTGCCGGGAATTCCTTGCGTTTACTATGGAGATGAAGCAGGAATGGAGGGGTATCGTGACCCATTTAACAGAGGTTGCTTTCCGTGGGGGCATGAAAATACAGAATTGGTAAACTGGTATCGCAGTTTAGGAAAAATACGTCACAGCTGCGCAGTATTAAAACAGGGAACGCTGGAACCGTATTATGCAGATGGCGATTGTTTTGCGTATATACGTTCGGATAAAACGGTGGGTCAAAAATTGCTCATAGCAGTAAACAGAACAACTGAACGAAAACAACTGTGTGTGTCCCAGGAATGGGAAACTGCGTCGGCGCTTCTTGGAAAAGCTGTTTGGAATCATACGCTGACCTTAGAACCTTATGGCTATGCTTTATTATTTTCAGGGAAATAAATTTTGATATTATCTAAATGTGAAAAAAGACGCCTCGGATTCGAGGCGTCTTTTTTATTGTTGTTGATACATTGTAACCAAGATAAAGTTTGTGATAAAATAAACCAATTTAGTTAAAAATATAACACATATTGTTAACTTTTTATTTATTATTTACAAAATCATTTTTTTGTTATATGATGTACTCATCAAAACACCTTAACCACATTAAAGGAGGAAGAAACATGAGTGAGACTATGAAAGCAATGGTATATTTAGGACCAGGTAAAAAAGAAGTTTTAGAAAGACCAAAACCGACACCGCAAAACAGCAAGGCAGCAGTTGTAAAAATGTTAAAAACAACCATTTGCGGTACGGATCTTCATATTTTAAAAGGAGATACTCCGGAAGTTGAAGAAGGCAGAGTACTGGGCCATGAGGGTATTGGCATTATTGAGTCTGTGGGAGAAAATGTAAGCAACTTTAAAGTTGGTGATAAAGTAATTGTTTCCTGCGTTACTTCCTGCGGCTCATGCCCTTATTGCAAAAAGGGTCTGTATGCTCACTGCGATGACGGCGGCTGGATTTTAGGATACATGATTGACGGTACGCAAGCAGAGTATGTACATATCCCTTATGCTGATAACAGCTTGTATCACATTCCGGATTCCATTACAGATGATGCTGCTGTAATGCTCAGCGATATTTTGCCTACAGGATTTGAAATCGGCGTATTGAACGGCCAAGTAAAACCGGGCGATACAGTTGCAATCGTAGGTTCCGGCCCAATTGGACTTGCCGCATTGTTAACAGCTCAATTCTACTCACCTGCACGTATCATCATGATTGACCTTGATGATAACCGCTTGAAAGAATCCTTAAAATTTGGCGCTACAGATACTGTAAACTCCAAAGATATGGATGCTGCAATCAAAAAAGTATACGAAATGACAGATGGTCTTGGCGTTGATGTTGCAATCGAAGCTGTTGGTATTCCTCAAACATTTGATATTTGCCAAAAGATTATTACAAAAGGCGGTCATGTTGCAAACGTAGGCGTTCACGGTAAATCTGTTGAACTCCATTTGGAAGACCTCTGGATTAAAAATATCACAATTGCAACCGGTTTGGTTAGCACAAACACAACACCAATGCTGTTGAAAACCGTATCTTCCGGTAAAATTCAGCCACAGCAGCTGGTTACACATCACTTTAAATTCAGCGAAATTATGGACGCTTACGATACTTTTGGAAATGCTGCAAGAGAAAATGCTTTAAAAGTTATTATTGATTTTGAATAATAAAAAACAGCAGCCTGTGATCACAGGCTGCTGTTTTTTATTTGGAAGATATTTAAATTGCATAACGGATAAGCAGTAAACTATATGGAGCGTATTATACATATATCACAGTAATTCTATTGAAATAATATGATTAAGACAAAAATATATGCATTATAGACATGAAATTGATAAAATAAGGGAGGTATTAACGCTTTTTTATAATAGATATTGTTTGCATACATTTTGTTCGGTAATATCAACATATATGAAACTTAGTAAAGTTTATAGTATTTTGTCGGAAGACACTTCAACAGGGTTCGGTTTGTAAAGATGAAACGTTTTTATGATATTAAGAAAACAGTGTTTCATTCAAGAGGATATGAACGGTTATAGCGGCAATGTCTTTCATTGCAAGGGTTGCGCTTGCTATGGCAACAGCATCTCCTGTAAAGGCTGCAACCGTAACCGTGGAATACGGAGGCTCCTGGTCCTATGGTTCTTATGCCGGCGGTTGGGGCTGGGGAGGCGGCTTAGGCAAAATAACATATTCCAATCTAGCCAGTTCCAGTCGTTGGAAAAATACTACGGCAGTTATTTCAGGAGTGTCTCATTACTCCGGCGACCGACAACCGGGAATCACAGTATATGCAAGTCAAGGCACTCCTTATCCGTGGGATCAAGGATATTCTTACTATCATATTTGGTAGATCAAATCATAATCTGCCTCATATCAAAAACAGAGGGTATCTGAACAATGTGCAGCTACCCTTTGTTTTTGGTATGGGATGCCGGTTGTTTTATTTGAGATATTGCTGTGTATCAAATGATATTCAGCAGATGTTGGGAGAATTCTATGAAAAAGACAATTATGATTATAGTTTCTGCGCTTGCCATAGTGCTTTCCAGTCTGTCATTTGTATTTGTCCATATTCAAACGGAGAAAACATTTTGGCAGCAGTATGGAAGCAGCACAAAAAGCTTCCAAATTTATGTAACCCCTGATGAACAAATACCAAATCTCCAGGTAATACAAACATTACAGTCCAATGCGGATAAATATCGCGCGAATCTTATGAAAACGGATAATGTACAGGAAGGGGAACAAAGCATTACTGTAAAATCTGTTTATATTACATATAACAGTCCCACTTATGACAACAGTATATTAAGTGAAGGCCGTATGCTGACACCCCAGGATATGAACAGTGCCGTTTGTTTACAAACAGAACATACAGCGCTCCCCGCAGATTTTTCCAAAGCGGGTACCATATACAGCTTTTTTCATGCGTCAAATGTAAGAATACAGCCGATTTTTGCTTTGAGTAACGCAGACCAGTCTTCTCGGGGAACTTATGTTGTAGAAATGGAAGATCTTAGCCAAAAAGAAAGCTTTTTGGAACAACTGGCACAGGAACTTTCTATGAATCAAGAAGACCTTACTTCTTCGAAAGTAGTTGCAGCTGCAATCAATTCAAACTTTTTTGTTGCGGTGGGAATTTTGGCGATTATCATTTGTGTTGTATTGCTTGCAATTTTAATGTCCTATTACGTAGTGCAGCAATTTAAAAAAATAGGAATTAAAAAGTTATTTGGTTTTACAAGTTTTTCCATTTGGGGTTCAATGACCGGAGGAATTTTTGCAGCGCAGGCTGCGGCAATTGCTTTTGTCATTCTTACGTTAAAGTTAGCTGCCAATGCTCCCTTTGCTTATCTGCTGCAATATTTGTTTTTAGGTATTATCATATTAGGTATTACCTGTTTGGTTTGTTTGATTTTTTTAGTCCTGATACGTTCTTATAAAATATCCGATTTGCTGAAAAACCGCAAACCCATTCGTTCCATATTTATCGTAAATATGGCGGCCCGCGTTTTGTTATTAACTTTTGTTTGTGTAAATTTATTTAATATCATCCCGGTCATTCAAGATATGGAACGGCAATATGGCGTTTATGAAAAATGGGATACCTACGGTGATAGATATGCCGTAGCAAAAATAAAGTTTACTGATGATATGCATACCGACCAAGTCAATAATACCCATGTTTATGACAGAAAAAATGTTGATTTTTATGATGAATATGCCATTGAACATGGAGCTATATATACCAATGTGAATCAATATGACCCTTTGCTAAGTTTACGGTTTGTAACAGATACATCCACAGGCGCGTTAACATATCCAGAGTATTTTGACCCAGAGTGGGTTCCGGAAAATTTTAATCCGTATATTTACAAAGCCAACGTGAATTATTTATCAACATTTCCGTTAACCGATGAAAACGGAAATCAAATTTTGATTTCAGAGCAAGAGCAAGATGGGGTGTATTTGCTTCCGGATATATATAAAGAGAATCATGATAATATGAAAAAAATACTGGAGGCAGAAAGAAGAACACAGGTGGAATCCTCTCAGGCATTTGCGCCTGGTATAGAAGAGGAAAAAAGTATGAATGTTAAAATTATTTATTATCAGTCCGGCGTTGATGTATTTACGTTTGATACGAGAGTAGGAGAAGATTCAGATTATACTGTGGAAAATCCCATTTTTTCTATTATGACAAAAGAAAATGGATTATTTTTAGATAAACATGATATATTCAGCAATCGTGTGAATGCATATGTAAAATTCGACTTAAACTACGGAACTCCTGAGCAGCAATATGAAATGATGAAGCCTGCTCTGCAAACCTATGGCTTAGATGGTAATATAACAGGATTGGAAAGTATCAGAGTCTCTTTTGAAGCCCGGATTTCAGAAATTAAATTTGGCTTATATACATCCATTGGGTTGATATGCGTACTATTTATCTTTGCTGTTTTCATTAGTATACAAACAGTTGCAACCCGTATGCAAATGATTGGCAAAAAAATAGCCGTGAAAAAATTATTTGGCTTTTCTTTTGCGGGTAAATACGGAAAAGAAATGTTGATATACGGCATTGCTTGGTTTTTCCAGTGGTTAGCATCTGTTTTGATTTTTATTGCAGTACAGTCCGGAAGAGTATCCGTAGAAGGAGGAACCATAAATCCTGCAGTTTTTCTGGTTGCGCTTCTTATTATAGGGTTAGATGCCATTGTTTTGTTTGGCACTACTTTATGTTTTGAACGAAAAAATATTAATTTATCTATTAGGAGGGATGAGTAATGCATGCAATAGAACTGCGAAATGTGACAAAAACATTTGGAAAGAAACAAATTATATCCAATTGTTCCCTTGCTATTGAAGAAGGAGATATGATTGCCATTACCGGTGCCAGCGGAAGCGGTAAAACTACCCTTTTGAACATGATAGGCTTGATAGAACCGCCTACACACGGAGAAATTTCTATTTTAGGAGAAAAACCTGTAAAAATAAACTCATCAAAAGCAAATAAATTGATTCGCAATTATATTTGCTACTTATTTCAGAATTTTGCATTGATTCATAATGAAACGGTTTTGAATAATTTAATGATAGCGCTGAAGTATGTGAAAATTACCGAAAAAGAAAAGCGTATACGAATTCAGAAAGCATTGGAGGAAGTAGGTCTTACAGGGTATGAAAAAACACCGGTATTTTCTCTTAGCGGCGGTGAACAACAACGTGTCGCTATTGCCAGAATTTTGGTACATCCCAAAAAACTGGTGCTGGCAGATGAACCGACAGGCTCTTTAGATGAGAAAAACAGGGATTTGATTATTTCTTTTTTAAAATCCTTTCATAAACATGGTATCACAGTGGTAATTGTTACACATGACCCGGTAGTAGCATCTTACTGTTCTAAGGTATTTCACGTACAGGATAAAAAAGTCGTGCATTAACACAAAAAAGACAGAAGTTTTTACTTCTGTCTTTTTGTCTGTCTTATCTTTCAATATACGATAAATTTTCTTTTAGAATATCTTCAATTAACAAATCCAGTTCTGCCAAAGAAGACAAATATCCCGCTCTTCGTCTGAATTCTGCCGCCCCATGGATTCCTTTTACATACCAGCCGACATGTTTACGGGCTTCCTTCATTCCATGATGTTCTGTTTTATGACTGCATAAAGCTTCCATATGCTTTCGCATAACCAGCATGCGTTCCATAATAGAAGGGGAAGGAAGGATAGTACAATGATCAGATAAATATGCATTAATCTGTGAAAAAATCCATGGATTGCCCAATGCGCCGCGGCCAACCATCACCATATCGCAGCCGGTTTCTTCTATCATCTTGGCAGCGTCCTGGGCAGTGTTGACATCCCCGTTTCCAATGACAGGAATAGAAACAGCTTGTTTTACTTGACGGATAATATCCCAGTCGGCAGGCGGCGTATACATATCCTCTCTGGTTCTGCCGTGTACAGCAATCGCATCGGCTCCCGCTTGTTCACAAATACATGCCACTTCTACCGCGTTGATACTATTCTTATCCCATCCTTTTCGGATTTTCACGGTTACAGGAACCTCTACTGCTTTTTTCACTGCCGAGACAATTTCTCCGCACAAATCGGGACGTTTCATCAAAGCGGAACCGCCTCCGCTGTTGCTGATTTTAGGGGCAGGACAACCCATATTAATATCAATGGCTTGGGGGTGGAATTCCATTGCTTTTTCAGCTGCTCTGGCCATTATTTCAGGCTGGTCACCAAAAATTTGAATTGCCGCAGGACGCTCAGCCGGAGATAGTTCCATTAACTCTTTGCTTTTTCGGTCGCTGAATTGCAGTCCTTTTGAGCTTACCATTTCAGAGACTACGTATGCCGCGCCAAAGGAAGTGCACAGTTCACGAAAAGATTTATCCGAAACACCTGCCATGGGCGCCAAAATTGCTTTTCCATCAAAAGAAATATTGCCGATTTTCAAATCAAACCCTACCGTTTCTAAGTAAATTAAATACATAAAATATTAATATTGAGTTATTCTATCATAAAACAAGGAATAACGCAATTTTTGTTATGGATAAAAAGCGGTTATATTAAGAATTTTTCTATCAAAAATTGTGTCATGAATTGGAATCAGTTAAAATTTCACTGATTGTGAAAACGCTATTATATGATATTTAATTGCTTTTTGTTATAACCTAGATGTAGCGGCAAGAACATTGTGACATTTATTGGCTGGAAATTGTTTCACAATTTTTTTTATGTTATAACAACCTTGTAACAAGCACAAAATCAAAGATTTTGATTGTTGACAAGAACGTTTTAGCATTAATACGTTAAAAATTGCAAAGGAATTTTTTAAATGCTATAATAAAACAAATAATGGTTATACAAGATTTTAACTATTTGGAAAGGTACGGACAATACTTATGAAGTTACTTGTGCTGGACGGAAATAGCATATTGAACCGGGCTTTTTATGGAATTAAGCTGCTAACGACCAAAGACGGTACGTTTACAAATGCAATATATGGTTTTTTAACTATGCTGCAAAAAATAAAGGAGGACACCAATCCGGATGCGGTAGCGGCAGCATTTGATATGCGCGCGCCAACATTTCGTCACAAAGAGTACGATGGTTACAAAGCTCAGCGTAAAGGTATGCCGCCGGAATTGGCGCAGCAGCTGCCAATTTTAAAAGAACTTTTAACGTTGCTTGGCTATCAAATTGTGGAATGTGAAGGATACGAAGCCGACGATATTTTAGGAACGTTAGCACGCGTATGCACGGAAGAAGGCCATGAATGCGTATTAGCTACGGGAGACAGAGACAGCCTGCAGTTGGTTGGTCCGGCGGTTACGGTGCGTTTGGCGGCTACAAAGTTTGGGCAGCCGGTTGTAACGGTATACGATGAAACTAAAGTAAAAGAAGATTACGGTGTGACGCCGCACCAGTTAATTGACATAAAAGCATTGCAAGGAGACAGCTCGGACAATATCCCGGGTGTTGCCGGAATTGGAGCAAAAGGCGCTGCGGATTTGATTCAGACCTATGGCAGTATTGAAGCAATTTATCAAAATTTTGACCAGCTGGATTTAAAGCCTGCCATGCGTAAAAAACTGGAAGAAGGAAAAGAGTCTGCTTTCTTAAGTTATAAGCTGGGAACCATCTGCCTGCAAGCGCCGATTGATACTGATTTGGAACATTATCGTATTGCAGAAGGTGATCTTCAAGGAGCCGTACGATTGATGGCGAAATTAGAATTATTCAGTCTGATTAAAAAATGGGGATTGGACCAAATTGAAGCAGAGCAAGAAGCATTGATAACAGAACAATCGCTGCAAATCAAAGAATGTGACGATACCCATAGTTTACTGCAGCAATTACAACAAACAGGCAGTGCTTATTTTTTGGTGTCCTATCAGGACAAACAAATTGAAACATTATATTTCCATTTAGAGAATACGATTTGTATGGTAAATACGGCAAAACATGCTGACTTTTTGAAAGCGTTTTGTGAAAGTGAAGATATCAAAAAGTATACTCATGATGTAAAACCGCTGTATGCCGCGTTATATAGACAGAATATTGGCTTAGTTCAAGTGGAAATGGACACTATGCTTGCAGGATATTTGCTCAATCCTTCCTCTTCCAATTATGAAATAGAGCGTATGGCAACAGAATACGGTGTGGAGCAGCCTCAAATCGATACTCAGCTGACAGAACAAGAGCCTATGATAAAATGGGCGGCAATCTATCCTGGTTTATATAGAGTGATAGATGATAAAATTTCTCAGAATACACAGCATAAATTACTGCATGACATTGAACTTCCCCTTGCCAAAGTATTGGCACAAATGGAAGAACTGGGATTTGCCGTCGATAAAGAGGGCATTGCTCAATACGGGGAAATTATGCAGACAAAAATTGATCAGTTGCAGAACTTAGTGTACGAGGAAGTCGGCTATCAATTTAATTTAAATTCACCAAAACAATTGGGAGAAGCTTTATTTGTAAAATTAGGGCTGCCAGCTGGGAAAAAGACAAAAACAGGGTATTCCACCAATGCGGAAGTATTGGAAAAGCTTCGTTATGAACATCCTGTGGTGGAACTGATTTTGGAATACCGCACATTGGCAAAAATCAAGTCTACGTATTGCGACGGTTTGTTAAAAGTGGTGGAGGAAGACGGACGCATCCATTCCAGTTTTAACCAGACAGAAACACGGACAGGCCGCATTAGCTCAACAGAACCTAATTTGCAGAATATTCCTGTCCGTACTGACGTTGGCAGAGAACTGCGCAAATTTTTTGTTGCAAAAGACGGCTGTGTTTTAGTAGATGCAGACTATTCTCAAATTGAACTGCGGGTATTGGCGCATGTGGCAAATGATTCCGGTATGATACAAGCGTTCAAAGAAAATGATGACATTCACCGCAATACTGCAGCACAAGTGTTCCATATGCCTCGTGAAATGGTAACGCCTTTGATGAGAAGCCGTGCAAAAGCAGTTAACTTTGGTATCATTTACGGGATAGGCGCGTTTTCGCTTGCAAAAAATATAGGCGTTACCCGTAAAGAAGCAGAGGAATATATCAAAACGTATTTGGATCACTTCAGCGGTGTGCGCAATTATATGACAAATGTGGTGGAACATGCAAAAGAAACCGGCTATGTGGAAACGTTATTCGGACGCCGCCGTTATCTTCCGGAATTGAGTTCGTCCAACTTCAATTTGCGTTCCTTTGGAGAGCGTGTTGCCATGAATATGCCAATTCAGGGTACTGCTGCGGACATCATCAAAATTGCTATGATTCGTGTGGTACGCAGATTGGAGCAAGAAGGTTTGCGCGCACGCCTGATTTTGCAGGTGCACGATGAGTTGATTGTAGAAGCTCCGGAAGAAGAAGCGCCGCTGGTTCAGCAGCTGCTGACAGAAGAAATGGAACAGGCCATTCACTTGTCTGTGCCAATGGTAGCGGAAGCAACCGTGGGAAAAACTTGGTATGACGCGAAAGCTTAAAGACTGCTTTTGCATACAAACAGCTGGATAAATTGCATGATACACCGAGAGTCAATCATCTCTCGGTGTATTCCTATTACATAAGTAGATAAGGGGAACAGATATGGTTTTTATTTGCCCTATTTGTAAGAAAAAATTAGAAGAAACGGCTCATACATACCGCTGTGAAAACGGACATAGTTATGACGTATCTGCGCAAGGTTATGTTCATTTGCTGCCGCCCAATAAAATGCATTCCAAAATTCCGGGAGATAACCGCCAAATGGTTGCGTGCCGCAGAGAATTTTTGGAAACAGGACTTTACCTTCCGTTCAGCAATCAACTCAACAATTTGGTGGAAGAAGCGGTTGGGGGTAAAACACAGCCTGTCATTGTGGATGCAGGCTGTGGAGAAGGTTACTATACAGGGCGTGTAAAAGCGCACTTGGATGCATTGGGAATTAAGGCACAGTTTGCAGGATTTGATATTTCCAAATTTGCTGTAAAAGCAGCGGCAAAAAAGTACCGTGATATCAAATTTGCAGTAGGCAGTATTTTTGACAGTCCCATTGAAAGCAGTTCCGCAGATTGTTTGCTGAATATTTTTGCTCCCATTGTACCTGAAGAGTTCCAAAGGATCGTAAAGCGTGGCGGTGTTATGATACTTGCTGTCCCGGGAGCACGCCATTTGTATGGTTTAAAAGAGATTTTGTATGAACACCCCTATGAAAACGAAGAAAAAGATACTTTTTACGACGGCTTTACGTTTCAAAAACGCGTCACCGTAAAAGATGAAATTTACATTGACCAACATGACATCATTGCCGACTTATTTGCAATGACGCCTTATTATTGGAAGACTACCATACAGGGCAGCGAGCGTTTGAAAGATACGGAGACGCTGAAAACAGAAATTCATTTTGATTTTTTGGTTTATAAGAGAATATAGAAAGGAGGAATTGCCTTGGACAAACAAAAGCGACCGTTAAAACCTTTGGAATACAAACCGTTCAATCCCCATAAGGCTTTTGAAACATTAAGAAAAGATACAGATACCATTGTGATTTTTATTCACGGTTTTTTAGGAAGTCCTCATCAATTTGTTGGACTCGCCGATTTTGTATCTCATATGGGATATGCATGTGCAGCTTTGCTGCTTCCGGGACATGGCGGCACAGCAAAGGATTTTGCGCACAGTTCGCAGAATCAATGGACGGAACAAGTCCATAAAGAAGTACAGCGCTATGCAGAGTTGTATCCCAATGTGTATTTGGTGGGACATTCTATGGGAGGACTGCTTGCAATTAATGAAAGCGTCTGTTCCAAAGCCAATGTGAAAGGTTTGATTTTACTCAATACGGCTATTAAAATAGGATTGAAAAGCCGCAGCTCGTTGTATTCCACGAAGAATTTTTTCAGCAGGAATCCGATTTATAATCGCATTGACCGTTATTACCGGGAAAATAATAGTGTAACAGTAGATAATATCCTTTATACCGTAGGCTGGCTGCCCAGAGTTGTTGACTTAACACGCTTGTCCAGACTTGCGGTGAAAAATTTGCCTAAGGTGACTGTTCCGGTATTGATTACCCAGTCCCGCAATGATGAAGCAGTGTTGTGGCGCAGTGCGGAAACCATAGAAAAAGGACTTACCCACTGTCCTTATCACAGATTGGTATATTTGCAGCGATCCTGGCATTCTTATTACTTCAAAAAGGAACAAAAACAACTGCAGGATGAAATAAAATGCTTTTTAGATATTTGTACAGGCAAACAGTTGGGACGATAGAGAAATGCTGTAAGGTACTTTAAAAAAAGAATGATTTCGTGTATAATAAAGAAAAATGGCGGAAAAGCAGAACATGAAGGAGAGGTTCACTATGTTAGTTTATTTTATATGTACCGGCAATACTTGCCGCAGTCCAATGGCAGCAGCTCTTTACTATAAGCATTTAAATGATAACGGGATTAATTATATACAAGTGGAAAGCGGCGGGTTGGCGGCTTATGAAGGCGACAAAGTAAGCGATAACGCCGTAGAAGCTTGCAAAGAGTTGGATGTTGATATTTCCAACCATATTGCTCATAGACTCAGAGGAAAGGATTTAATGAAGGGAAACTTTTTTGTGGTAATGGAACCTGTACACAGACAAATTCTGGTAGAAGCAGGCATTGATCCTGACCAAGTGTATCTATTGGGCGGACCGGAAGGAATTCCCGACCCATACAAAAAAGACGTGGAAGAATTCCGTTCCGTAAGAGACCAAATGGTTGCCTCCTTTGCAGATTTGGATCATGTGCTGTTTACACAGGCAAAACAGGCATGGAAAAAATAAGTATGAATGACAATATTCAAATGGTACCTATGCAGGAACAGCATATTCCCGCTCTGGCTCAGCTGGAGCGGATTTGCTTTTCCCAGCCATGGTCTGAAAACAGCTTGCGCAGCGAACTTCACAATAAGCTCGCTGTTTTTTGCGTTGCAGAGCAAAACGGACAAGTGCTGGGTTATGCCGGCATGCAGTGTGTCATGGGTGAATGTTATATCAATAATATTGCAGTTTTTCCACAGTTTAGAGGTATGGGCATTGGTACCCAATTGGTACAAACGCTAATTGAGCAGGCAATACAGAGGAATGGAATTTTTATTTCCCTGGAAGTACGCGTTTCCAATCAACAGGCCATTTCTATTTATCGGAAACTTGGTTTTTGTGAAGTCGGTTGTAGAAAAAATTTTTATGCAGCGCCTGTGGAAGATGGTTTGATTATGACAAAAGAGCTCAAAACTCAGTAAGGGAGAGATAATATGAAAATATTAGCAATTGAAAGCTCCTGCGATGAAACCGCGGCTGCTGTTGTAGAAAACGGCAGAACGGTACATTCTTCTGTGGTTGCTTCTCAAATTGAAGAACATAAGCTGTATGGCGGAGTTGTTCCGGAAATTGCCTCCCGGCGGCATAGTGAGGCAATTGTTGGTGTTACAAAACAAGCATTGGAACAAGCAAATGTCACATTAAACGAATTGGATGCAATTGCCGTCACCTGCGCACCCGGATTGATTGGAGCGCTGTTGGTAGGTGTAAACTTTGCCAAAGGATTAGCGCTTTCGACAGGATTGCCGTTGATACCTGTACATCATCTGCGTTCTCACATTGCGTCCAACTATATTACCTCTCCGGAATTAAAGCCTCCTTTTTTGTGCCTGGTTGTATCCGGCGGACATACACATATCATAGATGTAAAAGATTATACAGATTTGCATGTCATTGGACAGACCAGAGACGATGCGGCCGGTGAAGCGTTTGATAAAGCTGCGAGAGCCATGGGAATGTCTTATCCGGGAGGCGTACATTTGGATAAAATTGCAGAACAAGGTAATGAAGATGCGTTTACATTGCCCCATCCTACTGTACAAGGGTCGCCTTTGGATTTTAGTTTTTCCGGATTAAAAACTGCAGTGATTAATTTGATACACAATGCTTCTCAAAAAGGGGAGGAGCTTCCCATTGCAGATTTATCTGCCTCTTTCCGAAAGGCAGTGGTGGATTGTCTTCTGAAAAACGTGATTTTGGCAATGAACGAAACCAATTATAGAAAATTGGTCATTGCAGGCGGTGTTTCTGCAAATTCTTTATTAAGAAGAAAGCTGCAGCAAGAATGCAAGGAAAAAGGCTGGGAAATTCATATGCCGGATTTGAATTTATGCGGGGATAACGCAGCTATGGTAGGTGCCCAAGCTTATTATGAATTTTTGGCAGGCAAAATTGCAGGAATGGATTTAAATGCTTGCGCGGCAATGCCGATAGATAACAATTTTTAGCAAATTTGACTAAAAATTATGAGATTATAAATCAAAATTCATAAAATACTCATTGATTAATATAAGCAGATGTATTATACTATAAACTATTGAATAGAAAATTTTGGCTGGTTCCACACAGCCAGGAGGAGACTGAGATGACAAAAAATGAAACCATGTTAAATTGGGTTGGCGAGATGAGAGAGCTGGTACAGCCGGATCAAGTTGTTTGGATTGACGGTTCGCAGGAACAGCTGGAAGCTCTTCGCGCGAAAGCTTGCAATGATGGTGACTTAATCAAATTGAATCAAGAAAAACTTCCGGGTTGCTATTTGCACCGTACGGCTCTTAACGACGTTGCGCGTGTAGAGGCAAGAACTTTTATCTGTTCTAAAAAAGAAGAGGATGCAGGTCCTACCAATCATTGGAGAGAGCCTGCTGAAACTTATAAAATGCTGTACGATATTGCAAGAGGCAGCTACAAAGGAAAAACGATGTATGTAATCCCTTATTCCATGGGTCCGATTACTTCTCCGTATGCAAAGGTTGGACTTGAGGTAACAGATTCTATCTATGTTGTACTCAACATGGCAATTATGACCCGTGTAGGCAAAGATGTGCTTGCTCATTTTGGGGATACCAATAATGATTGGGTACGCGGTTTGCACGCAAGTTGTGATATTGATGAGGAAAAACGTTACATATGTCATTTTCCGGAGGATAATACGATTATCTCTGTAAACTCCGGTTATGGCGGCAATGTTTTGCTGGGCAAAAAATGCTTTGCACTTCGCATTGCTTCTTTCCAAGGAAAGAATGAGCAATGGATGGCAGAACATATGCTGATTTTAGGTGTGGAAAATCCAAAAGGTGAAGTAAAATATATTACCGCTGCGTTCCCATCTGCTTGCGGAAAAACAAACCTTGCCATGTTAATTCCTCCGGAAGGTTACCGCAGAAAAGGATATAAAGTTTGGACGGTAGGCGACGATATTTCTTGGATGAGAAAAGGTCCTGACGGCAGATTATGGGCTATCAATCCTGAAAACGGTTTTTTTGGCGTTGCGCCGGGTACCAACCAAAAATCCAATCCAAATGCGTTGGCAACGGTTCAGAAAGGAACCATTTATACCAATGTTGCGCTGAATTTGGATAATAACACTGTTTGGTGGGAAGGTCTGGACAAAAACCCGCCGAAAAATGGTGTGGACTGGACAGGAAAACCTTGGGACGGTACCACTGCAGAAGAAAAAGGTGCACATCCCAACAGCCGCTTTACAGCGCCTGCAGAAAATTGTCCTTGTATCAGTAAGGAATTCAGCTCACCGGCCGGTGTTCCTATTTCAGCAATTATTTTTGGCGGCCGCCGTCAGAAAACAACTCCGCTGGTGTATCAGTCCCGCGATTGGAACCATGGTGTATTTGTAGGCTCTATTATGGCTTCTGAAACAACTGCCGCGGCTACCGGTCAAGTTGGTGTGGTTCGCCGTGACCCAATGGCAATGCTGCCGTTCTGTGGTTATCATATGGGCGACTACTTTGCTCACTGGATTGAAATGGGTGAGATTCTTGGAGAGAAAGCTCCGAAAATCTTTAACGTCAACTGGTTCCGTCAAGATGAAAACGGTAAATATATGTGGCCGGGCTTTGGCGATAATCTAAGGGTCCTGGATTGGATTTTAGAGCGTTGTGAAGATAAAGTAGACGCAAGAGAAACACCAATTGGCTACTTACCATATGCTGACGATATTAATACAGAAGGTTTGGATATTGAAAAAGAAACCTTAGAAAAAATTCTGACTGTTAATAATGAAGAATGGTTAGGTGAAGCGGCAGGTATTGAAGAATTCTACCAAAAATTTGGAGATAAACTTCCTGCTGAATTGAAAAATCAGTTAACTTCTTTAAAAGAACGCTTGGCAAAATAAAAAATCCCCTCCGCTGCGGAGGGGATTTTTTATCATACAAGAAAAGTGTCTAGCTGCGGCTGATTTTTAGTTCAAGTTCTTTTTCTAAATATGCAGGAATTTTTTCTAAAAAGTTTTTTAAATGTGCGGTTTCATTATGTTTTTCCACACTTTCATCATCAGCCCAATTTTCTACAATGATATATTCGTTGTGATAATTTACATTACGAAAATGGTCATAAAATAAACAACCTTCATCCTGACGGGATTTTTGCACCATATCTTCTAAAAATGCCAGATAGTCTTGTTCTTTTTCCGCTTTGACTTTTAATAGTACGTTGATGGTAATCATGAGAATTCCTCCATTTTAAATTTTTTAAACATATAGGTGCTCACAAATGTGGCGCCATGCTTTTTATCATTTGCAATTTGGTTAAATCACCATACCGCCGTTAATGCCAAATACTTGGCCTGTAATAAAATCAGAATGGTCCGAAGCTAAAAATCCTACCATGTGGGCAACATCTTCGGTTGTTCCAATTACTCCCAAAGGAGTTTCTTCTTTTAACAGCTCCATAGTTTTCTTATCCAAATGGCTGTTCATAGCAGTTTTTATCACGCCGGGTGCTACGCAGTTTACCTGAATACGGGAGGGTCCTACTTCTTTTGCCAGCGCTTTTGTAAAACCGATTACAGCTGCTTTGGAAGCTGAATAATGAACTTCACAAGAAGCTCCTACTTGCCCCCACATAGAAGAAATATTAATGATTTTTCCATTTTTGTTGTGAATCATATCCGTTAATGCCTGCCGGCAGCATAAGAACATGCTCTTTACATTTACTGCAAACATAGCGTCCCATTCTGCTTCTGTAATATCTGTAAATAATTTCTGCTGGGAAATGCCTGTATTGTTTACCAGTAAAGAAACAGTACCCAAATGCTTTTTTGTTTCCTCAAACATAATTTCTACTTGAGAAGCGTCAGACACATCTGCGCAAATTGCAATTGCAGTATTTCCAAGGGAATGCTTGTTTAACTCTGCGGCAAGTTCTACTGCACAGGCTTCACTGCGGAAATAATTAATGGCTACATTGTAACCTTGCTCAAATAATTGCTGTACAATCGCTTTTCCAATACCGCGGGAACCGCCGGTTACCAGTGCGGTGGGATAAATCATAAAAACACCTCCTGAAGGGTTATGTCATATTACCTGTTGTCAGCATAATTGCCGCTAACGCAGCAATAGGCGCTGTTTCTGTTCTTAAAATACGTGGTCCTAAGGTTGCTTTTTTTACTCCTAAATTCAGTGCATGCTGTACCTCCTCCTCTGCAAATCCACCTTCAGGTCCAATAAAAATAGAATATGTTTTACAGGAAGGGTCAATACACTGCTGCAAAGACTGCCCTCCGCCTTCGTAGAAAAAGAGAACAGAGCTTTCCAAAACAGCTTGTCCCAGTGCAGATGAAAAGTCCGTTACGGGGCTTACGGGAGGAAGTATACCTCTGCCGCATTGTTTTGCAGCTTCAGCAGAAATTTTTTGCCAGCGTTCTACCTTTTTTTGAGCAGATTTTTGGTCGGGACGTGATACGCACCGTTGTGTTAATACGGGTACAATACGGGTAACGCCCATTTCTACTGCCTTTTGTACAATACTGTCCATTTTATCTGATTTGGGAAGCCCTTGATACAGCGTTACAGATACAGTGGGTTCGCTGACCGTAGGAACAGAACTGTTTACAGATACGACAATCTGGTGTTCATCTATAGAGGAAATGGTGCAGTGATAATCCGTACCTTGTCCGTTGCACAAAATTAAAGATTCTCCGACCTTCATACGTAAAGATTTTGCAATATGCTTGCTGTCTTCTCCTGTAATAATCGCTTGCTTGTCCGGAGATTCGTTGATGAAAAATCTTGGCATAAAAGTCACCTCTTTGTTTATAGTCTTTATTTTATCACATGGTGTATCTTGCGTAAATAACTTTTCCTGCCTTTAATACGATGAAAAAAGAAAAGAGACTTTTATATAAAAGTCTCTTGATAAATTAAAACTCTAATTTTTTATTAATGTAAGCCACCAAGTCATCAATTGCAATACGTTCTTGCTGCATGGTATCACGGTCACGGACAGTAACGCATTGATCCTCTAAACTGTCAAAATCGTAAGTAATACAGAAAGGAGTACCAATTTCGTCCTGTCTGCGGTAACGTTTACCAATGGAGCCTGCATCGTCATATTCCACCATAAAGTGTTTTGATAACATTGCGCGGACTTCTTCGGCTTTTTCACCTAATTTTTTGGAAAGAGGCAAAATAGCTGCTTTATACGGAGCAAGAAACGGATGCAGTCTCAGCACGATACGGGTGTCTTTTTCGTCAATGACTTCTTCATCGTAAGCGTCACATAAAAATGCAAGTGCAATACGGTCAGCGCCCAAAGATGGTTCAATGACATAAGGAATGTAACGCTCGTTTGTTTCAGGGTCAAAATATTCCAGGCTTTTGCCGGAATGTGTTTGATGCTGTGTGAGGTCGTAGTTTGTTCTGTCTGCAATACCCCATAGTTCACCCCAGCCGAATGGGAATAAAAATTCGATATCGGTTGTAGCAGTGGAGTAAAATGACAGCTCTTCAGCGCTATGGTCACGCAAACGAATGTTTTCTTCTGCAATACCCAAATTCAAAATGAATTGTTTGCAGTAATCTTTCCAATAATAGAACCAGTCAAGGTCAGTGCCCGGTTTGCAGAAGAACTCCAGTTCCATTTGTTCAAATTCGCGAGTACGGAAAACAAAGTTGCCTGGAGTAATTTCGTTACGGAAGGATTTTCCGATTTGCGCTACGCCGAAAGGAAGTTTGCGACGTGTGGTACGCTGAATATTTGCAAAGTTTACAAAAATACCTTGAGCTGTTTCGGGACGCAGATAGATTTCATTTTTTGCATCTTCCGTTACGCCTTGGAATGTTTTAAACATTAGATTAAATTTACGAATATCTGTAAAATTGGTAGAACCGCAAGCAGGGCAGGCCACTTTATGTTCGCGAATATAGTCAGCCATTTCCTCAAAGGTCATACCATTTGCGTCACCGCCGACCTCTTCAATTAATTTGTCCGCACGGTGGCGTGTTTTACAATCACGGCAGTCCATAAGAGGATCAGAAAATCCTCCCACGTGTCCGGAAGCAACCCAAACCTGCGGATTCATTAAAATAGCGGAATCAAGTCCTACATTATAAGGACTTTCCTGTACGAATTTTTTTAACCATGCTTTTTTTACATTGTTTTTGAATTCAACACCCAAAGGTCCATAGTCCCAAGTGTTGGATAGTCCTCCGTAAATTTCCGAACCTTGATACACATAGCCTCTGTTTTTGCAAAGAGCCACAATTTTTTCCATGGTTTTTTCGCTGTTCAACATATTTATTTTCCTCCACGCTTACTTTTGTTTTGTATGCTGTTTATGATTAAATATAAATAATTTGCTGAAAATATAATTTAAAATGACAACGACAATATTTGAAACCACTTTTGTCACCCATACATTTATGCCGCCGACATCTACCATCAGCCATGTAATCAGAACATCAAATCCCAGTGAAATCAAACGGGCAATTAAAAAAGAAACAGTTTCTTTCAGTAATAGCTTTTTATCAGTGGTTTTACTGTTAAATACAAATAATTTATTGGTAATGAATGCGAATACTACCGCAGCAATCCATGCTATGACGGTTGCAACAATAACGTCCCAATGCAAAATATCATAAAGCAGTCCGCAGATAGCAATATTCAAAATGGTAGTAAGTACGCCGAATACAAGATATAAAATAGTTTCTTTATTAATGATTTTTCTGATAGATTTGCTTAGTTTGTCCAATATTTCGCCCCCAAAAGACAAGTGTAGCATTCCTATAGTTTACCATTTCAAAACGTTACTTGCAAGCAGTAAAGCATAATAAAACATAAAAAAACACAGTTTTATATAAAATTTTAAAAAAAGGGGGTTGACGAAACGTTTAATATGCGATATAATCAACAGGCGAGTTCAAAAGCAGATGGCTATTGCAACATAAATCGAGGTGTAGCTCAGTTTGGTAGAGTGCTTGGTTTGGGACCAAGATGCCGCAGGTTCGAACCCTGTCACCTCGACCATTACCGTAAGGTAATCTGTGTCTAGACATTGACACATTCTGCGGTTAGTGATATAATCACAATCGTAGCAATACGCTGGTGTAGCTCAGTTGGTAGAGCAGCTGATTTGTAATCAGCAGGTCGGGGGTTCAAGTCCGTCCACCAGCTCCAATAGGGGAGAATTCCCGAGTGGCCAAAGGGGGCAGACTGTAAATCTGTTGCGTCATGCTTCGATGGTTCGAATCCATCTTCTCCCACCAGACTAAGTCTGAACGGAATTTACGTTCAGACTTTTTTCTTTTGTTTGGTCGGGACGCTTGGGATGAGGGCAGCATCTAAATCATTTGCCCCTTCCAAAGAGCAGACACCGGAATGTCTGCTCTTTTTTTGTATGCATACGTATTTGATGAAGTGCTACATTTCAGGAAACGAGCCAGCAGTATTTGGGGAAGTGTGGAAAATTACAGGATAAGTTTGCACTGGGACAAATGGCTGCAATGGGAAATTTCCTGACCAATTTGGTTTGAAGAGGATTGGAACCGTTATAGTGTTCTATCCATGTTACCGGCAGCAATATTCGGAAATTCACCGGTAACCGGCAAAATATGCAATGAATCAGCGTTGTTGTATGTATTGCGGATTTTCTTATTCTATGCATATTCAAACAGAATCTGATTCATATGTTATATTTATGCGGTGCAGTCAGTTTGCTTATATATGGTATTTTTCTTAGTATAGGACTTAATTTTATTATAGAAAGCAGATAAAACATTTTGCATAAAAATTTTTGAATGTTACAGAAAATATTTATAAAAATAGAAAAAATATGTCTTGCTGAAAAAAAGACTTGTCTTTTTATATTGATTATGATATTATAGTTAGGCAGTTTATATCAGCAAACAATTTGTGCCTGTAGCTCAGCTGGATAGAGTGTTTGGCTACGAACCAAAAGGTCAGGGGTTCGAATCCCTTCAGGCACGCCAAAACGGAGCAAGCATTTTTTTGCTTGCTCCGTTTTTTGTTTTATAAGCTGCAACTTTTTCTTTAGGTCACATTATTTTGATATTGAGATGTTAAAAAGTAATATGACTGAGTTTTTAAGGTATACAAACACTTTATTTGAATATTGGGATATATTGTAATTTTGCATAAAAATACCACATTTTATTTTATATTGAAATAGTTTAAACAACTAGTAATTTGATTTGCTTTCGTTTATAATTTTATTATAAGAATTCAACAAATTTTTAAAAAAAACAATGAAAATTAATTGCATATTGCAATTAATTTATTGTTACTTGAAGGCTTTACATTTCAGGAGAAAGGGGAAAGTTTTTTTGAAAAAGAAAGTAATTTTATGTGCAACAGTATGTGCTTTGGTATTGGCAATGGGAGTAGGCTGCTCTCAGCAATCAAGTTCTTCCCAGTCGGATACGAATACCTCTAATGTGCAAAGTGAAACCGGCAGCCATACTCAAAATACAGATGTGCCTGTCTCATCCGGACAGACTGAATCTACCACAGCATCAGACAGTAAGAACGTAACAGCTACCTTGTATATTGGTGCTAATGGTCAGTTTAAGGAGTATCCCTACACATTTTCAGAGGATCCGACACCTGCTCTGTTAATTCAGGCAATTGCGGATACAACCGGTTGGAATTTAACATTGGCAGATATTACAACCTCTGGCAAAGGCGGAATCACAGTATCCTTTGCAAAAGAGTGCGCGTTGTTTACAGGACCACCGGAACAGCAAAAAGATGAGTTTCATATGTATGACGCGGAACAATTAGACAGAACAATTTTGGACAGCATTCAAAAAACACTGCAAAATAATACAATTGACTCCAATTTAGGTGATCCTACCGGCTTAAATGTTTATTATTGCATGGAAGGGGATAAAGCACTGGAGTTAACAGATTTGAATATTACCTTTCCTATGGAACAGCCGTATAGTTCAGATATGTGGGATTATTTGTCACGTGAACCTGGAAAAGGTTGATAGATAATATTTTTAGGCAGTTTATCTTAGTGTTAATGACGTATCAAACAAATCATTCTGTTTTGCCGTACTATTATTTGTTGATATACCAAGTTAGCAAGAAAAGTAATCTCTTATTACCGGCAGAACATAGATATAAAAAGGGGATTTAACAATTGTTTTGCGTATAAAAGAATACAAAAAACAATGTTAAAAATATATTTATGCAGGAGGAATGATTAGAAATGAAAACAAAAAAGTGTTGGCCGCGTTGGTCACTTGCGTATTTGCTTTTGCCGTTTGTGCAGTTCCGGCATTAGCAAAAGTGATTCCAACTGTGCCAAGGGAGAACGCATCTGTAGCGTTGGAAGTAATTAATCTAGACAATACAGAATGCAATGGTAACATTAAGCAGCTTGATGCGCAGATGACAGGAAATGGTATGACAGTTGCAGGGGATTATATCAAATATCAAGCTGAAAGCCCAGTGGGCTACTTATTTGACAGTTGGACCGTAAATCTTTTTCTTGTAAAACAAGACGGATCACGGCAGGAATTAGGGGCTGCGTATCAAGATGATGCAGGTCAGCTGGCATTTACTAATTCAGACGGAAGCGCAGCATATGATGCAAATGACCCAACCTTAAGGGTTAATTATGTAGTTCTGCAAGACTTTGCACAAGGTCAGGAGCATTTAGAGTATCAAGTTACTGCAAACTTTAAAAAAGATCCAAGTTCTGTTGGGGTATCTGTAAGATATGTTTACAATGGTGTATACGGCGATAATATTATTTATGAAGAAACACAATACTTAGCAGAAGGAACTCATACCATTAATGCCCAAGCAGCCAACTATGAAAATCTGGGCTATGAATTGGTAGATGCTGCGGCAAATTCACAAGAAGTAAATGTTACAAATGATGGCGGACAATTGACAGCAGATGTGAATATTGTTAACTTTTATGTGCAGCCAACTGTTGATCCAACTACGGTTTCTTTTCAGGTAACCTATGTTGACCTAGCAGGAAACCCTATTGCAGGCGGAGGAGATATTTTCTTTGATGATATTGGTGTGTATGAAAGAGACAATATTATATTGCCATATGGATATAGAGCTATTCCCCCTGCCCATCCTGGTGAAGATTGGTTCTATCCTACCAGCTTAGAGTATATTAACGGTCAATGGCAAGCTACTGTGCCAAATGTGGAAATTGTAGTGGCTAAAAGCGTAGCAACCGTTAACATTCAATTTGCTTTGGAAGACGGAACTTTATTACCGGAGTTAAGCTATGAAAAATCTTACCTGAATGTAGGCAGCGGTATTGAATCAGTTGAGGCTCCTGAAGGCTATGAAATTGTTGGTAACAATACTTATGCTGTAGAAGTAAAAGAAGATAGTTTGCTTAATTTGGTTGCAGATCCAACTGAGGTAACGTTTACAGTGAAACCGGTTGAAGCATCTGTAACGACTGGTTATGAAATCATACAAGGCGCCAATGCTGTTTGGAACAAAGGCAATACAGAAGGATTAACAATTGCATCAAACGGCGACTTTACCAAATTTACAGGGATTAAAGTAGATGGAACAGAAGTAGGGACGGAAAACTATACAGCAGTAAGCGGCAGTACAGTAGTAACGTTAAATGCATCTTATTTGAATGGTTTAGCGGAGGGTACACATACACTAACAATGGTATACACAGATGGCGAAGTATCCACACAGTTACTGTTGGGGCACAAGCGACAGGTACATCTGGCAGCAATACTGTTTCTCCGCAAACTGGGGACAGTAATCATGTAGTTTTGTGGTCTTCACTGGCAATTGCAATATCAGGTGCCATTGCAGGTACTCTGTTCTTGGTCAGCAAGAAAAAAGCAAAATAATTTATCATAAGCAATAATATAAAAAGATCACTTGTGCTAAAGTGGTCTTTTTATATCATATAGAAGATATGACACAATCTTGTTGAAATAAAATATGGTATGATTACATTGTTGAATTATTTATTGGAGGTTAAAACGATGGAACAGTCTCTTTTTCACAGTAAAACAGCAGTTATTGTTGTAGATATGCTCAATGATTTTGTAAAAGGAGAGTTGTCTTGGGAACAGTCCAGAGCCATTGTACCTCCGATACAATCTTTGCTGTCGTCGGCACGTCAGAAAGGAGCACCTGTGTTTTATTGTAATGACTGTCATGTGCCGGGAATAGATCCTGAGCTAAAACTGTGGGGAGATCATGCCATTGCGGGTACGGAAGGCGCGGAAATTGTTTCGGAATTAGCGCCGCAGAAAGATGATTATGTCATACCAAAGCATTGTTACAGCGCTTTTTTCCAAACGGACTTACAATGGATTCTTACTTCATTAGGGATTGAAAATTTGATTATTACGGGATTATACACCAACATTTGCGTACGTCATACAGCAGCAGATGCCTTTTGCTGGGGATATCAAATTTATATTCCAAAGGATTGTGTCAGTGCGTTTACTGCTGAAGAATATGAAACGGATATTGCGTATTTAAAAACAGTTTATGGGGCAATTATATTGTCTTCTGACGAAATAAAATAAACGAAATAGAAGAATAGAAAAATCCGACCTGTTTTGTAGCAGGTCGGATTTTTTTCAGTCACTATTTGTGAAAAAAAGAGATTTTTGTATTTTTTTATCGTGCGTTTTTTGTTGAGAAAACGGCTATTTTATGAGATTATATGCATTATATTACAGTTTTACAAATTACAGAGAAAAATGCTTTATTTGCCTTGCTATATCCCATGACTTCCTGTAAGATAATGGTAAATAATGGAATGTAAATTTTTGCCATTATCCCATATACAATGTAGATTGGAGGTCATGCTTGATGAAAAAAAGGGCAATCGTGGTTATGGTATGCGCAATATGTTTTGTTGCTTCTTTTGTAGGAATGGGTTGCTTTGGTCTTACCAGTACAGGTATTATGGATCGTATGTATGTAAGTCAAAGCAAACAACTTGTCATTGGGGTGAATGAAGATTTGGCCCCGATGGCCTTTGTGGATGAAACCGGAGCTTACACCGGATTTGATATAGATTATGCCAGAGAAATATGTCGCCGTATGGGAGTACAGCCTAAATTTGTGTCGGTGCCTCCTAACCAAGAATTTTCTTATTTGCAGACAGGAAAGGTAGCATGTTACTGGAGCGGATTTCCAAACGAGCAAAAACTGCCGGATAACATCATATCCAGTCCAGTCTATTTGGAAAGCGATCAAGTAATATTATATTTGTCAGAGCAAAATTTTGAAACTTTAGTAGATTTAGAAGGAGCAACCGTAGCAGTGCGAAAAAACTCAGCTGCAGATTATGAATTAAAACAAAGTCAACTGTTTCGCAATTCTTTGCAAGGAATTGTTGAAACAGAATCTAATACACAATCGATACAGCAGTTAAAGTCTCATAAAGTGCAGGCAGTGATTTTAGATCAGGAAACTGCTGTTTATTACCAAAAGCAAGAACCCGGCCAGTACCGTTTATTGTCAAAGCAGGATGAAACGATTCAGACTGTTGGTACAAGCGGATATGTAGTATTGTTTTCAGGAGGAAATGAAGAAGAAATCAAGTTTGTAGAACAAACCATAGAGCAGGCAGAACAAGACGGAGTACGGAATCAATTAGAACAACGATGGTTTTCTTCAGAATCGGTTCTTTAGTTGTTAACTTTCATCTTTCTGGAAAAAACGCATTTGTTTTAGTGTCCGTCCCCAAAAAACCGAACATGTAAATCAAAAGAACAATAAAGTATATGCATAAATACTAGGTTTTCCATATGGAGGCCAGCAAACGGGCCGCTTGCTGCAATTCTTCAGGTGTATGATGTGCGAATCCTAACAAAACGGTACTTTCCGCAGGTTTGCTGTTCTTCAAATAATAAGGTGAGATACCTTGCAAGCAGATTCCGTGTGCTTTCGCGCTTGCAATCAGTTCCGGTTCAGACATTCCGTTTTGCACATAAAGTAAAAAATGCAAACCTGCATTGGCTCCCATAATTGTGATTTGGTTTGCAAAAGGAGAGGACTTTAACGCAGAAACAAAAGCATCTCTTCTTTTGCGGTATGTGTTGCGGTTGCGGTTGATATTTCGTTCAAAATGACCGCCTTTGATAAATTGAAACAGTGTATGCTGCTCAAAACGAGATACAGTGGGAGAATAGTAAGAACAAAGCGTTTGGTATTTTTGCAGTAATGTTGGGGGAAGAACCAAATATGCAATACGAACAGAAGGCGCAATACTGCGTGAAAATGTACCTACATAAGCTACCTTTCCTGTATTATCAATTCCTTGTAACGATGGTATAGGTTTTCCTGTAAATTTCAGTTCACTGTCGTAGTCGTCTTCAATGATATAGCGATTTGTTTTTTCATAAGCCCAGCGCAGCAATTCCAAACGTTTTCCTATGGGCATTACTACTCCTGTGGGAAATTGATGAGAAGGTGTGACGTATACAATATCGGCTTTGCTGCGCGCAAGGGATGCAATATCAATTCCGGTGTCTGTTACGTCAATGGGCTCAACAGTTCGGCCGCAATTGGTAATGGTTTGATATACCTTGGGATATCCGGGATTTTCCATTGCAAACATGCTGTTAGAATCAAATAATACATTTAATAGCATAATCAAATATTCAATACCGGCTCCCACAATAATTTGTGCGGCAGTGCAGTGAACCGAACGATATTTATGCAAATAATCCGCAATTGCCTGCCGCAGACATAAATCTCCTTGTTGATGACCGGGGTAAATTAAATCCGGCTGAGAATACATAATTTCTTTAGAAAGTTTGGCCCAAGTAGCGTATGGGAATGTTCCAACGTCTACGGAATTGGTAGAAAGCTGGAATTGATATTTGTCCTGCACTCCAGCTGTTTCAACAATAGATATATCATTCATAGGTTCCTGCCGGACAGTTAAAGAAGCGTCCAGCGGATTTACATAAAATCCGCTGCGAGGAACAGCGCGGATATAACCTTCTGTCACCAACATTTGGTATGCGGTGTCAATCGTATTCTGACTTACTCCCAAATGGTCTGCAAATGCCCGTTTAGAAGGCAGTTTTTCATTTTCCTTGTAAATACCTTGCTGGATATCTTTTATCATAGAAAGGTATAGACGGTAGTATAAAGGTTCTTTCCCGCTTGTATGAACATTCATTGCAAAGCTCCAATCTGACATCATTAAAAATATTTAAACTGACTGTTTAAATAGAATCAGTTTTCTTTTATAATCATACTCAAATACAATGATATTTGCAAGATAAATATTGAAGTAAAGGAGCAAAATAGCAATGAATCAACCATTGGAGCAAAACATAAAATTAACAGAGTCGTTTAAAGGCGGCGTTATTATGGATGTTACAAATGCAAAGGAAGCGGAAATTGCCCAGAAAGCAGGAGCGGTTGCCGTAATGGCTTTGGAGCGAGTACCGTCTGATATTCGCAAACAGGGCGGAGTGGCTCGTATGAGCGACCCGAAAATGATAAAGGAAATTCAAAGGGCAGTGTCTATTCCGGTTATGGCCAAAGCCAGAATCGGGCATATTGCGGAAGCTCAGATTTTGGAAGCGCTGCACATTGATTATATTGATGAAAGTGAAGTGCTTACACCGGCAGACGATATGTACCATTTAGATAAATTTGCATTTAAAACTCCGTTTGTATGCGGAGCACGAAATATTGGTGAAGCGTTAAGGAGGATTGGAGAAGGCGCCTGCATGATTCGTACCAAAGGGGAAGCCGGCACAGGAAATGTGGTAGAGGCAGTAAGGCATATGCGAACCATGATGGCGGCAATCCGCCGTTTACAAAACATGCCTTCAGAAGAACTGATGACGTTTGCAAAAGAAAATGACGCGCCGTATGATTTGGTAGTATATGTAGCGCAAAACGGCAAACTTCCTGTTGTAAATTTTGCGGCAGGCGGTATTGCAACTCCGGCAGATGCTGCTTTGATGATGCAGCTTGGAAGTGAGGGGGTATTTGTTGGCTCAGGTATTTTTAAATCTGCAAATCCTGAATTAAGAGCAAAAGCAATTGTAACTGCTACCGCAAACTACAATAACCCTGAAATTTTGGCAGAAGTAAGCGAAGGTTTGGGAGAAGCTATGAAGGGATTGGAGATTTCTGAAATTCCCCAGGACAGCCTATATGCAAACAGAGGCTGGTAAATGGCATAGATAGGACTGTAACAAATTTGTTCCGCAGTTATTAGATAAAAAGAGGCATCGAAAGAATGCCTCTTTTTATTTATATCAGTATACCGTATGTCAGCGGACAGGTGTGTAATTAAGCTCAGATACTTCTTCTGTTGCTTCTAACTTAAAAATGACAGGTCTTAAACCGTCGTTGCAGCTGCAAATGGCAACACCGGGCTTTCTGATCCAATCTCCATAATAAAACAATTCTTTCTCGGCTCCATGAGATAATGCAAACGCATACTGGTAAATTGCTTTCCAGGCTTCATCGCAAAACCCTTCCGGTTTTGCATAGTCAGCATAAAATACTTGCCCTTCTTTCAGCATGGGACATGAAGTCAAGCCTTCTGCTCCGTATTCTTTGGCCAATTCTTTGTCCAACGTTGTTTTTAGTACTGTTATTTTTACTTTTTTCATTCTTTATCTCTCCTTTTTATATTATATGAGAAATTCCAGCAAATTTTTGCCCATGAATCGGTTCCATTCATATTCTGTGAGATTTGCGTTTTGACGTATATCATGGATAAATAAAGAGAAATCCATTTCCCGTTTGACAGAAGGATATAATAACAAAGGAAAATCACTGCCGTAAAGCAGTCGCTCCGGACCAATCATTGCGATAACCGCTTTTATACTTTTGATATGGTACAGCAAGGGATTGGCGGCAGTGTCATAGCGTACATTTTGAAATAATCCCTTGTAGCGGGGATTTAGTTCATAAAAAGGAAGGCCGCCGCCCATATGTGCCAATATCAGTTTTAAACCGGGGTATCTTTTTAATAGCTGAGGAATCGGTGCCAATGATGTGGTATCTTTTCCGGGATAGGTATGTCCAATTGGTTCTCCGCAATGGATACATACGGGCAAATGATAATGTACGGCACATTCTAACACATCCAAAAATTGCGGCGACTCAAAGTCATATCCGTTTGCGCCGGGGCCTAATTCGCCAACTCCGCAAAAACCAAGAGAGACACAGCGTTCTATTTCAGCAATGGCTTCTTTGCCAAACGTGGGATTTATGGAAGCAAATGCCTTTAAACGCTGTGGATGATTTTTGATTGCCTGTGCCATATAATCATTATGCAGATGCATAAGACCAATGTCATTCCAATACCATCCCTGCATGACCAAACCGTATATACCGGCTAATTGGGCACATTGCAAAGCTTCTTCTGCATTTGCCCATGCTTCTTCTGTACCTGTGCCGTTTTCTGATGGTTTGGTTAACATACCGAAGTATGGGTCGCGGGCAGCGTATGTTTCCCAATGTTCATATATTTCCGGGGGAAATATATGAACATGACTGTCCCAAATTTGAAACTCATCCATGATTGGTACTTTCCTCCTGTATTTTATAGTTATATTATAAATGTTTATCCATATTCTGTCGATATTCATTGCTTAACAAGTAAAATTTTTCATTTTTGCACATATGTAAACATGTGGCTATGAAAAGAGACTTCCGTTTGATTTTATGCTTGTACAGTTTGAAATGTTCTTATGGTAACGGACAGGAAAAGAAAGTAATTTAAGTAAGTGTAATGGCCATATTTCAGAGGACTTTGCATAGAAAGGGAACCTCTCCGGAGAAATTAGAAAAACACTGAACATTTACAATAGAATATGCTATGTCAACCTTGCAACAATAACAAAAAATTTTGGTTGTTGACAAGAACGTTTTAGCTCCTGTGTGATGAAAATTGCACAGCAATTTTTTTATGCTATAACAACCTTGCAATCATAACAAAATCAAAGATTTTGATTATTGGCAAGAATGTTTTAACATTTTTGGGAGAGAAATTGCTTTGCAATTTCTCTTATGTTATAATATCTACACTATTATGTAGATACAGTTCCATTTTATTATAAGTACAGAGGAGACGGGTGGAAATGTCCGCGGTGACACAGGCAAAACGCATTGTAGTTAAGGTAGGTACATCTACATTAACTTATGAAAACGGAAAATTAAATTTAAGAAGAACGGAAGAGCTTTGCAAAGTGTTAAGCGACCTGCATAATTCCGGTCTTGAAGTAGTACTTGTTTCATCAGGCGCTGTGGGTGTTGGAATGGGAAAACTGGGCATTAAGGAACGTCCCACAGAAACAGAAAAAAGACAGGCAATTGCCGCTGTAGGGCAATGTGAACTGATGTTTATGTACGATAAACTGTTTGGGGAATATAATTGTATGGTTGCCCAGGTTTTACTCACGGCAGATGTAACAACCAGCGAAAACAGCAAACGCAATGTAGAAAATACCTTTAGAGAACTGCTTAATATGGATATTATTCCAGTTGTAAATGAAAATGACACTGTCAGTGTTGACGAGTTGGACGGTCCTCATTTTGGAGATAATGATACATTATCCGCAGTAGTTGCCACACTGGTAAGAGCAGATTTGTTAATTATCTTAACAGATATTGATGGACTTTACGATACGGATCCAAGGGAAAATCCAAATGCTAAACGTATTCCCTATGTTGCTCATATTACAGACGAAATTAAGGCGCTGGCAGGTCAAGCCGGTACAAACAGAGGAACCGGAGGCATGGTGACAAAAATACGCGCTGCGCAAATTGCAAATGAAGCAGGTATTTCCTGCTGTGTTATGAGCGGCACGCATCCTAAAAATTTATATCAATTATTGGACGGTATCCAAATAGGCACTATATTTGCCGCATTATAGATGTAGAAATATTGTAAGGAGGCATAGCTATGACCGAACTGGAACAAATGGGAAAACGTGCAAAAGAAGCGGCACGTGAACTTGCGTTTGCAGGTGATAAAAAAAATCAGGGACTTGCTGCAATTGCAAAGGCTCTGCGAGAACAGAAAGATACCATCATACAGGCCAATGCTTTGGATATTGAGGCTGCAAAACAAAACGGCATGTCCGCTTCTTTATTGGATCGTCTCACTTTAACATCTGAACGAATTGAAGGTATGGCAAAAGGCGTAGAAGAGGTTTTGGCGCTGAAAGACCCTATCGGTACCGTATTGGATGGTATGGTGCAAAGCAATGGACTTAAAATTGAAAAAGTACGTGTACCGTTGGGTGTTATTGGTATGATTTATGAAGCCAGACCAAACGTTACTTCTGACGCAGCGGCGCTTTGTTTAAAATCTGGCAATGCGGTGATTTTAAGAGGCGGAAAAGAAGCGTTTCACTCCAATCAATGCATTACCAATATAATGCGTACTGCTTTAGGGCAGGCGGGACTGTCTGAAAATTGTGTTCAGCTTGTACAGGATACCAGCAGGGATTCCGCCAATGAGATGATGCGTTTAACCGGTTATTTGGACGTATTGATTCCAAGAGGCGGCGCAGGTTTGATTAAAGCAGTTGTAGAGAATGCGAAAGTTCCTGTTATAGAGACAGGTTCCGGTAACTGCCATGTATATGTGGATGAATCAGCAAATATTGATATGGCGGCAGATATCATCTTTAATGCGAAAACATCGCGTCCTTCCGTTTGTAATGCAATTGAAACAGTATTGGTACATAAAAATATTGCTGAAAAAGCGCTTCCTGTCATTGAGAACAGGCTGAAAGAAAAACAAGTAGAAATTAGAGGATGCCAAACGGTTTGTAAAATATTGCCTTCTGCAGTACCGGCAGCGGAACAAGATTGGGCGACAGAATATTTAGGTTATACCGTCGCAATTCGCGTGGTGGACGATATTCATCAAGCAATTGATCATATTATGACTTATACAACCGGTCACAGCGAATGTATTGTAACCGAAAGCTATGCCAATGCTATGTTGTTTACTTCTCAAATAGATGCGGCGGCTGTTTACGTGAATGCATCTACCAGATTCACAGATGGCGGCATGTTCGGATTAGGGGCGGAAATCGGTATCTCTACTCAAAAACTTCATGCAAGAGGACCAATGGGTATTGAACAGTTGACGTCTGTAAAATTTATTGTCAATGGCAATGGACAAATTCGTGTATAAATAGCATTGCAAATGGTAGTATGCACATTCTGATTATTGCAGCAAAATGCGAAAAAGTAAGGTTTTTATTCCTAAGAAAATTACATAAATCCCTAAAAAACAGTGCCGGCAGATTTCTTTTTAATAAAAAAGTTCTGCCGGCACTGTTTTGTACTTATATATTAGGTAAAGTACAAAATAAGGGGTTGAATCATAACAAATGAATTCAGAAAACAAAGAACAAACACCGAAAAAAACAGCGCAGTTTGTATGCGACTACCGAGAGGAACAGTCCACTGAATTTCTGCCGCAGCTTCAGATGCATTCGGCAAAAGAACCTGAAGAACATCCTTCATCAGAGTCTTTTAATGAAACAATACCAACAATACATGTGAAATTAGATGATTCCAATATGATAGAAACAGAACAGGAAGAAAAAGAAAAATCCGAATCTTTGCCCCTGCCGGAACCGGAGGAAATCCAGCCGGAAATAGAGGGATTTCCGTTATGGAAAAGAAATAATCAGCCGTCAAGATTGTTTTATCCTGCCAATCCCCGAGTTGCGCAGCAGCAGGAAGAAGAAATGTATAAGGAAGGGATAAGTAATTCAAAGCCAAAGGGAATTATTCCGGGGATTATGATTTTAGTGGCTGCATTTGCGGGAGTGATATGCTTTTGTATTTATGGCGGTGTCGATTTGGTACAAGATACAGAACAAATCAATGCTTTTTTAGCGCCTGTTATGATGCAGAATCCGGAACCATTTTCATCATTGTCACAGGCCAGCGGAGATATGACACTGCAAGCTTCCGTGTGGAGGGCAGTGACACAAAATCAAGCAAACTATAAAGAAATTGATGAACAAGGAAGAATCATTGTACCCTCAAAAGATGTACAAACCGCTTCCAGAGAGCTGTTTGGAAGCACCTATCAGCTTCCCTTCAAACAGCCGCAAAATGCTTCTTTTTTTGTTTATGATGAATCTTCCGATACTTACCGCATATTGCCTCAGAGCAGTGTTACAAGCACAGTACCGCAAATACAAGAGGTAAAAAAGGAGAACGGCGCCATCGTTGTTACGGTAGGATTTTCTTCCGCTGAGCAGGGATCTGAAGTGGACACATACCGCTATATTTTGGAATTTGATTCTCTTAGCGGAACTCCATATTTATCCTCCATTGAATCTGCTTGAAATGCTTATGTGTATTTCTGACGAAAAAAGGGCTTCTCTTAGAAATGACACAGGCTGTCAAACCCAGAATCCCTTGCTGGAATTTTCTTTCCATAGGCTAGATTGTTTGCTTTATAAAAAGAGACCGCTTCTTGAAAAGGACAAATGCAAATGGTGTATGGCTTCCTTTGTTTCTTTTTTGATAGTAGTTTTTCACAAGCAGAAACGGATACCCTTCGGTATCCGTTTTTTATTTTATATTGTGCTTGTCATAAATCGTTATCTTGTCCATATATATAATAAAGCAAGATACCTGAATTTTATCATCAGGTATCTTCTTTCACCTAAATGTGTATTAGAGCAGTAAGTATAACAGAGAGAAAATCACGCTGGTGTCAGCCTGTTCATTGAACAGTACAAGCAGCAGTATCATAATTAAAGTTCGTTCACTGTCCTTCATAACTCCGTCCAATAAGTTTTCCACAATGTTCTGTGGTCCGGCAGGAACAGGAGGTTCGTTTGCTGGAACACCTCCGTTTTGCCCATGTAAAGGACCGCCTTGTTCATTTGACGTATGGCGGGAGGACTCTTCGGCATGCTTTCCGTGAGTTCCGCTTGAAGGCGGTCCGCTGTTTGGCCGGTTTGTTCTTGGCGGAACAGCAAAAGGCGGTGCGCTGCGCAATTGTTGATTTGCGCGGTTCTGCATTTCCTGTACTCTATGAATGGCTTCTTCCTGCATACGCTTCATATCCATATTGTCGTTGGCCATGTTTCACCTCATAGAATCCCCTGAAGAATACCTTGTTCTTTTAAAAGAGGTAAAAACTTCAGCATTCTCATAATTTTAATTGCTTCATCCAGCTTTTTCTGCCGTTCGCTTTTCAATAGAGGGCGCAAAGCGTTCAGCAATCTGGTATTGTTGTCTTCTTGATTGATGGTTCCCAGCAAAGGCGCTATTTTCATAATCATATTGAGCATTTCAGGAGAGACACCGTTTCCTGTGCCGCCCAATGCCCCCAGAGTGTTTCCCAAATTACCTAGAGAAGACAAAGCGCCCAGTGGATTATTGTTTGTTTGGGGCGTTTGCACAGACGCTGCTTGTTGTCCCAGCAAACCGGCAAGCTGGCTGAAATCAATTCCACCGGCAGAATTGCTTTGAGGTTGCTGTGCAGATTGCTGCGATTGCTGCCCAGAGGGGGGATTATTTTGTTGTTCGGTATTCATTTGTCCCAATAAATTGTTAGCCATTTGCTGAAATTTTGCCATTTCCGCAGGATTATTCAAAATTTCGTTTAATTTTCCGGCTAAGTCATCCATGGACCGTCACCCCATTTCTTATTTGCCCAAAAATTTTTTCATCAGCGCTTGTGCCTGTGGTGAGCTCAACAGCTTATTCGCTGCTTCTTTATCGCTTAATACTTGCTGAAGTTTTGCAGCGTCGTTGGCATTTAAATTATTTAACATTTTTTGCAGGGTACCGTTTTCTGCTTGTTGTTTCAGTTGGTCAGGCTGCGTACCCAAACGTTGTGCCGCTGCATTTAATAGTTTCTGTAATTCTTCGTTGTTAGGCAAAGTGTTTCACACCTTTCAAAGTAAAAAATAAAAAAAGACTGGATTCCTTCATGTGTTTCCATATATAATATGATTAGATAAATATACATATGCGGTAAAATGGGTAGATACTAATTATTGTATATGGAGCCAAGGGGGTTTTTATGAGAATTTTAGTTATTTCCGATTCCCATGGAAATACAAGGAATATAGAGCGTGCATTGGAAAAACAACCGGAAGCCAATATTATCATACATTTAGGAGACGGAGCCGATGATATTGTGGATTTGGAATTTGTTTATAGAGATAAGCAATTCTATCAGGTAGCCGGCAATTGCGACTGGGGTTCTTCATTGCCGCTTGAAGGAGAATTAAATGTTGAAAATAAAGCAATTTTTTTTGTACATGGACATGAATACAAGGTAAAAACAAATTTACATCATATCAAGATGGAAGCCAGAAAAAGAAATGCGGATATTGTGCTTTTTGGGCATACGCACCTGCCTATAACAGAATATGACAATGGTCTGTATTTGTTGAATCCGGGTTCTTTAAGGCACGCTGACGGTACCTATGGAATCATAGATATTACAGATACCGGCGTTTCTGTACAAATTATTAAAGTTTAAAATTCGTTTCTTGACATTGTATATATTGGCATGATAGGCTAAGTTAGAAACCGTATATTTATGATATTCCGTTGATACTTATAGATAAATTATATACCGCCGCCGGAATAGACAGACATGTGAGCATTAGGATAAAGGCGGGGAATGGAGAGAGTAATCATGACTGAATATGAGAGATGGCATTCTATGCAGCTGGATGACCCCGATTTAACAGAGGAATTAAACGCAATTGAGGGGAATGCAGAGGAAATCAACGACCGTTTCTACCGTGAGCTGGAATTCGGAACAGGCGGCTTGCGCGGTGTGATTGGGGCAGGTACCAATCGGATCAATATTTATACAGTGAGGAAAGCGACACAAGGACTGGCGAATTATTTAAATAAAAAAACAGCTCAGGCATCTGTTGCGATTGCATATGACAGCCGTATTAAGTCAGACGTATTTGCAAAAGCAGCAGCTGAGGTTTTAGCGGCCAATGGAATTACAGCACATTTATATCCTCAGCTTATGCCTACTCCCGCACTGTCATTTGCGGTTCGTTACTTAAAATGCGATGCAGGCATTTGTATTACTGCAAGTCACAATCCAGCAAAATATAACGGATACAAGGCATACGGAAGCGACGGTTGTCAGGTTGCTTTGGAAATGGCGGATGCTATTCTGGCTGAAATTAACCGTTTGGATATTTTTCATGATGTAAAGCATATGGATTATGATGCGGCAGTAGCTCAGGGGAGCATCAAAGCTATTGGAGAAGATGTTGTAACCGCGTTTTTAAATGCTGTAAAATCACAAAGCATTTTAGATTGCAGTGATTCTGATTTAAAAGTGGTGTACACTCCTCTCAACGGCAGCGGAAAAATGTGTGTAACACGTATTTTTGATATGATTGGCATTAAGGATGTTACAATTGTTCCGGAACAATCAGAACCGGACGGCAATTTTCCAACCTGTCCTTATCCCAATCCTGAATTTAAAGAAGCACTGCAAAAAGGATTGGAACTCTGTGAAAATATACAACCGGATCTATTGGTAGCAACGGATCCTGACTGTGACCGTATGGGTATTGCTGTAAGGCATGACGGTACCTATCAATTGTTAAACGGCAATGAGGTGGGCGTATTATTATTAGATTTTATTGCCCGCAATCGTATTGCAAATGGAACTATGCCAAAAAATCCGGTTGCCATCAAAACCATTGTTTCTACTGATTTAACAGATAGTGTTGCTCAAGAATACGGTGTGGAATTGAGAAGTGTATTGACCGGATTTAAATACATTGGCGATCAAATAGCAGGTTTGGAAGCCAATGGGGAGGAAAACCGGTATATCTTTGGTTTTGAAGAAAGCTACGGCTATTTATCCGGCAGTTATGTCCGTGATAAAGATGCAGTGAATGCCAGCATGTTGGTATGCGAAATGGCGGTTGACTATAAAAAACAAGGAAAAACTTTGGTAGATGCGATTCATGACATTTATGAAAAGCATGGTTATTTCCTAAACGAACTGATGAATTTTACCTTTGAAGGTCAAGATGGCATGAATAAAATGCAAGAGATTATGGAGCGTTTGCGTAATTATACTCCAACTAAAATTGCAGGTTTTACGGTAATTGGATGGAGCGACTATAAAACCTCCAAACGTTTGGACGGTACAATGGAAAGTGAGATTACGCTTCCTAAATCCAATGTTTTGGAATATCGTTTGGAAAATGGCAGCAAGTTAATTGTACGTCCGTCAGGAACAGAGCCAAAATTAAAATTATATCTATCCGCAAAAGGTCAGACAAGAGAAGCTTCTCAAGAGGTCATTCGTGCTTTTAAAAATTGTGCAAATGAATTATTAGGAATATAAAATAAAAGGTCGGAGCATGCTCCGACCTTTCATTTTATGACAAACTATTAAAATGATAAATGTTATAATATTAATAATAAAAATTGCAACATCATGTTTTTTATGGTATACTTTATAAGTTCATTACCATCCGTAGCGAAGCTGGATATCGCAACAGATTCCGATTCTGGAGGTCGGGGGTTCGAATCCCTCCGGGTGGACCAGGCTGAGCCGGGACGCAATTCGCGTCCCGGGCTCGGCTTTTTCTTTTGCCTTGCCGCTCGCGTTTATAGTGGGTATCTTTTTCGTCAACGCTTCCCACCAGGCTGAGCCCGGACACAATTTGCGTTCCGGGCTCAGCTTTTTATTTTTCCTTTTCAGCGGGTATCTTTTTTGCAGTGTAAATTCAGACTGAACCTAGATGCCATTTGTATTTCAGGCTCGGCTTTTTCTTCTATTTTATCACTCTTGTTTAAATCGGTCATTCATTTTGTCAATGCTTCCCAGCCGAAACTCTTAACGCAGAATCCGTATTTTTGGGTGCTTATGTATCGTCTTGTATTTATATTCATTGTGAATATCTTTTTGATGGAAATGAACCAGCAAAAGAATTCGTTTGAAATATCATGAACCGGACAGACTCAATACAGAATTTTTCTTATGTTTTGGTAGTCTAAAAATTTAAGTATGTGAGAATCAAAAGATGCTTTTATCGGAATTAGCAGTAAATCGTAGAAATTTCACGGTTTTAATATTGATATTGCTGTTATTTTTCAATCCGGGCGCTTGATGGTTTCACATTATTTTTATAAGTAAATTACACAGGGAGATATTACAAAGTAAGTTCAAATCGTTTTTTGAATTTGGCAGAAAATCTTATTTTTACGTGTCTGCCGTGGGATATTGGCAAACAGAAGCCAAATAGGTTATAACAGTGTCCCGTATAGCTTTCACAGCATAGTATATAGAACATAAGGGGACACGCCCCTTTTGACTATAAATTCTGGAGGAAGGTATTATGGGGATTACAAACTCAAATAAACAAATTAATGCAGACCAGATTGGCTGCGATGGAATTCTAAAAGTTACGCTGGCGCTTTCGGCGGCTCCGGATATCGCTTCAAACCCTACAGACATTGTTTTGCTACTGGATCGTTCCGGCAGTATGGCAGGAAGTCCTCTTGCTAATATGAAAGCAGGCGCTAAAACCTTTATCGATATTATTGACGAAGCGACAGACGATACTCAGGATGGAAATATTGGTTCCGGAAGCCGAATTGGTATCGTGAGCTTTTCCGATACTGCTACAGCAGATACGCAGTTAATTACTTCCGTTGCAACATTAAAAGATGCTGTTGACGATCTAACAGCAGGCGGCTCTACCAATCATGCAGATGCCTTTACAACAGCAATGCAGTTGTTTGATCCGCTTTCTGCAAATGCAAAAGTAATTGTTATGTTTACGGACGGAAAGACAACGGCAGGCGCTCCGCCTGCCCCGGTGGCCGCTGCAGCAAGGGCGTCAGGCATTATTATTTACTGCATTGGTTTAATTGGATCAGATGGAATAGACGTAGCTGTCCTGAACGATTGGGCAACGGATCCTGATGCGTCCCATGTGGCAGTGACACCTGACGATGCAGATTTAGAGGAGTTGTTTAAAGATCTTGCAGCGAACATTTCCAAAACAGGCGCTACTAATATCTAAATAGATGAAGTGGTAAATCCTGATTTTATGATTATCAGTTTAACCCCTCCGACAAAGGGAACGGCTGAAATGATAGATTCAAATAACATTCAATGGAAGATCGATGAACTGGGCGTTACCGCAAACGAAGGAGCTTCTTTAGAATTTTATATTAAGCATATTGCGCAGACTTCCGGAGAAAAAGAAGTGAACCAATCCATCACTTATTCCGATGATGAAGGCAACGCTGTTACTTTTCCATCACCTTCAGTGCTGGTAGAATGCGGTGTTGTGGTCAATCCTGAACCATGTCCGATTCCGGTAGAACTCTCTATCGGCGGATGTCAGGATTCTATGGTCATTGATATGGGAAGCACCTATTTGGAATCTTTGGGACGAATTCTTCAGTTGGATGTAACGGTGAAAAATGTCTGTCCAGGCAAACGTGTTGCATTGGCTGTGATTCTAACGGAAGTTGATTCTAACGGAAGTTGATTCTAACGGAGAGGAATATCAGCGAGGAGTGAAAACATTTACGATTCCTGCACACAATTTTCCTACTTGCCGGGATGTTTTGGTAAGATGTATCAAGTTTGTTCTTCCTGAAGATTTAGACGTATCCGGAGGAAATCCAAATGCAATGTGTAATGAAAGAAATTTTAAAGCCCGTTTCATTGCGCATAACATTGATACTGATTACAGATGCTGTGATTCAATCGTTACCATTCTCTAATAATGACGCTTCTGCGGCGATGCTGATTATATAATAAAGACTTCTTTTGAAAGAGGATGAATTTGGAAGAAAAGTTGAGTATTCCAAATTCATTCTCTTTTTTCTGTGTTCTGTTTTATACTTGTAAGCGGCTGCAGTGTGTTCAGAGAAAAGAAACACTAAATTAAAACGAGGAAAAATAATTTAACAAATACTGCTATGTACGTCAATAGTGGTTTATAAATATTCCTGATGGAATTGATTTAGGAATCAATTCACCTTTACTCCAAGGCTGGAATAAGATAAGGCAGAGCATACTAGGAGGCGATAGCTTGGCAATTCGAATTTTTATTGATCAAGGACATAATCCCAGCGGTCACAATGCAGGAGCAGAGGGAAATGGTCTGCGTGAGCAAGACGTTACCTATCATGTGGGAATTTATTTAGCAAATTTATTGAACGATGATCCAAGATTTACGGCAAGAGTGTCACGCCCAACTCCTGAAACGGTACTGGGAACCAGTAACTCAACCAGTTTACAGGCCAGAGTCAATATGGCAAATTCTTGGCCCGCAGACTATTTTATCAGTATCCACTGCAACTCCAATACAAATCCTGCAATTAATGGCAGTGAAGTTTATGTCTATCGCAGCAATACCCAATCTTATTGGCTGGCACAGCATATTCTCAATGCAATTGTAGAACGTGTTGGCACTAAGGACAACGGCGTACGGCTGAATCCGTCACTTTATGTATTAAGACGTACTACCATGCCTGCTGTGCTGGTAGAGTTGGGATATTTAAGCAATACTTCTGACGCTGAGAAACTTCGGGATGACCAAAGAGGCTTTGCACAAGGAATTTACAATGGATTACTCAGTTATTTTGGGTTTTCTGCTATGTAGAAGAATAGTAGAGGACAGTTCTGTTTTATATGGAAAATACCGGGTAATGACATAAACGTTTTACAAAAATGATGGAAAGCTTTTCAGAAAGAGAACCACAGAGATCCATCTGCAATTCTCTTTGCAGAAATACCGTCAAAACGTATCTTCTTATGGAATTTGGTGTGTTACGAGTGACAATTGTTATCAATAAAGCTAAAAAAAAGAAATAAAAAACCCTAATTGCTATATGCACAATGTAGTAGCTTTTGCATATAGACAATTAGGGTTTTTCTTTCTTGAAAGAGAACGTGGTATGGAACAAACGATAATCTATAAACGAAATTTATTCTTTGGTTGTTTTTCTGATAAATCTGATTAAAATTAAAATACCTATTACCACAGCACTGGCAGGTAATATGAACAAGGGATAGAAAGAAATCTGATCTCCTGTTTGAGGCGCGTTCATGGTGTTTTGCTCTGAATCAGCCTGATTTACCATATTTGCGCTATTGTTATTATCCTGAGCCGGTGACTGATTTAAATTTTGTTGTTCCTTTGCCTGGACGTCTTCTATAATGGCTTGTATTGCAGAAACAGTTTGAGCTTGTTCAATTTGTTGTATCAACTGGTTCTTTTCAGATTCGGAGAATGTAGTTAGTCCGTTGACTACTGTTTTTGCCTGTTCCTTGCTGTCCGCCAGTTGTTTCTGTTGATGTAACTGCGTATTTTCTGTATTGGCCTGTTCTAAAATATTGTTTACTGCCGCAACAGAAGCAGCAGCCTCGATTTGATTTTGATAGGATTGCAGCATGTTTGGACTTAAATATACAAACTGTTGTAAGGAAGCTTTGGCTTGTGCTTTTGCAGTTTTGAGCTGGTCTGCCGCTTCAAGCGTATTGTTTTCATTGCGAGCTTGCAGCAAAACAGCCTCTACATCGGCAACTGTCTGCGAGTTTTCAATTTGTGTTCTGTATTTTTGGACAGCAGCTGAGTCAAGGTAGGACATGGTATTGAGCTCTTCTGTTGCCTCTGCTTTTTTCTGTACCAATCTGGCAGCTTCCTGAAGCTGTGAATTTTGTGCTTGTGCTTGAGCAATAATCGAATCGATCATCATTGTATCCGTAGCGGAATCAATACTTTGTTTGTATTGTAAAACATCTGCTTCCGGTAAGTATGTTAGAGTATCGATTGTTGCTTTAGCATTTGTTTTGGCTTCTTCAAGCACAGCGATTGCGTCTAATCTGTCATTTTCTGCTTTTGCCTCAATTAAAATTGTGTCTATCGCTTCAATGGTATCAGCAGCATCCACACGGGCTTCATATGCCTGACGTTGAGCATTGCTCAATCTTGTCATGGAAGAAAGTGCGTTTTTCGCTTCCGCTTTCTTCGCATTAAGAGCGTCAGCTTGTGCTTTTAGCTGATCATTTTCTTGTTGTGCCTGTTGTAAAAAGGCATCAATTTCATCTATTGTTTGTAAGGAATCGACATGATTTGAATAATTCTGGATTTTTTCTGTTCCCAAGTAAGTGAAGGTATTGAGAATTTGTTTTGCCTCAGCTTTTTTATCAGCCAGTGCCTGTGCTTTTAACGCTTCATTTTCCCGGAGAGCAGCTTCTACCAGATTTGTTATCTCATCCACAGAATTTGCAGATTCAATTTGCTCTAAATACGATTGCATTTTTTCGCTGCCTAAATGTGTACATGTATTCAGCTGTCGTTTAGCGTCTTCTCTTGCAGCGTTAAGGATTTCTTGTTTTTTCGCTTCATTTTCTGTTTGGGCTTGTGCCAGAATATTGTCAATCTCCTGTTCGGTAGTTGCAGCGTTTATGCTGTTGATATAATTCTGCTTTGCGTCCGCTTCCAGATAATCAAGGTTTTCCAAGGAAATCAACGCTTGTTCCTTTTTGGCATCCAGTGCCTGCTGTTTTTGTTGTTCATTGATTGCGTCAGCCTGTTCCATGATACCGGAGATTGCCGCCGGTTCCTGTTCAGCTTCAATTTTTGCAATAAAGTCATTTTTTTGTTCCGGAGTCAAATATTGAAGTGTTTCCAGATGTTCCTTTGCTTTTGCCTGCTCCTGAGCCAGTAAATCGGCTTTGTTTTTGGCATTAGCAGCTTCTGCATCGGACATAATTTGTGTAATTGCGTCCTCGGAATCAGCATTCTCAATTTGTTCCGTATATTCTGCTTTTTCCTCTGGGGTCAAGTAGCTTAGGGTATCCAGTTGTTGTTTTGCTTCTTCACGTTTTGCGGCAATTGCTTGCTGTTTCTTCGTTTCGTTTTCCGCTTTGGCCTGATTTAGGAAGGTTTCAATTTCCTGTTCAGTAGCCGCGTTGGTTATTTTTTGAACATACTCTTGTTTTGCATCACCTAGGTAGGTCAGCGTGTTGAGAGTTTCCAAAGCTTGTGTACGTGCATTTTCGATTGCCTGTTTTTTCAGCTCTTCGTTTTCCTGCTGAGCTTCAGCTACCAATTGATCAATCTTCTGTTCAGTATCAGCTGCGTTAATCTCATTTATATACTGCTGTTTTTTATCGCCGAGATAGGTCAATTCTTCCAGCTTTTGTATAGCTTCCGCACGCTTTGCAGTGAGTTGTTCCTGTTTTGCGTCTTCATTTTCTTTTTCGGCACGAGCCACAATATCATCAATTG
>CALWUU010000027.1 GCA_944384835.1 uncultured Clostridia bacterium | reverse complement strand
ACTACGAGAAGCTGACAACCCTTGCAAAACAAAGCTACTCAGCAGTGTCTGAAGCAAAGAAATTGCAGGAAGAAAATCGGTATCTCACGAGACAGATATGGTCATTACAGTCGGAAGTTTCACGGCTTAAAACTGCCTTATCTGAGCTGACGGAAAAGTGCAGACCGTATCTTGAAGCGTTAAAAGCGGCGCCTAAAGCGGTCAAAGAATTTATTGACGGTATCCTTGAGAGATTCAAAAAACAGGAAAAAAGCATTTATTATGAGCCAATTCCTGCACCGAAAACACAGTCCAAAGGGCGTGAAAAACTCTCTAAAAATAAAGCTTACGAAAGGTAGGAAAAGACAATGGCAAAGACAATTTTTGAAGAAATGGGCGGGAGTTATGAGATGCAGGGAGATTATTATCTCCCTTGCCTCTCACTGCCCGAAGAAGAACAGAACCCAGTAGGTGTGTGGGGACAGCGGCACCTGAGGCATATTAAGGAGCATAAAAGGACTCTTTATGCGAATCTGCTGACTTCCTGTAAGCTGAACAGTTACCTTGCCGATATTGATGAGCAAGCAAAAGAAATGTTTTCCCGGCTGGTAAAACAACTGGCGGAAAAAGAAAATGTAACGGAAAAGCTCAAAGCTGAAAATCAAATGTTGTGGATTCAGAAGATGAATAATATCCGCAATATGGCAATGAATGTAGTAAATATGGAAGTAATATTTATTTGAGATTGTATAGTACTTATGTTAAAACGGTGAGAGTAGTTCTCACCGTTTTGTTAATATATTTATATCAAACAATATTTTTTCTTTCTTAAAAGGTACAGTAATTTATTTGGGGATTCACCTTAATATTTTGCAAACTATGATTTATAATTAATGTAAATTAAAGGTTTGTATCCTTGTAGTCTTACCTCCTTTTTCCACTGATCCAAACGATTCTTAAGCATCAACATATCTAAAGAGTTGATATCTGGAACACCGTCCACTTCTATATGTGTTGCTCTTTCTAAGATGAGCCATATTGCTACAGTATGAATTTCTGGCATATCATTTAACAATTTATGTTTATACAAGCGTAAAGAAGCAATAGATTGATCAACCGCATAACACAATTTTGCAGAAGTGTTTCCGACTTTAACCGCATACATAATTCCGTCTTTATATAAATCCATAATCTCAACTTTAGCTCCACTAACAGACTTACTGTTTCGGTCAAAATTTTGAAATCCATAGTCTTGTTCCATTAACATATTAAATGCTCGTTCTGTATAATATTTTTTCTTTAGTGCTGCTCGTATTTCGCTATCATTTTTTTGTGCATTACTCGGATCACTCCTAGCGTCTGGGAAAAAAGTTTCAATAAATTCCATATGTTTTTGTGAATTAAAATCATATGAAGGATGATATTCTGCACGAATCTCAGCAATAGAGTCCCTAAGATACTTCAAATAATCATCATTATATTGGTACCAAATACCTTTAGACAACAAGCACCGCTCTTCATCATCAGTGAAGTCAATTAAATCCCTTACTAATGCACAACTTACTACATTACCTTCGTACAAACTTTGCACTTGAATATCTAACACTACATTCTCAAAAGTCAGGTTGTGCTCTTGGCAGAATAAGCGTAACTCATCACACGAAAGAGATGTAACATTTTTGGTTTTTCTACCATACTTAAAAACAAACTCACTGTCATTATGGTTAAAAATTTCTGTTACTCCTACGATATCAAGTTCAGAGATGCTGATTTCTGGGTTATCTTTAACCTTTTCTTCCATTCGAGTATTGAGAAGAGCAATTTGTTCTTTGTCTTTGACTTTGGTAAAAACAGGAATATTATATATATCTACTTTATTATAGATCGTATTCTCTATGTAGCAAATTATTGAGACAATACATTCCAGAGAATCTGATTCGGTAACACAACGGATTGAAGTTCCAACTTCTAAGGATGGTTTAAATAATGTAAACTCATCATCCAATTCTACCTTTGCTTTTAATTTTGCAAATGATTCTCCACTATCAAATTCCAGTTCGTCGTAATTAATATAGGTGTTTACCGTTTTGTTTCGTCTAGAGTTTGGTGTCGTTAGTGTTGTTGTTTTAATTTCATCAAACGATATCTTTCGAGCAAAGTTAAATCCAAAGTCTTTATCAGCATATTTATCCACAATAAAATATGAATGACCATATGTTGCGGCATACACAGTCTCATCATCTTTTTCAATTAAAAGTACTGCACTTGGTGATGGATCAATATGAATTTCTTCTTTATTATACTTTTTTAGCAACCAATTCCATTTAATATCTTTTGCGCCATTGGGTCGGCTGTAAAATAATGTGAGTCCAAATTCAACATTTGTATCCTCTATCAACTTGTGAATGAATATAGTTTGTGACATATCCATTTTATTTGACAGCTCTTGAAAAAAGGTTTGCTTTTTGCTGTCATCAATTTTATACAGGTTTAAGCTCCCCATATCTTTATCCCCCTGAGTTTTATCTTCATATTCTAAGAATTTTGTAGCTATGATTTGAATATTAAATCACATTTTAGGTATCATCGAATGATTATCAATAGTATTTCGTGATACATCCCATTTTGCGACTTTCATTTTTTTTATTCTTTTTCCGCTACCAAAATCTAAAAGGTCAGTTCGCTGTAAGACATTTAACACTTTATTTAAACTGCCTAAGCCTGCTGATGATAGTAAATACGCCTCTTCAGGATTGCACAATTTACAATATATCAATAGTTGTCCTAAGTTTTGTAATGTTAATTGAGTTTTCTTTGCTTCAATAAAATAAATTTCAGCTCTATCTTTCCAAATTACCATTCCAAGTACATCTATTTCAATTTTCAAGCCTACAGCTTGTGGATAATATTTAATGATGTCATACTGTTCTAAAACAGCATCTAAATTAACAGAATGGCAGTCAACAACAACTACTTTACAGTTTTTTCTTTTATATTTATCTTCTAAATAAACTTGCAACCAACTACACATTTTATCGTATAGTTCAATTTCCTTTTTTACATTATTCACCATATCCCAAATCCTTTGCTAATTCCGTCCAAGATTCATAATGTTTTCCTCTTATACATTCAGGTAAAGAATCATCGTTTTCCATAGGATGATGTGGTTTTTCTTTTCTTCTAATTTTTTTCTCCCAATAAAATTGGTGCGTTTTGTTTTCGTCAAGATAATCTAACAATTCGTCTGCATAACGCTCTAATGCTCTCTGCTTATGAACAATATTAAATCCAATAGGTAAAAATTCATTTGCCCATATTTTTACTTGGTGTTCTTTTTTCCAGTAATAAGGCTTACCTTCATTGTATTTTTTTAGATTTGAATCTCTAAAATTGGGGTGACCAAAATCAATAGTTTGAACAGGTATATCTAAATCTTTTAGCATATTTGCAATATCAATTACCAACTGCCAGTTTCCAGGAATTTCTATGTAAACTCTGTGTGCCCCATCTTGACCATAGGCTATATTACTTCTACGAATATAACCTGTTACATCCGCCATTCCTCTCAGTAGTTCTTTCTTTTCATCTGTAGTCATATTAAACAATTCATTATTCATTGTCATAGTTGAATGATGAACGCCATTCCCAATAAAACGAAGTATTTCACGCATAGTATAGTCTTCATTTCTTTTGGTAAAAGAAAATTGTGTTGCTCGTTTCGTTTCCGATATAGGCAAAGAATGTCCAATGAGCGGTTCTACAATATTTCTAATATCAGTTAAGCTGCTTTTTACATAAATAGCAACTTCTCGTCCCTCATCATCAATTAAATTTTTATGTGGTAGTTCAATAGTGATAGTAGTTGTATCAACTCTATGCTGTACTTCCCCGTTTCCTAATATCATACCAATTAGATATGCCATTTGTGTATTCATTTATTTTTATCTCCTTTGTTTTCATTTATTGATAATTCGTTAAATATTTTATCTGCAATTGCTTTAGCCATTAATGGTGGAACGGCGTTTCCTATTTGTGTTCTCACGGATACTTTTGTTCCATAAAATACATAATTATCATCAAACGATTGAATTCGGGCAGCCTCTCGTGGGGTTATCGCTCTGTTTAAGAATGGATGATTATTTTTTCCGTTTGATGCAGCATCAAATCTGGTATCTATTGTTGGAGAAGGTTCATCCCATTTTAGTCTACTCCAAGTTGAATGAAATTTTTGATTACCTAATAAACCTTTTGGCAAGCATTCTTTGCCTTTTTCAGGTGGAATCATTTTCAACTTTTCGATAGCTATTTGAGCGTGATTTGAAGCTTTGTGATTATATAGTTTTTTGCTGTTTTTTCGCATTTGTTTTTGATATTCAGATTTTGCCGGTGTTTTGTACTCTTGTTCAAAATCTCCTTCAGCAGAATCTAAATATGCTAAATCCTCTATAGCTTCCCTAACTGTAACAGGTTTGTTTACAGTAGGAGATGGTAGTGATATTTTTTTTGTTTTACAAGCAATAAATATTGTTCTTTCTCTCGTTTGTGGCACTCCAAAATCAGAAGCTTTTAACACACCTACATCGACCATATAACCGAGATTTTCTATTGCTGAAACAATTTGCTCTTTAAACCAGCCTTTTGAGGTGGACAATAGGCTCTTTACATTTTCAATAACGAATACATCTGGTTGAAGCTTTTCAACTAAATTCAAGTATTCAATAAACAAAAAATTTCGAGGATCTTCTAACCCAAGTTTTTTTCCTTTCATAGAGTATCCCTGGCAAGGTGGACCGCCAATAATCATATTAACTTGATTTTTTATTGATGATTCGATTATTTTTTCTTTTATATTACTGTTTCTGATGTCACCAATAACTACATCCACTTCGGGCATATTCTTTTTTAGAGTTACAGCTAACTTTTCCTCGATATCTAATGCTACGACCGTCTTAAAATGAGGATTTTTGTGCATACCGTAAGACATTCCGCCTGCACCGCAAAACAAATCTAAAATTTTAAATTCCATCTTTACCATAGTCCTTTGCTTTAATTAAAATTCGTTTAAAAATGTCTTTTCCTTCGATTTTAGGTTTAAACAAATCAAATTCATTATCTGAACCGTGATTTGCTTCTCCTATAATTTCAAATTGTTCCTCATTATGATATTTGAGATATGTTAAAGGAACACCCATAATACCTGAGTAATCTTTTGGAATATCTTTAACTCGTGATACATTAATTGCGTCAAAATCATCATATTTAGGATACTTCGCAGGTTCATAAACTGCTGTTAATTCTAATTTTTGGTGTTTTCTTTGATTATCCAAATTAGTAAGCCACATAGCGTTACCTAAGCTTCTCCATTTTTGTCCATTTTCATCAATCCAAAAGCGTGTTTTTCTTGGGGGAGTATCATCCGGGACTTTAAATGCCATATCACCAAACTTACAACCTATCCAAGCTTTTCCATTTTTAATATACGGGAAAATTTCTTTATATGTTATAGCGTTTTGATTTCCTATTAACAAATATTTTTTTTCATATTTCACCAATAGAGAAAATAAATCAATAAATTTTGAAAATGGTGGGTTGGTAACTACTATATCTGCTTCCTTTAAATATTCAATACATTCGTCGCTGCGAAAATCCCCATCACCTTTTAGCTTGTTTACTGTTCCTTTTTTCATTAGAAATTTTTTTATGTTTTCATCGCTTATAATACCTTTGGAATTATCAAAGTTTTCTTTTGCAATCATAACATAGGCAAACTGATTATTTACAATACAGTTGTCAGCATCTCTTAGTTTTGTGTTTTCTAAAATTCTTGAACCTTTGTACGATGTACATATCAGTTTTTTTAATTTAAGGATATTAAAATTCTTTAAAAAATATTTTGAAAAAGCAGATTCATAAGGATCATCACAATTGCACAAAACAGTTTTGCCGTAAAATTGACTTGTATAGTGAGCAATTTCTTCTTCTACAGTGCTGTATGTTGTGTACCATTCATCCGTATTTTCAGAATATTTGGCTTTATTTAAAATCGAGTTCCCCTTCATTCGAATATAACTCCTTCTAATATAGCGTGCTCTTCAATGATTAGTTATTGCCACTTACCACCAGCGGCAGACCATTTTTCAGTAAACTCGTTGCTTTTGACCGCCACTGTAAACGGTTTTGTCAAAAACGCCTCAATTATTTTTAGCACCGTATTGAAATCATCAGTTTTCGTATCAATCTTTCGACAGAATGCTTTCCACTTTTTCTGCATAGCAGAATCGTCTGCAAAGTTCATAACCTGTTCAAACTGTTCAACCGTAAAGGCGTGTCCACGATTTTCAAAAGTTTTCTTCAGTGCTTCGGTGAGCACCTTGCCGTCAAAATCAAATTTATTGGCAAGATAGTAAATGTCATAATAATCCTTCATTCGGCTGGAAAATTCCATCAGACTGAGGATTGCGTCTATTTTTTCAGCAATCGTCGTTTCAAGAGAATATGTATTTACTACCGGCGCAGTGAAATCGCTAAGCTGTGTCGGGATTTTTCGCTTTTCCTGTTTCGGTACGATAACATCGCCCACACCAAAGTCTATACTAAACGGCGTTCGTGTGTTTTTAATGCGAGCCACGATAGAAGCTCCGATACCGGCGTATTTCTTTGCAACTGCAATGGGCGCAATATCTTTAATTTCAAAGGTAATAAAATCATTGCCGGTGGGTGTGGATATGATTTCTTCCAGTACAGGTTTTAGCTGTTCGGGAGTATTTGGTACTCTCCGAAGAAGAAAATCAACATCTACCGTTACTCTGCTGTCAAAGTCGGTAACAGAGTAAATAAACAGACCACCTTTAAGAACGAGATTTTCCGCATATTTGGATTTTTCC
>CALWUU010000026.1 GCA_944384835.1 uncultured Clostridia bacterium | reverse complement strand
GTTCATTTTTATTGTCTCCAAACTCATAGTACCGGACATCTTTTAAAGTATCGGGCAAGTACTGCTGTTCTGTCCAGTGATTGGGACAATCCTGAGTATAAATATAAAACTGACCTTTTACTTCCTGATCTTCTCCGTCAAAGTGTTTATTTTGCAAATGCCTGGGAATGCTGCCTACATTTCCTTTTTCCACATCTGCCATAGCACGGTTAATGGCCATATATGCCGTATTGGATTTTGGTGCATTGCATACCATAATCACTGCGTCAGCCAATGGAATTCTAGCTTCAGGAAGCCCTACTTGTAAAGCTGCATCTACACTTGCTTTTACAATAGGAATAATCTGCGGCCAGGCAAGTCCTACATCTTCACATGCACATACCATAAGTCTGCGGCATACTGACGGTAAATCGCCGGCAGACAGCAGGCGTGCCAAATAATAAATTGCAGCATCCGGGTCAGAACCTCTCATAGATTTTTGAAAAGCCGATAATAAATCATAATGTTCGTCGCCGTCTTTATCATAGCGCATCGCACTGCGCTGCGTCAATTCTTTGGCAAGTTCCAATGGTACATATCTTCCATCTTCTGTTTTATCTGCTGATAAGCTGCACAATTCCACTGCGTTCATGGCTTTGCGTACATCTCCTCCGCAGGCAGTTGCGATGTATGCCGCAACACCATCTTCCAACTGAATGGTTTGTTTCATCTCCTGCTCCACAACAGAAAATCCCCTTTGTACAGCACGTTGGATTTCTTCTTTTGGAACAGATTTAAACTCAAACACAGTGCATCGGCTTAAAACAGCATTATAAACATAAAAATAAGGATTTTCCGTTGTAGAAGCAATTAAGGTAATTTGCCCGTTTTCAATAAACTCCAACAGGATTTGCTGCTGTTTTTTATTAAAATACTGTATCTCATCCAAATACAGCAAAACACCGTTCATGGTCTCAAATGTATTTAAATTAGAAATGACCTCTTTGATATCGGAGGTAGAAGCAGTAGTTCCGTTCATTTTGACCAACTTGCGGTTGGTGGTTTTGGCAATCATGGCAGCAAGTGTGGTTTTTCCCACTCCAGAAGGACCGTAAAACACCATGTTTGGTATTTGACCGGAATCAATAATACGGCGCAGTGCCTTGCCTTCTGCCAACAAATGACGCTGTCCCACCACATCGTCCAGTGTCTGAGGCCGCAAACGATCTGCCAAAGGTGCGCTCATACATACTCCTCCTTTCCTCTAATATCGAATTGTTTAATTGTATTGTTATTGTACCACAAAAAGTAAAATTCGACCATATATTCCACAAAATAATAATATAAAAAAAGGAATGGGTCGAAACCCACTCCAAATGACGTACAATAAGTACGATTATTCATATAAAGGATGTTTTTCACAAATTGCTTGTACCATACTGCGAATTTTGTCTGTGTTTGCATCAAAATCATTGATGGCAAGGCTGATACATTCTGCTACTTGATCCATATCTTCCGCTGTTAAACCACGAGTGGTAACAGCCGGCGTACCTAAGCGAACACCGCTGGTGATAAATGGACTTCTTTGTTCGTTGGGTACTGTATTTTTATTTGCAGTAATGTACACTTCATCCAAACGGCGCTCTAACTCTTTGCCTGTTAACTCAGTTCCGCTTAAGTCGATTAACATAAGGTGATTGTCGGTACCGCCGGATACCAATTTCACACCGCGTTTTGTCAAACCATTTGCCAAAGCTTGTGCATTTTCCACGACTCTTTTTCCGTACTCTTTAAATTCAGGTTTTAATGCTTCACCCAAACAAACTGCTTTGCCTGCAATCACATGCATCAAAGGACCGCCTTGAATACCAGGGAAAATTGCTTTATCAACAGCTTTTGCATATTCCTCTTTGCAAAGAATCAAGCCGCCCCTAGGACCGCGCAATGTTTTGTGAGTTGTTGTTGTTACAATATCTGCCCACTCTACAGGATTTGGATGGACACCTGCTGCAACCAAACCTGCAATATGTGCCATGTCTACCATAAGCATAGCGCCTACTTCGTCTGCAATCTCACGCAAACGTTTAAAGTCAATGATTCTTGCATATGCGCTTGCGCCTGCAACAATCATTTTAGGGTTTACTTTTTTTGCTTGTGCTTGTAATTTATCGTAATCAATACGGTGTGTTTCTGCATCTACACCATATTCTACGAAGTTATAATAACTGCCTGACATATTAACAGGTGAACCATGGGTTAAATGACCGCCTTCTGACAAATTCATACCCATTACTGTATCGCCCGGTTTTAAAAACGCAAAATAAACAGCCATATTTGCTTGCGCGCCGGAATGAGGCTGCACGTTTGCATGCTCTGCTCCAAACAATTCGCAAGCACGTTTGCGTGCAATATCTTCTACAATATCTACAAATTCACAGCCGCCGTAATAGCGTTTGCCGGGATAACCTTCTGCATATTTATTGGTTAAAATACTGCCCATTGCAGCCATAACTGCAGGAGACACGATATTTTCGGAGGCAATCAGCTCCAAATTACGTTGTTGACGTTTTAGTTCTTTTGCCATTGCCTGACCAACTTCAGAATCATATTTCTCTACAAAACCAATGGTATCCATAATATCTTGATACATGTCTGCGTACCTCTTTCATTTCTATTGTGTACTTAAATTATACACAATTACTTGTCAAAAGGCAATTGTAAAATACGTACACTTTCATAAAATAAATGCCCTCATAAAAAATATGTTTTCACACAATTTACAAAACAGCTTGGAACAAAATGTTCTGATGTCGTCACTCCGTTGACAAACCATATTCGCTTTTTTATAATCAAGTAAAAACCATAAAGGAGCTTCATAACATGACTGAAAAAGAAAAGATGCTGGCAGGAGAATTGTTTTATTCTCCCGATGCACAATTGAAAGAAGAACGTCTGCGTGCAAAAGAATTATTATTCGACTATAATCATTTGCGTCCCGGTGAAACAGCAAAAAAAGAAGCACTGATGATGGAATTGCTGGGTTCTATCGGAGAAGAATTTTCCATTGGACAACCATTTTATTGTGATTACGGTTATAACATTCATATTGGTTCTCACTTCTACGCAAATACGGGCTGTGTTATGCTGGACTGCGGTAACATTACAATCGGCGATCATGTATTTTTAGCGCCCCATGTTCAACTGTATACAGTCAATCATCCTATTAACTTGGAGCAGCGCGATGCAGACTATGAATATACCAAACCGATTACCATTCAAAACCACGTTTGGATTGGCGGCAATACCACTGTGTTACCCGGAGTTACCATTGGAGAAAACAGCATTATCGGCGCCGGAAGCGTTGTGACAAAAGACATTCCTGCCAATGTAATTGCGGTAGGTAATCCATGCCGTGTTTTGCGTAAGCTGACACAGGAAGAATTGGGCTTAAGTTAAACTTCCCAGCTGATGATAAATATTCACTGCATCTAAAATGTGCAGCGGTTCTGTTTGAGGAGAACCGTTTGCTCCTGCGGTTACCAAAATATATTGCTTTCCGTTAATGGAAGCCAAGCTGGCTAAGCATTGACCCGCTTGTTCCGTATAGCCTGTTTTTCCTCCCAACAGTTTACCGTTTGTAAGAGTGTCAACAGCTTGGTTTTGTAATACCGTACTGTAAAAAGTAAACCCTTCCGGATGTTGATTGGTTGGAGGTACACTATAATAACTGCTTGTGAAAGCCTGATAAAACGTTTGATTTTTTAAAGCATACTGCAGTAATACGGCAATATCTTTCACTGTGGAAACATGATTTCTGTCATGAAGTCCGGTACAGTTTGTAAAATAAGTATCTGTAAGTCCAAGTTGATTTGCTTTTTCATTCATCAATCGGACAAACGCAGATTCCGAACCTGAAATATTCTCTGCAAAAGTTCTGCAGCATTCTGCTCCCGAAGGCAGCAGTATACCATATAATAAATCCTTTGCTTTTACGCGTTCACCCGGTTGGAACCCTGCCATAGAAGCCTCTTCTTCGTATAGCTCCTGAAAAAAATCGTACGGTACGGTGATGCTTTGATTCAAATTTCCCGTATGCTCTATGGCTATCAGAGCAGTCATAATTTTTGTAAGCGAAGCAGGATAAATGCTTTCATTGCTGCTGCGCTGTGCAATCACAGAACCTGTATCTGCATCTATTAATATGGCATACGGGCTATTTAGCACGTCCAGGTCGATTTTATTTTCTTCTTGGGTTCCTGCATTTAACAAATTTCCCGAATTCATGTGAATATCAAATGACAGATATTCTTTCCCTATAAAAAATAACAACAAAACGAATATAACAAAAGATGCAATCATAATGATATAAAAACGTATGGTTTCTAAGGGGCTCTTTATTCTTTTTTGTATTTGCCTGTGTCTTAATCTCTTGTTCTTCATATATTATCGTCTCTCCTTGAATATCATACAAAATGCCTTTGTTTCGCTTATCATTATACGAAACAAAGGCGTTTGTAACTTTAATATTCAATTGTTCATTTCCTAAGAAAACATAAAGAGTATCTTGATATTTTATGAAATCAAGAAATAGGAAGCGTAACGCAAAAAGTGGTAAGTTCATGTTCGCTGTTTGCCGTAATGGTTCCGCCATGCAGTGTTACAATTTCTTTGGCGATAGCCAAACCTAAACCTGCTCCTCCCGTATTGGTCGCACGGGCATCATCCAAACGGAAAAATTTTTCAAAAATAGATTCCAGTCTTTGACGAGGAATGGTTTTTCCATGATTGCAAACAGAAATACGGATTTCCCTCTCAGTTTTCACTGCGGCAATCTGAATTTCTGTATTTGGATAACTGTAAGCAATTGCGTTTTTTAAAATATTATTAAATACTCTTGCCAGTTTGATTGGGTCTGCATATACCATTAAATCTTCTTGTGCATTCAGCACAATGGTATTTCCATGCGCTGCTAAAATGGGATAGAACTCATCGCTCATTTGTATCAGCATATAATATAAATCTACCGTTTCTTTTTCCAACATAATTTGTTGTAGATTGTAGCGGGTTATTTCAAAAAATTCGTTAATCAATTTTTCCAAACGGTTTGCCTTATCCAATGTAATATGAATATATTTTTCTCTTTGTACCTGCGGCATGTCCGGAACCTCATCCAAAAGACTTAGATAACCAATCACAGAGGTAAGCGGTGTTTTTAAATCATGGGCCAAATACGTAACCAAATCATTTTTTCGTATGCCTTCTTCTGTTAACATATGCTCATGCTGCTGGATGGTAGATTTGATTTGTGCCATGCAAGCAGAAATTTCTGAATATCGTTTTGGAAATACTTCCGTTGCCTCTTTTGATCCACTCATATAGACATGGATCATTTCACTGGTATCAGTTATGGTTTTGCTTACTTTCTTTTTTGCGTAAAAATGCGCGACTAAGATGACAATGGTAATGACAGCCGCTATGGTAATAACCAGTGTCCATAACAGAAAATATTTTAACTCTGTCCAAGCAAACGTAGTACGTTCTACCCAGGTTCCGTCGGGTAAAGAATAATTATCTTCAATCATATATGAATGTACAAACCAATCTACGAATGTCCCGTTCCAAATGGTATCTACCAAAAAAAACAGTCCAAAACATACGGCAATTCCAATAATAAAGGCAACCGCTATTTTGATTGATTTGATATACTTAGCTTTCAATTTTATATCCGCACCCCCAAACAGTTTTAATATATTTGGGATTTTCAAAAGAATCTCCCATTTTTTCACGCAAATGGCGGATATGAACCGTAATGGTGTTATTGCTTTTACTGAAATATTCATCTCCCCATATTTGATGAAACAGTTCTTCTGCGCTTACTACATTTCCTTTTTGCTGGCACAAAATACGTAAAATTGAAAATTCTGTTGGAGTCAATGAAAGCGGCTTTTCATTTAAGGTACATTCGTGGGTTTTGATGTTCATGACCAGTCCCGAATGAACAATTATATCGTCCTCTTTTTCTACACTTGTATTATACCGTTTATATCTTCTCAGCTGCGCTTTTACACGTGCAATCAGCTCCAGCGGCTGAAACGGTTTGACAATATAATCGTCCGCACCTAAGGTAAGACCTGTTATTTTGTCAATTTCTTCTCCTTTTGCCGTTAACATAATAATAGGATAATGGTAATGTTCCCGTATTTTTTTACACAGTTCAAATCCGTTTAATTCAGGCATCATCACATCTAAAATCGCCATATCCAGTTTTTCACGCTCAATGCAGTTGAGTGCTTCTATGGAAGAATAAAATTTGTAAACCGTAAAATTCTCATTCTGCAAATATAAGGAAACCAAATCGGCAATTTCAGGTTCATCATCAACAATCAAAATTTTTTCACTCATACTTGTTCTCTCCCCTTTCTGTTATCGTAGCAAAATTGGTATCACAAATTCTAATTACTTTCTTTAGAAATCATTAAGATTTTCTTAATTTCACTTTATTCCGTAAACTTACATCTGGGTCAGCTGAAAAATATGCCTATTCTAATGTAATAGAATAGGCATATTTTTCTGTTGTTCCATTCCAAATAAATGCTTATTTTTCAGTGCAATGTGTATTTAAAAATGACTCTACTTTTTCATTGAATGAATTCGGTTCTTTATATGCAATAAAATGATCTCCTTCTATCAATACCAATTTACTATTTGGAATATGTTTGGCAATGAGTTCCGTATGATTTTCTTTTATCATATCCTGCTTACCTGCAATGACCAATGTGGGAACTGAAATCTGTTCCAACTCTTCGGGAGAAATATTTGGTTCTTTCACCATGAGACGCAGCATTTCCTGAGAGGCCTTCGCATTTTGACTGAACATAGAAAACAAGGAAGTAATCCAATATCCAAATACAATCGGAATTTGTACGGAAGACTTAACCCCTTTCGCGTTTAAATTAGCTCCGTTTAGAATGAGCGCGTTTACATATTCCGGATATTTTAATGTAAACATCATAGCAATGTTGCCGCCATCGCTGAAGCCCAGCAAAATAATGTTTTTCAATTTCAATTGATCCAGCAGCTGTTTTAAATCTTCCACAAACTGCGCCAATGTAAAAGGAGAATCTCCCCTTGGAGATTTACCGTGTCCTCTTGTATCCACAGCGATAACACGGTACTTTTTGGAGAAATACGCTATCTGATGAGAAAAGTATTCTGAGCTTTCTCCATTTCCATGCAAAAATACAAAAGGAACTCCTTGACCTTGTTCCGTATAATATAATTGAAACTCCATGTATGTCCTCCTTTATAACAATGTATCATGACTCTTTTCCGTTTGCAATCTCCGTCCATTTAACGTCGTTATCTCCAATAATAAGAAATAAAGTACAGTATTAACAAATGAACAGGATAAAAGAAGTAAAACACATACCGAAACGAGTATTTCCCTCGTTTGCCGTTATACCAGTAAATGGGTATCAACGCGCAAACTGATACGGCTTGCAGCCACGACATAACTGATACGCAATAAACAATTGTAACTGTAATGAAAGCAGTATAGCAAATCTGTTTTGATGTGTGCCAGATATAAAAAATCATAATGAATAAAATGCCAAGCCATTGATAGTCCACACGTATCAGCTGAGCAAGAATACAAGCTGCTAAAATACTGCTGAGCATGATTACAGGGTGCTGTCTTTTCGCCCCGAATCGATATATGGTCATACAGCACAGACCTAAAAATAGAGAGATAAATACGTTTTGCGCTTCTAAATCAAACCAGTGTCCCGACCTTGCCAAATCAAACGGAACTTCTGATAATACAGCAAACACACCTATGCGCGCCATATACCTTTTCAGATTGCTTGTATGCAAAAAACCTTGTACCAAAAGAAAACAATAAATAGGAAATGCCAATCTTCCTATGATTCGCAGTACAATGAGATCAGGATAGAGTACAGCGCCAATATGGTCAATGAGCATTGTGACCAAAGCAATGATTTTTAATTGAAATCCACTCAAAATATCACCAAATTTTAGTAAAATAAAAGAAATCTCTTGTAGTTTATCGAAAGATAAGATAGAATAAAAATAATATTGATTTCTATTTTTATAGCTATAAGGATGAATGTATATGACAAAAAAGCAAAAAGCGCTTGCCGCTATTGAGGCATTAAAAAAAGAATATCCCAATGCTGAATGTGCGTTAATTCATTCTAACCCACTTGAGCTGTTAATTGCAACAAGATTGTCCGCACAATGTACAGACGCCAGAGTCAATATGGTCACACCGGCATTATTTGAACGTTTTCCCACATTGGATGATTTTATCAACAGCTCAGAAGAAGAAATTGCGGAATATATCCGTACCTGCGGACTGTTTAAAACAAAGGCACGCGATATCTTTGCAATGTGCAAAAAAATAAAAGAAGACTTCAACGGTGTGGTTCCTGACAATATGGAGGACCTTCTGTCTCTTCCCGGTGTTGGCAGAAAAACGGCAAACTTAATTTTAGGAGATGTATATGGAAAGCCGGCTGTTGTAACTGATACACATTTTATCCGCATCTGCGGTAAGCTTGGACTGACCAGCAGCAAAGTTCCTGTGAAAGTGGAAGATGACTTGCGTAAACTGCTGCCCCCTGAAGAATCCAGCGATTTTTGTCATCGCATTGTGTTGCATGGCAGAGCTGTTTGTGACGCTCGAAAACCCAAATGCGATATTTGCTGTATGAAATCTTTTTGTAAATATGCGCAAAGCATATCAAAATAAACAGCTGTGTTATAAATTCTATCTAGCTGTCAAAAAAGCCTGCATGAAGAACATGCAGGCTTTTTTGACAATCTTTTCGGAATGCACAATCATTTTATCATGGATTACCGCTGATATTGAAACTCTTTTTACGATTGCAAAATAACACATTGATTTCCTCTGGAAGCAAATACATGTTCAAAGTCTTCCCTGCTGTATTCAATCTTGCCGGAAATAGGATCAGCAATTGTAACCGTATCCTGAGTATAACCAATTAAAACTGCTCCATGGTCATTGATACTCCAGTCTACATATTCTCCCGTCTCTGTATACCAGCCTTGTGTTTCTTCTCTTTCTGCCATAGAAATGGTTATCCACACTATTACCGGAACATCTTGGCTGACAAGCTGATACAAGGTATCCACATCCGTACCAGTATAGTCAACTGCTCTAAGCGTACTGCCTTGCTCCTGTAAATATGCATTTGCAGCTGTTACAATCGCCTCTGTACCGCACACATAGCCATTGATAGTGGTAGGATCCCCTACAAAATATCTGTTCAAGTCATTACCATACAATCGTCCGTCACTTCCATAGTACAGATTAAGCTCCTGTGTTGGCAGATATTCTGCAGCCATCTCTACTTTATCTGCTTCCATACCATAGTAATTCAGCACCATAGTTAATGCGGTGATTTCACAACCGGTTGGTAATTCCGGCATTTGAAATATAATATCAAAAGGGTCTATCAGATATTCAGCAACAAATTCTTCTGCGATATTCTCTGTTGATGATACTCTGTTATCAACATTTTCATCTGTGCTGTTCTGAGACTCTATTTCCAGTTTACACGCGGAAACTTGCCCAGCTAAATGTTGAGATAAAAAATAACAAAGCAGTATTATAGTGCAAACTAAAATAGGACCTAAAATACTAATTAAAATTTTAAATTGTAATTTCATCTTTTATGTTTCCTATTTATTAAAATGATCTATATTGTAATACTATAATATCATGTTAATAAATACATGTGAGAAATAGATGAAAACATGTGAGAAACAGATGAAAAATAACCGATAATTTTTAAAACGAAGCAGTTTCCATAAAATTTTAAATATTAAAATTGAATTAATTTCAGTAACCTTACAGCAATTCCGCTCTCAATTCAGCACCTGATTTTATAGACAAGTAAGCAGGCGGAATATCCAGCACAGTTTTGGCACCATAATTTCCTTCTTTAGAAAGGCGATATGCAGCACGTGCATATGCTACCAAAACACTGGCAGTAAATTCAGGATTGGAATCCAATTTAATAGAATATTCAATCACATGATGATGCTCTAATGCCTTACCGGTTACGCCGGTACGAATCACAAAGCCACCATGCGGAATACCGCTGTGCTTTTCATTTAATTCTTCTTGAGAAATAAAATGTACGGTTGTATCATAATCCGCAAAATATTTTGGCATAGTTTTAATCGCTTCTTCTATTTTCTTTAAATCCGCGCCTTCTTTTGCGACTACAAAGCATTCTCTGGTATGCTTTTCTCTGGTTGTCAGTTCCGGCTGTTTTCCGCTTCTTACAGCATCTAATGCCTGCGGCACAGGAATGGTATATTGTTTTGCATCCTGTACGCCGTCAATTCTGCGAATCGCATCTGAATGACCTTGACTGACGCCTTTTCCCCAGAAAGTGTAATCTTTTCCGTCAGGTAAAATAGCGCCTGCATACATTCTGTTTAAAGAGAACATACCCGGATCCCAGCCAACTGAAATAATGGAAACCTTATTGGAAGCCTTTGCAATGGCATCTACCGTTGAGTAATGTCCCGGAATATTCGCATGGGTATCGAAACTGTCAATTGTATTAAAATATCTGGTAAACTCAGGAGTCTGCACCGGCAAATCCGTTGCGCTGCCGCCGCATAGAATCAATACATCTATTTTATCTTTCATTTCAGATGCTTGATCAATGTGATACGCCACAGCTCCTTCTGTATTAAGTGTAAGCTGTGAAGGATCTCTGCGTGTAAAAACACCAACCAATTCCATATCAGGATTCTGACGAACAGATAATTCAACGCCTTTTCCCAGATTTCCATATCCTAAAATACCAATTTTAATTTTTTCCATAAAATTTTATCTCTCCTTAGCATCAAAACATATATTGGAACAGTAATAATAATTCTTAAATTTACGTACAAATCATACCATAAAAACAGGAGGTTTGTGAACTTATTTTTTTAATTTTTTCTTTATTTTTTTAATTCATAAAAATAATTTTTTATCCAACGAAAAAGGTTGACTTTTTCATCAATTTCTTTTATAATATTTTTCAGTTGCCAAACCGGTAACAAACCAGCCATATGGAAGCATAGCTCAGCTGGGAGAGCATCTGCCTTACAAGCAGAGGGTCACAGGTTCGAGCCCTGTTGTTTCCACCACAATGAGTAAATCCGAACCTTACGTCTTTGGACAAAGGTTCGGATTTATTGCATTATTACCTTGATCTATGTACGTCATATCAAATATTAATTTTTAAAATAAGCGCACGCTTCCTTTTCAGGAAACAGTGCGCTTATTTTGACTTTTCCTTTTGAAAAAGCTATAATATATTCAAATAAACGATGCATTAAATGAGGAAATTCTATGGATTTTATTGCTGTCTGGGGAACTTCTGTTGAATGGAATGAATTCTTATTGCGGATTTAACAACTTTATGTGTCAGGGTAAATTGACGTATATTACTCTTTGATTTTTCTTTAGTAAGTCCAAAAAACGGAAGAGCCGTGGGACAGGCGTTAAAGAATATCCCAGCAGTCTCTTGAATATCCAGAGGAAAAGGAGTAAAGATTCCTATGTATAACCCTCAATTAGAGACCTTTCTCTGTGTTGCTCAGTGGGGCAGCTTTAATAAGGCGGCGGAGAAACTATATATTTCCCCAACGGCAGTAATCAAGCAAATCAATCTTCTGGAAGAAAGTCTGGGTTTGCAGCTTTTCGTCCGCACTCACCGTGGATTGCAGCTTACCGAAGCCGGAAAATCTCTGATGCAGGATGCCAAGTATATCATTCAATACTGCAAAGATTCGGTAACGCGGGCTAAGAACGCTATGCAAAAGGATGAGGAAATTATCCGTATCGGGACTTCTCCCATGACCCCAGCTCAGGTATTGGTAGACTTGTGGGAAAAATTGCAGAAAGACTGTCCCAATACGAAATTTCAGCTTATCCCATTTGATAACACACCTGAAAATGCAAGAGAGATTCTTGCTAATTTGGGTCAGAACATTGACGTGGTGGCAGGGATTTTTGATGATACCATGTTAAACTTGCGCCAGTGCGCAGGACTGGAGATTTCCAAGGAACCCATCTGCTGTGCCGTATCCATCCATCATAAACTGGCCAAAAAAGACAAACTAAGCATCACGGATTTGTATGGGGAAAAATTAATGCTGATGCATCGTGGATGGAGCCATTATGTAGATTTACTGCGTGATGATCTTTGGAAGAACCACCCGCAAATTCAAATCGTAGATTTCGATTTTTACGATGTAGCAGCCTTTAACCAATGTGAAAATAACAATTGCGTCCTGATGGCAGTATCTAAGTGGCAATACGTCCATCCGCTATTAAAAATTCTTCCGGTAGACTGGGGGTATACCATTCCTTATGGTTTGCTTCATGGGTCAGACCCTTCTCCAGTTGTTAAAAAATTTTTGGAGGCTGTGGAAAAAATAACAAAAGCGTCATAGTTTATCACTATTAACCTTTTAGTAAATACTGCATAACCAATCGAGACTTCTGCTGAAGTCTCGATTTTTTTATAATAATGATAGGAAACAGCTAGGTTGGTGAAGATAATGAAAGTAAAGGGAATGCTGGCGGCCGGATTATGTATTCTTCTTTGTTTGACGGGGTGCAGTAGCCAACAAAGTAAAACCGTCAGCGATCTTCCTATCACAAAGGGAAGTGAACAGGAACTAGTGGAAACAAATTCTGTACCTGAAACCAAGCAAGAACCGTTTGATGTCAACACAAATATTGACATGGTAAGAAAAGACCCTGTTTTTGACGATTATGGCCGCTTGCTCTTTCTTCTGGATGAGCGGTATATGAGCGGCGTCACCTTGGGGGAGCTGCAGCTGACATGGTACCACAACATTGACCCTGATAAAACCGTGGAGATTATAAACACTTTATGGCAGAAGGCAAATGCCGGAGAAACGGTTTTTTACAATATCTACACCAACGAGGAAAAAAAGGCTGATCCCGATAAAGAAAATACCGGTCTGTTCTTTTTCCGAGGCGAACCGGGAAAAAAATTTGCTGTGTGCAGCGCAGGCGGCGGCTTTTCCTACGTAGGAGCCATGCAGGATAGTTTCCCCCACGCTCTGGAACTTTCAAAACAAGGCTACAACGCTTTTGCACTCATCTACCGTCCCGGCGCTCAAACTGCCTGCGAGGATTTAGCCCGTGCCATCAGCTTCATTTTTGAACACTCCGACGAATTGAAAGTAGATACAAATTGCTACTCACTTTGGGGCGGATCGGCGGGAGCCCGGATGGCAGCCTGGATAGGCTCATATGGTCCGGCGGCTTTTGGTGGGGACGACCTGCCTCAGCCGGGAACGGTTATCATGCAGTACACCGGACACAGCGACTATACAGAAAACGATCCTCCAACCTTTTCCTGTGTTGGCGAAAATGATGTCATCGCCAACTGGAAAACGATGCAGCGCCGCCTTCAAGCTATGAACAATTTGGGAATCCCTACCGAATTTCACCACTACCCGGGCTTGTCCCACGGGTTTGGTCTTGGTACTGACACCGCAGCGGACGGCTGGCTGACGCAGGCAGTTGATTTTTGGGAAGCCCAGATGTGACTCCCTTGGAACAGTGCATATTTTCAGTTAGAAAGGAACCATCGTCATGAATAACTTTATTTTTCAAAACGCCACCAAAGTTTATTTCGGCAAAGGCTGCGTCAAGGAATACCTGACCTGCCTGACCCAAGGCGCCAAGACTGTTCTTTTGGCCTATGGCGGCGGCTCTATTAAAAAAAACGGCATATACGATGAAATTATCGGTATTCTCAAAGAAGCTGATAAAACCGTAGTAGAGTTCCCCGGTATTATGTCCAACCCTACCTATGCCAAAGTGCAGGAAGGGGCAAAACTTGCGCGGGACAACTATGTGGATATGATACTGGCTGTAGGCGGAGGCAGTACGATGGATTGCTGTAAAGCCGTATCTTTAGCCGCCCGGTACGACGGGGATATTTGGGAAAATTTCTGGATACACCCCGGAGTGATCGACTTTGAACCGCTTCCCTTAGGCGTGGTGGTCACTGCGGCGGGTACCGGCAGTGAGTGCAATGGAGGATCCGTCATTACCAATGAAGACACAAAAATAAAGACCGGCAGGGATTATCCTCAACTCAATCCCCGTTTTGCGCTCATGGATCCCACCTATACCTTCTCTGTACCGAAAAAACAGATGATATCCGGCGGTTTCGATATTCTCAGCCATATCATGGAGACCTATTTCAGTCAGCCTAACGAGAACAATGTCTCTGATGATATCATGGAAGCTTTGATGAAAAATGTCATTCATAACCTGAGGGCGGCGATTCGGAATCCAAAGGATTATACAGCCCGTTCCAATCTTATGTGGGATTCCACTATGGCAGAGAATCGCATCATTAAAATGGGCAAAAAGTGTGACTTTCAGTGCCATAATATGGAACATCAATTGGGGGCTTACACTAACTGTAACCATGGCTGTGGTCTGGCAGTACTCCATCCGGTATATTATCGGCATATCTATAAAAAAGGATTACCAAAGTTTGTCCGGTTCGCGGAAAATGTGTGGAGAATTACCCGCGATGGAAAAACCGATGAAGAAGTGGCATTGGAAGGAATCCATTCTCTGGCAAATTTCATTAAAGAAATCGGTCTGCCTACTACGCTGAAGGAGTTGGGAGCAGACAAATCGCAGCTTAAAGAGATAGCTGATTCCTGTGGTATCTCTCAGGGAAGTTATAAACCTATGAATCATGAAGAAATTCTCACAATCTTTCAGGAATGCTATGAGTAAAGAATCAAAATTTGAAAGGAGCAATTAAAATGAAAAAAATAACCGCACTATTGTTAAGTCTTGTAATGATCCTTGGACTCGCCGCATGCAGCAGCGGAACTCCTTCTTCCAATGAGTCCAGCACAGCGCCCGAATCTGACGGAACATTGTCCTCTCAGATAAGCACTGAAAACACAGATACCGAAGCAGGCAATACTCTGGTAGTTTACTTCTCTGCTACCGGCAACACAGAAGAAGCTGCTAACTACATTGCCCAACTTACCGGCGGCGATTTGTTTGAGATAGAACCCACAGATCCATACACCAGCGAAGATTTGAATTGGACAAATGACAACAGCCGAGTTTCTCAGGAACATAATGATGAAAGCCTTCGGAATGTGGAGTTAATAGCTGACACGGTGGATAACTGGGAAAGCTATGATACCATCTTTATCGGATACCCTATCTGGTGGGGCATTGCTGCTTGGCCGGTTAACACCTTTGTGGAAGCCAATGATTTCACCGGTAAAACTGTAATTTCTTTCTGCACCTCTGCAAGCTCCAGCTTAGGAGATAGCGGAGAATTGCTTGCGGAACTGGCAGGTACCGGAAACTGGCTGGAAGGTCAGCGGTTCCGCTCCAGCGTCAGCGAAGCAGACGTGCAGCAATGGCTGGATAGTTTGAACCTATAATATTAAAATAACATCTATCAACCTTTTGGTTTCAATTACATGACAAAAGGAAACTTCTTCCTGTCAGCTGGCAAAGATACAATAGAAAACAGAAGGAGACGAATAATATGCAGCAGAGAAACTTAAACAAAGATTTATCTGTTTCTGCCGTGGGACTGGGATGCATGGGATTCTCCCATGCCTATGGTCCGCCTACAAATGAAAAAGAAGCCATCAGCTTACTGCGGCGAGCAATAGAAATGGGATATACCTTATTTGATACCGCCAAGGTCTATGGCACCCCGAATGATCCTCATGGCAACGAACAACTGGTGGGCAAAGCGCTGGCTCCGATAAGGAACAAAGCGGTCATTGCAACAAAATTCGGACTGCGGTTTGATTTTGCAAGCAACCAAATTCCAATTCCTTTGATTCCCGATTCAAGACCGGAGACAATACGCAAATCTGTGGAAGGATCTCTCAAACGTTTGGGAACAGATCATATCGACTTGTATTTTCAGCACCGTATCGACCCGAATGTGCCACCTGAAGAAGTAGCAGAGGTCATGGCTGACCTGATTCAGGAAGGAAAAATTACCCATTGGGGTATTTCAGAGACCAATGAAGCATATCTTCGTCGGGCACATAAGATTTGTCCTGTAACGGCGGTACAGAACCGCTACTCTATGATGGCAAGGCATCATGAATGCCTGTTTCCTGTGTTAGAAGAATTGGGCGTAGGATTCGTAGCTTTCTCACCTATGGCCAACGGTTTTCTCACCGGTAAATACGGAAAGGGAGAGTATTTTGATTCCAAAACTGACTACCGCTCTTCTATGCCTCAATTTACTGATGAAGGGATAGAACAGAATAAAAAGCTGCTAAAACTTATCCATCACATGTCCCAAGAGAAAAATGCAACTCCAGCACAACTCTCTATGGCATGGATGCTGTGCAAGAAACCTTGGATCGTGCCGATTCCGGGCACCCGGAAAGAAGAGCGGATGCAGGAAAATATAGGAGCTGCAGATGTTCAGCTTTCCACTCAAGAGGTACGAATTTTAGACGATGCTTTAGATAAAATAGAGATATCTGCAGTGTATGGCACTTTATGAGATAAAGAATGAATAAAATAAAAATTATGGAGGTATTTACTATGGAATATGCGACTTTGAACAATGGAGTAAAAATGCCTATGGCCGGTATCGGAACTTTTTTGCTGAAACCTGACCAAGCGGAAGCATCCGTCCTCAGTGCGTTGGAATGCGGTTACCGGCTCATTGATACGGCTAACGCCTATGTAAACGAAAAGGCTGTGGGGCGTGCCATGAAACGTTCAGCTCTTCCCAGAAAAGAAATGTTTTTGGAAACCAAGCTATGGCCCAGCTTCTATGAGCAGCCCGATGCCGTGGACAAAACGCTCGAGCGTCTGGATACCGACTACATCGATCTTCTTTTAATCCACCAGCCTGCAGGGAATTACATCGCCGGATACCGGCAGATGGAAAAGGCCTACCAAGAAGGCAAAGTAAGAGCCATCGGACTTTCTAACTTTGATCAGGAACAGATTCAGGAAATTCTGGATCTGTGCGAGGTCAGACCTACCGTCCTACAGACCGAGTTGCATCCCTACTGCCAAGAGAAAGAACTAAAGAAGTTTTTAAAAACACAGGAGATTGTAATTCAGGCCTGGTATCCTCTCGGTCATGGTGATAAAACCTTGCTGGAAGAGCCTCTGTTTGCAGAACTGGGCAAAAAGTATGGCAAGTCCAGCGCTCAGATTATCCTGTGCTGGCACATCCAGGATGGTAACATTGTAATTCCCGGCTCCAAAAACCCGACCCATATTCGGGATAACTTCGACCTGTTTGATTTTTCCCTAACAAAAGAGGAAATGGCTCAAATTGCCGCTATGGACAAGAACACCCGCTACTATACCAGTACCCCTGAATTGCTGAAATCCTATGCGGAAATGGTACCCGATGTAGACGGTCAAAAATAAAAAATTGAGCTGGGTTTTGTCCCGGCTCTTTCTGTCATTATATTACGAAGGGAAGTTTTCTATATGCGTAAAAATTTTGGAACACAATCTTGGTTTTATCCACTTCCGGTACTCATCATCAGCACGTATAACGAGGATGGTTCTGCTGATGCGATGAATGCTGCCTGGGGCGGTTTGTACGATGCGGACAAAGTGGTGCTCTGCCTGAGCCCGAGCCATAAAACTACCGCAAATATTAAGAAAACAGGTGCATTTACCGTCAGCTTTGCCGATGCTTCTCATGTAATTCCATCAGACTATGTAGGAATGGTCTCTGCCTATCAAGAGCCAAACAAATTGGAGAAATCCGGTTTCCACGCCAGCAAGAGTGAGTTTGTAAACGCGCCTCTCATTGATGAACTGCCTGTAACTCTGGAATGCAAATTTCTAAAAGAAAATGAGGACGGCAACATCATTGGTCAAATCGTCAACATCAGCATTGACGAAAGCGTTCTGGATCAAGCCAGCCGCCTGGATATGACAAAGTTCCAACCTATTTCTTTTGAGCCGGTGAACAACGGCTATTATGTGATGGGACATCGAGTAGGCAATGCTTTTCAGGATGGAGCGGAGATCAAATGATACAAAAACCTTTTGTTGTCTGCCATATGCTTACCTCTCTGGACGGAAAGATTGACGGAACCTTTTTTGATGTACCGGAGACTGTCCCTGCTCTCAAAGCCTACGGGGAACTGCGGGGTGTTTACGGATGTCAGGCAACCCTTTACGGTACTACGACTATGCTGGGCGGTTACGCTGAAGGGCAAGTATCCAATCTGCCAGCCGCAGAACAATCCTTACCGAAAGAGGACTGGGTAAATCCGACAGGAAAAGCTATGGGTAATTTCATTGTTTCTATGGACCCACAGGGAAAACTGGCCTTTTCATCTCACAAGTTAGAGAAAAAAGGCCGAGCCGCCGCCCATGTAATTGAAGCATTGACCGAACAGGCTTCATCAGCATATTTGTCCTATCTGCAGAAACAGGGAGTCTCCTATATTTTTGCAGGCAATGAAGTGCTGGACTGCTCCCTGCTGCTGAAAAAACTCCATACTTTATTTGGCATTGATCGTGTGATGATAGTAGGCGGCGGCGTAACCAACTGGTCTTTTTTACAGAAAAATCTCATCGACGAACTGAGCTTGGTCATTGCTCCAGTAGCAGACGGAGGTACAGATTCTGTATCAATTTTTGAACATTCTGATTTTTTGCCCACTTGTTCTCCGGCAATATTCAAACTAAAAGAAATTCAAGTTTTAGACGGAGATATTCTTTGGCTCCGATATAATTTGCGTCATTGACGTACAAAAAATGCGGTGATTAACATGGAAACAACTAAAAAATGGATTTTGCTGTTATCTCTTCTTGCTATGATGTTCTCTTTCACCGCCTGCGCAACTGGCGGGACAGAATCAAGTTCTTTTACGATGAGTGAAGCATCTACCTCAGAAATACAGCATAGACAGGAAGGAAACAATCTGACAGCCGATGGAACTGTAACAACAGGAACCACAACCTATCGTGGCTTTATGCTGGATAATGTGCTGCATTCGGAAAACGAAGGAGACATCCATTATAACCTGTATATTCCCAACAGTTACGACGGCAGTACCCCTTATGCTCTATTCGTCACTCTGCCTGGCTATGAGGGACTGTATTTCCAAGGAGTAGGCGCTAATCTTCGGGCAGAGGACTACGGCTTTGAAGCACAAAAATACAATCAGGAAATGATTGTGGTAGCTCCGCAACTGAACGACTGGGGTGAAACTTCAGCAAATCAAGCAATTGCATTAACGGAATATATGATTTCTCATTACAATATTAATCCGGAGAAAGTCTATTTGCACGGACTGTCTGGCGGAGGAGAAACCGGTTTCCTGGTGATGGGAAAGCGACCGGAACTTTATGCGGCATATCTTGCTACCAGCACCCAATGGGATGGTGATTTGGAAGTGCTGGCACAAGCTAGGACGCCTGTTTATTTAGCCATAGGCGAGGACGACAGCTATTATGGCTCTCAGTCCCTCAAAGAAACCTATACCAGACTATGTGACCTGTATGAAGAGCAAGGATTGTCAACAACTGAAATTGACCAGATTTTGACCCTTGATGTAAAGGAACAGGACTATTTTTCACAACGTGGATATTCCGATCAGCACGCAGGAGGCCTGTCCTTTGCGTTTGACGAAGCAATCATGGGCTGGCTGTTCATTAAATAATAGCTACAGACAGAACAAAGAACGAAGCTTAACAAGGAAAAATAGCGGTTCCGTTGATATTCACCGTAATTACTGTAATCTAGCTGTTCTACCGTCAAATCATCTTATTTTCATCGGCTACGCAATGAAGCGGAGAAAGCATGCAATCATAATTACAGTCGCAGGAAGATCAGTCAAAAATCATTTTGAAACTGCAGGAGGAAGCGAAGGCGCTCAACAGCACTTGGAAAGATACCTCGTCAATAGTTTTTAATTTTCTGAAAAATTCTGACTACGGGACTGGACGTATCGGCGATTGGAATAACTACGCTTTCAGTAAACGCCTGCCAAAACCCAAAGCAATAAAACCGTTTTTAATGCATCTTCTGACATTGTTAAAATTCATGCGTTCTATCTGCCGGGAGGAAAAAATATCCACTGCAAATAGAAGTTATCGGAGCAATTATGCTTCCATGCATTCCAAACCATACCGGACATCCATCCCTATACAGAAGAAACCACAGTAAAAGGTGCAATGATACTACTAGCTGATAACACTTTTCATACAGAAACGAACGATACCAATCACTGCCAGCCTCCCGCGTGAGCTGGACTTTTAGACCTTTATGCTACATTGCTGCCTACCCTATATCCAGATAGTTTTCAGGTACCATGCATATATACTTTGGCGAATATTAAATGTTACAAATACCTAGAAATACAAAATACGTAACGTTTACGATATTACATATCTCTTGGAATTGATAAACCATAAGCTAATTTTGATTTCCACGCAGACGTTAAAATACAATGATACAATCTTACTACAGGAAAAACTGTATGAGGATTGAAATGCAGCTGTAAACGTGTGCAGATGTCTCTGTGACCTTCAGTTTGGATTAACTGCTCCATGCTCTATCATAGTAAATATCCCTTATGTCAAAAGGCATAAGGGATATTGTTTTTTTGTTTAAAATATAATAATTGATTCTCTAATTCAAAAGATTTCTCTTTTCTACTTTTTAAATTATATGTTCGAATATAATAAAGGAACATTGCAATCAAATTTAATACTTCCAGAGGCAATTTATCCTTTACCATTTCAAAAGCTGATAATACGTGGCGCACTTTCCATTCACGCGCGGTTCTTGCATCGGCTTGAATCACTATTGCTTGATTCCCTTGCGCTTTATATGCTCCGTCTACAGCTTCCTTCTGTAATAGGTACGAGCTTTACTGTCTCTTGGGTCATTAAAATAATAAAAATAATCATCACAACCAATCAGTAACAAACAATGTTCTTATGCTATCCATTGAATCAGCCTATCAATATAGTACCATCGGTTGTCATTATACCGCTCAGCTTTTTTCAAGCTTGATATTATTACAATTATATCCTAAATTTAAAATATTGTGTAAAATTTATAACAATTATTTATTTGTCTAAAATTTGGTGATATAATCATACTATATATTTATGCTAAGTTCCCGTTAAGGAGTATATTCCCATATGAAAAAATACATATTTAGTTTGTTTGTCCTGTGTTTCTCTTTTCTGTTTCTTGCAGGTTGTAATAGCACACAAACATCTCAATCTCCTATTCAGTTGCAAGCAACCATTGCTATTGAACCTGAATATGACAACATAACAGTTCTTGGCAAATTCATCATCGCAGAAAAAAATAATCAGAGCGCCATCTATTCTTATAACGGTACTACCTACCAACTCATTGCTCCTCTCGGAAAATACACTGTTGAGAAATCTTTTGCTAATTACACGGTTGACAATACTTTATCAGTCTACACTGAAGAATCTGATTCAACAAATTACTATGAAAATGGGAAAATGATTTATAACGGTTTGATTGACTTAGAAGGTAATATTGTAGTACCTCTGCACGATAGAATTTCACACAAGGGAGTTTTTGAGTCATACAAATATTATAATGCTGATTATTTTAAGTTAGACGATTTTAGCACTCAAACTACTTCCTTTTATGATAGCAACGGTAACTTATTAACTAAAATACCAAGTTCTCCTAAGGACACTATTATACCGTTACAAATTGATGGCCAAATAATCACTTTACGCAGTCCATCTATACAAAGTGAAGACGCAACAGCAAATTTGTTTGATAAAAACGGGAATAAATTATTGCAAACTGATTATAAATATCTACATCCATTTCAAAATTACTTTATTGCGAAATCACAAGATAATTCTTTTGGAATAATCGATTGGAAAGGAAATGTTATAGTTTCTTTTGATTATTCTCTTCTTAAACCCTCAAATGAAACGGATTCTAATAATGCATGGCTAAATGCACGCAATAAAGATTCTGAATCTGTGTATCTGATGAATCTGCAAGGTGAAAAACTTCTAGAGAACTGCGGCTACTCTGATTTAAAAATACTCGTTGATGGTAATATCCAAGTAAATAAAAATGGTAAAGAAGGTGTTGTTACTTCAGACAACAAGATTCTAATAGATTTTAAAAATTATTCATTCATAAATGTGGTACAGTATAACGATAAATTTTATATTCATACTACTGAGACAAATAAAACGAATTCTGAAACCAGAATTCTAACTTTTTATGATGAGAATTATCAGATCATAAAATCTTTGGACCAAATGAGACCATACCAGTTTATTCCAGAAACTGGACACTACTTGTTTAAAAATAATCAAGGACTTATTGGGGCTTTAGATGATAAAGGAGAACAACTTTTCTCACCTACCTATCAACAACTTTATCATTTAAACGCACAATATTATCTGGCAAAAAAAGATAACAAGTACGCTCTCATAGATAGTTCTACAAAAAATATGGTTCAAGCGGGTTTTGATTCAGCAGTTTTTAATGGTGAGATGATAAAAGCCACTAAAAACGGACAAGAATTCTTTTATGATTATAATTGTAATCCTATTGAATTAATATATGATTCAAATAAAATTGCTGATTTTCTTTTACAAGACAATTCAAAAGGTATGAAAGCCGACATCAGTAAAGATGGTGCCAATAGTGTTAGAAAAAATGATGAATATATTGATAATCAAGACGGTACCAAAAATATGATTATTCTTATAGAATCTGATACTGAACAAAAAGGGGTTGCCCTCATCCCATCTATGAATTAAATTTATAAAATCTTCTCACAATCCAATCATATAAAGTTAAAAAAACAGAAATATAGAATATAAAATGATGCCTTCTTTATATAAGAAAGAGTAATGATGTTGAAAAAAATAAATATTACAAATATTATTATGATAATCCTTGCTTTAATTTTAGCTGTTGTTTTAGGAATTACGATATATATGAGTATCCCTTATAAGCCACAAACTTATACTATTGAAGAAACTACGGAATTATTTGAAAATAATAGTCCCCTATTTCATAGTACCGTAAATGCAATTCTAACCAATCAGTCTATATGGGAGGAATATGTACTTAATGACGACACAACATCAATACATATTAATTCCCCTAAAGATAATTCAACACTAGACCGTTATTTTCCTAAAAATCAGGAAATAATAAAAACGTTTTTCACTAAAACTCATCCTTATTCTATTGACATTACAAATAACCAACAGATAACTTTTAATTTTTTAGGAAAACAACAAATTTGGCTGGAACCCCAACAAATAATTAGTTATATATACAGTTTTGATCAATCATTTTCCGATATAAAAAACAATCCAAATTTTGTTACTCAATTAGATGATAATTGGTTTCTTTTGGATTCCTACCAGTTAAATTAGAATATTTTCAAATGTTTTACTTTCAAATATCCCGAATTATTTTTGATTTTGCTTTTCGTAGCACCTATTTATCTATTTCTTTCTCTGTTTTTATAAAAATGCCATTTGCATCATAATAATTTGTATAAAGATATTCTCCTAATGAGTCATCATATGCTTCATAAATTCTTATTACATTTTTTCTAACAAATATGTTTTCATAATCATAATAATTTTTCCAATTTGATAGCAAAAAACTATGTGATTCTTCTACCATCGTATCATTATTTTTTACCACTATGGACTCTTTATCAACAAACATTGTAATAAAAAATATTAATCCTAATACAATTAAAATTTCGATAATTAATAAAGAAATATATACAGTTACTCTAACAGTATTTTGTTTGCTTGTACGTTTAATTAATTGAATGGTTCCTATAATAGTGCCTAATGCAATAATAGAAAAAGAAAAATATTGGAACCATTTTAAATAAATTAGTCCATAGTTACTTAAAACAGATTGAGAAATAAAAAATAAAACAGCAAAAACAATTGTATAAAAAAAAGAAGATCTGAAAATAATATTTTTGTATATGCTTTTATCCTTATTCATAAAATCACCACTTTTTATATTTTATAGAAATTATTGTAAATAATTATAGCACATTTATTATAAATTACAAACCAATACTATTTACTATTCGCTTTAATTATGGTTTAAAGCAAATAGAGTTATTGAAAATTTTTTCAATAACTCTATTTTTTAACAAATAATTAAATTGTAATATAATTTTATATTATTTAATGCGCATAGTATAAATGTAATTGCAAAACGATTTGCAACAAGCCTTATTGACTTCTTCTGAAGGAGATTTTCCAAGTATAGCTGTCAACACTTGTCCGCTAGTTGATGAATTCATATGATGATTAATTTTAAATAATAAATCTCCCATAGGCTCATATCCTAATTCCTTATCAATCCATTTATAACGATCTCTAAATATTTTTTCATCTACATAATATCGTTTTAATATATCCGAAAATAGATGTATATTATATTCGTCTTCTGTACCTGGCTGAGCAGCAAAGAACAATAAGAAACCTATCATATATGCATCAAAATCGCAACATAAATCGGAATAATTACAGTCTGAATCCTCAGCGCCTATGGTCATATCTGCTATTTCCTGCAATAGTTACATAGTACTTTAATATAAAGCCATCTCTTTTATTGCTGTGAGAAGAGTGTTCATTATGTAATGTTGATCCATTTAACTACCAAAATTATAAAATCCTATTATTTTGAATCCTGTCTTAAGAAGGATAAACTTCATTGAGTTTCATTTCTGATAAATGCTCCATCTTCATCATAATAATCTATAGAAGTATATTCACTGCTCGATTCTCCGTATTCTACACGAATTCTTACAATATTTTTTCTCACAAATATGTTCTGATAATCATAATAGTTTCTCCAATTGGTAAAAGAAAAATTTGGCGTTTCCTCCACCATTGTAACACCATCTTTAGCTACTATTGATTCTCTGTTATTGAATGTATAAAATACAACAATCATTCCTAATGCAGCCACAATTTCTATAATAAGCAGCATAACTCCTACTTTAATACGATAATGATCTGTTTTATATCCTGTAACTATCCACTGAAAAGTTCCAGCCATAATGCCTAATCCAATAATCGTATAAGATACATATTGGAACCATTGCAGATAAACCAATCCCTGACAGTTTAAAACAAATTGTGATAAAAAATAGACTACTATATATATCAATACATATAAAAAAATTGATGTATATATTTTTTTAATATATGAATTTTTTAGTTTTAACATACTCATTACACCATTTTACTCCATTTATTCATATTATTTACAATCAAGTAATTTAATTATATTACTAATTAGGCAATAAAGCAAATTCTATTTTAAAAATTAATACTTTATCTACATAACCAAATATTGAAAACTATGCAGCATCTATATGATAAAAGCGTCTTATCATATGGATCTATATGATAAGACGCTTTTAATTAAAATTATTTGAAACTAATATAAAGTAAAAATTATAAAAATTAGTATTTATTATGGATGCATAGTTATAATGTAGAGACTAAAAGATTTACAACATGCTTTGTTTACTTCTGGCGTTGGAGAATCGCCTTTTAAGTCAACTAAAAATTTTCCATCAAACGATTCACCCATAGCCATTTCAACTTCCATCATTACATGAAGAGGATGTACCTCTAACTCTTCCTCTATCCATTTAAAACGATTTCTAAATAAATTTTCTTCTTGATAATATTGTTTTAATACATCAGATAATAAATGAATATTATACTCGTCTTGTGAGCCTGGTTGACAGCCCTCTAATATCAAAGTACCTATTTTGTATGAATCAAAGTCACAACAAAAGTCTGTATAATTACATTGTGAATTTTCATTGCCAATCGTCATATCTGCAATCTCTTGCAAACTTTTTCCATAGTATTCAGATGTCGGATCACTGCTACTAGCTAATCGTTTTGTTGTGTCAGCCATACCGGTAGCCAAATCTCCACCCCAACCGGCCCAATATTTGGGAGCCAAACCATTACTTAAGTATGCCTCTGTAGTTGCAGCCAGATGAGGTAGATCAATAATTCCACCTTCCCCGTCATGTAATCCTAACGGATTTTCTTTTCTAATATATTGCATAGTTTTTGTAAATAATTGTAAGCTGATTGCATCGAGATTCTTTAAATAACTAATATATCCCTGATCAACACCAGTACCTAAAGTAAAATACCATTCAAAATCATTATAATTTTCACTTCTCAAAAAGTTAGTGATACCTTTAGCTACATCTATTCCTGTTGGTTGGGTACCGGGATATAAGAAGTATGCATCGCAATATTGTTTATAATATGTTTCTAATTTATAAATGTCACTAATCAAATCCGACATTAATCTAGTTCCAGGTTTTACTGTCGGAATAGGTGGTTGGATATATTTATATTCTTCTATTACAATTGCTTGTTTAAATAAACCTGCATAAGCGATTTCCACAGCAGATTTTCTATAATATGTTTGCTTGCTTCTCAACGGATCATTAAAAATATAATGCTCGTCGTCATAGCCAACCAGTAACAAACAATGTTCTGGCGCTATCCAATAAATTAGCCTACTATTATAGTATCAGCGGTTGCCGTTATGCAGCTTAGTTTTTCAAGTTTGTTACTATTATATCCTAGATTTAAAATATTGTGTAAACTTTACAATAATTATTTATTTTTCTAAAATTTGGTGTTATAATCATATTACGTATTTAATCTAAGTTCCCTTTAAGGAGTATATTCTCATATGAAAAAATATATATTTAGTTTATTTATCTTGTGTTTCTCTTTTCTGTTTCTCACAGGTTGTAATAGTATACAAACGACTCAATCTATTCAATTACAGGGGACAACAATTGTTGCTCCTGAATACGACGATATTAAAATTGCAGGCAAATTCATCTTGGCAAAAAAAGACGGTCAAAGTGCTATATATTCCTATGATGGCACAGCATATAATCTAATTGCTCCTCTTGGAACATATCTCACAGAACCTGAAACATTAGCGTCACTGAGTTCCACCGGAAATACCTTTATTATCAGTAACGGATTTCAACAATTTCTTGATAATCAAAAATTTGGTTTAATTGATTTAAATGGTAATATAGTGGTTCCTTTAACCCACTGTGAATTTTATATTGTTCAATGTGAGGACAGTACCCGTGTGAGTTTTTATAAATGCGATGATACCGACAACAAAGAAACTCGCTTTTATGACGGTGACGGAAATCTTGTAGCAAAAACTCCGAATCCATTGGGTACAAACGTATCCATTATACAAAAAGATGGACAGTTTTATACGTATCGTAATGCTTCTGCCACTGAACCAAACTATTCTACCAATTTATATGATAAAGACGGTAATCCACTTTTTTCTTCTGAATACAGATTTATATCATCTTTTAATGATAACTATTTTATCGTTCAAACAAGTAAAGACAGATTGTGTGGAGTGATAGACTGGAATGGAAATATAATAGTGCCGTTTGAATATGAAATGATCGAAAATGCTCATGACATTGAAAACAAGGTAGAAAATCCTAACTGGCTTAAACTAAAGGAACAGGGGACTGATGAATATTATTTGTTGGATATCTCAACCGGAGAAACATTTTTAAAAAATTGTGGGTATACGGACTTAACGGTATCTGTGAATAATCTTATTTTTGCAAAAAAAGATAAAAAAACAAAAATTATCACCTTGGAAAATGAGGTTTTATTAGCGCCTCCTACCAATGTTGTCAGCCTAACGAAATATAATAATACAGTTTATGGATATTATAAAAATAAAAAAGGATTGGATGACGGTTCAATTACTATTTTTGACCATAATTTTAATGATGTGGTAGTTGCTCAAAATTGGGGAGCTTCCTGGAATTATCGTGATTATGGTATTTATGTTTTTCAAAATGACTCCGGAAATATGGGTGCATATGATTTCAACGGAAACATTGTCGTACCTTTCAAGTATCAATCTGTAAAAGCCCTAAACTCCACACATTATGTTGTGCAGCAGCATAATCAATATTATTTATTTGATTCTCAATCTCAATCCATTGTTTCTCAACCATATGATTCCGTATATTTTAATCAAGAGCTGGTTATCGCCGAGAAAAATGACAAGCAGTCATTTTTCAATCATAATTGTGAACCGATTCACTTATCCGGTGATTCCGTAACTATCCCTGCTGATACCTCAGACGAAGATACACATTATCTGGACAATCAGGATAGTTCAAAAAGCATTGTAATTCCGACCATCTCAGATTCCGGAAAAAAAGGAGCTGTTTTGGTTTCTTCTAAGGAGCGTGATTTCATATGAAAAAATATATATTTAGTTTGTTTGCCCTATGTTTCTCTTTTCTGTTTCTGGCAGGTTGTAATAGTGCACAAACACCTCTATCTCCTATTCAGCTACAAGTGACTACTGCTATTGAACCCGAATATGATAATATACAAATACTCGGTAACTTTGTCATTGCAGAAAAGGGTGACAAAAGCGCTATTTATAGTTATAATGGCACAACTTATCAACTAATTGCTCCTTTCGGTACTTATGTTACCGAACCTAATT
>CALWUU010000025.1 GCA_944384835.1 uncultured Clostridia bacterium | reverse complement strand
GCCAGCATTGCCAGCGTTGATGCCGCTATGACAAGTGTATATATCCAAGCAGAAGATGAAGTATCTCCTGTTTGCACCTGTTGTCCGCCTTTGTCTATTACGGTGCTTTGCGGCGTTGTATAGGTTACTGTAATATCTCCCTGTGACGCCGCTGATACACCCATTGACATGGCTGTGCCTGCTATCATTAATCCAAGGAGCATTGCGCATATTTTCTTTTTCATAATATTCTCATCCTACTTATGGTGTAGACTTCAGCATAATGAAATGGAATGCTAAAGCCGCTGTACTTTTTGTCCTATTTGAAAAAGGAGGAAAAACAAAATTTACATATCCGCTGAAATCTGCTGAAAATGATAAAATTTGTACTCTATAAATTAAATATTTTGTATTTAATCCGGAGTGGAACTAATATTTTTTTGCTAAAATACACAAAATGTTTTAAATTATACTATACAGGTTGACTTTAATTTTATTTTGTTCTAAGATAATGTTACAATATTGAAAGAACATAAATGCAAATACATGGTTTTATGGGCTGTAACCCTCGCAGTTGGGACAATAAATTATTTTTATACCTTATTTTTTGTTGTTCATGACATATAATTGCGGTTTCGGTACAAAAAGTACACCATTTGTACCATCAGCATCTATAAACTTAAATAAAGAAAAAAGACATCTTGTTTTCAAGATGTCTTTTTTCTTTATTAGTATATTTTACAAAATCAATGATACCGTTTCAGGATAGGTGTATTATGAAATCTTTGTATATTTTCCTAAGTCAGAATAAGCATAGTCATTCCGTCATATTGCTGTCACTATATATTTATCTTTAAATCATTGGATTTTACTGGAATATAAAAAATAAATATGATAAGGCAACCTTATCCTTACAAAGAGGAGTTATGCTGGTACAGCAAACAAGTAAACACAACAGAATACGCAATCTGAACCGTACATTTTATCTATTTTGTTTGCCGCCAGTATTATAAAAATACCAGTTTAGCTACAGAAATACAGTGTTGATAAAAATATTTACGTTACACAGTTTATAAACATTTATGTGCTTTTAAAAAGTAATTACAATATCCGCTATTAATATGGATATAAAAACACTAAGGTATATAGGTTTAAAGTGATGGATTTTCTTCACAAAAAATATCCACTTCCACATGAACGTAAACGTAAATCTGAAAATAAAAAACTGCGGCGTATAACATGCTCGCCGCAGATATTGGTTTACGCTGCAAAAAGATACCGCTTATAAACGTAAATACAAAGCTGTAATGAAGAAGAACCCCGAACGCGACTTGCGCGTCGAGGCTCTTGACTGGTGCGAAGGATGGGACTTGAACCCACATGTTATTGCTAACACTAGAACCTGAATCTAGCGCGTCTGCCAATTCCGCCACCCTCGCATATCCTGTGTTATTTTAGCATATTCCAATTTTGCTGTCAATCATATTCCAAACAAAAATGAATATAGTTTAAAATCTTTATCTTAAATTATGAAACATATATTTTCATTGTATATCTTGCAGTTGAATAATTGTAATATGGCTCATAAACGAAATATGCCAATGAAACAATACTATATGAAAGCTTTTACTATTATGACAGACTACTGTTATGATTTACCTGTACAAGCAGCCGGCAAATAAGTCCCGACGGTCCTCTCACTTTCATTTATAATATATGTATTTTTAAAATAAAACGATACATAACAACAGCCACCCTGATAGGGTGGCCTATTACTATGTTCTCGGAATATCAGAAGTGCCTTTTTCCCTTAAATAGGTTGCTTCCAAATCTGCCAAATGCAGTTTAACCGCAATCGGATATTTATCATACGCCAAACTAATGGCGAAATTACCGGCACGGGCTGCATCATCAAAGCCGCCCATATGCCAGCGAATTGCAACCGCTTCTGAAGTTTTTAATCGCAAGAAACGCTCAATCATAAAAACAGATTTCTCTCCGTGTCCATAGGGAAAACTATCTTCTACCGTAAAATAAGGCTGTTTTTCCCACTGCCCTGTCTGCTCATTTTTTACGTTTCGGGTAGACTCTTTATAGAATTGCGTTTTGCAAATATCGTGCAGCAACCCGCATATAGCAAAACTTTCTTCATTGTCTCCTTCTTCAAAATAGCGCTCTCTTAATACACGATATACATTGATACTATGCTTTAACAGACCGCCTTTACAAGCGCAATGAAACCGCGTACTTGCCGGCGCTGTAAAAAAATCTGTTTTCTTCATCCATTCCAGCAACTCTGTGCTGCCTGCCCTTGTAATATATGTTGTAAAAATTTCTTCAAATTGTTCTTGGTCAGTCATTGCAATGCTCCTCTATCATATTACAGTCCGTTCAATTGACCACGAAATTTTCGTTTAATCAGAATTTCTGTAATCGGCGTACAGCACATCATGACACTGATACTGGCAACTACAAATATTACAGAACGTACCTCATGAGAAATAGGTATTATAAAATTACATAATACAATTAAACCTGTCAAACATACGCCAAATATCATCCATATAACAGCAAAGATTCGCTGCGCATAACTCCACGTTTCTTCACTCTTCAAAGAAAGCTTTGTACGATATCCTTTTGTTTTATTGCGTTCTTTTACCGGAGCAATTGTGAAGTATAATCCTAATAATAAAAATGCAGAAGGTATCAATAAATCAATGATCCATAAAATAATTTCCACGGCCGTTCCCTCTCTTCGACCAATTTTTTCTTTAGTATAACACAAAGTATTTAAAAATGATAGTGTGATATATCCCCTTTTTAAAGTAAAGGCATATTCATCAAATACTGATAACCAACATGCTGTCTCAGTGTGAGATTGCTTTTTCTTTGTAGATATCCTCTAATATCATTCTATCCGATTCCCAATAGAAAAATACTGCAAGCACTTTATACTTTTCTTACATAGTATTTTAGAAACCAAGGATTATGTGGAGGAACATGCGTATCACTGACACTTATTTGAAAATTTTCCTTTATCTATAATAGAAAAAAAGACCCAAGAAACAGTCTATCCCTGTCCTGAGTCTCATGTTTCGTTTTATAGGTATACCCAGCCAACGCTTGAACGATTCAAATACTTTGCATATTTAAGAAATACCTGTACTGCCGAATCCTCCTGTACCGCGGTCTGTATCAGACAATTCTTCTGCCTCTTCAAAGGTGGACATCACCACGGGAGCAATCACCATTTGAGCAATACGATCTCCCGGATTTACAACAAAAGCTTTATCAGAGCTATTTTTTAACCCTACCATCATTTCCCCGCGATAATCGGCATCTACCACACCTACACAATTGGCAGGCGTAATATTATGTTTGACACCCAAACCGCTTCTGCCATATACAAATGCGGCATATCCCGATGGAACTTCTATTGCAAGACCGGTACCAATCATAACCGTATGATTTGGTTCGATGGTAACAGGCTCTGTTAAACAAGCGCAAAGATCGGCTCCTGCAGAATCAGCTGTTGCTCTATGAGGCAAAACTGCCTCTTGATGTAATTTTTTTACTTTAATGTTCACAATAAAGCTCCTTATTCAGAGTCCTTTTCTTCTGCCTTCGCCTTCGCAGCAAGTGCCTCGGCTTTTTGCTGTGGTCTTTCCAATACGTAGTGGTCAACCAATCTTGTAACCATGCTTCCTACAGCGTTACCTGCCATTACAACCAACATAATCCATAGACCGTACCAGGTCCATTGTCTTCCGGACATCATAAACCAGTATAAGTTTGCAATACTATGTTCAAAATTACTTTGGATAAACAATGGCACACAGAAGAAAATACCCAAATAACCCATTAAATTAATTCCGCCTCGTGCTTTTCCTCGTCTAAAACAAGCAACAGCAATATACATTAGAATGCCGCAATAAATACCTAAAATAAAAAGGCTGAGCAAATTGTCTCCTTCTCTGGAGGCAGACGAAGAGGTGGCGGCTTCTATTAACTTGTTTGCATGTCTTGTTTGCTGCAAAATAGATACCGATATCAACATACCTACAAAGTTGCCTACCAATCCCAATGCAACATAGCGTAAATAAGCTCCGGTACGTTCTGTTGCCAAATAGCCAATTCTGCCGGTATATAGATTCAAATCGAATTCACTTACAATGAACAAACCAAAGCAGAATAAAAAGGAAGCAACAATTTTATTGTCCATCATCAAATATACGGTTGCTCCAAAACTGATAATAAATCCGGCAGCAATTCCTCTGCCAAATTCATTTGCAATTTTTCTTGCTAAATTCATACATTTCACCTAGATTCTTTCTTGAATTTTTGCCTTGAACGACAAAAAACGCCGTCATCAATTGTACCGCAACAAACTAATAAAATAAAAAAGTGACTTTTGTGTTTCAAAAGCCACTGATATGGCTCTGTCTTTTTGGCTGCGCGTTACGCTTTTTAAAAGTGAAACGTCTTTACATACTCTTCAAAGACAGAGTTGTTTCGGTCCAAATTGCATGTGAAAATTTTATCACGAAAAATCTATAATTGCAATAGGAATTGTAATAAAAATTTATATATAAATTAAATTAAAATATATATTTTTTTGTTCATTTTAAATAAATCGTTCATTAAAATGCTAAAAATATCAAAAATATGGATTTTTATTTTATATACTTTTTTAGTCTACCTTCATCATGAAGCAATCAAAACTCCGAGAAAAACCATAAGGTTTAAGTTTCCCTGTTTCGCATAACAGCAATAAGCAATTCTCGTAAAATTTTACATGCTGCTGCTGTGGAAACACCACTTTGATCATACACAGGACTTAATTCGTTGATATCGAACCCAACAATGTTCAAGTGAGATACCGCGATAATTGCTTCCAACAATTCCTGAAAAGAAACTCCTCCAGCTTCAGGAGTACCTGTACCGGGAAATACCGATGGATCCAATACATCAAGATCTAAGGTAAAGTAAACGGGCCTTCCCTGTAATTGGTCTACGACTTCTTTCAGACCATTAAAATTAAATTTATTGGTAAACACGTGGTCTTTTGCCCAAACAAATTCCGAACGATCTCCGGAACGAATACCAAATTGAAAGATTTTCCCGTCACCAACCAAGTCCCATACACGATGCAGCACTGTGGCGTGGGAAAAACGCTCTTCCAAATAATCCTCACGTAAATCGGCATGTGCATCAAAGTGGATAATATGAACATCAGGGTATTGCTTTACCACCGCACGCATTGCTCCCAATGTGACAAGATGCTCACCGCCAATCATACAGGGAATTTTGCAGTCTTTTAGAATTTCAGCGGTACGTTCTTCAATTTGAGCAAGAGCACGTTGTGTATTTCCAAAGGGAAGCTCCAGATCACCGGAATCAAAAACGGCAAAATCTTCTAGATCTCCGTCTTGATATGGGCTGTAAGTTTCAATACCAAATGACTCACTTCGCATTGCCTTGCTGGCAAAACGGGTTCCCGGACGGAAGGACGTTGTGGAATCAAACGGAGCGCCAAATAATACAATTTGAGATTCTTCATAGGAATTGTCACAACCAATAAAGGTTTCTATATTCGGTTTCATAGGTCACGCTCCAATAATTCATTGATGTAGGTAGGCAGTGCAAAACAACCACGATGTAAGTCCGTATTATAATAGCGGGTTTCAATACCAAGCTGGTTCCAAGCATCCGCATTTAAATCTGCTACCGGATCATATTTTTTAGACGCAAAGCCGAACAGCCAATGGCCGGATGGATATGTTGGAATATGCGCTTGATATACTTTACAAATTGGAAATAGATCTACAATACGGCAATGTGCACGACGCATGGACTGAGCAAAAGAAGTGTAATATGCATTTTCATGCTGATTTACCAGAATACCGTCTTCCTTCAGCGCTTTGAAGCAGTTTCCGTAAAATTCTTTTGTAAACAGACCTTCTCCCGGTCCAAATGGGTCAGTGGAATCCACAATGATTAAATCATATTCGTTTTCTTTAAAACGAATATAACGCAAACCATCTTCAAAATGGAGATGAACTCTTGGATCGTCCAACTTACAGGCAGTTTGTGGTAAAAATTCTTTACATACATCAACCACCATTTTATCAATTTCCACCATGTCGATATGTTCAATGGAATCATAACGGGTCAGCTCGCGTACAGTGCCTCCGTCACCTGCGCCAATCACCAATACACGTTTAATATTAAGATTGGTAGCCATAGCCACATGTACAATCATTTCATGGTAAATGAACTCGTCTTTTTCTGTCAGCATCATATAGCCGTCCAAAGTAAAAAAGCGGCCGAATTCTTTTGATTCCAAAATATCTATTTTTTGAAAAGGACTTTGAACAGAATACAATTGCCTTAGTACTTTAATTGAAAATTTTGCTTCTTTGCAATGTTCCTCCGTATACCATAAGTCCAAACCTTTTGCCTCCACTAATTCTCACCTACCACATTAATGTTTTCTATATTGATGTCCTCCGTACCCGTTAAAAAGCAGCCTTTTTCTTTTGCGTATGCAATGTAATCCAAAATTTCCTGTGTAATACGCTCTCCGGGAGCCAAAATTGGAATACCGGGAGGATAACACATAACAAATTCACTGCAAATTTGACCTGTGCTTTGCTCAATAGGCATGGCGTGCTTCGGTGCATAAAATGCATCCTGAGGCGTCATTACAACTTCGGGATTGATATATTCGTGATCATACATACCCGCTTTATCTTTTTTATAAATACGTTTGATTTCTGCCATAGCAGATATGAGACGTTCCATTACAAACATGTTATCGCCTACAGAGATAATGGCCAAGATATTTCCAATATCTCCAAATTCAATTTGAATATCGTACTCATCTCTCAGCAAGTCATATACTTCAATACCTGCCAGTCCAATATCTCTTGTATGAACAGAAAGTTTTGTAGTGTCAAAATCAAAAATAGCGTCGCCGTCAATCAATTCTGATGAGAATGCGTAAAAGCCGCCTAGTTTATTGATTTCTTCCCTTGCATATTGTGCCAGTTCTTTTACTCTTGCAAAGATTTCTCTGCCATGAAGTGCCAGATTACGTCTGGAAATATCCAGTGAAGAAAGCAGCAAATAAGAACCGCTGGTGGTCTGCGTTAAATTGATAATTTGGCGTATATAGCCTTGATGCAAATCTGGATGATTGCTGAGCAAGAAAGAACTCTGCGTCAAGGAACCTCCTGTTTTATGCATGCTGACAGCTGCCATATCTGCGCCAGCCGCCATAGCGGACACAGGCAAATTTTCACCAAAATAGAAATGGGTTCCATGGGCTTCATCCACCAATACTTTCATACCGTACTGATGAGCCAATTTTGAAATGGTTCTCAGGTCAGAACAAATTCCATAATAAGTCGGATTATTGACCAAAACCGCTTTCGCATCCGGATTTTGTTCAATAGCCCTTTTTACATCTGCCACTGACATACCCAATGGAATCCCCAACTGTTTATTGATAC
>CALWUU010000024.1 GCA_944384835.1 uncultured Clostridia bacterium | reverse complement strand
CCCATGCCGCCCTCAAAGAAAATAATGCGTTTTCCAAGCTGATCTAAAATATCCATGGTTATTCTTCCTTTCTAAACGGACAATTTTTTGCCTGACAGGTCATGCATCTTGCAATATGGCAGGTTGTGGATTCTTCTGTCAATCCGATGACAGCGGTTACGGATTTACTCGGCGCTAAAATAAGGCTGTCCATCACTGTAAGGCCGATGCGTTTTTGGCAGTTTAATACGCCCAGCAAATCTTTTTGATAAGTAAGGGGAAAATCTCCGTAGCCGGGACTGAAGCGAGGTCTTAAATAAAGTCCTTGTTTTCCGGCTTCTTCTTTCATCAAATCCTGTTGTTCATCACAGTATGCTTCAATTACGGTAGCGGCACAAGCTTGTAAAATAACGGCTTTGCTCATATCCAGTTTGTTATATTTTTGAATGAGTAAGTCTGTTTGCGCACCAAGCGTAGCTGCAAAAATAGCTGCTTCTTTGCAGCCGTTGATATGCTGGGATAAATTTTTGCTCTGAATAGAAATAGAGCCGATAGTTACAATATGATTTTCCCCAAAAGTAACAGGGAAAATTTGATAAATACATTTTGGTGAGATGACTCTAAGCAGTTCGGCAAGACAAGCCTCAATGCTGTTTTTTACAACCTCGTCAGCAGGTTTACCGCGATACCCCAAATAACGCAGTATTTCTTTTCGATTAATATCCATTATGTAGTTGATTCTCCTCAGACCGTTGCTGCAGCTGTACGTTTGTCCAAAATTTCAGACAAATTTGAGACAATGGTTTCTGCAATATCCGGTTTATTCATAGTGTATAAATGAATGGCTTTTACGCCGTTGGCAATCAAATCAATGATTTGTTCTGTGGCATAGGCAATTCCGGCTTGCTTCATTGCAAGAGGGTTGTCGCCGAACTTTTCTACCATAGCGTCCAAACGTTCCGGCAAATAGGTGCCGGAAAGCTGACAAATCCGTTTGATTTGGCTGCTGTTGGTTACAGGCATAATTCCAGCGACAATGGGAACCTGAATACCTTTAGCCAATGTTTTATATAAAAAATTATATAAAATTTGGTTATCAAAAAACATTTGTGTGGTTAAAAAATCACAGCCGCAGTCTACTTTTCGCTTTAGATGATCAATATCATCCATTTTTCGGCTGCATTCAATATGTCCTTCGGGATAGCATGCCGCGCCTACGCAAAAATCTCCTTGCGATTTGATGTCTTCTATCAATTGATAAGCATAGCGGTAATCTTTCACAGCGTCTTCCGGATTCATGCCTTGAGGGACATCGCCGCGCAGGGCTAATACATTGGTAATATGCTTGTCTTTTAATTGATGTAACGTAAATGCAATGTCAGATTTGGCAGATGCCACACAGGTAAGATGAGCCAACGCAGGAATTTGATACCGGGTTTGAATGTGGTCAGCAATTTCAATGGTGCGTTTGGAATTACTGCCGCCTGCACCATATGTAACGCTGATAAAATCAGGATTGGTTTTGGCAATACCTTTGATTACACTTTTACATTCATCCAATGGTATGTGCGGTTTTGGAGGGAAAATTTCGCAGGAAAAGGTAACGGAATTTTTTTTAATCAAATCAATTATTTTCATATGTAATGAATCTCCTCTAAGAGATGGTTTTATGGTTACCAAATCATTTTAGAATTGGTAATATTATAACAAAAAAATAGATGGAATAAAACCCAAATCGATGATATGATTGGATTTTTTCCATCTAAACTATATCTGAGAAATAGGAGGAGATCATTTCAAAAATATAAAGGGGATGTTTTGTTATAGTTTTGCAAATGCTTGTGTTAAATCTTCAAGAATGTCATCAATGTGTTCAATACCAATGGAGAGACGAATGGTATTTGGGGAAATACCGCAAGCGTTTAATTCTTCTGCGTTTAACTGAGAGTGGGTAGTGCTTGCAGGGTGTATAACCAAAGATTTTGCATCAGCTACATTTGCAAGGAGAGAGAAAATTTCGAGAGAGTCAATAAAGCGTTTTGCTTCTTTTTCGCCGCCTTTGATTTCAAAGGTGAAAATAGACCCGGCGCCTTTTGGGAAATATTGATGATATAAAGCATTATATTTGCTGTCAGGCAAAGAAGGATGATTCACACGTTCTACTTGAGGGTGCTGATTTAAGAAGCGAACCACTTTCAATGCATTTTCAATATGACGTTCTACGCGAAGAGAGAGGGTTTCCAGTCCTTGGATGAATAGGAAAGAGTGGAATGGACTGAGAGTTGCGCCCGTATCGCGAAGTAAGTTGGTACGGATACGGGTAATGTAAGCTGCCGCGCCTACGTCTTTTGCAAAAGTAATGCCGTGGTAACTGTCGCAAGGCTGGGACAATCCCGGGAATTTATCTGAATTCCAGTCAAATTTGCCTGCATCTACAATTACACCGCCTAACGCGGCTCCGTGACCGCCGATGAATTTGGTTGCTGAATGCACTACAATGTCAGCGCCGTGTTCAATGGGACGGAACAGGTAAGGTGTTGCAAATGTATTATCAATTATCAGGGGAATTCCGTGTTTATGGGCAATATCTGCCACCGCTTTTACATCAATGATACTGGAGTTTGGATTGCCCAAAGATTCGATGAAAATCAATTTTGTATTTTTTTTGATAGCATTTTCAAAATTTTGTACTGCGTCGGGATCCACAAAGGTTGTAGTAATATTATCCTCTGGCAAGGTGTGTGCAAATAGGTTATAAGTCCCTCCGTATAAGGTGGAAGCGGCTACAATATGGTCGCCTGCACGTGTAATATTTTTTACGGCGTATGTAATGGCTGCAGATCCGGAAGCAGTTGCCAGAGCGGCAATACCGCCTTCCAAAGCAGCGATGCGCTTTTCAAATACATCCGTTGTTGGATTCATCAAGCGAGTGTAAATATTGCCTTCTTGGCTTAAATTAAAACGGCCTGCCGCCTGTTCACAATCTTCAAATACATAAGAAGTGGTTTGATAGATTGGAACTGCACGGGCATCTGTTGCAGAATCAGGTGTTTCTTGACCGATATGTAATTGTTGTGTTTCAAATCTCCAATGTTTACTGCTCATCATCATATGCTCACTTTCTATTTATATTTTTATGTGGTATGAATATAAGCGTCACATTCGGTCAGAAACACCTTTGCAGCGGATTTGTATAGTAACATGTTTATACGGCATAACTGGGCCTCCGGTTAAATTATATAATTCGTATCAATTTAGTAAAGTTTGTGTTATTTTACTCCATAAATTTACAGTTGTCAATAGTAATCTTCAAATATTATGTAAAAAATAGAAAATTGATTTTTATACGGTTTAATTTTTCGTTTATTGGCAGTCGATTATTCTGTATTTTTCAGTAGACATATTATTAGGATAGCGTTTGCTGATTATTATAAAACAAAGAAAGACGCTTTCATCGAAAGCGTCTTTGCTATGCATATTGTTATTTAAGATAACATTTTTTCCATATCATGCTCATAACACGCAGGTATTTCTTCCTCTTCGCATTCCTCATGATATTTTTTTACTAAATCAGCAAGTGTAATATTGTCCACTACATTTTGTACGGCCTCATGTATTTGGCGCCAAACATCTAATGTAATACAAGCGTTGGAGCGAGGGCAAGTATTTGTTTCATAGTCTAAACAAGGAACAGGAGAAAGAGTACCCTCCATTACGTTTAAAATCATGCCAACGGTATAGTCTTTTGGTTCTCTGGAAAGACGATAGCCGCCATTTGCACCTCTGGCACTTTTTACAAAGCCGGCCTTACAAAGCTGGTTAATAATTTGTTCCAGGTATTTATCAGATATTTCTTGCCTTGTTGAAATATTTTTTATGCTGATATAATTATCCTTACCGTTTACGGCAAGATCCAACATAAGGCGAAGAGCGTATCTACCTTTGGTAGAGATTCTCATATGTACTCCTTCCTAATCAAGTTACAATGATTGAAGCTGACTTTTATATTAAAATATATCATTTATAAAATACATTGATTCAACTTGATATTATACAATAATTCTTTCGTTTCGTCCATAGTAAAAACAGGAATTATTCGGAAATTCAAGATTTATTTGACGATTCTCGTTGATTTCCTACAGAACTGCAGGGAAAATTTTATACATAATTACGCTGTATTTGACTTGCCTGCATATCATACATTATGTTATGCTAAACATACATCTTATCTGGAAGATGATTCTGATAGAGCAGATGATGTTACAAAAGAATCGTTCTGATATATACAAGGGTTCGTCCCAAGTAGGAAGGCGGTCAAATCGTTACGAATCTATCACACCTCAAAGCAGATGTATTGTTTTGCAGGTGTATTTCGTCTATGACTCTTATACCGCTGTTGGTATAGGAGTCTTTTTTGTTTACATCATAGCAGAAAAGAAAGGAATAGGTCAAATGGAAACCAGAATTGGACTGATTGGAATTATTGTGGAAGATTTAAATGCAGCTGAAAAATTAAATCAAATATTACATGATTACGGCTCTTATATTATAGGCAGAATGGGATTGCCTCACCGTGAGAAAAAGTTAAGTATTATCAGCGTAGTAGTAGATGCTCCCAATGATATCATCAGTGCGCTGTCGGGAAAACTTGGCATGATTAAAGGCATTACCGTAAAGACCATTTACTCCAAAGCATCCGAAGGATAATACGCGTTATAATAAGGAGTGTATGTATATGTATGATGTAAAATCAAGAATAGCCACAGAGTTTATTGATGATCAGGAGATTTTAGATACGATTGCGTATGCAAAGAAAAACAAAAGCAACCGTGAATTGATCCAGAGGCTGATTACTAGGGCAAAAGACTGCAAAGGTCTTACTCACAGAGAAGCAGCCGTGCTTTTAGAATGTGATCAAAAAGACTTAAATGAGCAGATGTATCGGCTTGCAAAGCAAATCAAACAGAAATTATACGGCAACCGCATTGTTATGTTTGCACCGCTGTATTTATCCAATTATTGCATCAACGGATGTACCTACTGTCCCTATCATTATAGGAATAAAAGTATTTGCCGAAAAAAACTGACACAAGATGAAATTCGTCAGGAAGTCATTGCATTACAGGACATGGGTCACAAACGTTTGGCTTTGGAAGCAGGAGAGGATCCTGTGAATAATCCTCTGGAATATATTTTAGAAAGCATTGAAACCATTTACAGCATTCAGCATAAAAACGGCGCTATCCGCAGGGTGAATGTGAACATTGCGGCAACCACAGTAGAAAACTACAAAAAATTGAGAGATGCAGGCATTGGAACATATATTTTATTTCAGGAAACCTACCATAAGCAAAACTATGAGAAACTGCACCCGACCGGTCCGAAGCATAACTACGCCTACCATACGGAAGCAATGGACAGAGCTATGGAAGCAGGTATTGACGATGTGGGAATCGGCGTTTTGTTTGGCTTGAATATGTACCGTTATGATTTTGTGGGTTTGCTGATGCATGCGGAACATTTGGAGGCCGCCATGGGCGTAGGTCCTCATACCATCAGCGTACCTCGTATCCGTCCTGCGGATGATATTGACGCGGAAGATTTTAAAGACGCAATCAGCGATGAAATTTTTGAAAAAATTGTAGCGGTACTCCGGATTGCCGTTCCTTATACAGGTATGATTATTTCCACAAGAGAGTCTCAAAAAACAAGGGAGCGCGTCTTGGATTTGGGGGTTTCCCAGTTAAGCGGCGGTTCCCGTACCAGCGTAGGAGGATATGCGGAAGAAGAACCGGAAGAAGAGAATTCCGCACAGTTTGATTTAAACGATACCAGAACCCTGGATCAAATTGTGAACTGGCTGTTGGACGGCGGTTTTATTCCGAGTTTTTGTACAGCGTGTTACCGTGAAGGCAGAACAGGAGATCGTTTTATGCAGCTTGTAAAATCAGGACAAATTGCAAACTGCTGTCAGCCCAATGCAATTATGACATTAAAAGAATATTTGGAAGATTACGCTTCGGAAGATACCAGAAAAAAAGGCGAGCGGGCTATTTTGGAGGAGCTGAACCATATTGGAAGCGACAAAGTGCGGCAGATTACAATTAATCGTTTGGAGTTGATGAAAGAAGGAAAACGCGATTTCCGTTTTTAATGAAAAATGAAAGGAGAACTGTTTTATGAGTTTGACCGATACTCCTTCTGCAAACCGACTGCACATTGGTATTTTTGGAAAGCGTAACAGCGGAAAATCTTCTTTGCTCAATGCCATTACGGGACAGGAAATTGCTTTGGTCAGCGATGTAAAAGGAACTACAACAGATCCTGTATCAAAAGCCATGGAAATATATCCGATTGGACCATGTTTGCTGATTGATACAGCGGGATTTGACGATACAGGCGATTTGGGCAGCATGCGTATGGAAAAAACGAAAGCTGTACTGGATAAAACAGATATTGCTATTGTGGTATTTACAGATATGCAAATGGAATCCGAGGCGCAGTGGATTGCTATGCTGAAACAACGCAGCATTCCCGTGCTTGCCGTTATTAATCAGATTGACCGAATGGAGCAAGTGCAGGAAATCAAACGACAAATTGAGCAGCGTTTTTCTCTAAATCCCTTATTGGTCAGCGCCAAAGAGAAAACAGGAATCTCACAAATCAAAAATGAAATTCTGCGCCTGATGCCTCCAGATTTTGAAGCGGAAAGCTTAACAGGTTCCTTAGTACAGCCTGAAGACGTGGTGCTTTTGGTAATGCCGCAGGACAAACAGGCCCCGAAAGGAAGGCTGATTTTACCCCAAGTGCAAACCATTCGGGATTTATTGGATCATCATTGTGTTGTCATGTGTGTTACTACGGAACAACTTCCAGCTGCATTAAAGGCGCTTGCAAAACCTCCTAAGTTAATGATTACGGATTCCCAGGTATTTGCACAGGTTTATCCATTCAAACCGGCACAAACATTGCTGACCTCTTTTTCCATTTTATTGGCAGCATATAAAGGTGATCTACCAACTTTTGTCCAAGGAGCCAATGCATTGGATTCTCTCACAGATAACAGTCATGTACTAATTGCGGAAGCTTGCACCCATGCGCCGCTTCAGGAGGATATTGGGAGAGTAAAAATTCCCAATATGCTGCGGAACAAGTATGGGGAGCATTTACGGGTAACTGTAGTCAGCGGTTCTGAATTTCCCCAGGACTTAAGTGAATATCAATTAATCATTCATTGCGGGGCGTGTATGTTTAACCGCAAACATGTGTTAACACGTGTAGAGCAAGCAAAGCGACAAGGCATTCCCATTACCAATTACGGCGTGGTACTTGCAAAATTAACAGGAATTTTAGACCAAATTTTTATGCAGTGATAAACGACAATATTTCATAATGCAGTGATAACTGAAATAGATTACAAATTTAATACCATGATTTTTATTTAAATATTGACAATCTCCATAGGTTTGGTATAATACATAAAGTTAGCTTAAGCTAACTTTATGTAGGAGGACTTCATGGCGATTAAAATCATCAATCACAGCATTGTATTCATTTTGATATTACTGTTTCTTTTATGTACATTAGAACCTATCAAAAGATTACAGATTCATCCAAAATTTAAATTTTTAAAATCTATCACAAAGTATCATGCTGTATATGCTTGGCTGCTTCTCATTCTTTCATTGATACATGGTTTTCTTGCAGAAAATACCTCTGCATCAATCAGCGGAAAAATTGTATGGATGATTCTGCTTTTGTTAATTGTTTTTGCATATTTTAAGAAAAAGATGCCGTTTTCTGTATGGAAAACAATACATATTTCATTATTCGTAATGTTGACAATAGGAATCATAGTTCATATGACACATGCAATTGTATTATAATGATATGTTTGTTATCTTAAGTGAAACAGCAGGCAGCGTGTATCATACGATGAATGCAGATGTTTTCACTGAAAAAATCAGTTTATGGCTTGACAAAATTCTGAGTAAGGAATATTATTGAAAGTAATAAATGAAATGCATTGAAAGGGAAGTCATGCAGAGGGCTTGTGTCAGAGAGCTGCCGGGTGGTGTGAGGCAGTACAGGTTCTGTATGGAATCACCCTTGAGCAGGCGGCTGAACCATAACGCAGTAAGCTAAGCCCGGTTTCTTACCGTTATCAAAGCATGCATTGTTAGATGCAGTGAGGGATTGTCTTTTGACAATAAATTGAGTGGTACCGCGGAGTATTAGTCTTCGTCTCTATTTTGTGATAGAGGCGAGGGCTTTTTTTATACTGGAAACTTCTCAATATCCTATAAATATTCATTTGTATTATGTAATTTAGTAAATCATGTAAAGGAGACTTTTATCATGAAATTAACAGGTGCACAAATTATTATGGAGTGCTTATTGGAACAGCATGTTGACACCGTATTTGGATATCCGGGCGGCGCTGTTTTGAATATTTACGATGCACTCTATGAATACAGCGACCGTATCAATCATATTTGTACCGCCCATGAACAAGGCGCTGCTCATGCGGCAGATGGTTATGCCCGTTCCAGCGGAAAAACAGGTGTTTGTATTGCTACGTCAGGTCCGGGAGCTACCAATTTGGTAACCGGCATTGCAACAGCTTATATGGATTCCATTCCCATGGTTGCCATTACCGGAAATGTAAATTTAAATTTATTGGGTCTGGACAGCTTTCAGGAAGTAGACATTACAGGCGTTACCATGCCAATTACAAAACATAACTTTATCGTAAAGAAAATTGAATATTTGGCTGATACCATTCGTCAGGCGTTCCGTATTGCGCAGGAAGGCAGAAAAGGCCCTGTATTAATTGACGTTCCCAAAGATATTACAGGGCAGACGTATGAATTTACTCCTGCAACTAAAGATTTGGATGAAGCGCAGCAGGCAGCAATGCATTTGCCAATCAGCAAAAAGCCCGTAGAGGTAAAAGCATCCAAAATAGAACGTGCATTGGAACTGATTTCCAAAAGTGAACGGCCGTTTGTTTATACAGGCGGCGGTTTGCTAGCGGCAGAGGCCTGTGAAGAGTTAAAAACCTTAGTGGAAAAGATAGATGCGCCGGTTTCTTGTTCGTTGATGTGCCAAGGAGGATTTGACCAGGCAGATGACCGTTATATGGGTATGCTTGGCATGCATGGAACAAAAACTGCGGCTCAGGCTTTAAAACATTGCGATTTATTCTTAGCAGTAGGCACACGTTTTTCAGACCGCGTGATTTGTAACGCAAATTTGTTCGGTCGTCATTGTCCCATCATCCAAATTGACATTGACCCGGCAGAATTTAATAAAAATATTGACGTTACCTTAAAATTGGGCGGAGATGCCAAACAAATTTTATCTTTGCTCAATGAGAAATTAGAACAGCAAGACCACAAAGAATGGCTTGCGCAAATCAAAGCTTGGAAACAAGAATATCCGTTAAAACAAGAAGCAATTGACCCCAATGGTGTAACGCCTCAAATGTTGTTCGACGCATTGAATGAACTGACCAAATCAGAAGCAATTATTGCAACAGAAGTAGGACAGCATCAAATGTGGGCTGCACAGTTTTATGAGTTCCGTCATCCCAGACAATTTATTACATCAGGCGGACTGGGTACCATGGGCTTTGGACTTGGCGCCGCTATGGGCGCTCAAATTGCGAATCCTGATAAAAAAGTCATCAATATTGCAGGCGACGGCAGTTTCCATATGAACTGCAACGAGCTTTCCACTTTGGCAAAATATCAAATTCCTATGATGGAATTGGTTGTGGATAACTCTGTGCTGGGTATGGTGCGTCAATGGCAGAAATTATTTTATGACAACCGTTTCTCTCAAACGACGCAGGATAAGAAAACAGACTTTGTAAAATTAGCAGAAGCGTTTGGAGTGAAAGCATTTGAAATTCACACCAAGGATGAGCTGATTCCTGTGCTGAAAGAAGCACTCAGCCTGAAAGAGCCTGTTTTGGTCGCTTGTCATATTCATCGTGATTATAATGTATTGCCAATGGTTCCTGCCGGCGCTTCTGCAGAGGAACCAATACTGGAAATGTAAGAAAGGGAGGTCGCCATAATGAATCATAATGAAGAAAAAGATTATATCCTATCCGTACTTGCACAAAACCATGCAGGCGTCCTGCTTCGTATTGCAGGCTTATTCAGCCGTCGCTGCTATAATATAAAAAGTATTGTAGCGGCACAAACGGAAGACAGTAACAGATCCAGGATTTTAATTGTAGTACAAGGGGACGACCGTATTGTACGACAAGTAGATAAGCAATTAAGCAAACTGGTGGAAATAGAACAAGTTACCGTGTTAAATGATAACGAGGCGGTTGTAAGAGAACACTTGCTGATTAAGCTGGAACGCAGCGACATGACCTCCAACCAATTGGTTGCAATTGCAAATGTGTTCCATGCAAATATTTTAAATGTTTCCTCAACTGATATGATTGTAGAACTCACAGGAACTCCTTCCACATTAGATTCCTTTGTGGAATGCTGTAAGCCATATCATATTGTAAAAATTTTGCGCACAGGCACTATGGCAATGGAGAAATAACAAGGCAACAGAACGGAACACTGCAAAAGGGAGAATGACGATATGCTTACACTAGATAAAATATACCATGCGGCCTTCGTATTGCGGGACGTAGTACGAAAAACGGATTTAATTCTGGCACCCCATATTAATCCGGATTGCGAACTATACTTAAAAACAGAAAATTTGCAAACAACAGGTTCTTTTAAAGTGCGCGGCGCATACTATAAAATTTCACAGCTTACCGATGAGGAAAAGGAAAAAGGCGTAATTGCCTGTTCAGCAGGAAACCATGCTCAGGGAGTTGCCTTGGCGGCGGCTAAAAACGGGATTAAATCGTTAATTTGCATTCCGGACGGCGCTCCCATTTCAAAAGTGGAAGCAACAAAACGCTATGGCGCTGAAGTTTGTCTTGTCAAAGGCGTATACGATGACGCTTATCAAAAAGCCTGTGAGTTACAGCAGGAAAGCGGAAGCACATTCATTCATCCGTTTAATGATGAAGATGTCATTGCGGGTCAAGGCAGCATCGGTTTAGAATTGCTGGATCAATTGCCGGAGGTAGACGCCGTTATTGTACCGATTGGCGGCGGAGGATTGATTGGCGGTATTGCGTTTGCAATAAAATCATTGCGTCCGGAATGTAAAGTATACGGTGTCCAGGCAGTAGGAGCGCCTTCCATGTATAATTCTGTCAAGCATCATCATGTGGAGACCTTAGATTATGTATCTACCATTGCAGATGGTATTGCCGTCAAACAGCCGGGAGATTTGACATACGAATTATGTGAAAAATACGTTGACGAAATTGTTACCGTAACAGATGATGAAATTTCAACTGCTATTCTAATGTTGATAGAACAGCAAAAGTTAATTGCTGAAGGTGCGGGAGCAGTTGCGGTTGCAGCGGCATTGTTCAATAAAGTAGATATCAAAGGGAAAAAAGTGGTCTGTCTTGTTTCAGGCGGTAATATTGACGTTACCATTTTGTCTCGCGTTATTTCCCGCGGTTTGCTCAAAACAGGACGCTCTGCCGATATTACCATTGAATTGGTGGATAAACCGGGTCAGTTGAGCGATGTTTCGCGAATTATTGCCGAAACTGGCGGAAATGTAGTGGCGGTACACCATGACAGAAGCGGTGAAAACACAAATATTAATGGTTGTTATTTGCATTTGGTAATGGAAACCAGAGACCGTGAACATATTTTAGAAATTGAAAAAGCGCTGACCGATCAGGGTTATAAAATTATAGGAAGAGAGAGACGATGCATATGTTAAAAAAAGTAAGCACAGAAAAAGCTCCCGCAGCAATCGGACCATATTCTCAGGCAATTGTAAACGGTAATATGTTGTATACCAGCGGGCAAATTCCGATTATTCCCGAAACCGGCGAATTGGTGCAAGGGGATATTACAGCACAGGCAGAACAAGTGATGAAAAATCTAAGTGCTGTGTTGGAAGCTGCAGGTACCACATTTGCCAATGTGATTAAAACAACTTGTTTTTTAGCAGATATGAATGATTTTGCTGCGTTTAATGCAGTATACGACACTTATTTTACCGAAAAACCTTCCCGTTCCTGTGTAGCTGTAAAACAGCTTCCTAAAAATGCATTGGTAGAAGTTGAGCTGATTGCGGTGATATAATAAAAAGCTGTCTGATTTCAGACAGCTTTTTTTATTTATCACATTAAGCACCAAATGTAACCCATACTTTTTTCATTTTATATCGTACAAAAATTTCTATTGTCTTGTCAGTTGTATTGACATATAGTTATGGTTGTGCAATACTGGTATACATATACTTTCAATTCCACCAACGTAATAGGGTGGGATTGGCAAGAATGGAGTTGTATTGTATGCAAGCGTTGAAGGATCGAATCCAAAAGTTAAAAAAAGAGCGTGACGCAGTTATTTTGGCGCATTTTTATGTTGACGGCTCGGTACAGGAAATTGCCGATTATGTTGGAGACTCTTACTATTTGAGTAAAAAAGCATCTGAAAGTCCATGTAAAACGATTTTGTTTTGTGGTGTGGAATTTATGGGAGAAAGCGCAAAAATTTTAAATCCTGAAAAAACAGTGATTATGGCAGATGCAGAGGCAGACTGTCCAATGGCGCATATGGTAACGCCTGATGATATTAAAAAAGTAAGAGAAGCCTATGACGATTTGTCCGTAGTATGCTATATCAACTCTACCGCGCAAACAAAAGCGCATTCCGACGTTTGCGTTACTTCGTCCAATGCGGAAAGAATTGTAAAGGCACTTCCACAAAAAAATATCTTTTTTATTCCCGACGGAAATTTAGGACGTAATCTTGCAGCAAAAATTCCTGAAAAGAATTTCATTTTTCATACAGGCTATTGCTGCGTTCATCAAGATATTATGGCTTACCATGTGCAGGATGCAATGAAGGAACATCCCAATGCAAAAGTATTGGTGCATCCGGAGTGCAGTCCGGATGTGACAGCCTTGGCAGACTATGCAGGAAGTACTTCAGGAATTTTGGAATATGCTACCCAAAGCGATGCGCAGGAATTTATTGTTTGTACCGAAACAGGGATATTTTACAATTTACAAAAAGCCAATCCCCATAAGAAATTTTATGCGGTGAAAAAACATCAAGTTTGTGATGACATGAAAAAAATCACGTTAGAAAAAGTAGAGCTTGCACTCAAACAAGGTGTTCCAATGGAACTTAATGAGGATTTAATGAAAAAAGCGGAAGGTGCGTTAAAACAGATGCATCAAATTGCGCAGTAAGAGAGAAGGGCAAACATGGAACATCGAGCAGATGTTATCATAGTTGGAACAGGTGTGGCAGGACTTTTTTGTGCTCTGCATCTGCCCAAAGAGTTACATATTTTAATGATAACAAAAGACAAAGCGGAACACAGCGATTCATACTTGGCACAGGGCGGAATTTCCACATTGAGAACTCCGGAAGATTATGAAAGTTATTTTGAAGATACCATGCGTGCGGGACATTATAAAAATAATCCGGACTCTGTTGATGTCATGATTCGTTCTTCTCCACAGATTATTCAGGAGCTGATTGATTTTGGTGTGGAATTTGAACGTACCTCAGACGGACTTTCTTATACCAGAGAGGGCGCTCACTCCACATTCCGTATTTTGCATCACAAAGATATTACAGGTTATGAAATTACCAGTAAATTAATGGCGCAAGTACAACAGCGTCCCTATATTCAAATTGAAGAATATACTTCTATGGTTGATATCATAGAACAAAATCACGTATGTACGGGAGTGATTGTAAGAACAAAAGACGGACAAATACAGCCCATATATGCAAAGTCAGTGGTACTTGCCACAGGCGGGTTAGGCGGTTTATTCCAAAATTCTACCAATTATCCTCACATTACGGGAGATGCTTTGGCAATTGCGCTGAAGCATCATATTGCATTACAGGATATCAATTATATACAAATTCACCCTACTACCTTATATTCTCAGCAAAAAGGCCGCAGCTTTTTAATTTCAGAATCGGTCAGAGGAGAAGGTGCTGTCTTGCTCAATGAAAAAGGAGAACGTTTTGTGGATGAACTGCTGCCGAGAGATGTGGTCACGAAAGCCATTAAAGACGAAATGAAAAAGACAAACGCCGGATTTGTGTATTTATCCATGGAGCATATGGGAGCAGATGTCATCAAAAAACGCTTTCCTAATATTTATGAATACTGTCTTGAGCAAGGCTGCGATATTACAAAGGAACCGATTCCCGTGACGCCTGCTCAGCATTATTTTATGGGTGGTATTCAGGTGGATTTAAACAGTAAAACCGATATGGACTGTTTATATGCCATAGGGGAAACAGGTTGTAACGGCGTGCATGGTGCCAATCGTTTGGCAAGCAATTCTTTATTGGAAAGTTTGGTATTTGCCAAGAGAGCTGCAGTACATATTGCAGAGAATATGCCCCAAGAAATGCCCCAATCTCAGTCAATTGATTTACAGCCGTATCACGACGCGGAATGGTTGAAACAACAATATAAACAATGTATCTTAAATGAAATCAAAAGGAAGGACCGTGCATTTTATGATCAATGGTGTAACGATGAAAATACTTGCAGATGATTATATTTTACGTGCTCTGCAAGAAGATGTAACCAGTGAAGATGTTACGACAAATGCAGTCATGCCCAATCCAAAACAAGGCAAAGCACAATTAATTTGCAAGGAAACGGGTATCGTTGCAGGACTGGATGTGTTTGAACGTGTCTTTCAGCTCCTTGACACTAAGAGTGAATTTACCAGATTCTTTCAAGACGGAGATGAGGTCAAAAAGGGAGACGTTGTTGGTGAAATCAAAGGAGATATTCGTGTTTTACTCACAGGAGAACGTACCGCATTAAATTATTTGCAGCGTATGAGCGGTATTGCAACGATTACAAGAGACATGGCAAAAGAACTGCAGGGAACCAAAACCAAATTGCTCGACACCAGAAAAACGACTCCTAATATGCGTCCTTTTGAAAAGTATGCCGTAACCGTAGGAGGGGGATACAATCACAGGTATAACCTTTCAGACGGTATTTTAATTAAAGATAACCATATTGGTGCAGCCGGCAGTGTAACAAAAGCCATTGAAATGGCAAAGTCATATGCTCCCTTTGTGCGTAAAATTGAAGTGGAAGTAGAAACGCTTACCATGTTGGACGAGGCGTTGGAGGCAGGAGCGGATATTATAATGCTGGACAATATGGATATTGAAACTATGAAAGAAGCGGTCAAGCGGACTGCAGGCAGAGCAGAAACAGAATGTTCAGGTAATGTAACAAAAGCTCGTCTAAAGGAAATTGCCGCAATTGGGGTAGATTACGTTTCGTGCGGTGCTTTGACCCATTCTGCTCCAATTTTAGATTTTTCCTTGAAAAATTTATCGCCCATAGAATAGGAGTCATGCATATGGAAGGTGATGTAAGACGAGAGGAATTATTACGGTTAATTTCCCAAAGTAAAAAACCCATATCAGGAACAGAACTGGCCCAAAAATTACATGTGAGCCGCCAAATTATTGTACAGGATGTGGCTTTATTACGGGCAGGTAAATATCCTGTGTTTGCAACAAACCGCGGTTATATCATGTTACAAAATAGTGGTCACCAGATTACCAGAGTGATACGGGTAAAGCATAATAACCATCAAATTGAAGAAGAGTTAAATGCCATTGTGGATTGCGGAGCCCGCGTATTGGACGTAACTGTGGAACATGAGATATATGGCGTAATACGTGCGGATTTAAAGGTGGCTTCCAGGCAGGATGTAAAGATCTTTTTAAAAGATTTATCCGATAATCGGACAAAGCCGCTGACAGATTTAACAAATGGCATCCATTCCCATACCGTTGAGGCAGAGTCCGAAGAGATTTTGGATTTGGTAGAGCAAACATTGCGGGAAAAAGGATTTTTATATTTATCATAGTGAAAAGCAGTAAAATTTATACAGATTTTACTGCTTTCTTTCTAATTGTACATTGTTTATATTGTATAAAAAATAACGAACATTGTTTATTTTTTATCTATTATTGACAATATATACAGATATGGTATACTAAATACATCAATTCAATTATAAAAATTTCATGCGTATTTAGACGCTTGAAGCAGGAGGAATGTATTATGTCAGAAAGATTTTATATGCCATCTATGAGTTTAATGGGGGCAGGATGTATTGAAGATGTACCGGCTGAAATCAAAGAACTGGGTTTAACCAAAGCTCTTATCGTTACAGATAAAGTGTTAAATCAAATTGGTTTGGTTGCAGAGCTGACAAAATTATTAGAACAAAATGGTATTCAATACGCAATTTATGACGGAGTACAACCAAATCCGACTGTTGCAAATGTAAATAACGGTTTAGCTATGCTCAAAGAACAAAATTGTGACTTTGTAATTTCGTTTGGCGGTGGTTCTTCCCATGACTGCTGCAAAGGTATTGCTTTGCTTGCAACCAACGGAGGTGCAATCGGCGATTATGAGGGCGTAAACCGTTCTAAAAAACCGCAGCTGCCAATGATTGCAGTGAATACTACTGCTGGTACAGCCAGTGAAATGACAATTTTCTGTATTATCACAGACGAAGAACGTCACGTAAAAATGGCTTTGGTAGATAAAAATATGACGCCTATTATTGCTGTAAATGATGCGAATTTAATGCTGAATATCCCAAAAGCATTAACTGCGGCAACAGGTATGGATGCATTGACGCATGCCGTAGAAGCATACGTTTCCACCAATGCAACTCCCGTAACAGACGCTTGCGCACAAAAAGCAATCGAATTAATTACGAAATACTTAAGAACAGCGGTGCATGAAGGCAAAAATGTAGAAGCAAGAGAAAATATGGCTTATGCTGAATATTTGGCCGGTATGGCATTTAATAATGCATCTTTAGGTTATGTGCATGCAATGGCTCACCAATTAGGAGGTATGTTTGATTTACCTCACGGTGTATGTAATGCGGTTTTACTTCCTCATGTACAGGAATATAACGCACAAGTTGCAGCAGGAAGATTGAGAGATATTGCAAAATTTATGGGCGCAGATGTGGAAGGGCTAAACGAACAAGAAGGTGCAAGAAAAGCAATTGATTTGATTAAGGAGCTATCGAAAGATGTGGAAATTCCATCTGGTTTGGATGAACTAAAAGTTCCGGAAGAAGCTTTTGATGAACTTGCAACCAATGCATTGAAAGATGCTTGCGGTTTAACAAATCCAAAGCAAGCAACTCATGAAGAAATTGTAGCTATTTTCAGAGCTGCGCGTTAATCATAAAAAATAATTATATAAAAAACGCCTATTCAACAGAATAGGCGTTTTTTATATAAGACAAACACATTGGAAAGCATTGAAATCTTTCAGTGAAATAATCAGTATAAACACCATGGCGAGATCCATGCTGTTTTGGACATCTTTGTTTAATCTTAAATTATGTTTCATTTGAATGTGGTTAGCTGGTAGTATACCGTGGTTTGCAGGAACAAACTAATTTTAAGCTTGACGTTTTCTAAAGCATCATATCCATAGTTGCTCCTATGGTCTGAGAGAATCAAGGTTTGCATTTAAACAGTGTGCAAATACCAAGTTTACGGCATATATGCCATCCGGCACGCAGCCGCTTTCCGGCTTCTGCATATTTTTTGTATATGGGTTTATATTAGTAATTGACAAAAATATAAAATAGTGATATAGTATGAATAACACCCGGGTAGGGGTGGGGTGATTAGAGGTGAGAATATATGAAACAAAAATTTCAAGTAACAGGTATGACTTGTTCTGCGTGTTCCGCTACTGTAGAACGAAATGTAAAAAAGTTGGAGGGCGTAAAAGAAGTCACTGTGAATCTTTTATCAAATTCTATGGTTGTTTCTTACGATGAGAGCAGAGTAAATAATCAAACAATTATAGATACAGTGGTAAAGGCAGGATATCAAGCTGATTTAGAGCAAAAAAATAAACAGAAAAAAGCGTCTGCCGCACCAACGGCTTCACCTGTAGAACAAGATATTAAAAATATGAAATTTAGATTAATTCTATCTTTTGCATTTTTAATACCGCTTATGTATATTTCTATGGGACATATGTTTGGAGCGCCATTGCCCGGCTTTTTGACCGGAAATGAAAATGCATTGTCATTTGCATTAACTCAATTCTTGTTAACTTTACCTGTTATTTATGTAAACCGTAAATACTTTCAAGCAGGTTTTAAAAATTTGGTAAAGCTTCATCCAAATATGGATTCCTTAATTGCAATTGGTTCCTCCGCTGCTTTGGTTTATGGTGTATTTGCCATTTACCAAATAGGAATTGGATTAGGTTATCAAGATATGGAAACCGTGCATCACTATGCCATGGATTTATATTTTGAATCTGCCGCAATGATATTGGCATTAATTACGCTTGGTAAGTTTTTAGAAACAAAGTCTAAAGGCAAAACGTCAGAGGCAATTACAAAATTGCTGCATTTAGCGCCAAAAACGGCAACTGTTATCCGCAACGGAGAAGAACAAGAAATTCCTGTGGAAGAAGTTGTGGTTGGAGATCGCATTGTGATTAAACCGGGACAAAGCATTCCTGTTGACGGTGTTATTATAGAAGGCAGTTCTTCTGTTGACCAATCGGCTTTGACAGGTGAAAGTATTCCTGTTGAAAAAAATGTTGGAGATAAAGTCATTGCTGCATCTGTTAATAAAATGGGTTCTTTCCATATGGAAGCCCAAAAAGTTGGAGACGACACCACATTGGCTCAGATCATCCAATTAGTGGAAGATGCAAACGCTTCAAAAGCTCCCATTGCAAAATTGGCAGATAAAATCAGCGGCATTTTTGTTCCGGTTGTCATTACCATAGCAGT
>CALWUU010000023.1 GCA_944384835.1 uncultured Clostridia bacterium | reverse complement strand
CCGGGACAATAGGAAGATGCCAACACAAATAATCCTCAATAGCTCAGCCGGTAGAGCATGCGGCTGTTAACCGCAGGGTCGTTGGTTCGAGTCCAACTTGAGGAGCCATCTTAACAGAAGAGTGCAGGAAATATCTGCTCTCTTCTTTTTTATTATGTTTTATTTTCTGGTTATTTTTGATAAGCAGTTATTGAGAGACTATAATCAGTTCAAACCTTGCGTTATAATTTTTGTGTGATGAAGTATTTTCTTGAAGCCTTTACCGTCCCCTTATTAATTTGCTGTATAAAATATGAAAATGTTTTCACAGGAATTTTATTATCAAGAATAAGTTTATAGCGATATTTTATTGACAATCAAAAGTATTTATGATATTATTAATAACATTGAGTTTGCATATTTTGCGAATAATATATTTTATTTTACCCTTTTGAATAAGGGCCATTAGCTCAGTTGGTCAGAGCAACCGGCTCATAACCGGTCGGTCCCGGGTTCGAATCCCTGATGGCCCACCATACATATATTTAAAACCCTTAAGAAATTTCTCTTAAGGGTTTTTCTGTTTTTGATGATTTATTTTGAACAAAATTTATATTCTTCAAGACATATAGACAGTAAATTGTTAGATAAGAAACAAAAAAATATACATTAACTCATTTTCCTGATAATTTGTAGTTTCTTTCATGTAGTTGGCTGATAAATAATTTCTTGATACTTTGAATTAATTCTTTAATCGTTTTAAAGTGGCAAAATTAGGTATTTGTGTAGTTTAATTATAATTTCTCACTGTATTGAGAGAATGATTCAGTGGCATAACTCATTCTTTTGCGTCATTTTATGCTGTTCAATTAAAGAACGTTTTATTCCTAAAACTTATTTTATGTTTTCTGTTTATTTCAAAGGAACTAAAAATAGAATTTTGACTATTTTATATATTTTTTGACGATATTTGAAATATTATGGTATGACAAAAATAGATATCTTGTAAATTATTAGGATAATATAAAGATGGACGCAAAAGTTCATATATATTAAAAGTTATAAAAAAGGAGTTCTATAAATATGTGTAAATTTTTTGATTCCGATAAAAAAAGCATCGATAAAATAGATTTTATCAATATGTACAGTTCTCTTTATTATATTAGCCCTGAATCTTTAAAGGGAGCATCTGGAAAAAAGATATCTCAAAATAGTGAATTTGTTGAACGAAAAATAAGTTGTATTTTAAAAAAGGGAATAGCATCCGAAACAGATATTATTCGTATTCTTGCATGGAAAATTGGAAAAATTAAACATAAGGCGAGTCAAGAGAGTGAATCTTTTGAATATCATTCAGATTGGCAAAATGTTGAAACTTATAATGTGAAAAGATACGGAAAAAAATTTGATATAAAGCCTTTTGTTCAATATATTGAAGAGAACATAAATGACTTATATGCCATAGCAGATAAAGACCCGCAAAAAGTAATGAATCAACTGAAAGAACAATCTCCGAATGGCATTGGAACGGTTTATCTCATTACACTGTTGTATTTCATTTCAAAAGGAAAATATCCAATTTATGACAGGTTTGCTATGATAGCATTGAACGCAATTGAAGATAATAAAGAGCCGGGAGAATGTGTTTCATATGAGGAACTGCCTGAAAAAAATAGTAAACAGTTTGAGAATATCATTTCCTTTTATCAAACAAACTATGTAGATAAGCTTGAAAAAATCTTTGGAAAGAAGTATCAGACCGACAGGGATATTGACCGTGCTTCATGGGTGTATGGACATCTTTTTCAAAAGCAAAAATGCATTAAGAAAAAAGTTTGCACGTTGTAACATTCAGATTAATTAGATGTATAAAATCAGGCGAATTTCCTATAGGAAATTCGCCTGATTTTATTTGACAGTATCTTTTTGTATTTTACCCTTTAAATATTACCACTTACCGTTTAACTACTGACAAAGTATCTCATGACTTTTATAATGTAAATGTAGACAAACAAGGAGGAGATACATTGAAAGTTGATATCAAGATTTCACCTGAAGTGCCGCAGCCGTATGCGGTCATATATACTGCTGAAGTTACAAAAGCAATTCAAGATGCAGTGATTGCTTTAGAAGGTAATTATCATGTAATTACGGCTTCGGATCATGACAAGATAGTTATTTTAAATCCAAATGACGTTTATATGGTACGAGTTGAAAACGAGAAGGTAATTTTATATGGTGAGAATAGACAATTTTTATCTAATAAAAGATTATATCAGATTGCAGCTCAGCTTGGAAAAGATTTTATACAAATTTCGAGATTCACAATTGTCAACTTGAAGTTTATAGATAGTGTGAAACCATCTTTCAATGGTTTGATGCACATATCTCTAAAAAATGGAGAATCAGACTATATTTCCAGAAAGTACTTGCCAAGTTTTAAAAAATATTTGGGTTTATAAACAGGAGGTTTCTGATGAAAAAAATTATGCTTTATATTCTACGCGGAATTGGAATGGGATGCACAATCTTTACATTAAGTTGTATTGTATTCGATATTATTTGGAAAGGAAGTTTTTTATTAGATTACTGGAATTATACAAAAATGGCAATAGGTTCTATGATAACAGGGATTGCCTTTTATGTACCGTCATTAGTATATCAGAATGAAAAACTTTCTAAAGCTTTACAGGTGTTCATCCATATGGGAATTGGATTGCTAACATATCTGGGTGTTGGTTGCTATGTTGGTTGGATTCCTTTACAAGCAGGAGCATGGGCAGTTGTTGCAGTCATTGCAAGTGCTATTGCCATATCGTTTTGTATTTGGTTTGGATTTTATCTGTATTATAGACAAGAAGCAAAACGCATCAATGCAAAAATAAAAGAGAAACAAGAGATTTAATTCATATGTTATTACAGTGTATTGATTGACCGTCTCTTTTTTATGGCATTACGCAAATGGAGCCAACAAGATGTGTGATAAAGGGATAAAGATAGATATAAAATCTAGTTATATTAGAGTATACGTCCAAAGTAAATGTGATAGGGAAGAAGGAAGAATATAAATAAAGAAAATATTTGTTGTGTGTTTCTAATGTCATTCGTTTTATCCATTAAACACGAAAAATTTTGGTGCTAACTATTCTAATATCATATTTTCATAATTGTAAAAACAAAAAGACCAAATCTTGCGATTTGGTTTCTTTTTGTACTTGAAAGTATTTGATTGATTGAGGGTAGAGAAAAATTAATCTTGAAATAGTAGCGACTCTATCTCTTGATTACAATTATATTATAGCATCTTTTTATTTCAGGTTGTGAATCAATTGTAAATAGATTAATATTGTTTTGTAAATAAATTTTCATTACTTTTTGAACAAGTTAAAAAACAGGTATCAACCTAGTTGATACCTGTTTTTATTAGTGTTCACCACAGCCGCAATGGTCATGATGGTCGCAATCTTCAATTTTACCTACGATAGGTGTTGGATCAATACCTTGACGGGTATAATAATCTGCAACTGCAGCTTTAATTGCTTGCTCTGCCAGTACAGAACAGTGTACCTTTACTGGCGGCAAGCCATCCAAAGCTTCCATAACAGCGGCGTTTGTCAATTTTAAAGCTTCATCTATCGTCTTGCCTTTGATGAGTTCTGTTGCCATAGAGCTGGTTGCAATTGCAGCACCGCATCCAAATGTTTTGAATGTTACATCTGTAATCACATTATCTTCTACTTTGATGTACATTCTCATAATATCGCCGCATTTTGAGTTGCCAACTTCACCAATGCCGTTTGCCTCTGCTAATTCACCAACATTTCTTGGGTTTGCAAAGTGGTCCATAACTCTTTCACTATATGCCATATTAATCACCTTTCTGTTTCTAATTTTATTTATTTTGATTCATAATTTCGTCCCATAATGGAGAGATATCTCTTAAGTATGATACAATGCCCGGAAGCACTTCCAAGATGTAATCAACATCTTCCTCAGAGTTTTGGTCACTAAACGAAATTCTCAAAGATCCATGTGCAATTTCATGAGGAAGACCGATTGCCAACAGAACGTGGCTTGGATCCAATGAACCGGATGTACATGCAGAACCGGAGGAAGCAGAAATACCCGCAAAATCCAATTTCAATAACAAGGATTCCCCTTCAATACCTTCAAAACACATATTGAAGTTACCGGGCAGACGTTTCACCGGGTCACCATTCAGACGAGACCGTTCAATTTTAGAAGCGCCTTCAATCAAGCGATCACGCATGCGAATCAAACGCTCGTTGCGTTCTTCCAAGTTTGCATACGCTTCGTCCATGGCAACACTGAGTGCAACAATACCTGCTACATTTTCAGTACCTGCACGTTTGCCGCGCTCCTGAGCTCCGCCGGAAATTAAATTTGGTAAGCGGATACCACGACGTACATACAATGCACCAACGCCTTTTGGAGCATGCAATTTATGACCGGAAAGGGAAAGAAGATCAATATTTTCATCTTTTACATTGATTCTAATATTACCCACTGCTTGCACAGCATCTGTGTGGAACAGTACGCCGTGTTTTTTGCAAATTGCTCCAATTTCAGAAATCGGCTGAATGGTTCCAATTTCATTATTAGCATACATAATGGTAACCAAAGCAGTATCTTCACGAATAGCTTTTTCGACATCTTCCGGTTTTACAATACCGTTTTCATAAACTTCTAAATAGGTTACTTCAAAACCTTCTTTTTCTAATGCTTCGGTTGTGTGAAGAACAGCATGGTGCTCAAATTTAGAGGTAATGATATGTTTTTTACCTTTTTTTGCAAGCTCATGAGCAATGCCTTTGATGGCCCAGTTGTCGGCTTCACTTCCTCCGGAAGTAAAGAAAATTTCATTTGGAAGCGCACCTAAATGATTTGCTACATTTGCTCTGGCTTCTTCCAATGCTTTTTTAGCTTCACGGCCAATTGCGTATAAACTGGATGGATTTCCGTATTTTTCTGTATAATAAGGCAGCATTGCGTTTAAAACTGTCTGTGAAACGGGTGTGGTGGCAGCATTATCTGCATATACAAATCGTTTCATAAATGATTTCACCTTCATTTTCTTAAAAATATATAGTTAGCAACATAAGAAAATTTTTCTATATGCTGTTGAATATAATATACACTAATTTAGTATACATTGCAATACTTTCAGCAAAAAATTTAATGGGAGGAATTATTTTTTGCTTGTTCCGCAGCGGCAACCGCTAATTGATCACAGCGTTCGTTTTCAGGATGACCGGCATGTCCTTTGACCCAAATTACCTTAAGCTGATGCGGTTCAATCAAGGTTAAAAGTTCATCCCATAATTCAGGATTCAGCGCTGGAGATTTATCGCTTTTTCTCCAACCGTTTTTCTTCCAGCTTTTTGCCCAACCTTTGGAAATGCCATTACAAACATATTGTGAATCACTATATAAAGTAACGGCGCAAGGTTCTTTCAAACGTTTGAAAGCTTCGATCACCGCGCTTAATTCCATACGGTTGTTGGTAGTGTTGGAATCACCGCCGCTAATTTCCTTTTCTGTTTGCTGATAACGTAAAATTGCGCCCCAACCGCCGGGGCCGGGATTGCCCTGACAGGCGCCATCGGTAAAAATTTCTACCTCTTTCACAACAATATCTCCCATTCGTATGTTTTGAGTATGAATTCTCAATTTTAAATTATACCAATTTCTAATTGGAATATCAACCAAGTGTAAGAATAAAACTATTTTTCACAGGCTTATGGAACAGCATAAAATGGTTACAATAATGAGAACTAAATCTGACTACTTTATCCTGTCCAATACTTGACAGCATTATGTAATCAGGTTACAATTGAGAAGACGTTTGTGTTCGGATTATATATGAATTAATTTTTAATGAGATCGTTGCAGAAAATATATATTATGTATGAAAAAATATACATTGAAAACAGTTATTGAAAATAAAACACGAAAATAAAACTATGATTACGGAAATAACCATCTTTACTGAAAAGTGAATAAGAAGCCAGTTTTACACCGTTTGTAAAGCCGGCTTAAGATTGTTATGTCCTTAAAATTTGGAGGTTACAAAGTGACGGAAAAGGATATTGAAACAATGAATGAAAAAAAATTGGAATCTGCAGAGGGTACGATTCCTGTTTTTACCCCAGCCTCTTCGGCTGTGAAAAATGAGCAAAATGATATGCTGCTTTCAGCACATCAAACACGAACATCAGATAATTCTTCTGCAACTCAAAATAAATCGTGGAATGAACGCATACCTGCAAATTCCAACGGCGGCCGTTCCAAATACGCAAACCAGTCAAAACAGCATAAAGCATTTCAAAAATCGGCGGGAGCAGACGTATCTCATAAATCCCACGTTTTACAAGCAAAGTCTATACAAACCAAAGCGTTTTCATCCAAAACATCTCGCTTTAGAGGAACTGCATCAACAGATGATAAATCGGTTCAAGTGCAAACAAAAGCAGTGCAAGCAAAGCAAAAACAGTCTGCGGCTAAAAAAACTTCATTGCAAAGACAACAGCCTGCCCAGAACCTGGTTGAAACAAAAACGGCAATCAAACAAATCAGCCAACCTTCCAGAAATACAAAAAGTAAACAACCAAAACCATCTATTAAGGCTTATTTTTTAGGCGGTCTTAATGAAATTGGAAAAAATATTACTGTATTTGAATGCGAAAACGATATGGTGATTGTAGACTGTGGTATGGCTTTCCCGGACGATGACATGATGGGTGTAGATTTGGTCATCCCTGATTTTACATTTATTGAAAAAAATGTGGAGAAAATTCGTGGTATTGTCATTACTCACGGGCATGAAGACCATATTGGCGCTATGCCGTATTTACTCAAAAAAGTAAAGCTTCCCATATACAGTACGGCTTTAACATTAGGATTGATAGATGGAAAATTAAAAGAACATGGATTACAGGGAAAAGTACAGCTCAATACGGTAAAACCGGGTCAAACCGTTCGCCTTGGTTGCTTTGGTATAGAATTTATTCACGTAAATCATTCCATTTCTGATGCCGTAGGGTTGGCGATCCATTCACCGGCAGGTACATTACTGCATACTGGAGACTTTAAAATTGACTGTACTCCTTTGAAAGAAGAAATGATTGATCTTGGCAGAATTGGAGAACTCGGTCAGCAGGGAGTGCTTGCTTTAATGGCAGATTCTACAAATGTAGACCGTCCTGGATATACACCGACTGAACGTAAAATCAGCGATGCATTTGAAAAACTGTTTTTGCAGGCAGCAGACCAAAGAATTATTATTGCTACCTTTGCTTCTAATATCAGCCGTGTACAGCAGATTATCAATTGCGCGGCAAAGCATGGCCGAAAAGTAGCGCTTTCCGGCAGAAGCATGATTAATGTTATGGGAATTGCGTCTGAATTGGGATATTTGGATGTGCCGGAAGGTCTTTTGATTGATATTGATTTGTTGAATCGCTATCCAAAAGATAAAGTGGTGTTGATTACAACCGGCAGCCAAGGAGAGCCAATGTCAGCATTAACCCGTATGGCGTTTGCTGACCATAGAAAAGTAGAGGTTGGTCCCGGTGACTGTATTATTATTTCGGCAAAACCAATTCCGGGTAATGAAAAAATGGTAAGCACTGTAATTGATGAGCTGCTCAAACGCGGCTGTGATGTGGTTTATGAATCCAGCCACGAAATTCACGTGTCAGGTCACGCAAGTCAGGAAGAATTAAAAATTATTCATGGAATTGTAAAGCCACAGTATTTCATTCCGGTTCATGGTGAACAAAAGCATTTGCGTAAACACGCTGAGCTAGCACGTGCTATGGGCATGAGCTCTGAAAATATATTTATCGGAACCATCGGTGACGCTGTTGAGCTAAACCAGAATTATATGAAGCAGCTTCCTTCTGTTCCGGCAGGAAGAATTTTGGTGGATGGTCTTGGCGTAGGAGATGTGGGCAGTATTGTACTGCGCGATAGAAAGCACTTGGCAGAAGACGGCTTGATTGTGGTCGTATGCACCATTAGTGAAGATGACGGTCACGTAGTTGCAGGTCCTGACGTGGTTTCCAGAGGATTTGTTTATGTGCGTGAATCGGAGCGTCTTATGGTAGAATCAAGAGATCTGGTTACACGAGTACTGGAGGAATGTGCCGAAAACCAAATTCATGATTGGGGTACTTTAAAAACAAGAATCAAAGATGATCTTTCAAAATTACTTTATGAAAAAACCAGAAGAAATCCTATGATTCTTCCAATCATTATGGAAATTTAGTGAGTGTAGATAATGACATTTGGCATAAAAACGCCATTGTTTGTTTACCAAAGGGGTTATGAACTTGAAACGAAAAGTTTGGGTTTCGTCTCCAATTCTGTATGTGCTGGCTGTTGTAATGGCCGGCATGACTGCTGCCAGCTGGTTTTGGAATCCCGTTATATTTTTTATTGAATTGGGTGTTACTATAATTTCTATTGCGGTTATAACGGTGATTTTTGTACAATTTAAGTCACACGTAACCGTTGCTATGAAATCAGCCAGCAAAGTTTTGTCAGGGCGGGAGTATCAACTGCTCGAGGATTTTACATTGCCTGTTGCTATTGTAGGCAATGAAGGAGATGTTATTTGGGTAAACACCGCCTTTTTAATGGATGTTGGCAGAGACTCAGAATATAGAGGCGAAAATATTTTAAAGTTAATTCAATCGAAAACTATGGATCAGGTAGCGGAAGCTGACGGTACCAATATTTCGATTGATGATAAAAAGTTTACGGTATTTGCGGCAAAAACCCAATATGCTTATATTGTTTATTTTGTTAATGATACCAACTATAAAAATATCAGCAAGGAATATGAACAAACTCGCCCTTGTGTTATGATTGCAGCATTCGATAATAAAGAAGAATTGGCACACGATTGCAGTGCAACGGAAGAAGCACGCATTAACGCAGAAGTGGAAGCAACTTTAAACAATTGGGCGCAGGACATGGGCGGATTTGTTAAAAAGCTGAGCGGCGGAAACCGTTATTTGCTGGTAAGTGACGAACGTCATGTTGCGTGGGCAATTGAAAAACGCTTTGAAATTTTAGATGTGATCAGAAAAATCAAAGCTCCGGGGAACAGAAGCGCCACAGTTTCTATTGGTATTGGGCGCGGTGCCGGAACATTAACGGAAAGTGAACAATGGGCACGTCAAGCACTGGATATGGCTTTAGGGCGCGGCGGAGACCAAGTTGCCGTGAAGAAATCCAATGATGTATATGACTTTTTCGGCGGTCTTTCCAAAGGCGTTGAAAAGCGAGATAAGGTACGGACAAGAGTTATTGCCGCTTCTATTTCCGACCATATGAAAGCAAGTGATATTGTTTTCGTTATGGGACACCAGTTTTCTGACTTAGATGCAGTTGGCGCTTCCGTTGGTATGTGGAGTGCGGCAACAAAAGGCGTAAAAAAACCCGCGTATATTGTAATTGACCGTGACGCCACTATGGCAATGCCTATTGTAGACGAAATAGAAGCAGCACATCAAGACTCAGAAGAGAATATTTTCATCTCGGCAGAAGAAGCGTTGGATTTGCTCACACCGAGATCTTTGGTAATTGTAGTGGATACGCATTCCCCTGATTTTGTGGAAAGCAAGGAACTGCTCAATGAAGCACAGCGGGTGGTTGTAATTGATCATCACCGCATGATGGTAAAGCATATTACCAATGCCGTAGTATTTTATCATGAACCATACGCAAGCTCTACTTCTGAAATGGTTTCCGAATTGGTTCAATATATTGGAAACACTGTTTTAAGTAAAGAAGAAGCAGATGCATTGTTGGCAGGTATTATGCTGGATACAAAAAACTTTGTTTTAAAAAGCGGTGTACGTACATTTGAAGCTGCAGCTTACTTAAGGCGCAGAGGTGCCGATACGGTAGTAGTAAAGAAAATGTTTGCAAGTAATCTTGATACTTATAAAGAAAAGTATTCTTTAATTTCCACAGCAGAAGTTTATAATGGCTGCGCAATTGCATGTACCAATGAATCTACTCCGAATGTTCGGGTGGCCGCTGCGCAGGCAGCAGATGAGTTGCTTTCCATTCAAGGGGTAAACGCATCTTTTGTACTGTTTAAAACAGGAAAAACAGTGAATATTTCTGCCCGTTCTTTGGGGGATATTAATGTTCAAATTTTGATTGAAGCTATGGGAGGCGGAGGCCATTTAACCATGGCTGGCGTCCAAAAAACAGGAACGACTATGGAAGAGGTAAAACAAGAATTAATTCAAGTAATTCATGATGTTTTGCCTTATGCAAGTAAATTCCCGGCATTAAACGGTAATAAATCTTAAATGATACGGAGGTTTTTATATGAAAGTAGTACTGCTTGCAGATGTAAAAGGCAGTGGTAAAAAAGGTGAGTTGGTAAACGTTTCCGACGGATATGCCCGCAACTTTTTATTTCCGAAAAAGTTAGCAAAAGAAGCAAACGCGCAAGCTTTAAACGAGCTGAAAAATGCAGAAGAGTCGAAAGCGTTCAAAATCAAACAAGAAACAGAAGCAGCTCAGGCTTCCGCAGATAAAATAAACGGCAAAAGCGTTACCATCTTGGCAAAAGCAGGTCAAGGCGGAAAATTGTTTGGCTCTGTAACAGCAAAAGAAATTGCTGAAGCAATCAAGAAACAGTACGGTGTTGATGTTGATAAACGTAAAATTGATACCAAAGGGGATATGAAAGCATTCGGCACATACGAGTGTGAAGTGAAATTATATTCAGGCATTACAGCTGCAATAAAAGCTGTGGTAACTGAAAAGGAATAATTTAATGCGATACCTGATGGCAAATTTGCCATCAGGTTTTCCCCGTTATACGGATTAGTATGAAACAATAAAAGAGGTGTATGTATGGCAGATGAAAACAGAACTTTAGGAGAACTATCCTCCGGAGCAGAAATATTGGGCTACCATACTGCCCTGCCCTTTAGTCCCGAAGCGGAGCAATCTGTTTTAGGCGCTATTCTGCTGGATTCCAGTTGTTTGGATCGTGTTGCTGAAATATTACCAAGACCGGATTATTTTCATCAAGTCAACAACAGCCTTATTTATGGCGCTATGCTCGAAATGTTTACATTAGGGCAGCCGGTAGATTTTGTTACGGTCTTGGAAAAGCTGAAAGAATCAAAATCATTTGATGAAGCCAGCGGAAAAGCATATTTGGTTCAATTGGCACAATTGGTTCCTTCTATTTCCAATGTAGAAACCTATGCAAAAATTGTGAGGGATAAATATGATATCCGCAGTTTAATTTTAACTGCAAGGGAGATTTTGGAAGATGCATCCGAAGGTTCTGTAGATGCGTCTCAATTGCTGGATGCTGCGGAACAGAGAATTTTTGATATTCGGCGCGGGAAAAATATGCAGGGACTGCAAAGAGTCAATGAATTGGTAATACAAACTTTTGACCGGCTGGATTTATTGAATTCTCCTGAAAGCGATATGTTTAAAGGTGTACCGACAGGTATCAAAGAGTTGGACGATACAATTACAGGATTGAATCGTTCCGATTTGATTTTGCTTGCGGCACGTCCCGGTATGGGTAAAACCAGTTTTGCGCTGAATATTATGCGCCATGCTGCAGTGGTTGCAAAAAAACGCGTTGCTTTTTTTTCACTGGAAATGTCAAAAGAACAGTTGGTATCCCGTTTGTTGTCTACTGAAAGCATGGTAAGCGGCATTAAACTTAGAACCGGAAAATTGGATGAAGGAGAATGGATGCGTTTGATTGAAGGAGGAGATATTCTCTCAAAAACGCAAATGTATTTTGACGACAGTTCTCAAATTACAGTTCCTGAAATGAAAGCAAAGCTGCGTCGTTTAAAAGATGTTGACCTTGTGATTATCGACTATTTGCAGCTCATGTCAGGAAGCAGAAGAACAGACAACCGTGTGCAGGAAATTTCAGAAATTACAAGAAACCTGAAAATTATGGCGAAAGAACTCATGGTTCCTGTGCTGACGCTTTCTCAGCTGTCCCGTGACAGTGAAAAGCGTACCACCAATGCACATAGACCCGTTTTATCTGACCTGAGAGACTCCGGTTCTATTGAGCAGGACGCAGATATTGTTTTGTTTTTATATCGTGACGATTATTACAACAGTGACCAGGCGCCCAGTGAAGAAGCGGATAAAAACCGCGGAGAATGTATTATTGCAAAGAACCGTCACGGTGAGACAAAAACAGTGCCGCTCCACTGGCAGGGAGAATTCATGCGCTTTACTTCCCAGGAGGTTATTCACCGTGAACCGTTCTAATTCTGTGGAACCGATTGTTTTAAAAGTAAAGCAAACAATGCAGAAATATCAAATGATTGTTGATGCAAAGCAAATTGTAGTAGGTTTTTCCGGCGGTGCAGATTCTATGATGCTGCTGCACTTATTGCATCAAATGCAGCTTCCTGTTCTGGCCGCACACGTACATCACGGTTTACGTGGAGAAGAAGCGGACAGAGATGAAAAAGCAGCAGCGCTGTTTTGTGAAAAGTTTGGAATACCTTTGGAAATCCTGCATACAGATGTGCAAAAACGGGCAAACCAATTAGGAATTGGTATAGAAGAATGCGGCAGAGAAGTGCGCTATTCTTTTTTTAAAGAATTGGCGGATCAGCAAGGCGGACAAATTGCCACAGCGCATACGTTGTCCGATGTTTGTGAAACAGTTTTACTGCATATTACAAGAGGAACGGGATTAAAGGGATTATGCGGAATTCCTCCCATGCGAGATAATATTATCCGTCCCCTTATTGGCATTACGCGGGATGAGGTAGAAGAATATTGTAAATATTTTCAGTTGCCGTATGTTACAGACAGTACCAATTTTGAGAAACATTATACAAGAAATCGGCTTCGTCTAGATGTTGTTCCTACTTTAAAGCAAATCAATCCTTTGTTTGAGGAGTCTGTATTACATCTTACACAGCAATGCAGAGATGATATAGACTATTTGGAACAGCAAGCTGCAGACGCGCTTGCTAAGGCCAGAGTAAAGGATGGTTACTGTACGGATATTTTCCTGCAAATGCCAAAGGCCATTCGTTCAAGAGCGATTTTCTTAGCATTAAAACAGATGAAAGATATTACTCCGTCCTACGTACAAATGGAACAGATTCATAAAGCGATTGAAGTGCGGAACGGATCTGTAACATTGGCAGGCTCCGTCCAATTTTGTGTAGAGGGAAATTTTATTTTTTTACGTATAGGAAAAATAGATAAATTTCAATGGGAGTTTCTGGTGAATTCGACAAAAATCTCTTTAAAAGACGGTAGGAAAATTCATTTGAAACATGAAATTGTAAATAATTATAAAAATGATATAAATTTTAAAAAATTATTGTTTCATAATTCCGTGGATTATGGTACAATATCTGATAACGCAACTTTTCGAAATCGCAGAGAGGGCGATTTGTTTCGTCCTGCGGGCAGAGGTGTTACAAAATCCTTAAAAAAGTTGTTTAATGAAGCAAAAATTCCGCCGTCCAAACGTGATGATATTATCATTTTAGCAGACGGCGACCGTATCTTATGGATAGAAGGCTTTGGTCCATCTGAATTTGGCTGCGTTACGTCAAAAACCAAAGAACTGGTTTCCATTGACATTGAGAGTGCAAATCCGGAACCGTCCAATTGAAAAGTGCTGTTTTATGGATTAGAACTTGCATCTATGTTGCAAGAATTCGGTCAAGCAATCAGCCGCGGTTGTCAAGGTCAGCATTTGGTTTTGGCGTATTTCATGAAAAGTCCTTTGCCAGTTACTGTGGATTTCATGGGGAATTGCGGTTTCATGTCAATCGGAATATATGACGGTTTCGGTTATCAATGGGTGCAGGTATCAGGGAGCATAACTGTGTTACGGAATAATTCCGTATCATTGAAACATGCAGATGTTTTGATGGCAGATATGCCTGATACAGGTTTAATCTTGTGGTAATACATACTCAGGCGCCGAAAATAGAAATATGCCGAGAGTGTGCGCATTTGTACTTTATTTGATAAATCTCAGGGACACAAAGTATCTATCAAAGCCGATTGTATTGGCACTGCACCAATGAACGCTTGGCTGGGTACGATTTGGATTAGAATGAGTATTACAGAAATTTTTCCTATGTGGATATATAGTATCTTTGGCGGTAATTGATAGAGACTGCCAACAAAATTCATCGCAATCTAAGGAGTGAACTTTATTTGGATAATAAGAAGACTTTAAGAAATCTTGCTATCTACTTGGGTATTCCGATTATTATCATTATCGTGGTAGCATCCATCTACGGAAGTCGCCCAAGATCTACAGAAACCTATTCTCAAATTCTTTCTTATTTTGAAGACGGAAATGTAAAGAGCTATACCATGGATTTGGGAAGCGGAGAAATGCAAATTACTTTGCGTGATGACACGACAAAGACTTATACGGCTCCAAGCGTAACATGGCTGTATGAGGATATTAAACCGTATGTGGATGCATATAATGCCCAGCACCCGGATGATCAAATTGAATTTGATTTGAAGAGACCGGCCGAAACTTCTTGGATTATGAATTTCTTACCGACCATTCTGCTGTTTGTAGGTATGATTGTGTTCTGGTGGTTCATCATGAAAAAGATGGGCGGCGGAATGGGAGCCGGCGGCGGTCAAATGAATTTTGGCAAGGCCAAAATTAAAAATATGAATGACGAGAAGCGTAAGACAACGTTCCAAGATGTTGCCGGCGCTGATGAGGAGAAAGAGGAATTAGAAGAAATTGTTCAGTTCCTGAAAAATCCAAAACGTTATAATGAATTGGGCGCCCGTATTCCGAAAGGCGTACTGCTGGTAGGTCCTCCGGGTACAGGTAAAACATTACTGGCAAGAGCAGTTGCCGGTGAAGCGGGAGTACCGTTTTTCTCTATGTCAGGTTCCGACTTTGTTGAAATGTTTGTTGGCGTTGGTGCTTCCCGTGTCAGAGACTTGTTTGATCAAGCGAAAAAGAACAGTCCTTGTATTATATTCATTGACGAAATTGACGCTGTAGGACGTCAGCGCGGCGCTGGTTTAGGCGGCGGTCATGACGAACGAGAGCAGACACTGAACCAATTGCTCGTTGAAATGGATGGCTTTGGCGCAAATGAAGGTATCATTATGATTGCCGCTACCAACCGTCCAGACATTCTGGACCCTGCTTTGATGCGTCCAGGCCGTTTTGACAGACAAGTTATGGTAGGCTATCCTGACGTAAAAGGCAGAGAAGCAATCTTGAAAGTTCATGCAAGAGGCAAGCCTCTTGCTCCCAATGTCGATTTGGCTACCATCGCAAAAACAACAGCAGGCTTTACAGGAGCTGATCTTGAAAACCTGCTTAATGAAGCCGCATTGCTGGCTGCAAGAAAACATTTAAAAGCAATTACAATGGAAGAAATTGAAGAAGCGACCATTAAGGTTGTTGTGGGTGCAGAGAAGAAGAGCCATGTGATGACTGACAAGGAGAAAACATTAACTGCATACCATGAGGCAGGTCACGCAATTGCAGCGTACAGCTGTAAAACACAAGACCCGGTTCATCAAATTTCCATTATTCCTCGCGGCAGAGCAGGCGGTTATACCATGCAGCTGCCAAGTGAGGATCGCTCCTATAAATCACGTTCCGAAATGTTGGAAAGCTTAATTGTATTATTGGGCGGACGCGTAGCGGAAGCTTTGGTCTTGGGAGATATCTCCACAGGCGCTTCCAATGATATTGAGCGTGCAACAAAAACTGTTCGCGCTATGATTACCAAATACGGCATGACGGATGAACTTGGCCCAATCACATACGGTTCTGATAACAGCGAACCGTTCCTGGGAAGAGACATGGGTCATGTGCGCGATTACTCTGAAGAAACAGCTTCTGAAATTGATGCAGTATTGAGAAAGATGATTTCCAATGCATATCATCAAACAGAGCAGGTTTTGAAAGATCATATGTCAAAGCTTCATGAAGTTGCAAGACAGTTGTTCTTAAATGAGAAAATGAGCGGAGAAGAATTCTATGCAATTATGGATGGTCCTTCTCCTGCAGAGGTTCCTCAAGAAGCAGGTACTACGACAGAAAATTCCGATTCTGAGAATACAGAAGAGAAAACAGAAGAATAATAAAGGAGAGATGCATTTGCATCTCTCTTTTTTTGAAATTTTAATTAAAATTTGCTTTCAACAATTCTTTGTGGTATTCTAGATACGATTGACAAGATGTGGTATATGTGATACAAATTTTTATATGTATACAGTAATACCGATAAAATAGAGATTATAAATTTAAGGGGATTATGTTTGAATGAAAAAGCAAGCCGTATACGGAAATGAAAGTATTTCTTCCTTAAAAGGCGCAGATCGTGTTCGAAAACGCCCTGCTGTTATCTTTGGTTCCGACGGTATAGAAGGCTGTGAGCATTCTATATTTGAAATTCTCTCCAATTCCATTGACGAGGCAAGAGAAGGATACGGCAGCCGTATTATTGTAACGCGTTATGAAGACCATTCGGTAGAGGTAGAGGACTTTGGACGTGGTATTCCTGTAGATTACAATGCAAAGGAACAGCGCTTTAACTGGGAGCTTTTGTTTTGTGAACTATATGCAGGCGGAAAATATAATAATGATGCGGATGAAAGCTACGAGTATTCTCTTGGACTAAATGGTTTGGGACTTTGCTCTACACAATACGCGTCGGAATATATGGATGTGGATATTCGCAGAGACGAGGTTCGGTATCTGCTTCACTTTGAAAAAGGTGAAAATGTGGGCGGTTTAAAAAAAGAAGACTACCATAAAAAAGATACGGGTACCCGTATTCGCTGGAAACCTGACTTGGAAGTATTCACGGATATCCATGTGCCGGTAGAATATTTCTTGGATATCATCAAACGTCAGGCGATTGTAAATGACGGAGTTACCTTTGTGTTCCGCAATCAGGTAGGAGATAACTTTGAAATTACAGAATTTTGTTATCAAAACGGTATTGTGGATCATGTGAAAGAAATTGCAGAGGACGATGCCCTTACCTCCGTACAATTTTGGCAAACAGAACGCAAAGTACGTGACAGAGCTGATAAAGACGAATACCGTACCAAAATCAATGTAGCCTGTGCGTTTTCCAACAGAAGTAAAGCAATCGAATACTACCACAACTCCAGTTGGCTGGAATATGGCGGGGCGCCTGACAAAGCGGTTCGAAACGCATTTGTATATCAGATCGATGCCTATCTCAAACAAACCTCCAAGTATAACAAAAATGAAAGCAAGATTACCTTTGCTGATGTGGAAGATTGTTTGATTTTGGTGATTTCTTCTTTCTCCAATCGAACCAGTTACGAGAATCAAACGAAAAAAGCAATTACCAATAAAGGCATCCAAGAAGCGATGACTGAAATGCTGCGTCATAACCTTGAGATTTATTTTTTGGAAAATCCGCTGGAAGCGGACAAGATTGCCGGGCAGGTTCTCATTAATAAACGCAGCCGTGAAGATGCGGAAAAAACACGTTTAAATTTAAAGAAAAAATTAACCAGCAATTTGGATATTACAAATCGTGTGGCAAAGTTTGTAGACTGCCGAAGCAAAGATGTCAGCGAACGTGAAATCTTTATCGTAGAGGGAGATTCCGCTCTCGGTGCATGTAAACAAGCAAGGAATCCTGATTTTCAGGCGATTATGCCGATTCGAGGAAAAATTTTAAACTGTTTGAAAGCGGATTACGATAAAATCTTTAAAAGCGATATTATTACAGATTTGATTAAAGTATTGGGGTGCGGTGTAGAGGTAAAAAGTAAAGCCAATAAAAACTTATCTACATTTGATTTGTCTGCACTGCGCTGGAATAAAGTGATTCTATGTACCGATGCCGATGTGGACGGATTTCAGATTCGCACGTTATTGCTTACAATGCTGTATCGTTTAACGCCTACCTTGATTGAAGAAGGCAAGGTATATATTGCAGAATCGCCGTTGTTTGAAATTACAACAAAAGACCAGACGTATTTTGCCTATACAGAAGCGGAAAAAGACATGTTTTTAAAACAAATCGGCAATCAAAAATGTACCATACAGCGTTCTAAAGGTCTTGGTGAAAACGAGCCGGATATGATGAGCTTTACCACAATGAATCCCGAAACCCGCCGTTTGATTCAGGTGATGCCGGAAGATGCCGCAAGAACGTCCGAAATGTTTGACCTGTTGCTGGGGGATAATTTATCAGGAAGAAAAACATATATTGCGGAAAATGGATATTTGTATATTGACTCTGCGGATGTAAGCTGACGCAGATGATAGGATTGGAGTGAATACACAATGCCTCCAAGAAGGAGAAGCACAGAACCTAAAAAGAAAAGTACAAGCGTAAAAGGTGTTATTGAAGGCGCTGGGGAGGTAGTGGAACAACCCATTACAGATACTTTGGAAAAAAACTATATGCCTTATGCTATGAGCGTTATTATGTCCCGCGCTATTCCGGAGATTGACGGTTTTAAACCGTCTCACCGCAAGCTGCTGTATACCATGTACAAAATGGGGCTGCTCGGTTCGGCAAGAACAAAATCAGCCAATATTGTAGGACAAACCATGAAGTTAAACCCTCATGGTGATTCCGCAATTTATGATACTATGGTGCGTTTAAGCCGTGGATATGAAGCTTTACTGCACCCATATATTGATTCAAAAGGCAATTTTGGTAAATATTATTCCCGTGACATGGCTTGGGCAGCTTCTCGTTATACAGAAGCCAGACTGGACGATATTTGCCAAGAGCTGTTCCGTGACATTGACAAAGATACCGTCGATTTTGCAGATAACTATGACAATACCATGAAAGAGCCAACGCTGCTGCCGGCTAGTTATCCTTCAGTATTGGTCAACGCGAATACGGGAATTGCCGTTGGTATGGCAAGCTCGATTTGTCCGTTTAACTTAGAAGAAGTTTGTCAAACTACCATTGCATTTATGAAAGATGAAAATCATGACATAGCTTCTACACTGTTGGCGCCTGATTTTCCGGGCGGAGGACAAATTGTATATGATAAACAGGCGATTGATACCATTTATCAAACAGGCCGCGGCGGCATCCGTGTGCGTTCCCGCTATTCGTACGATAAGTCTGCAAACTGTATAGATATTACACAAATTCCGCCTACTACTACCATTGAAGTCATTGTGGAAAAAGTAGTCGACTTGGTAAAACAGGGAAAACTAAAGGAAATTTCAGACATCAGAGACGAAACAGGTTTGGATGGCTTGAAAATTACCATTGATTTAAAACGTGGTGTGGACCCGGATAAATTGATGCAGCGTCTGTTTAAAATGACAACACTGGAAGATACTTTTTCCTGTAACTTTAACGTCTTGGTAGCAGGAATGCCAAAGGTGATGGGCATTCGAGAACTGCTGGATGAATGGACAGCATTCCGAATTGAATGTGTACGCCGCAGAACACACTTTGATTTAAAGAAAAAGCAGGATAAACTGCATTTGCTCAAAGGTTTACAGGCAATTTTGCTCGATATTGACAAAGCAGTGAAAATTGTTCGTGAAACAGCGGAAGAAGCAAATGTTGTGCCGAATCTTATGTCAGGCTTTGGCATTGATGAAATTCAGGCGGAATACGTTGCTGAAATCAAACTGCGTCATTTAAACCGCGAATACATTTTAAAACGCACGGAAGAAATTGCGCAGTTGGAAAAAGATATTGCTTCCCTGCAAGATGTTTTGGCAAGCAAAGCAAAGATAAAACAAATTATCATTGCAGAATTAAAGGATGTCGCAAAGAAATATGCACAGCCGCGCCGCAGCATGCTGCTTTATGCCGATGAAATGGAAGAAGCGGTTGTGGAGGAAGAGGTACCGGATTATCCCGTACATTTATTCTTTACACAAGAAGGTTATTTCAAAAAAATCACGCCTCAGTCTTTGCGTATGAGCGGAGAACAAAAATTAAAAGAAGGCGACAAAATCATAGAGCAAATTGAGGCAACCAATAACACAGAATTATTGTTTTTTACCGATCATGCTACTGTTTATAAGACAAGAGCCAGTGAGTTTTCCGATACAAAGGCCAGTGTTTTGGGAGATTATGTAGCAGCAAAACTGGGTATGGAAGAAGGAGAAGCTGCAATTTATATGGCCGCTACCAAATCGTATGACGGTTTTATGATTTTTATTTTTGAAAACGGTAAGATTGCAAAAGTAGAAATGAATACGTATGCAACTAAAACCAATCGTAAAAAACTTGTAGGCGCTTACAGCGATAAATCGACCTTGTTTGCCATGTTTTATTGTAAACAGGAATGTGAAATTTTGCTTACCACCACGGAAGGCAGAATGCTGTTAGTAAACACAGAGGCAATTCAGCCTAAAACAACCCGCTCCACACAAGGTGTAGCAGGTATTATACTAAAACGCGGTAAGGCACTTGCAAAAGCAGTGGTGTATGAAGAAGAAATGCTTTCCAACCCTGCTCGTTACCGAAAAAATATTCCGGCAATAGGTTCGCTGCCTACTGCAGAGGAATATGAAGGGGAACAGCTGACTTTAAAATAAAAACCGTTTTTGCAGTGCCAATAGCAAAGCAAAAACGGCGGGCAAAAAACGGCAAACGCGGTTTTTCGTTTTTCTGCCTAGATGTAGCTTTTCCAAGATAAGAAACTTTATGCAAAAAATATTTTATAATATGTGGAAACTATGTTGAAAAAATGTTTCACATATGGTATGATAATTTAAGTTATTTGATCGAACAGATACTCGGAGGTACAAAATGGGAGCTTTAGAACTAGGCTTTGGCATAGTCCTTCTAGTTTTTGCCGTTGGTATTATTGCCTTGGTTCTTCTTCAGGAAGGTCAGCAACAGAACGAAAATAGAGTTGGCGGAGGTTCTTCTTCCGACACCTTTTTATCTAAAAATAAAGGCCGTACCATTGATGCATTTTTATCTAGATGGACAACAATAATTGCACTTGGCTTTTTTGCATTTGTAATTGTAATCAATGCAATCATTTTCTTTACTACAGGAAGTTCCGGCCAATAATGCATGTGAAAACCCTCGTTTGGCATCGTGCTAAGCGAGGGTTTTTGTTACTAAATTTTTAAATCAATATTTCTATTGCATAAATGATTCAAAATAGGTTAACGTTAATTGATAAAGGCAGGGAAAAATATGACGATAGATGATATTAAGACCAGAATTTTAACTACGCTGCAAAAAGAACGCGGTCCGCTGCCGTATGTGCAGTTACAAGAAAAAGCGCGCTTGCAGCAGGAACCTGACTTTGCAAAAGCAATGGCAGAGCTGAAATATGAAGACAAAATTTCCATAGATGAGAAACAAATGGTTTCTCTTGTATTTGGCGATATTCGTGCGCGTGTATCCTCTTTATCAAAAGGATTTGCGTTTGTCAGACCGGAAGAAGGCTTCGGAGATATTTTTGTTCACGGCAGTAATTTGAAAAATGCCATGCTCAATGATATTGTCATTTTAACCAATATTACGGAATCTGACCGCGGTCGCAGCGGTGAAGTGAAAGAAATTGTGGAAGAGGGCAGCCGTTATACTACAGGTACGCTTGTTTATAACGAAGGTTATTGGGAATTTGCAGCGGATATTCCCATTCGTTATAATCTGCAGGTTAACCGCAATACGCTCAACGGCGCACAGATTGGTGATAAGGTATATGCTCATATCAAACGGAATCCCAAAAATAATAAACTGGTTGCCAATATTGTAAAAGTATTTGGTAAAGCAAGCAGCGCCAGAGTATGCGCGGATGCCATTGTAGAACAAAATGGTATTCGTATGGAATTTCCGGAAGAGGTGTTGGAGGAAGCAAGACGAATTGCCGCCAGAGGAGTAACCCAGGAAGATATGCAAGGCAGAATTGACTTGCGTGATGAAGCTATCTTTACCATAGACAGCGCCAGCGCAAAAGATTTGGATGACGCTATTTCCTGTAAAAAAACAGAACATGGTTTTGAACTGGGCGTCCACATTGCTGATGTTTCCCATTATGTAAAAGAAGGCAGTGCGATGGATAAAGAAGCGCAGTTAAGAGGAACATCTGTGTATTTTGCGGATAGAGTGATTCCAATGCTTCCGCCGGAAATTTCAAACGGCGTATGTTCTCTGACTCCGGACAGTGACAAGTTAGCTTTTTCTGCTATCATTCAAGTGGATATGGACGGTGCTATCACAGATTATCGTTTTGAAAAAACAATCATTAGAACCAAAGTACGAGGCGTTTACAGCGAAGTCAATGAACTGTTTAAAGGAACCGCCACCCAGGATTTACTGGATAAATATAAACCGGTCATGAAAGGACTTATGACAGCAAGAGAAATGGCATCGATTACAAAAGAGCGTTCCAGAAGAAACGGAACCATGGAGCTGGAAAGCAACGAGCCAAAATTTATCTTAAACGAAGACGGTGTTTGTATTGACGTACAGCCAAGACAAACAGGTGAATCGGAACAAATGATTGAACAGTTAATGGTTACTGCAAATCAGGCGGCTGCAAAATTGGCGGAAAAAGAACATCTTCCGTTTGTATATCGTGTTCATGAAAATCCGAAATCGTTGAAAATCGAAACATTAATCGAACTTGTTTCTTCTTTGGGACTGGATTTTTCAGGCATTAAAAAAGAAAATCCTTCTACTGCAGAGTTCGCTGCAATTTTAGACCAAGCGGTTGGAACTCCCGCACAGAAAATCGTCTCTTATCAAATTCTGCGTACTATGGAAAAGGCAAGATATTCCACAGACCCGTTGGGTCACTTTGGTCTAGCTTTGGAAGATTACTGTCACTACACTTCTCCTATCCGACGTTATCCGGATACGGCGATTCACCGTATTTTAACAGCATTTGTCCATAAAAAAGGCAGAAATTATATCAACGAGCACTATGCAACTTATGCTCAGGACAGTGCAACCAATTCCTCTGAAGCAGAAGTAAAAGCCTTGGTAGCAGAACGCAGTGCGGAAGACTGCTATATGGCAGAGTATATGACACAGCATATTGGAGAACAGTTTGACGGTATTATCAGCGGAGTTACCAATCGTGGATTATTTGTACAGTTAACCAACAGTGTAGAAGGTTTTGTACCCATTGATACGTTTGTGGATTCAGAATTTGAATTTGACGGTTTGATGACGCAGGTAGACCGTCTGACAGGTGATAAGCTGACCATAGGAATGCCAATACGTATTCAGGCAGTAGCAGCGGATGTATCTTCAGGAAGAATCGACTTTATGCCTGCATCTGAGGTGGGTAAAATTACAAATAAACAATAAAAAGAACGCAGGACACATGTATTTGTCCTGCGTTCTTTTTTTAATTTGTATCTGTTTTTTCCATCGAATCTCTCCTGTGATGTGAGACAGCATAATTTTATCATGTTCTCTTAATGCTGCAGTGCCAAAATATGTTTACCTTTTGGGAAAAATCGGCATCTTTTTTTGCGTTTATTATATTGAAGCAAGTCATTCAATGTAACATCATATAATTTACCAAAGGCACTGCAATGAAAAATACCAGAGACAGTTTCTCCAAGTTACGGTTTTGCACTTGATTTGTCCGCTGCTTTTTGAAATCATTTATGATATTTTCTTAGTTGGAACAATGGAAGAAAATATTGTGTTTAGGACTTATTTTATGATTCAAACCTCCATAGCCGTGTTATACTGCACGCAAACAGGAATATCCATTAACCAAAGCAAATAATTTATGTTATATCTGGTTGCGCATGCAAAGGGATGGCGAAAATACTGGTAATTTTTTATAATTTTCTAAAAAAGGTATATTTGGGGCATATTTGTCCATTCTACCTGCATAAGTATCATTGGAAGGGCGGAAGCTGATATGATGGAACATACAGATGCAAATCAACACGTTTTGAAATTAAGCGAAGAAAAACAACATGAACATTTGTTAGAAGAAATCAAAGAAGTAAGTCGTTTGCTTGCCTGCAATCGTCAGTGGTTTGAGTTGGAAAGCAATCAGGATATGATTGAGGCGTGTATATATGAAGACAGGGCACTTCAGGCGCGTTACCGTCATTTGCTGGATGTCGCAAAACAGCAGGGAATCGCTGTTCCTCCTTTCGAAACGTATTTTTAATATAAGCGAGGGGATAAAATGTGCGGATTTTTATTGGCATTTTAATTGCGCTGGGTATTTTTGCAGCGCTTGTGTTGGTACAAGTAATTGCCAAGTCAAAAAAACCGGTTCGGAAAACAATTATTAGTATTTGTATAGGGCTTTGCGCTTTGCTGGCCGTAAATCTATCGGGATATTTTACGGGTGTGCGTTTGCCTCTTAATCCGCTTAGTATCGGAGTTTCGGCTGTAGGCGGTATTCCCGGTGTTACCACTATGCTGCTGTTGAATTTGATTTTTATTTGAGAAAAACAGAACATCCGACCATAATAGCATTGGGTGTTCTGTTTTTCTCTCAAAAAATTTTTTCATAAATATGTATAAATAAAATAAAACCTGTCCATTCTGTTAATAACATTTCAAACAGAAAGAGGTTTTATTCATGACAAAGTTGAAATACATAGAAAAGGCGCTGCTAATTGGGTTTGTAATTGCAATTCTGTTTTCTTTTACCAGCTTTACTGCATTTGCCGCACAATGCGAGCAGATCCCAAATGAAGTATTCCGTTTACATGTACTGGCAAATTCAGATTCTGAAGAAGACCAAGTGTTAAAATTAAAGGTAAGAGACAGGCTCCTGAAAGAAACGGGAGAATTATTCAGCGGATGCACTACAAAAGAAGAAGCAATGAGCACAGCAAAAGCGAATATTGCGTATTTGGAACAAGTAGCGCAGGATGAAATTTACAAGCAAGGATATACCTATGATGTAACAGTAGAAGTAGAAAATATATTCTTCAATAACAGACAGTACGATGATATTACGATGCCGGCGGGAAATTATGACGCTTTGCGTGTGTTAATCGGAGAAGGAACGGGAGAAAACTGGTGGTGCGTACTATTCCCTGCAATGTGTCTTCCCGCAGCAGAAAAACGAGATGGTATGCCGGAATTGAAAGATGTTTTAACTGATGAACAGATGAGTGTGGTAGAAGGAAATCAATACGAAGTAAAATTTAAAACAGTGGAAATTTATGAGAGTATCAAAAGCTGGTTTGGATGGTAACTTCAAATAAAAAGCCTGTATGACATATCATACAGGCTTTTTTCTTTTTATGTCGTATGTTCAGGGACCACTGCAAAAAAAGTTAAATTATCATCACTGTCATTGATTAAACTATGGGAACATCCTTGTGGACAATAGTGACATAATCCAGCGGAAACCAACTCATATTCGCCTTCAAACAGTACTTTGCCTTTTCCGCTCAAAATATAAATAATTTCGCTGTTGGTTTCATGGGTATGCAGACCGATAGAAGCGCCGGGTTCCAATGTTCCCAATAATATTTTATTGTTTTTATCAATCGACATATGTGCTCTTAATTCTTTTTCTCCGCCATAAAACTGTGTTTTTACAGTTTCCTCTATTTTAGAAAAATCCAGTATCATGTTTGTCTCCTTTTTCCATTAGACGATATTGCATTGTATCTGTAATACCATAGTTTCAAATAAACTGTAATTTCAGTATAGCATGCATATGTGCTAAATGACAACTATGCGCTGTATATTTTCTCATAAAGCAGAAACGGGTCATCTTTATTTTTGGTGTATCATTGTGATATACTAAAAAATAAAATGATGTATTTCACCCAATTAGGAGAGTATTCATGTTACAACTGATATTAGGCCGTGCAGGCAGCGGAAAAACCTATAATATTCGGGAGCGAGTAAAACAGCTTGCAGAGCAAAATACAGAAAAGATTATGCTGCTGGTTCCGGAGCAATATTCATTTGAATCAGAAAAAGCAATGCTGAAACTGCTTGGTCCCAAACGAGTGGCTCGAGCAGAAGTCATGAGTTTTACCCGCCTTACAGATTTGGCGTTTCGTACTTACGGAGGCAGCGGAACTCCAAAATTAGATGACGGCGGACGGAATATTTTTATGAGCCTGGCTTTGGAAGAAGTAAAAGAAGAATTGGAATTTTATGTAACACGCGTGGAAGAATTGATTCCTTTAATGCTTTCCATGTCTGCAGAACTAAAAATGTGTGCAATTTCTCCTGACGTGCTATTGGAAACAGCACAACAAACAGAAGACAAAAAACTTAGGCAAAAGTTGAAAGAAGTAGGTCTTATTTTATCTGCGTATGACGCTTTGGCGGCGCAAAGCTATTTAGATCCATTGGACGACCTACAGCGTTTAAAAACTATATTTACGGAACATCGTTTTTTTGAGGGATACCATATTTTTATTGACTCTTTTAAAGGTTTTACACAGCAGGAGTTCGACTTAATCGAACTGATGCTGTCTCAAGCCTGTGAAGTAACGGTATCGCTGACTTGTGATACTTTGGACAGTCAATTAGGAGCAGAGGTGTTTGCGCGTGTGCGCCATACGGCGCATGTACTTATGCGTATGGCAAGACAAAATCATGTACAGGTATCTGCGCCTGTTTTATTGGAACCGGGCATACGCTTTGCAGCAGAAGATTTAACACAGTTGGAACACCAAATATTCCGCATTGAGAAAGAACCGCTTTCTAATGTTCCTGATGCGGTTACATTATACAGCGGAGAAACCGTATACAACGAGGCTGCGTATATCGGTGCAACCATTCGGCATTTGGTTATGAATGAAGGGTATCAATATCGAGATTTTGCCATTATTGCCAGAAATTTAGACCATTACCGCGGTGTATTGGACGTTGCGCTGGAGCAATATGAAGTACCGTATTTTATGGATACACCTCGTTCTGTTTATGCGGAACCTTTGATGTGTTTGGTGCTGTATGCACTGCAAATATTAAAAAGCAGTTTTTCTTCGGATGACATCTTTGTGTATTTAAAAACCGGGTTGGCAGGGCTTACACCGTATGAAATTTCTTTGTTGGAAAACTATACGTTTTTATGGAATCTTTCAGGAAAGAAATGGCTCAAGGAATGGACGGCCAATGTGGACGGCTTTGTCGAACAGCAGACAGAACAGCAGAAACAACGGCTGGAAGAACTGAACCAATTGCGTGAGAGAGTAGTAAAACCATTGGTGCGCTTACAAAAACGTTTGAAAAACGGAGACGGCCTGACATACGCAAAAGCGCTGTATCAGTTATTAGAAGAGCTGGATGTTCCGTCTGCTTTGCAAAATTTGTCCAATCGACTGGAACAAATGGGACGGCTGGATACAGCGGAACAACAAACCCAGTTATGGAATATCTTAATGAATATTTTGGATCAATGCGCGTCCGGATTGGAACAAGAATCATTAACGGTACAGCGGTTTGCAGAATTGCTGCGCCTGATGATTTTATCTTATGATGTCGCAGGTATTCCGCAAAGTCTTGATCATGTTACTGTGGGTACCGCAGACCGTATGCGTCCCGCGCAGCCGAAAGTCGTATTTGTCATTGGTGCGGTGCAAGGAGAATTTCCTGCTGTGCCGGGCAGTAAGGGTGTTTTCAGTGATTTGGAACGGCAGTCTTTAATTCAACTGGGACTGCCTTTGAGCGATACTGCTCAGGAAACTGCTATTGAAGAGCAGTATTTGGCATATGCGGCGCTTACCAGCCCTTCCCATAGATTATATATTACTTGGCATCGTGCGGGACTTACAGGAGAAGCCAAGGCTTCTTCTATGATTGTAAGTGAAGTAAAAGGTACATTTCCGTTGTTAGAATCACAAACGGAAGCAAAAATAGAAAAAGCATATTTTGCATGTTCTAAAGAATCTGCATTTTCAATGGCCGCAAAAGAATATCGCAGTCAAACGCAGTTGAAATCTACTTTGAAAGCAGTATTTGAGAACGAAGACGGATATGCAGAGCGCATGGAGGCTTTGGAGCGAGCGTATGGAAAGAAAGTGCATCGTTTTACACAGCCTGAACATGCAAAGCAATTGTTTCAAAATAAAATGTCTGTATCAGCTACTCAGATTGAGCAATACCATTTGTGCCCGTTTCAATATTTTTGCCGTTACGGTCTGAATTTAAAAGAACGCAGACCTGCAGAAATGGATCAGCTGGAATATGGCAGTTTAATTCATTATCTCTTGCAGCAAATGTTTGAAGCGCATTGCGCGGAAGAGATTGCCTCTATGCCGAAAGAGACATTGATTCAGGAAATTCAGGACTATATTACTGCATATGTCAATATGAAATTGGGCGGAAGCGAGGATAAAACCGAGCGGTTTCAGTTTGTATTTCGCCGCATTGCAGATTCTGCCCATGGTGTCATTCACCATATTGCAAAGGAGCTTTCTCAAAGCAAGTTTCAGCCCATTGGTCACGAGTTATCTTTAAAGGAAAACGGAGGCGATTTTTCTCCTTTAACCATCTCTTTGGAGGACGGTACAGTGGTTCAAGTGGAGGGTAAAATCGACCGTACGGATGTTATGGAACAAGACGGCGTACAATACGTGCGTGTTGTAGATTATAAAACAGGGAAGAAAGAATTTAAAATCGGTGATATTCTGCATGGCATTAACATGCAAATGCTCATTTATCTTGCCGCCTTAATTCAAAACGGACAATATCAACCGGCAGGCGTATTATATATGCCTGCCTCGCGCCCTATTATTTCCATCTCTCGGTCTGCAAAACCTGACGCGGTGGAAAAGGAAATCAATAAACAGCTTCGTATGAACGGCGTTATAATCAATGATACCTCTGTAATTTGCGGTATGGAAGAACATGCAGAGGGTATCTATATTCCGGTTGCTTTAAAGGACGGCGCAGCGAAATCTCAGGAATCCTTGCTCAATGCTGACGAGATGCAGAGTGTACTAAGTTACATTGAATCGCTTATTGGCAATATGGCTCAGAATTTACAGCAGGGAAATGTGCAGGCAAATCCTTTGCAGGGAGCTTATGACGGCTGTTTATACTGTCCTTATTTTTCAGTTTGCCAGCATGAAAAAGAGGACGGCGGAAACCCACAGTTTTGTCATAAAAAAGAAGAAGTATTGGAACAATTGAAACAGAAAGGAGGAGAAAACGGGTGAGCCGAGCATGGACACAGGAACAAAAAAATGCAATTGACGCCCGCGACGGTACTTTGCTGGTATCTGCGGCGGCAGGATCAGGTAAAACGGCGGTATTGGTTCAGCGTGTGATAGAGCGGTTGACTGACCCGGTTCATCCCAGCGACGCGGACAGACTGCTTGTGGTCACATTTACAAAAGCGGCGGCGGCAGAGATGAAAGACCGTATTGCCGCAAGAATTTCAGAATTGTTGGCAAAAGACCCTACAAACCGTAATTTACAGCGGCAGCAATTGTTATTGGGACGTGCGCAGATAAGTACCATACATAGTTTTTGTAATGAATTAATCAAAGAGAATTTTTATAAACTCAATTTGTCTCCGGAATTGCGTATTGTAGATAACAGTGAGCTTATGTTATTAAAGCAAACTGCCATTACAAATGTGCTGGAACGGAATTATGAACAGCAGGACCAACCGTTTGCCGACTTGGTAGAAGCGTTCAGCTCCGACCGTGATGACAGTCGAATCATACAAACAGTGGAAACTTTATATGAGTTTACCCGTTCCCATCCTTTCCCTCAAAAATGGTTGGACGAAAAAGCGGCGATGTATCAGCATACAGGGCAGATTGCCGATACTCCTTGGGGACAAACTTTGCTTTCCTATGCGCAGGAGGCGGTGCATTACTGTATTACCCTTACAAAACATGCGCTGGAGCTGATGAAACAGGATGCCAAACTGCTAGAAACGTATGAAAACACGTATCAAAATGATTTGACGGAATTGAATCATTTGGAAGAAGTATTGAAACACGGAACTTGGGACGAAGCGGCAAAAGCGGCTGCAAACGTTACTTTTGTACGATTGCCGTCACTGCGGGGATACAGTGAAGATGAGCTGAAAATTCGTATCAGCGACTGCCGCAAGCAAGTCAAAGAAACCATTGATAAAAAGGTCGGAAAATTGTTCTGTGCTACAGAACAGGAGACAAAGGACGATTTGGCTCGCTTGTCGCCTATGGTACAAAAACTATTTGCGATTACCAAGGAGTTTTCAGAAGAATTGAGGTGTTTAAAAGCAGAACGCAAAGCGGCGGACTTTAGTGATTTGGAACACTGGGCATTGGAATTACTCATCAAAGAGACAGAAGACGGTTTTGTCCGTACGGAAGAAGCGGAAAAGTTGTCTCAACGATTTGATGAAGTTATGGTGGATGAATATCAGGATACCAACGAAGCGCAGGACATGCTGTTTCGGGCAATTTCTCAGGATGAGAAAAATTTATTTATGGTGGGCGATGTGAAGCAGAGCATCTATAGTTTTCGTCAAGCCATGCCAAGTATCTTTTTAGAACGCAGACACAGCTTTCCGGAATATCAAAGGGAGCTGAACCAATATCCCGCGTATTTGATTTTGGATAAAAACTTCCGTTCCCGTGAAACGGTAACGGATACCATTAATTTTGTGTTCTCGCAAATTATGTCTCCTCAGGCAGGGGATGTTGCATATGAAGGAAAAGAATTGTTGGTGCCCGGAGCAAAGTATCCGGAATATGATAAGTGCCAGACCCAATTGGATATTATTGATTTAGCGGCGGTTCAAGACGAAACGGAAGATGAAACAACGACTGTTCTGGAAAGCCGTCATATTGCAAATACCATACGCAATATGGTGAATGAATCCTATCTTGTAACAGAAAATGGAGAACAAAGACCTGTAAGGTACGGAGATTTTTGTATTTTGTTGCGCAGTGCAAACAAACATGCGCCTGATTATGCAAAAGAGCTTGAAAAACAAGGTATTCCTGCGTGGGCAGATACCCACAACGGATTTTTTCATACCGTAGAAGTAGCGGTCATGCTGTCGCTGCTGCGGGTGATTGATAATCCGTTGCAGGACATTCCGTTTGCCTCTGTTTTGATGAGTCCTATTTACGGATTTACGGTGGATGATATGGCTCAAATGCGTGGGAATGAAAGGAAACAGCCTCTATATTTGGCGTGTCAATCTTTTGGCAGACAAAATCAGCAGGCAGCTGCATTTTTAGACGATTTGGAGCAGTACCGTACCTTAGCGGCAACTATGCCTGCCGACCGATTATTAAACTATATTTACCAAAAAAGCGGATATCTGAATATGGTGCAAACCATGACCCACGGGGAAAGCAGATTGGCCAATTTGCAACTGTTAATGGAATATGCAAAACAGTTTGAGCAGGCAGGTTATCACGGTTTATCCGGATTTATCCGTTATATTGACCGTTTGCAGAAACAGGATGCCGATTTGCCGGCGGCCTCTGTTATGTCTGAAGGGGCGGACGCGGTAAAAATCATGAGCATTCATCGCTCTAAAGGTTTGGAATTTCCTATTTGCATTTTAGCCCGCTGTTCCAATCCGTTTAACAGAGAACAAAAAGATGCTTTGCTGCATCCTTATTTGGGTTTGGGAGTAAAACTGCGTGATTTAGAAACCAATTGCAGATATACTACTCTGCCTAGAGAAGCAATAGCGTTGGAAATGAACAGGGAAAAGCTGTCTGAAGAGATGCGCATTTTATATGTAGCTATGACCAGGGCAAAAGAAAAATTGATTATGCTGTCTACCGTCAAAAATTTAGACCGTACTCTTGCAAAATTAGCCGCCCAGCTAAGCGGAGAGAGAAAGCAGGAGCCGTTTGTAGTAAACCGCGCTTCCAGTTTTTCAGATTGGATTTTATCCTGCGCATTGAGCCATACGGATGGACATCAGCTGCGGGAACGTGCCATGGCAGACGACAGTATCATTCTGCGCAATTCTTCACAGCCTTGGGAGATGAACATTGTACTGCCTCCCAAACAGGAACCTGTTATAGTAGAAACGGAAGAAAAACAGGAAGCGCCTGTGAATATGCAGCTGCTGCAATCTTTACAAGCAAACATAGAGTTTCGGTATCAGCGAGAGATACTGACGCAATTACCTGCAAAAGTAACGGCGTCTGAATTGGCCGGTAAGGCTTCTAAAGTGCAGAATACGCTTGTGCGACCACGTTTTATGAGCAGTTTTGGACTAACGCCTGCGGAGCGGGGAACAGCGCTGCACGAATTTATGCAGTTTGCAGATTATGAGGCTGCAAGCAGTGATGCGCAGGCAGAATGCGACAGAATTGTAAAACAAGGATATTTAACCACACAGCAGGCGCAAGCAGTCGATTTATCAAAAGCACAATCGTTTTTTCAAAGTCCATTGGGAAAGCGTATGCTGGCATCAACCGCTTTGGAAAAAGAAAAACGCTTTATGGTGGAATTGCCATTGTCTGTTGTAGAAAAAGATCTGCCTGAACATCTGAAAACAGAGACTGCTGTTTTACAGGGAGCGGTTGACTGCGTCTTTGAAGAAAATGGTGAACTGGTGATTGTAGACTTTAAAACGGACCGAGTCAAACATGCAGAGGAACTGTGGGACCGTTACCGTCTGCAGTTAGAGCTGTACGTATACGCAATGGAGCAATGCTTTGGAAAACCTGTAAAAGAATGCATGCTGTATTCGTTCCATCTTAATCAAGAAGTAACAGGAGAATGGAAACATAAGTTTTCTATTGACAAATAGAACGCAACCTGTTAAAATAGTTTGAGTAAAACAAAGCGGAGCACATGTGCTCTCACCTGTGGGGTATCGTCCGACACGGGTCAATATTCACTATCTTTCATTTTGACGATGGGATAAGTATGTTTATTGATGCGCGGACGGAAGATTCTGTCCGCGTTTTTATTTTGTAAACGATAACAGTCACAACGTATTTTTGGAGGTGTGTAACCATTAGCAGTAAAGAGCTACAGATTAACGAAGAAATTCGTGACAAGGAAGTCCGTGTAATTGATTCTGACGGCAGCCAGCTTGGCATTATGCCTGCGGCAAAAGCCTTGGATTTGGCAGCAGAAAAAGATTTGGATCTTGTAAAAATTGCCCCTCAGGCTACACCGCCTGTATGCAAAATTATTGACTACGGCAAATATAAGTTTGAACAAACCAAGCGCGAGAAAGAAGCAAGAAAGAATCAGCACGTGGTTGATATTAAAGAAATCAGACTTTCTTTAAACATTGACACACACGACTTTAACACAAAAGTAAGCCATGCAATGCGCTTTTTAAAAAGCGGTGACAAAGTTAAAGTTTCTATTCGCTTCCGCGGAAGGGAAATGGGTCATCCGGAACACGGATATGACATTATGAACCGTTTTGCAGAGGCGCTTTCCGAGCATGCGAATGTTGAAAAGCCGGCGAAATTGGAAGGCCGCAATATGCTAATGTTTCTTGCAACCAAACCTACAAAGTGATGTTAAACAATTAAGGAGGATTAACTCATGCCTAAGATTAAAACACATTCCGGCGCTAAAAAGCGTTTTAAATTATCCAAAAACGGAAAGGTTATCCGTGCACACGCAAACAAATCTCACATTTTGAATAAGAAAACAACAAAACGTAAAAGAGGTCTAAGACAAACCGCTGTAACAGATAAAACCAATGTAGCAGCAGTAAAAAGAATGATTCCTTACAAATAATAGACGTTCTTTTCCAAAAGAGATTGAAACACGATAATTGACCGAATATTGGAGGTAATAGATAATGGCACGTATTAAAGGTGCGTTGGCAACACGCAAAAGAAGAAAAAAAGTATTAAAACTGGCAAAAGGATACTGGGGCGCTAAAAGCAAACACTTTAAAATGGCAAAACAAGCCGTTATGAAGTCCGGTAATTATGCATATATTGGCCGTAAACAAAGAAAAAGAGATTTCCGTCGTCTATGGATTACTCGTATTTCTGCTGCTGCTCAATTGAACGGCATGAACTATTCTACATTTATGAATGGTTTGAAAAAAGCAAATGTTGGTCTAAACCGCAAAATGCTTGCTGAGATTGCGGTTGCAGATCCTGCTGCTTTTGCTGCTTTGGTAGAAACAGCAAAATCTGCCCTATAAAAAAGCTATAGTTGCGCTCGGGGGATTCCCTCGGGCGCAAATTTTGGTTACACGGAGATTTTATGTTATGTTGGAAATCATCAAAAGTCGTAAAAATGAAGAAATCAAATTGGCTGCGAAATTAGTGGATTCAGCATCGTTTCGCCGTGAAAAAGGTATGTTTGTGGTAGAAGGAGCAAGACTGTGCAGAGATGCTGCGCTGAGCAATATTGAAATTGTCTCCGCGTACTTTACCGGGGCTGCTCAAACAAAATACAACGATTATATCACTCAAATTATACAGGAGTGCCGTTCTTATCGTTTGATAGAAGAACATGTGGCCGACGCGCTTTCTGCCACAAAGCATAATCAGGGTGTATTCTGCGTATGCAGAATTCCGGAGCAGCATCACAGTATGATGGATATGCAAGCATCGGGAACGTACGTTGCTTTGGAACAAATACAAGACCCGGCAAATTTAGGCTCTGTTTTGCGTACAGCAGAAGCGCTGGGGGTAAGCGGTGTGCTGTTTTTGGGAGACTGCTGTGATATTTACAGTCCCAAAGCATTGCGTGCCAGTATGGGTGCAATTTTCCGCTTGCCGTTTTATATAGAAAAAGATACGTCCTTTGCAATCAAAGAGCTAAAACGAAAAGCGTTTTCTGTGTTTGCGGCAGTTCCTTCCGAACGGGCGCAAAGCGTTTTGGAAACGGATTTTTCAAAACCAACCGTAATGCTGATCGGCAATGAAGGAAACGGCTTGAGCCAAACCGCAATCGCGGCTTGTGACGCTTGCGTTACCATCCCTATGATGGGGCGCGCAGAATCGTTAAACGCAGCAAGTTCTGCCGCGATTTTAATGTGGGAAATGATGCGCGGAAGAATTGACATGCAGTTAGAGGAATCTATATGACAGAAGATAAGAAAGCTTATTGGGCATGGCTGCAATTATCCTTGGGAGAAGGCAGTTTTAAACCAAAACGGATATTATCTTATTTTCCGGATATACCTTCATTTTACGATGCCGGATTGACTCAATGGCGTTCTATGGGCTTATTTACACCAAAAGAACTCAAACAATTGTCGCAAAATACACTGGAAGATGGTAAAATATTAATTGCGTCTAATGAAGCAAAAGGAATACAAACCATTACTCCTGCTTGCAAAGCGTACCCTCAAAGACTTTTCCAAATTGACAATCCGCCTTGCATATTGTATGTTAAGGGTACCTTGCCTAATTTCGATGAACAACCTGCTTTAGCGGTGGTTGGCACCAGGAATGCTACCACTGCCGGCAAACAAATCACTTATGACCTGAGTGTGAAGCTGGCACAAGCCGGTATGGTAATTATCAGCGGGGGAGCCAAAGGTATTGATACAGCAGCACATCAAGGTGCACTGCATGGCAATGGTATTTCCGTATGCGTTTTGGGGTGCGGAATAGAATATCCGTATTTGATGGAAAATGAGTCTATGAGGCAGTCTATTGCTGAACATGGAGCCATTATATCGGAATTTCCTGTAACCAAACCTGCATTCAAGCACCATTTTCCCATTCGAAACCGCATTATTTCCGGTTTATCTGTGGGTGTGCTGGTAGTAGAAGCGGCTGAACGCAGCGGTTCTTTAATTACTGCCAGAACTGCTTTGGAACAAAATCGAGATGTATTCGCGGTTCCTTGCGGGATTTATAATCCTGTTTCGGAAGGAGTAAATAATTTAATCAAAGCAGGTGCGAAACCTGTTACCAAAGCGCAGGATATTTTAGAAGAATATACAAATACGTATCTGCTTCAACCCGAGCAAATAAAAACGGAATCTCAGTTACAAAAGAAAGAAGAACGAATGCTTTATCAGGAACCTGGACCTGTGAAAGCGGTTGATGAAAACGAAATAACAGAAATGCACAGAGAGTTAAAAGAACTGCTTTCTCAAGACGGAGCATTGCTGCTGAGCAAATTATCCGCTGAACCTGTGCATATAGAACAATTAGAAGTATTAACAGGATTATCGGCGCAAAGAATTTTAATCGCCGTAACAGAATTAGAATTATGTAATGCAATTTCTTCTCACTCGGGCAGACGTTACAGCCTGCCCGGACAAGTTTAATTTTTCTGGAATTTATCGTTTTCTTTTGGAATATGTTTCTTCAGATGAAACTCAATCAAACGGTAAATTTTAGATTTGAAAGTACGTGAGCAAAGGTGGTTAGACGATGTCTAAACTAGTAATAGTGGAATCCCCTGCAAAAGCAAAAACAATTAAGAAATATCTCGGTTCAGACTTTGACGTTGTGGCTTCAATGGGTCATGTGCGTGATTTGCCTGAAAACCGATTAAGCGTAGATGTAAAACATGATTTCAAACCAAAATATGAAGTCATCAAAGGTAAAGAAAAATTGGTGGAAGAGCTGAAAGAAGCTGCCGATAAAAGCGATGAAATTTTTCTTGCAACCGACCCGGACCGTGAAGGAGAAGCCATTTCATGGCATTTGGCTTATTTATTGGGACTGGACGTGGAAGATCATAACCGCGTTACCTTTAACGAAATTACAAAAACAGCCGTTACCAACGGTATTGAACATCCGCGTGCCATTGACATGGATTTGGTAAACGCACAGCAGGCACGCCGTATTTTAGACCGTTTGGTAGGTTACAAATTAAGTCCGTTTTTGTCTCAAAAAATCAGACGGGGACTTTCCGGCGGGCGTGTACAATCGGTAGCGGTTCGTATTATTGTAGATCGTGAAAATGAAATCCGTAAATTTGTTCCGGAAGAATACTGGACCTTGGATGCAAAGTTTATTCCAAAAGGCGCAAGAAAAGCATTCCCGGCTTCTTTTTACGGAGATGTTGACGGCAAAATCAAAATCTCCAATAAGGAACAGGCAGATAACATCTTGGCAGAGCTGGAAAATGCGGAGTATCAAGTGGTAAAAGTAAAAAAAGGAACCAGAAGAAAATCTCCTGCACCTCCGTTTATTACGTCTACTTTACAGCAGGAAGCCTCCCGCAAACTTGGGTTTCAGGCCAGAAGAACTATGAAAGTGGCGCAGGAACTGTATGAAGGTGTTGAAGTAGCCGATATGGGCGCAGTCGGTTTGATTACGTATATGAGAACCGACTCCCTGCGTATTTCCGAAGACGCAGTCAAAGAAGCTTCCGACTATATTTTAGAGCGCTGGGGTAAAAAGTATTTGCCTGATACCCCACGTAAATTTAAAGTAAAAGCAAATGCACAAGACGGACACGAAGCCATTCGTCCGACTATGCCCCATTTGTCTCCAGACCAAGTAAAAGACAGTTTAACTTCAGACCAATATAAGTTGTATAAACTCATTTGGGAACGCTTTATTGCCTGCCAAATGTCAAATTGTCTGCAAAGTACAACCCAAGCAGATATTCAGGCAAAAAATTATATTTTCAAAGCTTCCGGTTATACGGTTACATTTGACGGTTATACTGTATTGTATGAAGAAGGAAAAGATGAAGAGGAAGAAGCAAAAGGCGCACTGCCTGTCTTGGAAAACGGTATGCCTTTGAAATGCAAAGAATTGATTGGAAATCAGCACTTTACACAGCCGCCTCCGCGTTATACGGAAGCTTCTTTGATTAAGGCTCTGGAGGAAAACGGAATTGGACGTCCTTCCACATATGCAACCACCATTTCTACTATTACGTCAAGAGAGTATGTCACAAGGGAAAACAAGACTTTAAAGCCAACGGAACTTGGCGAGGTGATTACAAAATTGATGAAAGAACATTTTCCGAAAATTGTGAACATCAAATTTACCGCGCAAGTAGAAAGTGAACTGGATGAAGTAGAACATGGCAAGGAAGAGTGGACACAGCAGCTGCATACCTTTTATGATGAATTTTCAGATACGCTGAAAAAAGCCAAAGAGGCAATGGACGGTGTGAAAATTCAGCTGGAAGAGGATAAAACAGATATTATATGTGAATTATGCGGACGGCAGATGGTGGTAAAAACAGGACGTTACGGTAGATTTATTGCGTGTCCCGGTTATCCGGAATGTAAGAATATCAAAAAGATTATCAATGAAACAGGCGCTGAATGTCCAAAATGCGGCGGACGTGTCATTGTGAAAAAGACCAAAAAAGGCCGCGTATTTTATGGATGTAAAGAGTATCCGAACTGTGATTTTGTTTCCTGGGATGAACCTTCGATGGAAAAATGTCCCCAGTGCGGAAAAACTTTGCTGAAGAAAAAAGGCAAAAAACCGAAATTATATTGCGTGACACCGGATTGCGGTTATGAAAAAGTGGAGGAAGAATGAGCATTACAGTCATCGGAGCAGGATTAGCGGGATGTGAAGCCGCATGGCAGATTGCATCAAAAGGCGAGTCGGTTACGCTGTATGAAATGAAACCGAAAAAATACTCTCCCGCTCATTCCAGCCAACAGTTTGCTGAGTTGATTTGTTCCAATTCTTTAAAAGCGGATCGTGTAGAAAGTGCCGCGGGTTTGCTGAAAGAAGAAATGCGTCGGTTTCATTCTCTTCTTATGGAATGTGCGGATCAGTGCCGTGTACCTGCAGGCGGAGCCTTGGCAGTAGACCGCGACCGTTTTTCCCACATGGTTACAGAAAAAATCAAAAGCAATCCTTTGATAAAGGTTGTATCTGAAGAAGTCACGGAAATTCCCAAAGAGGGTATCACCGTGATTGCAACAGGTCCGCTGACATCAGACGCGCTGGCGGAAAAAATTGTTTCTCTTTGCGGGGACAGTCTTAGTTTTTATGACGCTGCCGCGCCAATTGTTACAGCGGAAAGTCTTTCAATGGAGGATTGCTTTACCGCGTCCCGTTATGATAAAGGTGGAGACGACGCATATATCAACTGCCCTATGAATAAAGAGGAATATGAAGCGTTTTATGAGGCGCTGATATCGGCAGAACGTGCTCCCGTTCATGACTTTGACGCTGCCAATCCGAAAGTATACGAAGGGTGTATGCCCATTGAAGTTTTGGCACAGCGAGGAAAAGATACTATGCGCTATGGCCCTATGAAACCGGTTGGCTTAATCAATCCGAAAACAGGACACCGACCTTGGGCTGTGGTGCAGCTGCGCAGAGAAAATAGGGAAGGTACACTGTACAACTTGGTTGGCTTCCAAACCAATTTAAAATTTGGTGAACAAAAACGTGTGTTTTCTATGATTCCGGGTTTACAGCATGCAGAGTTTATGCGTTACGGTGTCATGCACCGCAACACGTTTTTAAATGCGCCTCAAGTATTGAATCAGGATTTCAGTTTCAAACAGAATCCGAATTTATTCTTTGCCGGGCAAATCACAGGGGTAGAAGGATATATGGAATCTGCCTCATCGGGAATATTGGCGGGAATCAATGCGGTAAACCGCAAACGCGGAATATCTGCGTTGATTTTACCAAAAGAAACCATGATGGGCGCTTTAAGTGACCACGTGGCAAACAGTATTTCCAAAAATTTTCAGCCCATGGGGGCAAACTTTGGTGTGCTGCCTGCACTGAGCGAGCATATCAAAGATAAAAAAGAACGTTACGCTGCCTTAGCACAGCGTTCACTGAATCTGTTAGCACAATATGTGTGAATTGAAGTAAAGGGTGTGCGAAAACATGAGAATAATTGTAGATGTATTTGGCGGAGACCATGCGCCTTTGGAAATTTTAAAGGCATGCGCTGAAGCAGTAACAGATTTTGATATTGATATTTTGCTGACAGGAGATCAGGATGAGATTCATCGCGTTGCAAAAGAAAACAATATTTCGTTAAATCGTATGGAAATTATCCATGCTCCAAGTGTCATTACTATGGAAGATGAGCCTACGGAAATTACAAAGGGAAAATCTGATTCCTCCATGGCAGAAGGCTGCCGCCAATTGGTTGCAGGCAGCGGAGACGCATTTATTTCAGCCGGTAACAGCGGTGCTTTGGTTGTAGGCGCTACTCTCATTGTAAAAAGAATCAAGGGAATTAAACGTGTTGCATTTGCGCCGATTATGCCAAAAAGCAAAGGGCATTTTATGCTGCTGGACGCAGGCGCCAACAACGAATGCCGTCCTGAAATGCTGCAGCAATTTGGTGTGATGGGCAGTATTTATATGGAAAAAGTTATGCATCTACATAATCCAAGGGTTGGACTTGCCAATATCGGCGGCGAAGAAAATAAAGGTACACAAGTACAAGTAGATGCCTATCAAATGCTTAAAAATTCAAAATTAAACTTTGTTGGTAATGTGGAAGGCAGAGCATTGCCTGTGGACGCCGCTGATGTTGTAGTTGCAGACGGATTTACCGGAAATATGATTTTAAAAGTATATGAAGGTGTTGCTATGGTACTCATGAGCAAAATTAAAGGTATTTTTACTCAGAGTACGAAAAACAAACTGGCAGCTTCGGTTGTGATGAAAGATATGAAAGAACTGAAAAAAATGTTTGACTATACGGAAGTTGGAGGAGCTCCTATTTTAGGAGCTTCCAAGCCCGTATTTAAAGCACACGGCAGTGCAGACGCAAGAACCTTTAAAAGCGCAATCCGTTTGACCAAACAATATGTAGAATCCAATGTTGTTGGTTTGATTGCCGACAGTATTTCAGAGTACCAAACAAAGGAACATTCATAAATTTTACATTATGGGAGATACCATTAAAAAATAGGAAAGGTAAGGTTTTCATGCTGCAGGAACTTGAGGATAAAATCGGCTATCATTTTAAAGATAAAAAGTATTTGAAAACTGCATTAACACACTCGTCTTATGCAAATGAAAACAAAAAAGCAGGTCCAAGCAACGAGCGTTTGGAGTTTTTGGGAGATTCTGTTTTGGGCGTTGTTGTGGCAGATTATCTGTTCAAGCACTGTCCTAACATGCCGGAAGGTGATTTAACAAAAACACGCGCATCACTGGTTTGTGAAAAAGCACTTTGCGGATTTGCGACTCAAATTGGAGTAGGAAATCATTTATTACTGAGCAACGGAGAAAAAAATACAGGCGGAGATACCCGTCCTTCTATTTTGGCAGATGCTTTTGAAGCAATCATTGCGGCCATTTATATGGATAGCGGTATGGAACAGGCGCGCTCTTTTATTTTACGTTTTATTGAACCGGCCATTCAAACACCAAAACCAAAACCGTTTAAAGATTATAAAACGATGCTTCAGGAAATTATCCAGCAGAATCCCGAAGAACATTTAACGTATGTGTTAACAGGAGAAAGCGGTCCCGACCACAACAAGCACTTCACTGTTGAGGTCCACTTAAATCAGAATGTGATTGGCAAAGGCGGAGGAAGAAGTAAAAAAGATGCGGAACAACAGGCCGCCAGAGAAGCATTGGAGCTGATGGGATATTAAACACGGAAATATTGCAATTTTTGTTCCCCACAATGGATGTCCTCATCAATGCAGCTTTTGTAATCAGGTAAGTATCACAGGAATACAAACACAACCTGCTCCCAAAGATGTCACAAATGCAATCCAAGAAGCTGTCGACCATAAATGTCATGAAACCATGCAGTTGGAACTAGCCTTTTTCGGCGGCAGTTTTACAGCATTGAACCATGATTATATGGTTTCACTGTTAGAGGCGGCACAGCCGTTTGTAACAGGAGGAATCATAAAGGGAATCCGTATTTCTACTCGTCCTGATGCAATTGATGAATCTGTATTGTATTGTCTAAAGCAATATGGGGTAACAGCAATTGAGTTGGGAGCGCAAAGTATGCTGGATACCGTGTTAGAGGCAAATTTGAGAGGACATACGGCACAGCAGGTCAAAGATGCTTCTTATCTTATCAAAGCCTTTGATTTTGAACTTGGTCTTCAAATGATGACCGGATTATATCAGGATACCGCGCAAGGCGCCAAACAAACGGCAATGAAAATAGCAAAATGCAAACCGGATACGGTTCGGATCTATCCAACAGTAATTATGAAACATACCTACTTGGGACAGTTGTATGAGAGCGGAAAGTATGATACGTTATCTTTGGAGGAAACAGTGGACTTATGCAGTGAACTTCTTGCCTTTTTTGAACAAGAGCAAATTAAGGTGATTCGCTTGGGACTGCACAGTTCTCCCGAATTGGAACGGGACCGTTTGGCAGGACCTTGGCACCCTGCGCTAAGAGAACTTTGTGAAAGCAGAAGATACCGCACTGCCGTTTTGCAAGTTTTGGAACATGCTTTCGTAAAAGGAAAAAACTTCGAGCTTTTTATCCATCCAAAGGATTATTCCAAGGCAGTGGGGCAAAAAAAGAGTAATTTACAATTTTTTACTTCTATGGGTTATCATATAGAGATAAAAACAAATGAGACGATACAGAGAAATCGTTTTTTATTAACATATGCAGACAATGAAAAGAAAGGAGTGGAAGTTTGCGGTTAAAGTCATTAGAAATTCACGGATTTAAAACGTTCCCTGACCGAACAAAATTAAATTTCAATCATGGATTTACTGCGGTGGTCGGTCCAAACGGAAGCGGCAAAAGCAATATCAGTGACGCAATCCGTTGGGTTCTGGGAGAGCAGTCTACCAAAAATTTACGTTGCTCCAAAATGGAAGACATTATATTCAGCGGAACAACAAGCCGCAAAGCCCACGGTTATGCGGAAGTTACCATGACCATTGAAAATCAAAATCGCGAACTTCCCTTTGACGGAGATTTGGTCTCGATTACACGCCGTTATTATCGTTCCGGCGACAGCGAATATTTAATTAATAATGCGACTGTACGCCTGAAAGATATCCACGAGCTGTTTATGGATACCGGACTTGGACGTGACGGCTATTCTGTGATTGGACAAGGTAAAATTGACAGCATTGTATCTGCCCGTTCGGAGGATCGCCGCGAAATTTTTGAAGAGGCAGCAGGCATTTCCAGATACCGTTACCGCAAAGAAGAGTCAGAGAGAAAATTGTTTCATGCGGAAGAAAACTTGGTTCGTCTGCATGATATTGTTTCTGAATTGGAAGACAGGGTGGAACCCCTGCGCATACAGTCGGAAAAAGCCAAGAGCTATCTGGAATTTTATGAAGAAAAGCGGAATCTTGAAATCGGCCTTTGGCTCAATACACTGGAGCGTTCCGGAAATGTATTGCGTGAACAGGAAGAAAAAACTGCAATTGCGCGGAATCAGGAAGAGCAGGTTTCCGCACAATTGGAAAAAATCAGCCGCGAAATTGAGACGGGTTTTAACCGTGCTAACAGTTATACGGCACAAATGGATGAAATACGTACCAAAACTTCACAGGCGGAAGAGCTTGCAGCACGTAAAGAAGGCGAAATATCCGTTTTAGAAAATGATCTGCTTCATAACAATCAAAGTATAGAACGTATTAAAAAAGAGATGGAATTGGCTTCTTTATCTCATCAATCAGCAGAACAAGAGTTGCTTTTAAAACAAGATAGACTAAAAAAAACTGAGGAACTATTCTTAAACAATCGTAAAGAACAGCAGTCCTATATAGAAAAGTTAGAATCTATCAGAAACAATATGAACCAGTCAGATTCTGAAATTGCACAGGCAACACAAAAGCTACATAATTTAACGGAAAAAAATTCAGAGATAAAATTGCAGCAAATGGTTGCAAATTCAGAAATCAGTCAAGCGGAAGAAAAACAAAATGCGTATGTACAGCAAGTAAACGCTTATCAAACGCAAATGGAAAAGCTAAAACTGGAAGAGCTTGATTACAGCAAAATGGTATCCGATTCTAAGGTGCAATTAGAATCTATGGTACAAGAGATTGAAACTTGCCGACAGCATTATCAAGACTGCCGCAAACAGCTGGAACAGGAAAAACAAATGTCAGATCGCCTGTTGCTTGATATCAATGAACAGACCAGAAAAGTCAAATTTTTAGAGAATTTGGAAAGCAGTTTGGAAGGTTTCAATCATTCGGTCAAGGCGGTTATGAATCAAGCCGCAAACGGTCATTTGAAAGGCATCCATGGACCGGTATCCCGTTTGATAGAAGTGCCGAAACAATATGCCGTTGCGTTAGAAACTGCTCTGGGCGCTTCTATGCAGCACATTGTAGTTGGCAGCGAACAAGATGCCAAACAGGCAATTCTCTTTTTAAAACAGAAAGAAAAAGGCAGAGCCACATTTTTGCCTATGTCTACCATAAAAGCAAATAAATTAACGGAATCAGGATTGGATACGTGTCCAGGATTTATTGGTATTGCGGAAGATTTATGCCAATGCGATGCACAATATTGCAGCGTATTACAGTCTTTGCTGGGACGTATTGTGGTAGCGAAAGATTTAGATGCCGCCACTGAGATTGCCAAACGATATCATTATCGTTTTCGTGTTGTTACATTGGACGGACAAGTAGTCAATGCAGGCGGTTCTATGACAGGTGGTTCTCAAGCACGCAGCGCAGGGTTATTGAGCCGCAGTGCTGATATTGCACAGGGAAAAGAAAAAATTGCCGCTTTGGAACAACAGTCTGCAAAAGCAAAAGAAGCATTCCAGACAACGGTGCAGCGTACAAAAGAAGCAGAGCAGGCTATTGAACATGCGAAAAATGCATTGTATCAGAGGCGAGAAGAAGTCGTACAAATACAAGCGGAATCTAATCGTGTTCAGAGTGAACGGAAATCCATAGAGGAAGCGTTACAGCAACTGCAGTCAGAGCAAGAGCAGTTTTCCCATCAATTGAAACAGCAGATGCAAATAAAAGAAGATACAGCGGCACAACTGTTAAAACTGACAGATGAGATGACAGCCGTACAAACTTGGTTAACGCAATTAACCGGCAGTAAAGAATCTTCAGGCAAAGAAAGCCAATTGTTAAATGAACAATTACAAGAGCTGCGTGTTGCAGGAGTTGCCATTGAAAAGGAAAAAGAGGCTCTGCAGAAAGAATTGGAAGATTTACGCCAAAATAGATTGAATTACGACCGGAAAGCGGAGACACTGAACAGTGAAATCCGTGCAGTGACAGGTGCAAATCAATTGGTAGAACAACAGATTGCAGCTTTCAAAGAAGAAGTAATCTCTTTGCGTGAACAGGCAAAATCTTCAAAAGAAACCATTGCTCAATTAACGGAAGAACGTTTGCAGACAGAACAGCATTGCGCACATTTGAGAGCTCAGGAACGTGAAAAATCTGTGGAGCGTGAAAATTTAGGCAGAGAATTGGCACGCTTGGAAGAAAGAAAAGCCAATCTGCAAAAAGAGTATGACAGTATCATTACAAAATTATGGGAAGAATATGAATTGACCCGACGCGAAGCGCAGACGCTTGATATTCAAATTGAGGATGCCGGAAAGGCACAGCGCAGACTAAATGAACTCAAATCAAAAATAAAAGCGCTGGGGACGGTAAATGTAGCCGCCATTGAAGAATATAAAGAAGTATCCGAACGCTATGAATTTTTGACTTCTCAAATTGCAGATGTCGAGAAATCGCGCAATGAACTGAAAAAATTGATCCACGATTTAACCCACCAAATGAAAGAATTGTTTTTGGAACGGTTTGAACAAATCAATACGAATTTTAAAGAGACCTTCCAAACACTGTTTGGCGGTGGAAAAGCCAATTTGCAATTGCAGGATTATGACAATGTATTGGAAAGCGGCATTGAAATTATCGTACATCCTCCAGGTAAAATTGTGACCAATATTGAATTGCTGTCCGGCGGTGAAAAAGCATTGGTTGCCATTGCATTGTATTTTGCCATTATGAAAGTAAGTCCGCCTCCGTTTTGTATTTTAGATGAAATTGAAGCGGCGCTGGATGATGTAAACGTAACGCGGTTTGCATCTTATTTACGCAAAATGAATGATAACACCCAGTTTGTTACCATTACGCACCGCCGAGGCACCATGGAAGAAGCGGATGTATTATATGGCGTAACCATGCAGGATCAAGGTGTATCGAAATTGTTAGAGCTGGATGTAAGCGAAATTGAAGAAAAATTAGGTTTATAACACTTATTTTGAATAAGGAGAGATGAACTTATGGGATTTTTTGATAAAATCAAACAAGGATTAAAGAAAACGAGAGAGAGTATATCGGGTTCCATTGGCACTATGCTCAATTCTTTTACCAAGATTGATGAGGAATTGTTTGAAGAGTTGGAAGAACTGCTGATTATGGGCGATGTGGGGATGGTTACAGCAGAAAAAATTTGCTCAACATTAAGGACACGAGTCAAAGAAGAAGGCGTGACTGACCCACAGTTGATCATGGGTATGATACAGGATATTGTTGCGGATATGATTAGCGGCGATGAGGAGTTGCATATTCAGACAAAACCATCTATTATATTAGTAATTGGTGTCAACGGCGTAGGAAAAACCACTACCATTGGTAAAATGGCGCTGCGTTTGAAAAAAGAAGGCAAAAAGGTAATCTTAGGCGCTGCTGATACCTTCCGTGCCGCTGCTATTGAACAGCTGGAAGTTTGGGCAAATCGCGCACAGGTAGATATGGTAAGACGTGACGAAGGTTCTGACCCTGCTTCCGTTGTATTCGACACCATTGCAAAAGCAAAATCAGTTGACGCAGATGTTATTATTTGTGATACTGCCGGACGACTGCACAATAAAAAGAATTTAATGGACGAACTGGCAAAAATCAGCCGTATCATTGACAGAGAACTGCCGGACTGCGACAAAGAGGTACTGCTCGTATTGGATGCAACCACAGGTCAAAATGCAGTGAACCAGGCAAGAGAGTTTAAAAATGCCGCCGGTATTTCAGGTATTGTGCTGACAAAGCTGGACGGTACTGCAAAAGGCGGCGTAGTCCTCGCTATTCGCGAAGAATTGCAGCTTCCTGTGAAATTCATTGGCGTTGGGGAAAAAATACAAGATCTTCAGCCCTTTGACGCTCATGCATTCGCCGCAGCGTTATTTGAAAAAAGAAACGATGACGAGCCGGAAGCAGAAGAGGATGAAGAAGACGAAGAATTTGACGATTTTTATAAGGATTAATGTTTATGAAGTTTATCATAGCGACCCATAACAAAAAGAAATTGGCGGAAATGGAACGCATTTTAAATCCTCTTGGAATTGAGGTTTCCACTGCGCAGTTACAAGAAGTAGACGAAACAGGAACGACCTTCGCAGAAAATGCGTATTTAAAAGCAAATGCTGCATGCAAAGAAACAGGATTGCCTGCCATTGCGGATGATTCAGGGCTGGCAGTAGATGCATTAAACGGCGCTCCCGGCGTATATTCAGCCAGATATGCAGGCGAATATGCGACAGATATACAAAAAATGGAGAAATTGCTGCATGAATTAAAAAACGTGCCAAAAGAGCAACGGACTGCTCGTTTTGTGTGTTCTATTTGCTGTGTATTTCCAAATGGAGACTGCATTACTGCAGAAGCAAATTGCGAAGGAACTATCGCATTTGAATTGACCGGCGACGGCGGGTTTGGTTATGATCCAATCTTTTTGGTGGGAGAACAATCTTTTGGTCAGTTGTCTGATGAGGAAAAAGACCGCATCAGCCATAGGGGAAAAGCGCTTATGCTGTTTTCTCAAAAATTACAAGAGTATTTGAATAATTGATAAAGGAGCATACCATGCTAACAAGTAAACAACGCGCTTATTTGCGTGCTTTGGCAAATTCTATTGAAACTATTTTAATGGTTGGAAAAGGCGGAATTAGCGATGATATTGTAAAGCAAGCAAATGATGCGTTGAAAGCAAGAGAATTAATAAAAGGGAAGGTGCTGGAAACAGCGCCCCACTCTCCGCGGGATACAGCGGAAGAAATCGCAGAAAAAACAAAATCTGATGTCATTCAGGTGATTGGTACAAAATTTATTTTGTACCGTAAAAATCAACAGGACCCTAAAATTGTTTTGCCAAAATCCAAGAAAAAATCATAGATTGGTCGTGATGTGCTGTTATGCAAAAAATTGCGATTTTAGGCGGTACGTTTAATCCAATTCACAATGGTCATTTGCATTTGGTCAAACGATTTTCTGAAAAAATTGGATTTGACCGTGTCATTTTGATCCCCACAAAAGTTCCTACCCATAAAGGAGATGAACAATTGGCGGATGCGGTACATCGCGTTCATATGTGTCAATTGGCGGCTAAGGAATTTGGCTACGAAGTCTCCGACATGGAAGTATGCAGAGAAACTCCAAGCTATACGGTTTTGACCTTGGAAGAGTTAAAACATAAATTCCCCAATGATTCGCTGTATTTTATTACCGGGGAAGATATGTTTTTGTCTTTGCTCAAATGGAACAATCCCAGACGTATTTTTCAGTTGGCAACCATTTGCTCTGCTCCCCGCAGTATAGAAGGAATGGGAAAAATGGAACGATATGCCCAAATTTTGAAATCGCACGGTGCGGATACGATACTGGCTAATATTGATTTTTTACCTATTTCATCTACGATGGTTCGAACTGCATGGAAGAAGGGAGAGGATATTTCCTGTTTGGTTCCTGCAGCTGTTGTGGATTATATGAAGCAGTATGATTTATATAAGGAGTAAGTCTATGGATTCAAAGCAATATAAAGAGATTATCCGTCCGTTTTTATCTGATAAACGTTTTCGCCATTCCGTATATGTTGCGGAAGAATGTGTTGCTTTGGCAAGCAGATATGGCGTAGATGAAAAAAAGGCGGAAACGGTCGGTCTTTTACATGATATTATGAAGGAGCTTCCCAAGGAAGAACAATTGAAAATGCTGGAGGAGTCTGGTATAATACTCACGGATGAAGAACGGGACACGCCAAAGCTTTGGCATGCCAAATGCGGTTATTTATATATGAAACAAGTACTGCATATCGAAGATGAAGAAATGCTTCATGCAGTGCTGTACCATACAACTGCACGTGCTGATATGACCCAGTTGGATAAAGTATTGTTTGTAGCGGATTATATTTCGATGGACCGTGATTATGAAGGTGTAGAAAAGCTACGGGATTTTGCCAGAGAAAGTCTTGATAGAACAGTGCTGGAAGGTTTAATATTCTCCATACAGTCCTTAACGGCAGAACACCGGACTGTCCATTCAGACAGCATAAAAGCTTATAACTGGGCCATTAAACATTTTGATTTATAAATTTTATTTTATGAATGCAATTTTCTATCCGGCAGAGGAAAATTGCTGACAAAGTGATATTTGCCGGAGAAATGGTGGAACGCATGACATCTTTAGAATTAGCAAAAGAAGCGGCAAAATATTTGAATAACAAAAAAGCAGAAGAAATTAAAATTGTAAAAATAGAAGACATTTCTTCCCTGACAGATTATTTTGTATTTGCAACCGGTACCAGCAATACCCATGTAAATGCATTGGCAGATGAATTGGAAGTCGGTCTGAAATCTGCAGGCATTATGCCTGACCATATGGAAGGTTACAGGGCAAATTCATGGGTGTTAATGGATTATAACAGTGTAATCGTTCATATCTTTACACCGGAATCCCGTGAGTTTTATGATCTTGACCGCTTATGGCAGGACGGAGAATCTATTGATATGAGCTTTTTAAATTAGGGGGAAATTCTGTGAAGTACGAACATCAACCATTAGAAGAAAAATGGCATAAAAAATGGGAAGAAGCAGGTGTTTTCCATGCTTCCAATCAATCAGATAAAAAGAAATACTATGCGTTGATTGAGTTCCCTTATCCTTCGGGACAAGGACTGCACGTGGGACATCCGCGTTCGTATACGGCGATTGACATTGTTGCGAGAAAACGCCGTATGCAAGGATATAATGTTCTTTATCCAATTGGATGGGACGCATTTGGTTTGCCTACTGAAAATTTTGCAATTAAAAACCATGTGCATCCAAAGCTTGTAACAGAACAGAATATTGCACGTTTCAAACAGCAATTAATTGCTTTGGGTATTTCTTTTGACTGGTCCCGTGAGATTAACACCACTGACCCACAATATTATAAATGGACACAATGGATTTTCCTTCAGCTATTTCAGCACGGTCTTGCTTATAAAAAAGAAATGGCTGTCAACTGGTGTACTTCTTGCAAGTGCGTGCTTGCAAATGAAGAAGTGGTAAACGGCGGCTGTGAACGCTGCGGCAGTGAGGTCGTGCGTAAGACAAAATCCCAATGGATGCTGAAAATTACCGAATATGCACAGCGCTTGATTGATGATTTAGAACTAGTAGATTATCCTGAGCGTGTAAAAGCACAGCAAAGAAACTGGATTGGACGTTCAACAGGTGTGCAAGCCAAATTTGCTACCACGGCAGGCGATACCATAGAGATTTACACTACACGCCCTGATACGATGTATGGTGCTACATATATGGTTATCTCCCCGGAACATCCTTTGATTGAAACTTGGAAAGATAAACTTTCCAATCTGGAGGAAATCCGTGCTTATCAGGAAGCGGCCGCAAAAAAATCCGACTTTGAGCGTACAGAAGTTGCCAAAGAAAAAACAGGTGTGGAATTAAAAGGTGTCAAGGGTATTAATCCTTTGACAAAGAAAGAAATCCCAATTTTTGTTTCCGATTACGTTTTGGTTTCTTACGGAACAGGCGCTATCATGGCGGTTCCTGCTCATGATGATCGAGACTGGGATTTTGCAAAAAAATTCAATCTTCCCATTGTTGAGGTTGTCAAGGGCGGAGACGTTCAAAAAGAACCATTTACAGAGAATCAAAACGGTACTATGGTGAATTCCGATATTCTAAACGGATTGACTGTTGAAGAAGCAAAGAAAAAGATTACTGCATATTTGGAAGAGCAGGGGATTGGACGTGCCAAGGTAAACTTCAAACTGCGCGATTGGGTATTTTCACGTCAGCGTTATTGGGGCGAACCAATTCCGATCGTACATTGTGAGAAATGCGGACATGTTGCTGTGCCGGAAGATCAATTGCCGTTGGAGCTGCCGGATGTGGATTCTTACGAACCGACAGATAACGGAGAATCTCCTCTTGCAAAAATGACAGATTGGGTAAATACTACTTGTCCCAAATGCGGTGCACCCGCAAAGCGTGAAACAGACACTATGCCCCAATGGGCGGGTTCTTCCTGGTATTTCCTGCGTTATATGGATCCACATAACGATGATGCTTTGGCAAGTACAGAAGCTTTGCAATATTGGGCTCCTGTTGATTGGTATAACGGCGGTATGGAGCATACCACTTTACACTTGCTGTACAGCCGTTTTTGGAATAAATTCCTATATGATATTGGAATTGCGCCAACGAAAGAACCGTATGCCAAACGTACCAGTCACGGTATGATTTTGGGTGAAAACGGCGAGAAAATGAGTAAATCCCGCGGTAACGTGGTAAACCCTGACGATATTATAGGGGAATATGGTGCAGATACCATGCGTTTGTATGAAATGTTCATTGGTGACTTTGAAAAAGCGGCGCCTTGGAGCACTGCAAGTATCAAAGGGTGCAGACGTTTTCTGGAACGCTTTTGGAATTTGCAGGAAGTTATGACGGCAGATGAAGGATTAAGTCCAAAATTGGAAGCTTCCTTCCACAGAGCCATTAAAAAGATTGGTGAAGACACGGAAACCTTAAAATTCAATACGGCAATTGCGACCTTAATGGCACTTTTAAATGATATTTATGATATAGGTTCTGTAACAAAAGGTGAGTTAAGACTATTTACCGTATTATTGAATATGTTTGCTCCTCATATTTGTGAAGAAGTATGGGAGAATTCCAAGTTAGGCAGTGGTATGGTTTGTCAACAACAATGGCCTGAATACGACGAGAGCAAATGTGTGGATAAAACCATTGAAATTGCGGTTCAGGTATGCGGAAAAATTCGTTGCAGACTAGAAGTTGCGGCAGATATTGATGCTGAAAGCGCAATTGCTGCGGCAAAAGCAGATGCAAAAGTAGCTGCAGAACTTTCAGGAAAACAAATTGTAAAAGAAATTTATGTACCGGGCAAACTGGTAAATATTGTAGCGAAATAAAAAACAGGCACTTCAATTTGAAGTGCCTGTTTTTATTGATAACGAAAGACTTGTAAAAACAAAAAGACCGAATCTTACGATTCGGTATATTCTTTTTGTTAGCATTTATTGATTGAGTGGGGGAGAATTAATGAGTCAGTAGCGACGCTGTCTCTCTTGACTACAATTATAGTATACCTGATTCATCTATAAAAGGTGTGACCGAATTATGAATAGATTAGTATGAATTTGTAAATAGTTCATTTTATCTCATAAAAATAAAATGATGTGTTTTAAATTTGTGATATGAAAATGGTGATAAAAATTTTGCAAGTAGAAATTCTTTCTTTAAAAGAGGAACTATTAGATTACGCTTCTGCATTTCCATATTTAGGACACAGGATATCCCCTTCGGGCGCATAAAGAGTATTTACACCATTCTCATAAAAAGTTCTGATATGCAGTGGAGGTTTTATGAGAATGCATATGGCAAAGGCGGTTTTAACCATAACAAAATGAGAATTCCTGCCCATAATATGCAGAAAATAGGGAGCATAATCATAAATTTTTTGTGTTTTGTTTTATGCCGAATGGTCAGCATTGTGATATACATCAATGGTGCACCGCCTAATAAGGCGGTGAAAAGCAATGTGCGTTCAGATATACGTTTGTAATTACGTTTACGTATGGCTCGCCGTTTGTCAATGATCGTCATACTCATTGCAGCTATATTCATAATGACTAAATAAATAACGAGAATGATCCAAAAAATTTTCATTTCATTTCTCCAAAGTTTCGGATTTTACGCATATTTTAATTGAAGCGTTACTATCAATATATCATAAGGCTTTGTCCTAACTATGAACGTGTCAGAAGTATTGCAGAATTGAAACATAAGGGGAATGCGTTTTGATTAAGTTAATGAAGAATTATCCAAAAATTACAGCAGCCATTGCGCTGGTTTTCGTATTGGTAATCTCGATTATCGTAAAACAATTGGTGCCTGTTTTTCAACAAAATGAAGGACAGCCTGTTTCGTCAGAAACAAGCAGTGCAGCAGCAGAACAAGCAGATACAGAACCTGTTGTCAGCAACACAACAGAAGAAGAGGAGGAGATGCGGGCAGTATGGGTACCGTTTATGAGTTTGACTATGAGCGGTGAAAATGATAAAAGTGAGGCTGCTTTTCAAAAGAAATTTGATGAGATTGTAAAAACATCAAAGGAAAAAGGAATGAATACACTGGTTGTTCAAGTAAGACCATTTGGAGACGCTTTCTATCGGTCTTCTTTATTTCCATGGTCCCATCTTTTAACGGGTACACAAGGGCAAGACCCGGGTTACGATCCTTTGGAATATATGGTAAAAGCGGCACATGAAAATGGCTTGGAAATCCATGCATGGGTCAACCCGCTTCGAATTCAGCTCAACACCAATCCCGGTGAATTGTCAGAGAATAATCCATATATGCAATGGAGCCAGGATGAATCTAAAAAAAGATGGGTGGTAGAGTATGAAAGCGGTAAATATTTTAATCCCGCATATGCAGAAGTCAGAAAGTATATTGCAGACGGCGTAAAAGAGATTGTTGAAAACTATGATGTGGACGGTATCCAATTTGATGATTATTTTTATCCAACACAGGACAGTGTCTTTGATCAAGCGGAATATGACGCTTATAAAGAAGAAGCAAGCCAAAATGGTGTTCCTATGGAATTGCTGGAGTGGCGGCAGGCAAATATCAATGCTATGGTTTCCCAAGTATATGCAGAGGTAAAACAAACGAAACCGGAAGTCGTATTTGGAATTTCACCTCAGGGAAATGTGCAGAATTGCTTGAATATGGGAGCAGATGTTAAGACATGGTGCAGTACACAAGGATATATTGATTATATTTGTCCTCAATTATATGTGAACTTTGAGCATAAAGTGCTGCCGTTTGGTTCGGCAGTAAAAGAATGGAGAGATATGGTGACCAATCCATCCATTGCATTATATTTTGGTTTGGGATTATATAAAGCAGGCTCTGATGTGGATGAAGGTACTTGGCAGAAATCAGATACCATTATAGCCGACCAAATTCAGGCGGGAAGAGAAGCTCAGGGAGATGGATTTATGTTTTATTCCTATGATTATTTAAACCATGAGCAGACCGAACAAGAAGTACAAAATGCAGTGAAACTATTAAATGAATGAAAGTGTTTTAGGATGAAAAAAGGACTTTCCCAAGAGAAAGTCCTTTTTTCGCGTTATTTATTATTTGGTGTGTGTTATAGTGAAAATGGTATTCATGTAGCTGCCGGTGTTCCGTAACACTCGTTTTCGTTCGCTTTTGTAATATGTATGGGAACAAGTTGCCCGCATAGATTTTGATCGGAATGAAATTGAACAGGTGTATAATTTGCAGTATAACCTTCATATAAATTTGCGCTTATTTCTCGTTCGACTAAAACATTTTGTGTTGTATTGCACTGCTGGTTTAAAAATGCTTGTTTTGTCTGATTAGTCACACGTATCATTTGCTTGCTGCGTGTTTCTTTTATCTTTTTTGTAATTTGATTTGGTGCATTGCAGGCTTTTGTTCCCGGACGCTGAGAATAGGCGAATACATGAACTTTGGAAAAGGCAATTTCCTGCGCAAATGCCAGAGATTGCAGAAATTCTTCTTCTGTTTCACCTGGAAATCCTACCATAATATCAGTGGTAATCGCAGCATTGTCAAATGTACTGCGGAGATTTTGAACAATGGTCCTGTATTCCTCTGTGGTATAATGACGATTCATACGTTTTAAGGTTTCGTCACAACCGCTTTGTAATGACAGATGAAATTGAGGACAAAGTTTTTGTTGTTTGGCAAGACGAACAATAATCTCTTTACTGAGCTGTTCCGGCTCTAAGGAGCCCAACCGTACGCGTTCAATTCCATTAATAGCGCAAACAGCTTCCACAGCGTCGCAAAGATGCAGGTTGATGTCTTGTCCAAAAGCGGAAAGGTTAATTCCGGTTAAAACGATTTCTTTATATCCTTTTTCAGATAATTGGGTTACTTCAGCGATCAAATCTTCCAATGGTTTTGAACGTACTCTTCCTCTTGCATAAGGAATAATGCAGAAAGAGCAAAAGCGGTTACACCCATCTTGGATTTTAATAAAAGCGCGGGTACGTTCATAAAAATTTTCTACAGACATGCTTTCAAATTTTTCTTTTGTTTGATGGGGAACAATGTCAATGATGCGCTGACGTGTTGATAAATATTGCAGAATATGAGGCAGTAAAGAAGAACGATTGCTGTTGCCAAGCACAATATCAGCATCAGTCAAATCCTCAGCCAATTCGGGAAAAGCTTGGGGCATACAGCCGGTTAACACGATAACCGCATGGGGGTGTTCCCGGCGGGCTTTATGAAGGGTTTGTTTTACTTTATGGTCGCTTGTAGAAGTAACGGTACAGGAGTTGAGTAAAATAATATCAGCGTCTTCTCCTGCTTGACATGGGAAAAAACCGCCTTGAAGTAATTGATTCAACATGGCCTGCGTTTCGTATTGATTTACTTTACAGCCAAGTGTGATAGTAGAAACTTTCATGGATACCTCTCGATTTCGTTTGATATACGTTGTTAAGTCAATAAAATAAACAAATATATGGATACTATGTATATTGATTTTGTTTCATTTTAATGATAAGATGTTCAAAAGAACATTTAATTGTAATAAATACGTGTTTATGGAGGGTCATTATGGAAACAGCTACCATTTTATTGGATAATGGCGACAAAGTAAATAGGTTTGTAATTGCAATGAGCAAATACCGTTGTCCCATTCATCTTACGACAAAGCGTTATAAGGTGGATGCAAAGTCTTTAATCGGCATTTTTGGCATGGATTTAACAAAACCGCTTACCGTAGAAATTGGAACTCCCAACAATCAGGTTGAACAGGAGCAGATAGATGCGGTTTTACAAGATTTGAAAGAATTTGCAGTGTCCGCTGCATTATAACAGGCAGGAGTATTTATTTGCTCCTGCTATTTTTATGTCTGCTGTTCCAGTTCTTCGCTTAGTTCACTCCAAGTTGTCAGCAGCTGCTCGCTTTCTTCTTTGAGTGCATGCATTTGTTCCGTAATTTCAACCGCCGCTTGATAATCGCTGGCAATTTCCGGTTGAAGCAGCGTTTGTTCCAACTTTGCGATTTCCTGCTCCAGTTGTTCAATTTTTTCTTCTGTGCGTTTTAAAGCAGTCCTCTTTTTACGCAGCTCAGACTCTCGTTCTTTACGCAATTTATAATCGTTTACTTTAGGAACAGTTACTTCCTGTTCCTGCTGTTGTACTTTTTGATGTTCCAAATAGGTATCATAATTACCAACATATTGTTCGATTCCGTTTGGAGTAAGGGCATAAATTTTATCTGCCAGTTTATTGATAAAATAACGGTCATGAGAAATAATAAGCAGCGTGCCTTCATAAGACAGCAACGCAGATTCCAGCGCTTCACAAGATTGAATATCCAAATGATTGGTAGGTTCGTCCAGCATTAAAAAATTTGCTTTTGACAGCATTAAAATCAACAGAAGCACACGGGCGCGTTCGCCGCCGCTTAATGCGGAAATCGGTTTGAATACGTCATCGCCGAAAAATAAAAATGCAGCCAATCCACATCGTAATTCAGTCTGTGTCATGGAAGGATATCTGTCCCATACTTCATCCAGTACAGTTTTATCTTCGTGCAGCCCTGCCTGAATTTGGTCGTAATACCCTGTTTCAATATCAGAACCAAAGCGTATGCTGCCGCTGTCAGGAGACTGCATACCCAATAAGGTACGGAACAGTGATGTTTTACCGCATCCGTTGGGACCAATTAAAAAAATGCGCTCTTTACGATGAATGTCCATTGTCACATGTTCAAAAATCGGTTTGGAATCGTATGACAGCGAAATGTCTTTTACGGTTAACACGTCGTTACCGCCTCGCTTATGAATGTCAAAGTGGAACTCCATCGTCTCTAACTCATCTGCAGGTTTTTCCAAAGTGCTTTCCAAACGCTCAATCATTTTCAGCTTGCTTTCGGCTGTTTTAATGTTGCGCTCACGGTTCCAGCGTCTTTGCTGCTCTACAATGCCATAAATACGGTCAATTTCTTTTTTGGTATTGTCATAATTGCGCTGCATGGTTAAATTGTGTTCTGCTTTTAATTTTATATAGGTACTGTAATTACCTTTATATATGGTGAGTTTGCCATGTTCCAGTTCGAACGTACGATTGGTAATACGGTCTAAAAAATAACGGTCGTGAGAAATGACAAATACAGCGCCTTTGTAGGAACGTAAAAAATCTTCCAGCCATTGGACAGAAGAAATATCCAAGTGGTTGGTGGGTTCGTCCAACAGCAATAAATTGGCTTCAGATAATAACAGTTTAGCCAACTGCAGTTTTGCTTTTTGTCCTCCGCTTAGTGACATTACGGGCATTGCCATTTGCTCATCGCTAAATCCTAAACCAAGCAGCGCAGAACGGGTGCGGCCGCGAAAGGTAAGACCGCCTTTATGTAGAAAGGCATCATTTAAAGCTGCGTGTTGTTCAATCAAATCACTCAGTTTGTCTGATGCACTTTGCAATTGTTGATTTAAATATTCCAGTTTTTGTTCCATGTCCAGCAAAGAGGAGAATACACTTAATACTTCAGCATAAGCGCTGATATCGGAATCACGGCAGACATGCTGTTCCATATAACCGATATTAGTTTGTTTGGATTGAGCGATACTTCCTTTATCAGGAGTTAACGAGCCGGTCAGCAAACGAAACAAAGTGGTTTTTCCGCCTCCGTTTACACCTACCAGACCGATTCTTTCATTTTCTTGTATTTCAAAAGAAACGCCGCTGAATATTGTGTTTGTACCATACGATTTTTCCAAACCGCTTGCGCTTAATAATGCCATAGTTTTCCCTCGTTACTTTGCTGTGTTGATCTTTATCATTATAATAAAGATTGCCAATGAAATCAAGGGAAGAGGAGCATAACGGATCTTATAGATAGTTTTTCCACATATCAATATAAGCCTGGCTGTTTTCTATAAATTCTTCCGCTAATTCTTTTTCTTTTGCCTTCGGCTGTTCCAGTTCATTTAACTTTTTGGTCATATCAATAATTCCCATGGTTGTGCCGTTAATCATCATTTCTGCAATGTGCTGTTCGGAAGAATCCAACAGCGTATTCATTTGAATAGAACCCCAAAGCATCGTCTGGTCCATCATTTTTTCTTTACTCGGTATAACATTATATTCAGACATTGCTTCATTGGCTTTTGCTTGCAGTTTTTGATATTCTGTGCATTGGTCTTTTAATTCTTTTTTTAAATCTTCCTTTTTAATCTTGGGCAAAAGGATATTGATGGCATCTATGCCCATTTTAGACGCTCTGGATACTTCATTTAATAAATTTGTGTTTTCGTGATGCATACATAAAACCTCCAAAAGATTATTTTTTATAGTTTGCGGAGATTTTTGAGATATATGTATCTTTATCAGTGGAATATAAAAGCCCATATCATTATGATATGGGCCGCATAAGAGAGTATATTTTATATTAGAGTTCTATTACCTCTAAATCATCGGGAATATAAAGATTTCCATGATAGTATTGTTTTCCTTCTGCTGTATAAAGGGCTTTCCTGTTTTGGATGTTTCTATCTTCCGTATGATATAAAAGTAAATTTTTTACGTTCATTTTGTCTGCCAATTGGCAGGCGTCTTTCACAGTGGAGTGATGTTTCTGATACGGTGAAAAGATATCAGCCTGTGAAAATAAACAGAATGCTTCATGTAAAAGCCATTTGCTGTTTTCAACGTACTGACGTTCGTTTTCATTGTACGGTTCGTCTCCGCAGCAAGTCAATTTTTCTCCGTTGCCCAGTTCAATCGAAAATCCAAACTGCTTGGCTTTTGTAGAGTGTATATCAAAAAAAGTGATTTTTCTGTTTAAAATCATACGTTCTTCTTTATCTTGTACAGCAACAAAATGCAGTCTGCTGCCGATAAAACGTGTTTCCTTTTCTTCCAGCAGTTTTTCGGCCATATCCGTTAACAGGGATATTACTTCTCCATGCCCATAAATATTAGCTTCTCCCGTGTAATTGCCGCGATTCATATTTTGGCATATCATACGCAGCATCCAGATAATTCCTAATAAGTGGTCAATGTGTTTATGTGTAACAAATATATCTTTTATTTCTTTCCATGGTATTTCGGCACGTTTTAGTTGACGTAAGAGCGTATTTCCGCCACCGCCGTCAACCAAAAAATGATGGTTATTTTCACTCAGTACAAAACAGGTGTTATAACATTCAGTTACCACTGCATTTCCTGTCCCTAACATTGTAATTTTCATTTTTATGATAACTCCTTTATCTGAAACGGAAATATATTGTTTATCTTATCACAGCTTTACTCTGAAGTCATCCTTTTTCCTATATAAGGTTAAAAATTGCTTTGCAATTTTTTCTATGCTATAATAGCAGCAATCAAGCAGGGAGGAATCATTATGAAGTGTGGAATTTCAACATCTTGCCTGTATCCAATGGAAACAAAAGAATCACTTCAAACGTTAACTGACATGGGTTTCAAAGAGTTTGAGGTGTTTTTTAATACATTTCGGGAAATAGAATCACCTTATACGTCAGAAATGCGGAAACGCTTGGACGACTGCGGAGCAGTAATGCGTTCCGTGCATCCCTTTACATCAGGATTTGAATCTGCCTTAATTTTTACAAATTACCATACGCGCTTTTTGGATGGATTGGAATTTTATAAACAGTATTTTGAAGCGGCAAATATTTTAGGCGCAACCATACTGGTGCTGCACGGACAAAATAATTGCGGCAGATATGGTGGAATTGAGGAAGAGGATTATTTAGAAAAATATCTTGCGTTATATGAGCTGGGACAACAGTTTGGTGTTACAGTTGGGCAGGAAAATGTTAACGGATTTCGCAGCGCTGATCCTGCTTTTATTCGCCGGATGAGAGAAAAGCTGCAAAACCGCTGCGCGTTTGTGTTCGATGCAAAGCAAGCAGTGAGGTCAGGATTTGATCCTTATGATATGTGTGACGCCATGGGTAAAAATTTAATTCATGTGCATATCAACGATAATGCGCCGCCGCAGGATTGTTTGCTGCCGGGAAACGGCACGATGGATTATCCTCGTTTGTTCAGGCAATTAAAAGAACAGGATTATCATGGCTCTTTCATTATTGAGGTATATCGCAGAAACTTTGAACATTTGGAAGAACTTAATATTTCAGCCGCGTTTTTAAATGAAAAATTATCCAAATATTTTGAATAAACCGGTTGAAGTTTATAGATTTTATATGATATAATCATAAAATAGTAATCAAGATGTGGGAGGACTGTTTTATGAAATGTCCGTTTTGTTTTTATGAGGAAAGCAAAGTTATTGATTCCCGTCCAACAGATGAAGGAGAACGAATCAGACGTCGTAGAGAATGCTTAAAGTGCGGAAAACGTTTTACAACGTATGAGATAATTGAAACAGTGCCTGTCATTGTGATAAAAAGGGATAAATCGCGTCAGGTATTTGACAGAAGTAAAATTTTAAGTGGTTTGCTTCGTGCTTGTGAAAAACGTCCCGTATCCATTGAAACATTAGAAAAAATTGTGGACGAAATGGAATTTACACTACAAAATTCACCGGACAGAGAGGTTCCGTCAGAACGGATTGGCGAATTGGCAATGGAAAAATTAAAAGACATTGACGAAGTTGCATATGTTCGTTTTGCTTCTGTTTATCGTCAATTCCAGGATATACAAACCTTTATGGATGAACTGAAATCTATGATGAAAACAAAATAATTCATATATAAAAGCAGAACCATGTATCATACATGGCTCTGCTTTTATTCATCCAAATGATTTTTTCGATACAGCGATAATAAACCTTTTAACATTAATTTATCGTCATAAATAATGGAATGACTGCAATGCTTCACAATGATTCCTGCTAATCCTCCTGTGGCCAGTAAGGTTGGTTTTTCTCCTAAATCATTGGAAATACGGTCTATGATACCATCTATCATTGCTGCGGTTCCAAACACAACACCGCTTTGCATACAATGGGTTGTGTTTTTTCCAATGATGTGGGGAGGAGCATCTAAGCTAATGTGAGGCAATTGTGATGCTTGGTTTGACAATGCCTCTAAGGAAAGCCCTACTCCGGGAATAATCATGCCGCCCGCATAGTTCCCATGTTTATCAATAACAGAAACTGTGGTAGCCGTTCCCATGTCGAATATCACAATAGGAGTGGAGTATGTCTCCAATGCTGTGACGGCATTTACAATCAAATCTTTTCCCAATTGGTCAGGATTATCTATGGTAATGGTTAAATCTGTTTTAATTTGATTGCTGACCATAATAGGTTCTTTTCCAATCAGCAATGCAACGGCAGATAAAATAGTCTGAGATAGATTTGGTACTACCGAAGATATGATACTTCCCGTGATACTGGATAACGCAATATGTCGTATTGCAAGAACGTCTTGAATCAACACGGCATATTCGTCGACTGTTTTGGTATGGTCGGATGAAATACGGGAGGTAAAAATAATTTCTTCTGTTTTTGTATCAATAATTCCTAACACAATATTTGTGTTTCCAATATCCAATGCAAAAATCATAACAATCCCTTTTCTTCTATTGCTTTTGACTTCGTTTTAATTTTAATAATACTTTTGCAATCACACAGGTAATGATTCCTGCAATAATTGCTTCCGCAACCCCGTTGGTACCTACAACAACCATGATAGTACCCAGCAAAGCGTCAGACGCTATGTTACTTGCAGCAGCATAGCTGTCTCCAAACATTAGACCGATAAGACCCATAACCAATACGGTGTTTACCATAGCACCACAAACGCCTGCTGCTGCTAGCGAGACAAATTCAGCCTTGCTGTTATGCTTCATTAATTTTTGCAGGCCAACATACACAAAATAGGGGACAATGCCTACCAAAATACGGGGAACAAAGCAAATAATCAAGCTGAGCCAGCTGCCGTGTTCCTGTCCCGGCAACGGATAAAACGGTGTAAAAACAAAAGATGTTAATGCGGGACTGACGGTGTTGGTAATTAAACTGCAAACGCCGAAAAGTGCGCCTAATATGGCGCCTTTTTTAGGTCCTAGTACAATAGAGCCGATAATAACCGGAACATGGACTATGGTGGCTTTGATGACAACCAAAGGAATAAATCCCAATGGTGTTAAGCCTAACACCAACACAATGGCCGCGAACAATGCCAAAAGCACAAAATCGCGGTACTTTACATTTAATTTATTCAACTTACATTCCTCCTGCTGCTGCTCCCAAGGATGCAGCGCAAATTCCTTTTTATTATACTGGACAAAATGATAAAATGCAATCAAAATCACAGCGTCATTTTATCATTTATTAAAAAGAGACGCTTGAAATTAGCTGTGTTTGTTTTCCCTGTCATGCAACACTTCTTTCACATATTCTAAATTTGGATTACACAATAATGGTAACAGATTCAGTAATTCATCAGAAGGCAAATTCCACCATTGCAGTGCAAGCAATGCTTGGATGAGTTCATCATCAAATCGCTTTTTTATGAATTTTGCCGGATTCCCACCTACTACACAATAGGGAGATACGTCTTTTGTAACTACGGAATATGCGGCAATGATTGCACCGTCTCCAATTTTTACTCCTGGCATAATGACGCATTCACGTCCGAACCATATATCGTTTCCTGCTACAATGTTGCCTTTAAAGGGAAGCTGTGAAAGGTGAGGAGGTGTTTTTTTCTCCCATAATCCCCCAAACACATGGAATGGATAGGTAGTAACACTGCTTATACGATGGTTGGCCGGTCCCATAATAAATTTTGTACCGGAAGCAATGGAACAAAACTTTCCGATGATCAATTTGTCGCCAAATTCAGGATAGTTAAATAGAATATTGTTTTTTCAAAGTCTGTCGGATGTTCCGGGTCATCATAGTATGTATAGTCTCCAATACTGATGTTTGGAGCAGTAACGATATTTTTAATAAAGCAGGTTGTTTTGTACTGTGTCGGAAAAATATCATTTGGATTTGGTATAGATCCCATACGTTTACTCCTATTCGTGTGTTTTAGAATTATGCTTTGATGTATATGCTGTTATATCAAAGGAGCAATATATTATACTGCTATATTTTAGCATAGTTTTTTATATTTGAATATGTGTTTGATATAAAACAGAGGTATTCATGATATTCATATAAAACGCTTGGGCTTGATAAAAAGGTATTTCAATTTTGTTCTTTTGGTAATTTCACTTTTAAAACTGCCAAAAATTTGGTATACTAAATAAAATTATTGGAAAGGTATGAACGCGTATGCTGAAGAATAAAACAGTCCTGCTTTGCATCTCGGGAGGAATTGCAGCTTATAAAATGGCACATGTTGCAAGTGCTTTAAAAAAACAGCATTGCAATGTCCATGTTATTATGACCGAAAATGCAACCAATTTTATTACTCCTATTACCTTTGAAGAATTGACGGGGAACAGATGTGTAGTTCATACTTTTGACAGAAATTTTCAGCATAATGTGGAGCATGTGGCATTGGCGAAACAAGCAGATGTTTGTCTGATTGCTCCTGCAACAGCAAATGTAATTGCAAAATTAGCGCATGGTATTGCCGACGATATGTTGACCACTACCGTTTTGGCGTGCAGATGTCCTAAAATTGTTGCTCCTGCGATGAATACAGCTATGTTTGAAAATCCGATTACACAGGACAATATTGAAACACTGCAATCTTACGGCTTTACTGTTATTTCTCCTGCAGAAGGCTATTTAGCCTGCGGAGATGTAGGTACAGGTAAATTACCGGAACCTGAGGTCTTGTTGGAATATATTTATCAGGAAATTGCTTTTCCAAAAGATATGAAAGGACTTCGTGTGCTGGTAACAGCAGGTCCCACGCAGGAAGCCATTGATCCAGTACGCTATATTACCAATCATTCTACTGGAAAAATGGGGTATGCCATTGCCAAAGTTGCCGCGCGCCGCGGCGCTCAAGTAACGCTGGTAACAGGAAAAACCCATCTGAAGCCGCCAATGTTTGTAAAAGTTATTTCCGTTGTCAGTGCAGATGATATGTTCCAGGCAGTAGTCAGCTGTCATTTAGAGCAAGATATTATTATCAAAGCTGCAGCAGTTGCCGATTATAAGCCGACTATTTGTCATACGCAAAAAGTAAAAAAGAGTACGGAAGATATGGTGCTTTCCTTAACGCGCACCAAGGATATTCTGGCATATTTAGGCGCTCATCGAAAAGAAGGACAGTTTTTATGCGGCTTTTCCATGGAAACAGAACGTATGCTGGAATACGCTCATGGAAAGTTAGAAAAAAAATTAATAGATATGATTGTAGCCAATAATGTGACAGAAGCAGGTGCCGGGTTTGGAACTGCAACCAACGTTGTGACTTTGGTTACAAAAGCAGAAGAACAGGCTTTGCCTTTACAAAGCAAAGAAGAAGTTGCAGCCAATTTATTGGATGCTATTATGAAAGCACGAAAATAATTTAAGTGGTACATAAATCATATAAAAACAGAAAGCCCCTTCCCTTTGATACAGTATTCCGTATCGTGGGAGTGGGCTTTTATATTTCAACAGAGTGTTTGGGCAACTCTGATGAAAGCATTATAAAATGTTTTGTATATAAGGCAATTCTGCTTCATGCAAATGCTGAACCATTTCAACAATACGGTTACATTCCGCTTGAATGTCCGCTTCTTCGCCAAGTTCAATATAAGCCGGCAGTGCTGCTAAGGAACGGTCGATTTCTTCCAGTTGGATATGAGACATAAATGTGCATAAAACAGCATGGTGCTTTTGCCATTTTTCTCCCGCTTGTTTGCTGAGAGTGAGAGCGGTGGTTTTATCGTTTTGTATGGAAATATTGGAAATTTGCGCAATATCTTGTGTAATGGAAGTTGTAATAGATTGAGTAGAAGTGACTGCCAAAGTACATATTGTAATTAAAACTGCCAATAGTCCTGCAGCAGCCCAAAGTCTGTTCATACAGATGCTCCTTTAGCTTTTTCAATGATTTTATATTCACCATTTCGATTCGCTGTCATAATAAAAATATCTTGTATTTGATAGTTTTCCTGCTTTAGGATTTGATATACCCATTGTGTGTCTTTTTCACATAATTTTAAAGAAAAATCAGATATTTCACCATCGCTGATAATCACAGTTTCAATTCCTTTGTCCGGTATATTTAATTGCAGCATCTCGGCAGATACCGTATCTTTTTCCGGCTTTTTAATCACGCTGATTTTTCCGTTTGTTTCCATAATGGCATATGCTACATCTTCAAGAGAAAAAACATCTTTTTGCCGCAGCTGTTCAAATAAATCTTCAATGGTAATACGTAATCTGCGCATTTGTTTTTGATCCACTTTGCCGTCATTAATTAATATTATTGGACTGCCGCATACAGCTTTTCGAAATCCGGAATGCTTCACCATTAACGCGGAAACAACAATTTCTGCAATGACTAATACAACAATCGGCACAATACCGCTTACCAGAGGCTGTGCAGCATCCTGCATTGGAATAGCGGCTATATCAGAAATTAATAATGTTACAACCAATTCCGATGTTTGTAAGTCGCTGATTTGACGTTTTCCCATAATACGAATGGCAAGTATAATGAAGGTATATAATAAAGCTGCACGAATAATCGAAATAATCACAATCTATCACCCGATTTCTCATTTCATATTAAGTATGATGTGTTTTTATCTTTTTTATACAATTTCTCTGATAGTATGGTTATTTTCTTTTTATATCGTTTTATTTTTGTTTGAAGAATTCACAAGTTTGATAAAAAAGAGCAATTGCAAAGTGACATGTTGCGTTTGCAAAATATCAGTTGGTTTAGTTTTGAATTTGCTTCTGGTAAAATTTATTTAAGCGAATAGCCAGAATATGGGGGAAATTGAGATGGAAATATCCTATGCCGAGCTGCATAGAAAATTAGGAATCAATGTAGCATATTATAGAAAACTAAAAGGTTTAACTCAAATAGAATTAGCCGAAATGGTGCAGAAAAGCCGTACATATGTCAGCCAGCTTGAGGCTCCACAAATGACCGTTAATATGACAATAGATGTTTTGTTTAAAATAGCAGAGGTTCTTGAAGTTCATCCTGCAAGACTTTTAGAGTAAATTTATAGGGGAGGCGGACAAATGCGATGAAAATCTACAAAAATACCGAAGAATTATCTTTGGGAGAAAGAATTAAATACCTAAGGAAAGAAAATAACCTGCTGCAGGAAGATGTTACTGATGCTCTCGGAGTTTGCCGTTCTACTTGTTCTCATTATGAACGTGGATTTACGATACCAAGTATTTCAAAATCTATGAAGCTGGCAGAAGTATTTCAAACCAGTATCAGCTATTTATTAACAGGAAAACCAGATAAAAATAATAGATAAAAACAGCAAGCCGAAAGGTTTGCTGTTTTTATCTATTATTTTGAAAAATTGAATAAAAAGCGTGATTTCAGTGAAAAGTATAAAGTAAATACTTGGAAAGCAGAATGGAGGAAACAATTTGAGCAGACAAGAAAAACAACAGGATAATGTTCCGCGAAAAATTTCCTCTTCTTTATTGGAAAATTTAGTTTACCTGCGCAAAGAATTTGACGGGAGCATGGATTTTATTATCCGCCAGTTTAACATTGAGGGAACTAAAGCGGCATTGATTACCATTGATAATTTAATTGATAAGCAAACCATCGCTCAAAGTATTTTAAATCCGATACGAAAATCAAACTTGAAGGGTTTGTCCGGCATGGAAAAGATGAAAGAAATCCGGGATAATATATTAACAACCGTAGATCAAGAACAAATGGTGGAGTTTGATACGCTATTGACCAAATTGATGAGTGGGTTTGCTATGCTGGCAATAGACGGCTGTGATTTTATGCTGTCGATCGGCGTACAAAGTTATGCGTACAGAAGTATCAGTGAACCCAGCAATGAAGTGGTGCAGAGAGGGTCCAGAGAAAGCTTTGTGGAACCGCTTGTAATTAATATTGCTATGATACGCCGCCGTATGAAAACGCCAAAATTAAAATTTGAGCGTATGCAGATTCAATCTGAAAGTAAAACGGATATCTGCCTGTGTTATTTGAGAGATAAGGTATCTCCTGATATATTAAAACAATTAAAGAATAATATCAGCAAAATTAAATTGGAGACGGTAATGGCCTCCGGATATATTGCCCCCTTTATTGAACGCAGGGGATTGTTTAACGGAGCAGGAGTATCTGAACGGCCGGATACGGTTTGCGGAAAAATCAGTGAAGGGAGAATTGCGGTTATAGTTGACGGCACACCGAATGTATTAATTGTACCGTATTTATTTATTGAAAATTTTCAAACATTCGATGATTATGCTGCTCGGCCTTTTTTTGCGACTTTTACACGCTGGCTGAAAGTGTTTGCGTTTTTTCTTTCTATTTTTTTGCCGGGATTTTATGTTGCGTGCGGAACCTTCCATCCTGAGTTTTTACCTCAGGTTTTGTTAACAAAAGTAGTGCAGGCCCAGGCAGAAACGCCGTTTTCTCTTATGATAGAGTGCGTTATGATCCACATTATATATGAGATTTTAAGAGAGGCCGGTTTGAGAGTGCCAAAACCATTGGGACATGCAGTCAGCATTGTGGGGGGCTTGGTAATAGGAGAAGCTGCAGTGCAATCCGGTTTGGTAGGTCCTCCAACATTAATGGTCATTGCATTGACAGCAATTTCCTCTTATGTTGTTCCCAGTTTATATGAACAAACCGCTATTTTGCGTTTGATATTTATTTTTATTGGTGGAATGATGGGTTTTTGGGGCATTACTCTGGGTTTTTGTGCAATTTTAATCAGCTTATGTTCAGAAAGTATTTATAAAATTCCATTTTCTGCTCCGCTTTCTCCATTTCGTTTGAGAAGTATGCGGGATGTTGTGATACGTGCCAGCTGGAAAGTGCTTCGTAAAGATGTGGAACAAATACAAAATATGCCGGGCTCCAATGTAAAAAAGAAATGAGGCGTTTTTTATGAGCAGAAAATGTTTAATCAGTGCAGGTCAGTTGTTTACTTTACTGCTGGTCAGCAGTTTAATCATAATGGTCACTACCAACAGTACATGGACAGGCGGAGGAGATTTTCTCGATAACACTATTTCATGTATAATTGCATTTGCGGTGAACTTTATTGCAGTAATTCCGCTGGGATTGTTATACCGCAGAAAACCAACAATGAATATTTTAGATTATGGTTATCATTTAACCGGTTGGTTCGGCGTTGTAATAGCCTTATTTTATGGGTTTTATTTTCTAACAATAGATTGTTACTATTTATCCGTATTTCAGGTGTTTAACGCAAATATGATTGAACCCGAAATGCCTTCTTGGCTCATTGTAATTGCTGTATTGATTGTAGCGGTATATGCGGCTTGGAAAGGAATCGAATCTATTTCAAGAACTTCTGTTTTTATTTTGGTTATGCTGCTGCTAGGTTTGATTTTTATTCTTTTGACCGCTGTGCCGCAAGTCAAATCAGAAAATTTTAAGCCTATTCTATATAATGGATGGGACCAAACCATACAAAGCACTATGTTATTTTTAGGCAGAAGTACAGGTCTTGCCACATTAGCTGTTTTATTGCCCGCAACAAAAGGAAACAAAAAAATTGGATTTACTGTATGGAACGTAGTGACGTATCTGCTGATGAGTGTTATTTTGATTATCATGGTGGGTGTTCTGGGCAATGCAATACAGATTCAAATGTTTCCAATGCATACACTGGCAGCAACATCAGGTATTGGTCCGTTTCAGCGTATGGATTCCATTTTTTTAGGAATCTGGCTGATGGGCATGTTTATTAAAATAGCCTTAGATTTATATTTGTTCGGCAGCTGCATGCAGCGAATATTTCATATCAGACGAGGTGGCATTTTTATTATGGGCGGAGCAATTGCGGTTGCAGTCATTTCTATTTTGATTACAAAATCGGTTACGCTGCAACATTTATTTTTCGACGTATACTTGCTGGCGCCGCTGACTTTATTTGCATCTTTTGTGATACCGCTGGTTTTGTTATTGATAGATACCATTAAATGTAAAAATAAAACGATACGGCGAATGGAAGAAACGTTGGAGGTGCAAAATGAAAACAGCGTGTTGGATTAAATATGTACTTGCACCAATACTGGCAGTTAGTTTTTTATTTTCTTTGACCGCTTGTTCCTTTGGAAGTGATATTAGTAAAAAAATGATAATACAGGGAATAGGCATAGACAAACAAGAGGAAGGATATTTGGTTTCTGTTCATTATTTGCGCCCAGGTGAAGAAGTTAAGCTGGATTTGATACAGTCCTCAGGTACTACTGTTTATGAAGCATTACAGAATTTAACGCTGCAAACGGGATTAATACCCACCTATTCTCACAATACTATGGTGGTTTTCAGCAAACAATGCGCGCAGGAAGGACTTACAAATATGTTTGACTTTTTTATTCGCTATCATGAAACAAGACCGACAGTAAATTTGTTTATAGCTCAGGATAGAGCTGACACATTGTTTCAGCTGCAAAACGAAGGTCAATATGCGTTGGCTACACAGGCAAAATCTTTTGCAGAGGCAGACAGTTCTGCTAATAAATTTGCAGGCTCTACTGTGTTAGACGTTACCAGCCATATGGTATCAGAATATAATGCGTTTGCCCTGCCCGAATTAACCATTGTTGATGAGCATGTACAATTAGGAAATACAGCATATTTCAGAGATAATAAATTAATTGGATATTTAAGCAGAGAACAGAACAGAGGTTACCTTGCTGTTGTTTATACTATTCAGAATGGCGTTATGGTTCTGGATGTTCCGGATATTGGAACGGTCAGTTTAAAACTGGAGCATACAAACAGTCAGATTCAGGCAGATATTATTGATGATATTCCCCATTTTCAAATAGACGTATCCTGTAAAGCATATATATCTGAAATTAACCAGGATTTAAGAAACAAACTTTCCTTAGACGTTTATGAACAATTTGAAACTGCTCTGAATACAGATTTAAAATGGCAAATAGAAAGTGCAGTTGAACAAGCAGCAATCAACGATACCACTGATATTTTCAATTTTAATGTAGCATTGCAGCAGCAGCAAACAGAGTATTGGAAAGCGCATCGGTATTCATGGGAACAGGAACTTACAAAAATAAAATACACGGTCAACGTAACATCGTCCGTTGACCGTGTACAGCAGGAAGCTAGTCCTGCATTTTAGCTTTCTCTTTTTTCTTATTGTGCTTCGGTTCTTCTTCCTGTGCAAGCTCACTTAAAATACGTTCCGCAGCAGTACGTCTTGCATTGGCTTCTATGGAAAGTTCCAAAGCAAGTTTTGTTAGTGCGTCTTTTCCTTCTGCGGCCGTTTGATTGACACGGCTGCAAATATCTTCTAAAACATTTGCCTGTGTGCTGCGGAATTGATCGTACAGATCTGTTTTTGAAGTATGTTCGGTTAAAGATTTTAATAGCTGAGAAATATCTTGAATGGACAAAACTTGCTTTAACATGCATATCATAGTCAGCATGGCAAGATGTTCCTTCGAGTATTTTTTTTGTTCGGGACGTTCCAATACATGGTCTTTTACGTAATTATTGATCATGCTGGAGGTAAGCAGGCGCGTATTTTCATTTCGTTCAAATAATTTTAGCTGTTTATCCATATAAGTAATTACTTGATCCATGTATAAATAAATCTCTGGCATTTTGTCCCATGCAATGGCTTCGAATTTTCCGGCTTCTTCGGCCCATTTTTGAATTTGCTCAATGGCTTGTTCCAAAATTTCATACCCTCCTTCCACAATGGTAATAGCACGCTTTTTGTTTATATCATTGACATCTGCTTTTTATTATAAATGGAAATGATTGTATATGCAATGTTAAATCGAAATATAACGGTAAGAATATATTTTTGTGATTTTTTCTTTGATAAATTTGCTATTATTTTAAAAATGATGTACAATGTACAAATATACGACGTTTTGTCTTTACAATTTATATTTCTTGGCGGTGAATCCATGAGTAATCAAATCAAGAAAGAATATGTTTCTTTAAGAAAACAAATAATGGAAAAAGATTTTTCCAAGATGAACGCCATGCAGCGTGAAGCGGTTTTTCAAGTAAACGGACCTTTGCTGATTTTGGCAGGTGCAGGAAGCGGAAAAACCACTGTATTGGTTAATCGAATTGCCAACCTGATTCGCTACGGAAATGCTTATCATAGTCAAGAAATATCCGTTGATATCCATGAACAGGATATCGATGAAATGAAAGCGTTTTTAGAAAAAAATCAACCGCTTTCAGACATGGTAAGAAGAAAACTTTCTGTACAGGCCTGCATGCCATGGCAGATTCTTGCCATTACATTTACCAATAAAGCAGCTTCTGAATTAAAAACACGTCTGGCAACAATGTTAGGTGAGAGCGGAAATGACATTTGGGCATCCACATTTCACTCTATGTGTGCGCGCATTTTGCGCAAGGACGGAGACCGTTTGGGATACACAAACCGTTTTACCATTTATGATACAGATGATTCCCGTCGTTTGATGAAAGATTGCTGCAAGGCATTAAATATTGAAGAGAAAATTTTGCCTGCAAAAGCAATTTTGTCTGAAATTTCCCGAGCAAAGGATCAAATGATTGATGCCAATGAATATCTGCGCAGAGCAGGAACAGATACGCGGAAAGGAACCATTGGCAAAGCATATCAAATGTATCAGGAGCGTCTGAAAGCTGCCGATGCTATGGATTTTGATGATATGATTTGCAAAACGGTAGAATTGCTTCAAAAAAATCCCGACGTTTTAGAATATTATCATAATAAGTTCCGCTATTTTATGGTGGATGAATATCAAGATACCAATCAAGCCCAGTACTTATTGATTGATTTATTGGCACGACACAGCGGAAATCTATGTGTGGTCGGAGATGATGATCAGAGCATTTATAAATTCCGCGGCGCTACCATCGAAAATATTATGAGTTTTGAAGAATCGTATCCAAATGCAGCAGTGATCCGACTGGAGCAAAACTATCGTTCCACAAAAAATATTTTGAATGCAGCCAATGCTGTCATCGCAAATAATACCGAGCGTAAAGGTAAAACCTTGTGGACTGATAACGAAGAAGGCAAGAAAATTACCATACATACTTCTTGTACAGAACAAGAAGAAGCTGAATATATGGCTAAACGCATTTTGGAAGAAGTGGCGCAAGGCAGGAATTTTTCAGATTTTGCAGTACTGTACCGCATGAATACACAATCGAATATCATTGAAAAATTATTTGTAAAATCAGGTATTCCATACCGCATGATTGGCGGTCATCGTTTCTATGAGCGCAAAGAAATTAAAGATATGATGGCATATTTGCAGGTAGTCAATAACTCTGCCGATGAAATTCGTCTCAGAAGAATCATCAATCAGCCAAAGCGTTCCATTGGAGACAAAACTTTGGCAATGGCAACGGAAATTGCACAAGGAATTGGAGAAACACTGTTTTATGTAATCAGCCATGCAGATGAATTTGATGCGCTAAAACGTACTTCACCCAAATTGTTGAATTTTGCTCAGATTATTCAGGAATTAATAAAAGCTGCGGAAGATGAAACAATTTCATTAGCCGATTTGTATGAGCTTATTTTAGAAAAAACGGATTATATTGAATACTTGAAAACAGAATATGAAGATGCGCAAGATAGAATTGATAATATCCGTGAGCTTGCTTCCAATATTATTCAATACGAGGAAGAAAATTTTGAAGATGCAAGTTTATCCGGATTTTTAGAAGAAGTTTCTCTCATGACAGATATTGATAATTATGATGATCAGGCAGATTCTGTTGTTATGATGACAATGCACTCTGCGAAAGGTTTGGAATTTCCTGTTGTTTTCCTGCCGGGGTTTGAAGAAGGTATTTTCCCTGGGTTGCAGTCTATTTACAATCCGGCTGAAATAGAAGAGGAACGCAGATTGGCTTATGTAGCAATTACACGTGCAAAAGAAGAAATTGCACTGCTTAATGCAGAAAGCCGTATGCTGTTTGGTTCTACAACCAGAAATAAGGCCTCCCGCTTTTTATCGGAAATTCCGGAAGAACTGGTAGAGCGTTCCCGTTCCCGGTCATGGCAAAAGCCAATGCCGGGAACCAGTTTGCCGACCTCCTCATATGAAGCAAGAGAAGTCACGACCAATTCTGCCAGAAATTTCGGTCCTGTTACTTTGCCAAAGGCAAAACCGTCCGGTGAAAAGCTGGCAGTGGGTGATAAGGTAAAACATCTTACATTTGGTCAAGGTGAGATTATTTCTGCTACGCCTATGGGAAATGATACTTTGCTTGAAATTATGTTTGAAACTGTTGGAAGTAAAAAAATCATGCAGAATTTTGCGCGTTTGAAAAAGTTATCTTAGTTATTCTATATAAAAATCGCAGTATACATTCGTGTATATTGCGATTTTTTTCATAATTTATTACTATATTTTAGATAATAATAGTTTTTTTATAGAATTTGTATTAATTATTGGAATTTTTAATATTGAATTTATATATAAAATCATGTACAATAGCATTATTAATTTGTCACTGTAAAGTTTTTTTCACCTAAAACTTTACAGTGCTAAAGTAAATTTGAAATTTGGGGGAGAAAATCATGAAATTTTCAGGCGTAAAGAAGATTTCTGCAGCCGCAATTGCAGCTATGATGTTGGTAGCCGGTATGACAGCATGCGGCAGCAGCGATTCTGCCGGTACCGCTGACAGCGGAGCTGCAACCGGCACAGATGTAAAGAATATTGGTATCATTCAATTGATAGAGCATACTTCTCTGGATTTGGCAAGAGAAGGCTTTATTGACGGTTTGGCAGAAGCCGGTTATGTAGATGGTCAAAATATTAACATTGACTACAAAAATGCACAAGGCGATATTCCAAATAGTACAACCATTGCCGGTCAATTTGCAAACGATAATAAAGATTTGGTATTGGCGATTGCTACTCAAGCAGCACAGGCTATGGCAAGTGCAACACAGGATACACCAATTTTAGTTACTGCTGTAACTGATCCTGCAGATTCCGGTTTGGTTGAAAGCAATGAAGCTCCCGGCGGCAATGTTACGGGCACATCTGACTTAACACCGGTAAAAGAACAAATGCAATTGCTAACTCAGCTTTGCCCGGATGCGAAAAAAGTTGCTTTGCTATATTGTACCAGTGAAGCAAACTCAAAATTTCAAATTGATATGGCAAAAGAAGAAGCTGCTAAATACAACATTGAAACTGTTGAAGCAACCGTTTCCGATGCAAATGACGTACAATCCGTTGTACAATCTTTGGTAGGCCAAGTGGATGCAATTTATGTACCTACCGATAATGTAATTGCTTCCAATATGACATTGGTAGCACAAATTGCAACGGATAATAACATTCCTTTGTTTGTTGGCGAAAATAACAGCGTTGAAAATGGCGGTTTGGCAACATACAGTGTGGATTATTATGAGCTTGGTAAATTAACTGCAAAGCAAGCTGTTAGAATTTTGGAAGGCGGAGAAAATCCAGCTGACATGCCAATTGAGTATTTAAGTGAAAACAAATTATATATCAATATGGATTTGGCACAACAATTAGGTATCGAAATTCCTGCTGATTTAGCGGAAAAAGCAATTGACGTAAAAGTATCCTAATTATCTTTTACGTATTCGGGAGGTAACTATGGGAACATTGTTGGCACTGGAAGGTGCTGTGGCCCAAGGATTATTATATGCAATTATGACCCTTGGCGTTTATATTACATATAAACTGCTGGACTTTGCTGACCTTACAGTAGACGGCAGCTTTGCACTGGGAGGCTGTGTCAGTGCAATTTTAATTACAGTAGGGTTGGATCCTTTTACAAGCTTATTAATTGCAACCCTTGCGGGTATGGCGTCCGGTGTAGTAACAGGATTCTTTAATACAGTATTTAGAATACCGCCGATTTTGTCCGGTATTTTGACTATGCTGGCTTTATATTCCATCAACCTTCGTGTTATGTTGGGTAAAGCAAATGTGCCTCTCGGTCGGGAAGAAACCATTTTTAGTATCATTCAAAAATGGTTTCCAATTCAGAAAGATCTTCTGGTCATTATAATTGGTTTGATTATTGTAGTTCTTGTGATTGCATTTATGTATTGGTTCTTTGGAACAGAAGTGGGCAGTGCCATTCGGGCAACAGGTAATAATCCTGATATGATTCGTGCGTTAGGCGTAAATACCAGCTGGATGAAAATTATTGCGTTGTTGTTCAGCAATGGCTTGGTTGCGCTATCAGGCGCTTTAATTGCTCAATATCAGCAAAATGCCAGCGTTACAAATGGTACAGGTATGATTGTTGTCGGTTTGGCATCCGTTATCATTGGTGAGGTTATTTTTGGCAGCAGATTTAACTTTATCTATAAATTATCATCTGTTGTTATCGGTAGTTTAATTTACCGTATTGTAGTTGCCCTTGTTCTCGAAGTTGGTCTGGATACACAAGATTTAAAACTGTTTACAGCAGTATTCGTTGCTTTGGCACTGGCGGTACCTGTATTTAAACAACGCATTCAGCGTTTATCAAACCGAACAGGAAAACCCAAGAAAGCACAGACCGGCAGTGAGAATGAGCAAGGAGGTACAGCCGAATGATTCAACTTCATGATATTTATAAAGTGTTTCATAAAGGTACGGTAAATGAGAAGAAAGCATTAAACGGCTTAAACCTTCAAATGGAAAAAGGTGATTTTGTAACGGTAATTGGCGGTAATGGAGCAGGCAAATCCACCATGCTCAACGTCATTGCAGGTGTGTATTATGTAGAAAGCGGTTCTGTAATATTAGACGACAAAGATATCACCAAAAAACCGGATTACAAACGAGCCAAATATTTAGGCCGTGTATTCCAAGATCCAATGAAAGGTACTGCAGCAGATTTATCTATCGAAGAGAATCTGGCTCTGGCATACCGCCGCGGTAAGACAAGAAGTCTTAGATGGGGTATTCACAGAAGCGAACGAGAAACTTACAAAGATAAATTGCAGATGTTAGATCTAGGTTTGGAAACCCGTTTAAAAACAAAAGTTGGATTACTGTCAGGCGGTCAGCGCCAAGCTTTGACTTTGCTGATGGCTACGCTTCAAAAACCAAAATTATTATTGCTGGATGAACATACTGCGGCTTTGGACCCTAAAACTGCGGCCAAAGTATTGCATATTACAGAACAGATTATTGAACAAGATCAATTAACAGCGCTGATGATTACCCACAACATGAAAGATGCCCTTCGGATGGGTAACCGTCTGGTTATGATGCACGACGGGAAAATTATCTTTGATGTAAAAGGGGAAGAAAAGGCGAAACTGACCGTTTCTGATTTGTTGGAGAAATTCCAGATTGCAAGTGGGGACGAGTTAGCCAATGACAGAATGCTGTTAGGCTAAAATAATAAAAGCCGGAGTTTATATACTCCGGCTTTTATTATTTTTTACTGATTAGTTACGTTGATCGCATCCACAGCCGCCCTGACCGCCATGTTCAGAAACTTTTGGCGGGAAAAATTCATCGGTTGGGAATTCTATTCTGCGGAATAACTCACATGCGTTATCAGAAGTTGTAACACATTCTTTGTCAGGAATACAGAAGTCATATGCAGGAATCAACATCTGTACATTTCTTGTAATTTGTACAATGGTGAACAAACCAATGGTTACAAATACGCTTTTATTATTGCAGCCTGTGTCAAATTCACCGCCGTAACGTTTGCAAATACATTCTGGAATGCGGCAGCCTGTGTCGCAGCAGCTGCATTCACAAATACGTGCGGACAATGCAATTGGTTCTGCAACTTGAACGGTTGCTTTTGGCAGCACTTTTGAGCAGTTTTGGCTGTCCAGATCATCTAAATCGTAGTCAGAACTAAACATTTTTACGTTGCCTTCACTGCCGTATAGTATCACCTTTTTGTTGAAAATAGCAATTCCGCTTACAGGAATCGGACCGGTTGCAGGTGCACAGAATACATCTACGCAAACATCAAAGAAGAATGTCATGTCTACAGAATAAAAGCCTTTGTTAAATGGTACCGGCTCTAAATCAATATAGACTGTAATTACATCTACATCTTTTAGTCTTACATTTACCGCATCTTCAATTAAACATTGTTTTTCTTTTGTAAAATAAACGCGCAAATCCTCCAAACAGTCTTTATCACAGCAACTATCGTATACACGCATTGCGTCTATGCATACAGCTTCTCTGAAACCTTCCGGAGTTCTGCAATCATTTGAGTTATATTCATGTTCTGCCATAAAATGCTCCTCCTAACAGATTTGTTTCCTTTGTTTTCTATTGCTATTCTATGGTAATATTCTAATTTTGTTACTGTTTAGAGCTGTTTTATGGAATCGTGTCGAATATTTTTATGGATGTATTTTTGTATGTTGTTTTATTATTTTTATGGCTGAATACCCAATCAATCACAAAAAATAGGTGATTTTGAGATTTTTTTACAATTGAGACAAAAAAACTGTCGATTGGG
>CALWUU010000022.1 GCA_944384835.1 uncultured Clostridia bacterium | reverse complement strand
TAAAGATGGCTGAAAGCTGATTGTGCAAAGTCTTAAGATAAGATGATGAGTAGGGCTTGTTTTCCTCGTTGCGGTAAGCCAGCATTTCATTTTGCCACGCTCTCACATCTTTGGTGGTAATCTCGTTGATTTTGCGGTCTTTAAAGTACGGCAAAATTTTCTGCTGAATAATATTCTCTTTGGTCTGCCAAGTGCTTTCTTTTAATCGTGGCTGCTGTTCTCTGCAATAAATTTCAACGAAGGCAGAAAAGGGCATATCCAAATCTCCTGAGCTTTGCTGCTGAAATTTCTGTTCCCAGTCCTGTGCTTCTCGTTTTGTGGCAAAGCCACGCTTGCACTTTGGTTTGCGTTCACCTTTCCAGTCGGTATACTGCGTCATCACATACCAAGTGCCGTTGTCCTTATTCTTGTAAACGGGCATTAATCATCTCTCCTTTTTGCTCCGTAAATTCTTTCACTAAAATACTGTCGGCTGACACGCCCTGCAACTGTAATAAATCCCTTTGCTCTCAGTTCATCGTTGAGCTGTCGGATAATCTTGTAGGCGTAAGCCTTTGAAACATCAAGTTCCTCTGCAACTTCATCTGCTCGCATAAAAGTCTTATCTGTCATAAAATCACCCCCTTTAGAAATAGTCATCATTATTTCGTATCGGAATACTTTCTGACCGCCTTCCGATTTGCCCGGGCGGGTACGCCATTACCGTGGTGTACGACAGTTATTCAGTTCCCACAGACTTAACGCTATTAGTTTAAGTCTGTATCATTATTATACTAAGCAAATTCCGTAAAGTCAAGTGGTTTTCGAAAAAATATTTAACTTTTTTGTTTTTGTAGTCTTGACATACACTAAGCTTATCTGTATAATATATATTATCAATAGATCGTTAGGAGGAAGCTCAATGGCAATCGGTGAAAGAATCCGTTTCTTTAGAAATTTAAGGGGTATGACTCAAAAATGGCTCGGTCAGGCTGTGGGCTTTCCGCAAAAAACTGCCGACATTCGTATGGCACAGTATGAATCAGGATCAAGAACGCCGAAAGAAGATTTGGTAAAGTCTCTTGCAGGAGTACTTGAGGTTTCGCCTTTGGCACTCAGAATTCCCGATATTGACAGTGAGCTTGGCTTTATACATACTCTTTTTGCCGTTGAGGATTTGCACGGCGTAAGAGTGGAAAAGAACGAAAACGAAGTACATATCGTCTTTGACGGTAACAAGCCGAATGTTGACCATTCTGTTTTCCAAATGCTTGCCGCTTGGGCAGAACAGGCTGAAAAATACAGAAACGGTGAGATTTCTAAAGAACAATACGATGAGTGGCGCTATACTTATCCCGAAAAAGATACCACGCAGCATTGGGCGAAAGTTCCGTCACAGGAACTCAGCGATGCCCTTGTAGAAGCCTTTAAGGATAAGCTGAAATAACCCTGCAAACGACAAAAACCCCGTACTGACTTTATTCCGTCAGTACGGGGTTTAATGTTAATATGGAGTTTTTGTGAGCCTTCAGAAATTACTCTTTACCCACAAACCACTTGATACATCCGATAAAGGTGCTCAAGTGTAATCTTATCAAAATCTTATCAACAAGGGTTTTGAAATCCTGCAAACCCGCATGAACACTGGGTTTTCAGACTTTTTCAATTTATTCCCACTCAATAGTTGCAGGTGGTTTCGATGTAATATCATATACAATACGATTTACGTGTTTTACTTCATTTACAATACGGCTTGAAATTTTTGCTAACAAATCATAATCAATTCTTGCCCAATCCGCCGTCATAAAATCAGTGGTAGAAACAGCTCTTAAGGCAATGGTATAGTCATAGGTTCTGAAATCTCCCATAACACCAACACTTTTAATTCCAGTTAGCACTGCAAAGTATTGGTTTACATCACGTTCTAATCCCGCATTCATAATTTCCTCTCGGAAAATAGCATCGGCATCTTTTAAAATCTCTAACTTTTCTCTTGTAATATCGCCAAGTACACGAATAGCAAGACCAGGACCTGGAAACGGTTGACGCCAAACCAAGGGAGCTGGAATGCCGAGTTCTATTCCTACTTTTCGAACTTCATCTTTAAATAAATCACGGAGAGGTTCAATAATACCGCTAAAATCAACATCTTCAGGTAAGCCGCCGACGTTATGGTGACTTTTAATTACTGCAGATTCACCTACCCCGCTTTCAACTACATCAGGATAGATAGTACCTTGACAAAGATAATCAACATGACCAATTTTTTTGGCTTCTTCTTCAAATACACGAATAAACTCTTCGCCAATAATTTTGCGTTTTGTTTCAGGGTCGCTCACGCCTGCTAATTTAGAAAGAAAGCGTTCTTGTGCATGGACACGAATTAAATTCATGTCAAATTGTTTACGAAATACTTCTTCAACCTCATCGCCTTCATTTTTACGCAATAAACCATGGTCCACAAAAATACAGGTTAAATTTTTTCCTATCGCCTTGTGTACCAATAAAGCTGCAACAGAAGAATCTACTCCTCCAGATAAAGCGCACAGTACTTTTTTATCTCCAATTTGCTCTTTTAAGGATTCAATACTCATTTTTGCAAAGGAAGACATTTCCCAATCTCCTTTGCAACCGCAAACATGATACAAAAAGTTCTTTAATATTTGATTTCCGGCAACAGAATGTTCCACTTCAGGGTGAAATTGCAGCGCAAATATTTTTTTCTCAGAATTCTCCATGGCGGCAACAGGACAATGGGAAGTGGTAGCTTTAGCGGTAAATCCTGAAGGCAAAGCAGAAATATAATCGGTGTGACTCATCCATGCAATGCTTGTTTGGTCAATATTTTGAAATAAAATAGAATCGCATTGGTATGTTACTTCAGTATTGCCATATTCTTTTACTTCACTGTTGTCTACTGTACCGCCCAAACTAGCGGCAATTAGTTGCGCTCCATAACAAATCCCTAAGACAGGAATACCCAGTTCAAACAAATTTATATCGCATTTTGGAGCATTTGCGGCATAAACGCTGTTTGGACCACCTGAAAAAATGATTCCTTTATATCCGTTTTTTTGAATTTCCTTAGCGGAAATATTATAAGGTTTGATTTCACAGAACACGTTGCAATCGCGTACTCTACGGGCAATTAGTTGACTATATTGACCGCCAAAATCCAAAATTAGAACCGCTTCATTTTTTATCATATATTTTCCACCTATCTTATCTATTCCACTGTAACAGATTTTGCAAGGTTACGAGGTTTGTCAATATCGCATCCCCTATTATCTGCTACGTAATAAGCAAATAATTGTAATGGCAAAACAGCCAAAGATGGAGCCATCATACTGTTGATATTAGGAATATAAAATACCTCGTCTGTTTCGCTTTCAATGATGGTTTTATCTTCTGTTGTCAAAGATAAAACCGTAGCGCCTCGTGCTTTTACTTCTTTGATATTACTCATCATTTTATCAAACAAAGCTTCATATGTTGCTAAAGAAATAACCAAAGTACCGTCTTCTATTAAAGAAATTGAGCCGTGCTTTAATTCACCTGCTGCATAAGCTTCGGAATGAATATATGAAATCTCTTTTAATTTCAAAGAGCCTTCCAAAGATAGTGCATAATCAATGTTTCTTCCGATAAAGAAAATATTTTCACATTTATGGTACTTTGCAGCGATAGATTGAATCTGTTTGGTGTCGCTGATGGTTTTTTCGATTAATGATGGCAATGCTTCTAAATCTGCTACATAGTTTTGATATTCCTGTTTAGAAATAGAACCAAGCAAATCTGCCATATACAATACCAGTAAATATACCACACATAACTGTGTACTGTAAGCTTTGGTTGTAGCAACTGAAATTTCAGGACCTGCCCATGTGTATAATACATCATCGGATTCATTAGCAATGGAACTGCCCACAACATTTACAATCGAAAGAACACGAGCGCCCAGCTTTTTCGCTTCGCGAAGAGCTGCAAGTGTATCCGCTGTTTCTCCGGACTGACTGATAACCAGAACCAAAACATTTTCATCAATGATAGGATCACGGTATCTAAATTCAGAAGCAATGTCAATTTCAACAGGAATACGCACCGTTTTTTCGATTGCATATTTGGCTACTACGCCTACATGATAAGCAGAACCACAGGCAACAATCACAATTTTCTTTAATTTTTGCAGATCTTCTTTTGTTAGTTTGAGTTCATCCAACACAATTTTTCCGTTTATCAATCTTGGTGAAATTGTATTATGTACCGCTTTGGGCTGCTCCATAATTTCTTTGAGCATAAAGTGTTCATAACCTTCTTTTTCCGCTGCAGTAATATCCCAGTCAATATGAATTTTATTTTTTGTAATAATTTCCTTAGCTTGATTATATACAGTCACACCGTCGCGTTTGATAACAGCAATTTCATTGTCATTTAAGCGATAAATATCCCGTGTTTTATCAATGATTGCCGGAATATCGGAAGCAATGAAATTCTCCCCTTTTCCAAGACCAATAATCAAAGGACTGTCTTTGCGTACAGCATATAAGGTATCCGGATCATCTTTACAAATAATCCCCAAAGCATAAGCGCCTTCTATTTTACTTAGCACTTTAATAATGGTATCTAAAATATTACCGTTATAGTAATATTCCAGCAATTGGGCGACTACTTCCGTATCCGTCTCTGAAGCAAAACGTTTGCCTTTATTCATTAAGTAATCACGTAAATACAAGTAATTTTCAATAATACCATTGTGTACAACTGCAAAAGAGCCGTTTTCACTGCAATGAGGATGAGAGTTAATATCGGAAGGTTCGCCATGGGTAGCCCAGCGTGTATGGCCAATCCCCAAGGTTCCTGTCATATTATTTTTTGCATCCAAAATGTCACATAGATTTTTCAATCTGCCTTTACTTTTCATTACCTCAACTGATTGATTTTGGTAAACTGCAACGCCTGCAGAATCATAGCCGCGATATTCTAATTTTTCCAGGCCATGGAGCAGTATAGGTGTAGCTTTATCATTACCTATATAACCAACTATTCCGCACATTGTAAACCGCCATTTCTCCAGTAGTGTATAATAGAGAGATACACAACATTACTACTGGAAATGTTGTGTATGAGTAAGTTATTATCTATAAATAATATCATCACGAGAAGGACCGTTTGAAATCATGCCGAAAGGTACTCCAATTGCTTTTTCTGCAAATTCTATATACTTTCTGCAGTTTTCAGGCAAATCTTCATATTTTTTAATACCTCGAATGTCGCATTTCCACCCGGGAAGTGTTTCTAAAATTGGTTTGCAGCGTTTTAGCTGTGCCGTAGAAGGAAAATAGTCAATCCGCTTGCCATCCAGCTCATATGCAACGCAAACAGGAATTTCATCTAAATATCCCAATACATCCAATACTGCAAATGCAACTGTGGTAGCGCCTTGTACACGACAACCATAGCGTGAAGCCACCAAATCCAGCCATCCCATTCTTCTTGGACGGCCTGTCGTTGCTCCAAATTCACCGCCGTCACCGCCTCTGCGGCGTAGTTCATCTGCTTCTTCTCCAAATATTTCACTAACAAACTCACCTGCGCCGACAGCGCTGGAATATGCTTTTACCACAGCAATAATCTCTTTGATTTCATAAGGCGGCAATCCGGCGCCAACAGCGCCGTAACCGGCTAACGTGGAAGAAGAGGTCACCATTGGATAAATACCAAAATCAGGGTCTTTCAATGCGCCCAATTGACCTTCCAGTAAAATATTTTTGCCTGCTTTTACCGCTTCATACAAATATTCAAATGTATCGGTAACATAAGGAGCAATCAATTCTTTGTATTCCATCAGTTTATGGAACACATCTTCTGTTTTTAAAGGCGGCTGGTGATACAAATGCTCATACAAAGTATTTTTCACAGCCAGCACGCGTTCTATTTTCTTCTTCAGTTCAGTTTCATCATCATAAAGCTCACTGATTTGAAACCCGATTTTTGCATATTTATCAGAATAAAACGGAGCAATACCGGATTTGGTAGAGCCAAATGAATTTTCGGACAAACGTGCTTCTTCCAAAGTATCCAGTTCAATATGATACGGCATCACAATTTGAGCACGGTCTGATATCAGTATATTCGGTTTTGGAACATTTCGTTCTTCTAAAGAAGAGAGTTCTTTTATAAAATTTTCTACACTAAGTGCAACGCCATTGCCTATAATACTGGTGGTATGGTCGTAAAAGATACCTGACGGCAATTGATGCAATGCAAATTTTCCGTAGTTATTGATAATGGTATGTCCGGCGTTGCTTCCGCCTTGAAAGCGAATGACAATGTCTGATTGGGCAGCAATTACGTCAGTAATTTTGCCTTTACCTTCGTCTCCCCAATTAGCGCCAACAATAGCTTTAATCATAAGGATATTCACCCTCCGCTGTGCCGCTTCAGCAAGTAAGATTGATTCTACGCGGCGATATTTCAGAATCAATTTAACTTTTCAATTATATCATAAGGAACATTGTTTGGCAATTTTCCTGTTTTTTTCAATTACAAACGAATTTCCGAATGATGAATTTCATCGAAATTGTAGGTTTGCAAAGCAGGTTTAACATATTCATTGATAAACTCAACTGTTTGTTCAGGTGCTCTGCCAACATAATTCTCCGGACGGAGAATTTCTTGCAATTGTTCCAAAGTCACGCCAAAACTGCTGTCGTTTGCGATGCGTTCCATTAAATCGTTAGTTCCGCCTTGTTCTTTTACCACTTTGCCGGCTTCCATAGAGTGAACACGAATTTTCTCATGTAATTCTTGTCTGTCTCCCCCGCGTTTTACAGCGTCCATCATAATGTTTTCTGTTGCCATAAAAGGCAATTCATCCATAAGATGTTTTTCTATTACCTTTGGATATACCACCATACCGCTTGCAACATTTTCATATAAGCTTAAGATTGCATCAATGGCAAGGAAAGCTTCCGGAATTGCAATTCGTTTATTGGCAGAATCATCCAAAGTACGTTCAAACCATTGTGTGGCAGTGGTAATTGCCGGATTTAAACTATCCACCATGACATAGCGTGCCAGCGCAGTCATACGTTCTGTACGCATGGGATTGCGTTTATATGCCATTGCGGAAGAACCGATTTGATGCTTCTCAAACGGTTCTTCTATTTCTTTCAGATGCTGTAATAAACGAATATCCGCGGCAAATTTAGACGCACTTTGAGCAATACCGCTTAATACTGCAAGCATTTGGCTGTCTAATTTTCTGGTATACGTTTGTCCTGAAACTGCAAAACAAGAAGCAAAACCCATTTTTTCAGCAATTTTACGGTCAAGCGCTTTGCATTTTTCGTGGTCGCCGTCAAATAGTTCAAGAAAGCTTGCTTGTGTGCCTGTTGTACCTTTTGAGCCAAGTAATTTTGCTTTGCTCAATTGATACTGTACATCTTCTAAATCCATCAGCAAATCTTGTATCCATAAAGTAGCGCGTTTTCCGACCGTTGTAGTTTGCGCAGCTTGAAAATGGGTATATCCCAATGTAGGCAAATCTTTATATTTCAGCGCAAATTGAGAAAGCGATGAAATTGTTGCAGCCAATTTTTTTTCTACCAGCTGCAATGCTTCCGTCATAATAATAATGTCTGTATTATCGCCAACGTAACAAGAAGTAGCACCTAAATGAATAATCGGTTTTGCATTTGGACATTGCTCTCCATATGCAAAAACATGGGACATAACATCATGACGTACTTTTTTCTCTTGTGCTTCTGCTACTTCATAATTAATTTGATCTGCAAATTGTTTCATTTCGTTGATCTGTTCTTTGGTAATTGGTAAACCAAGTTCCATTTCAGATTCAGCAAGGGCAATCCACAATTTTCTCCATGTGGTAAATTTTTTATCCGGAGAAAACAGATATTTCATCTCATTGCTTGCGTAACGAGTTGAAAGCGGAGATATATATGAGTTTTTCAAACTTGATAACATTCCTTTCGGTATGTGTAGTAAAGCAAACCGTTAAATTTCCAAACGTTTAATAGGAGTGCTGTAAATATCAGGTTTACCTTCCCGCAGTCTTTCAGAAATTTGTGTCGGATAATTTCCTGAGAAGCATGCGTCACAATATCCGCCGCATTTTCCTTTGACAATTTCAGGCAAACTTTCCAAACTTAAAAATCCAAGTGAGTCTGCTCCTACCAATTCTCTGATTTCTTCAACGGTATGTTTGCAGGCAATCAATACATCTTTATTGGGAATATCAGTGCCATAATAACAGGGCCATAAAAATTCAGGAGAACTGATGCGCAAATGTACTTCTTTCGCACCGGCTTCTTTGAGCATGCTTACAATGCGCGCGCTGGTAGTTCCGCGGACAATAGAGTCATCCAGCATAACAACGCGTTTACCTGCTACTGCGGAAGATAACGCGTTTAATTTAATACGAACACTTTTTTCACGTTCAGATTGTGTCGGCTTAATAAACGTTCTTCCGATATAATTGTTTTTTACAATTCCTTTTTCGTAAGGAATACCGGATTCTTCGCTGTAACCGATTGCAGCGTCAATACCGGATTCCGGAACACCAATTACAATATCCGCATCCACGGGATGCTGTCTTGCAAGCAGTCTGCCGGATTCTTTTCTTGCTTCGTATACGCTTACGCCGTCAATCACGCTGTCGGTTCTGGCAAAGTAAATATATTCAAAGATGCATAAAGATTTATTTAGATCTGTTTTCGCATCAATATAACGAATACCCTGAGGATCGACTACAACCATCTCACCGGGATTGATATCTTTTACAAATTCAGCATTGCAGCTGTCCAGCGCGCAAGTTTCGGTTGCAAAAACATAAGTGTCATCTACCCTGCCCAGAACCATTGGACGAAATCCGTGGGGATCCCGTAACGCAATTAATTTCTGTGCACTCATTACCAATAAGCTGTAGCATCCTCTCAGTTGGGGCATTGCACGAATGACAGCTTCTTCAATAGAAGGAGCTTTTACACGCTCTTGCGCAATCAAATATGCAATGACTTCAGCATCATTGGAAGTTTGGAAGATGGCACCTCTATGACTTAATTCTTCTCGTAATTCAAAGGAGTTGGTTAAACTGCCGTTAAACGCAATGGCGAAATTACCCTTGGCGTATCGCATTACAATTGGCTGTGCATTTTCTCTTGATTTTTGCTTTGCGGTAGAGTAACGTACATGGGAAATTGCAATTTCTCCGACTAGATCTGCAATAATTTTGTCGTTAAACACTTCGTTGACCAGACCTAAATCTTTCGAATAAGAAATTACACCACGGTCACTTACCGCAATACCGCAGCTTTCCTGACCGCGGTGCTGTAACGCCAATAAGCCATTGTAACATGCATACGCAGGTGACAATGCGCCGTCAAAAGAATATACACCAAAAACACCGCATTCTTCGTGGGGCTTAAAATCGTCAGCGTCAAAATTAAGTATAGAATTCATATTGTTTGTTCACACTCCTATGTTTCTCCAAAAGCCTATACGCATAACAAAAACACAGCTGTTATGCCCGTAAATACATGTCCGTAAAAACAGAATGAGCATAAATGGGTATGCTCAATTGAAATAGTAGACTGCAAATACTGTTTTTTTCATAAATAACCAAGCTTATTTTATTATATCCGCATGGACTTTGTCAATATTTCCACATCAGAATTCATAATCACGGTTCATGCCCGGTTTTTTTGTGATGTGAAAGGACAGATTGAAATAAATTGCAATAGCACTCCGGTTTTCCTGCAAAAAAAGGGGAAAAGTAAAAGTTTTCTCTATTAAAATGAAATTTATAATAGAGAAAATTGCGTTATGAGACCAAAATTTTTAAATTTTATCTTGTAAATATATACAAAATATGATAAAATGACAACCAGTTAATATTGATTGCAGCAGGAGGAAAAAGTTTATGTCTTATGTCAGAGAACAATTAGAAAAAGTAATACAAAAAAATCCAGACCAAGCAGAATTCCAGCAAACCGTAACAGAAGTACTTACTTCTTTGGAAAAAGTTATTGAGCAGAACCCACAATACCAAAAAGAAGGTATTATTGAAAGAATTACAGAGCCTGAAAGACAAATCATGTTCCGTGTTCCTTGGGTTGACGATAATGGCAATGTGCAAGTAAACCGTGGTTTTCGTGTACAATTCAACAGCGCTATCGGTCCTTATAAAGGCGGCTTGCGTTTTCACCCATCCGTAAACCTGAGCATTATTAAATTTTTGGGTTTTGAACAAATTTTCAAAAATGCTTTGACCGGACTGCCAATCGGCGGCGGCAAAGGAGGCTCCGACTTTGATCCCCGAGGCAGATCCGACCGAGAAATTATGGCATTCTGCCAAAGCTTCATGACAGAATTGTGCCGTCATATCGGTCCTGACGTAGACGTGCCTGCAGGTGATATCGGTGTAGGCGCAAGAGAGATTGGTTATTTATTTGGCCAATACAAAAAAATCAAAGGTAATTTTGAAAACGGTGTGCTAACCGGTAAAGGTCTTTCCTACGGCGGCAGTATTTTGCGCCCTGAAGCCACAGGGTTCGGTGCTGTTTATTTCTGCGATGAAGTATTGAAAGATAATAATGACTCTATCAAAGGTAAAACCTTTGCATTGTCCGGTTTTGGCAACGTTGCTTGGGGCGCTGCAAAGAAAATTGAGGAACTTGGCGGTAAAGCAGTAACCATTTCCGGTCCTGACGGATACATTTATGATGCTGACGGAATTACAGGTGAAAAAGTAGACTATATGCTTGAAATGAGAGCTTCCGGCAGAGATAAAGTACAAGACTATGCAGATAAATTCGGCGTACCTTTCTATCCGGGTGAAAAACCATGGAATGTCAAAGTTGACGTTGTGATGCCATGTGCAACCCAAAACGAAATTGGTATGAAAGAAGCAGAACAAATTGCAGCAAACGGAGTACAATATTACATTGAAGTTTCCAACATGCCTACTACAAATGAAGCAATGGAATACTTACAAGAACATCACTTAATTATTGCGCCAAGTAAAGCTGTAAATGCAGGCGGCGTAGCAGTATCTGCTTTGGAAATGTCTCAAAACAGCATGCGTTTGGCATGGTCTGCTGAAGAAGTAGATGAAAAATTAAAAGGTATTATGAAAAATATCTTTAAACAATGTTCTCAAGCTGCAGAAAAATATTGTGACGACCGTCGCAATTATGTTGCAGGCGCTAATATTGCAGGCTTCTTAAAAGTTGCTGATGCTATGATTGCACAAGGCGTTATTTAATTTCGTGTAAATCATATGAAAAAACCGCCTCTTTCCTTTGTTATTTTGGAAAAGGCGGTTTTTATTATTTCATATCTTATATGTAAAAGACCGAGGAACCTATTTTCCTTGGTCTTTTTATTTATGAAATGATGTAAATAATGATAGGCGCAATATAAACGGCAATGATAACAATCGCAAATAACGCAAAGATAAGCGGATATGTAATATATTCTGCAAAACGGATATAGCGGTATCGGTTTTTATTTAATAGCAGGATAAACCCGATACACAACAGAATACCTGCGGCAGATAAAATCCCGCCTGTTGCAAATCCGTTTGGAACATACGAAATTGTAACTGTATTAGCGCCATTTTGCAATTTTATTGCCATAAACGTATCAAATACTTGATAAATTTCTGCATCTTCCCCATTTACCGTTGCCTTGAAACCGTCTACATAGCCAATAGGCAAGAATAAATATTGATCTTCTCCCATAGCATGTACAGTGCCGGTTATGGTATTTCCCTGTTGCTCTAAATTAACAGCTGTTTTATTATCCATATGCTGGGTCAACGTATCTAGTTTTACTCCAAATACGCCAATTGACTTTGCAATGACATTTTTTCGTACATCTATTTTCACTACAACTGTTTCATCGGTAAACGTTCCCAATTCCAGCAATCCGTTACTGCTTTGAGACGGATATTTGCTTTGTACCAAACTTCCGTTTACATAAATATCAAAGGAACTGTTAATCGTTTCTACCAGTTTATTTGACAACTCATGGAAACAGTCAAAATACAGTGTCTGTGTGCCTTCAACAGGAATGGTATACAGTAAATAAGCTTCATCAGATGACAATTCTTTTTGAATGGTGTGTAACCCTTCATCACTTTCATTATATATGATATTTTCCATAGCCATAGGAGAATACGTTTCTGTCACATCATCAGAAGTATGATACATTGCTTGAAACAATGCATTTTGAATTTCTTCTCTGGAGCCATCCGGAAGCTGTGCATAACGCTCAATATCTTCCGCAGTAAATATAGAACCAAAGGTACTTGGCAGTTCACTTTTCACAATAGAATATTTGCTGTTTTGATAAACGATTTCCCGGTCTCCGGTTACATCGGTATTCAACATAATATGATAACGATTTCCAAGCAAGCTGTCTGTCAATGCAGTACCGCCATTTGAATTTACCTCCATCCAGTAGGAGGAATACCCTAATTTTTTCATGGTGAACATATAAGACTCATTGGTAAAGGAGGTATAATGGCTTAAAGAGTTGTAACCCAGCGCTCCTACCATATTTACGTCAAAATACTTTTTGTCCATTTTCACACGATATAGTTCATTGTCTTCAATCTGATCTTGTAAGTCTAATACCGCTTGATTTGAAAACGTAGATCTTGACGCGGAACCGAAATAAACGCTTCCGCAAAACATGACTTCCGTTATTGTCATGAGACAAAGAAAAATACACATGGTGATGCTGCGTATTAAATTCAAATAGTATAGCAGTAAAACAAAAAAGTAGAAAATAGCAGCAGCCAGTGCAAATAATACAAATAATCCCAATGATGCATAAGAGCCGTGCAGCGTTTTGGTGTATACAGTAAGCGTATCCCATTGATTGAAGATTAATAAAAATGCAACTGCGGAAACCACAACAACGCCTGCGCTCAAACTTCCTATGATAACAGCATTTTTCTTTATGCTTGTTTGTTCAAAGATATCCTTTTGATTAAAGTCGCTTAAAATATCTGCGACAATGATCAATCCTAAAAATACGGTAATATAACCGTATCGTGCGGGAAATGCCTGATAACTGCCTGTATGCCACATTTTATTGATAGGCTCTATAAAAATAGGAATCAATGTAAGTAAAAATAAGATACCTATCACATTTAATTTTTTATTTTTATATTTTTTACAAATAAAATATAAAGGAATCATCGCAATTAAAATAGATGTGCATGTAATAACCGGAACAGTGGTATATACTTCGGATATAAAACTTCCAGAAGATAAACTTTCAAAAATTCCTGTTCCTCTGCCGGATTGCAAGTATTGAAGCAGTGACGGCACCCATATGATTCCGGTTATGCAAAGAACAATTAACGTGGAAACACCAAATAAGCAGATGACTTTTTTTCTGCGTTTTTTTTCTACGCAGAACCACGTATACAGACCAATTGCTAAAATTAAAAAGATAGCAACCATATAACATAAGTAAAATTGTATGACAATCATTGCAGTCAAAGAAACAATATACAGCAATACCTTTTCTTTTTGCATAATGTGATCCATTCCCAATAACAAAATCGGGAACATATACATCATATCCAGCCAAACCACATTTTGAAAATACATCATCGCATATCCGCAGAATGCATACATGACAGATAGCGCAATATTTTGCAATACATGCAGTGAGGTAAATTTATTTCGAAAGAACAGACTTGCTGTTCCTGCACAAACCACTATTTTAATAAACACCAGAATATTTGCAAATAAATAAATATCTTTTGTATCTATAAATGCTACCAACAAAGAAAACGGACTTGATAGAAAAAACAACAGAATTCCCCAGAAACTGGTACCGCCTGCATTGGCCATATTCAAAAATAAATCCGACTGGCCTGACAATATGTTTTTTAAGTCCAGCAATAGCGGTACTACCTGTTGATTCATATCACACCAAGATAACGTTCTTTGTGCAAACGGAAACAATTGAAAAATGGCAAATATAATCAAACACAAAGTGCCGGCCGCAACAGGCGGCAACAAACATTGCCAGTATTTTTTCATAGATTCACCTCGACTTATAACGCAAAACAAAGCCTGCCGGAAAGCAAGCTTTGTTGTTTATACCTGATTTTATGACAAAATAATTTTATGAAACACTTTTTTACCTTTTTTCACAATGATAAAGCCTTCTTTAAAATTTTCTGCCGTAAATTGCTCTGTCGGATTGGTGATTTTTACATCATTGACAGATATGCCTCCTTGTTCTACCAAGCGGCGGCCTTCTTTTTTGGATGGAGCCAAATTGGCTTTTATCAGCATATCTAAAATCCCCAGTTGCCCGTCTGTAAAGTCAGCAGCAGTTAAAGCAGTGGACGGCATATTGTCTGTATTTACACCTGCTCCAAACAAAGCCCGTGCGCCTTCCTGTACTTTTGCTGCTTCTTCCTCACCGTGAATCAATTTTGTGACTTCATATGCAAGCACTTCTTTGACAGCGTTTAATTCACTGCCTTCTTTTTTGGCATACTCATTGATTTGTTCCATTGGTAAAAATGTTAGAATTTTCAGGCATTTAATAACGTCAGCGTCATCTACATTTCTCCAATATTGATAAAAATCAAAGGGACTGGTTTTTTCAGGATTCAGCCAAACAGCGCCTTTTTCCGTCTTACCCATTTTTTTGCCTTCACTTGTAGTAAGTAAAGTAAATGTCATACCGTATACTTCTTTTTGCTCAGAGCGCCGTACCAATTCAACGCCGCCAATGATATTGCTCCATTGGTCATCACCGCCCAATTGCATGACGCAATTGTATCTGCGGTTTAATTCCAAAAAGTCATAGCTTTGCATCAGCATATAGTTCAGTTCAAAGAAAGAAAGTCCTCTTTCCAAACGCTGTTTGTAGCATTCAAAAGATAACATACGATTTACGGAAAAATGAACGCCTACTTCCCGTAAAAATTGAATATAATTTAAATCCAAAAGCCAGTCTGCATTATTTGCCATAATTGCTTTTCCGTCTGAAAAATCAATGAGGCGTGACATTTGTTTTTGGAAACAGCTGATATTATGAGCAATCTCTTCTTTGGTCAGCATTTTGCGCATTTCGGTTTTTCCTGACGGATCCCCTACCATGCCTGTGCCTCCGCCGAATAATGCAATTGGGGTATGCCCTGCTTTCTGTAAGTGAGACATCACCATAATTTGTACAAAATGGCCTACGTGCAAACTGTCCGCAGTAGGATCAAAACCAATGTAAAATGTAATTTTATCATTGTTTAATAATTCTTTGATTTTTTCTTCGTTTGTCGTTTGAGCAATCAAACCTCTTTCTTGCAATTGATCAAAAACTCCCATAATAACCTCCTAAATTACAATTTATGACGTCTTTTGCAGGGATATAAAAAAGCCCCCTGCAAGCTATGCAGAGGGCGAATCAATCGCGGTACCACCTCAGTTTACCATACTCTCACAAGCATGGCCTTTGCAGGTATGTAAGCATACCTTAGCTGTAACGTGCAGACACGGCATGTCCCTACTGAATCATCTGTTCAGGACAGCAGCTCGGGAATGTATGTTCAGGTTATTGCTGTATTTGCTCACACCAACCGCAAATTCTCTGTACCAGGTAAAATAACCTTACTTTTTTCCGTCATTGCTATTAATACAGTATTATAATGAAACCAATTTGCAATGTCAAGATATAAAAGCGAACAAATTGAACTATTTTAAATCTTTGGCAGCATCTATCATTTCTTGTGCGTTTTGCAGCAAAAGCGGCGTGATAGCTTCCCCACCAATCATTCGAGCAATTTCTTGTTTTTGTCCTTCCTTGTCCAGAGGAATCACTTGGGTATAGGTTTTGTTTTCCTTTACCTGCTTTTGTATCAGAAGATGATAATCTGCCAAACAGGCAATCTGAGCCAAATGCGTAATACAAATCACCTGTGCATGTTTGGAGACTTCGTGCAGTTTTAAACCGACTTTTTGAGCCGCACTGCCGCTGATTCCGGTATCTACCTCGTCAAAAATCATGGTATCCAAATCGTCATGAGCAGACAATACGGTTTGTATTGCCAGCATAATACGGGACAATTCTCCTCCTGATGCAATTTTGGCAATAGGCTTTGCAGGCTCTCCCGGATTGACTGAGATGAGAAACTGAATTTTGTCACAGCCGTTACTGTTAAGGGGAACTCTTTCTTGTTCTACCTGAAACTCGATACCCGGCATATTCAAAAATTGCAGCTCATATTTTACTTTTTGAGTAAATTCCTCTGCTGCTTTTTTTCGCTTTTCGGACAACACTTTTGCCAGTCCAATTGCCTTTTCTTTTAAAATTTCATACGTTTCGTTTAGCTGTAATAACGTTTCTTCGGAATGATTGATTTGATTCAATTCCTGCTTACATTGTTCCAAAAAGGACATCATTTCTTCCGTTGTTTGTCCGTATTTGATGGACAATCGGTACAGCAAATCCAAGCGTGTTTCAATTTCAAGCAATTCTGCCCCATCAAATTCTATTTGAGATTCCTGCTCACGTAAAGATTCGCTGATATCTTCTAAGCTGTAAGACACCTCATGCAATTTTTCAATAATCGGATTTAACGCAGGTAAATATGGTTCAGACTCTTGCAAAGAAGCGGTAATTGCAGTAAGTGTAGACAGGATGCCATCAACGGACTCATCTCCATCAAGGGATGATTTTGCCGCAGCAATCGCAGAGGCGATTTTTTCGGCATGCATCATGGTGGTTTTGCGTTCCATTAATTCTTCTTTTTCATTTTCACGCAAATTAGCCTGCTCCAGCTCTTCAATTTGATAAGTAAGCAAATCAATACGGCGCAGTTTTTCCGCTTCGTCGGTTGCCTGCGCTCCGATTTCGGACTGTATTCGTTTTAATTCCTGATAAACTGTCCGGTATTCACTTACCAATTCTTTTAAATTGGCAGATTCATCAATGTAATGAATATGAAGCTCCGGAGAAAGCAAATGATAACTTTCATGCTGGCCGTGAATGTTCATTAAAGTTTTGCCAAGCTCTTTCAAAACAGAAACCGCGGCAGGACGTCCGTTGATTCTGCAGGTACTTTTGCCTTCTGCCTGAATGGTTCTTTGTACGAAAACAGAACCGTCTTCTTCCGGCTCAAAGCCCAATTCCCGCAGCTTGCTTAATGCGTGTTCTGTTAAATCAGTAAATAAGCCGCTCACAAAAGCAGATTCCGCTCCGCTGCGAACCATATCTTTGGAAGTGCGTTCTCCTAAAATCCCATGCATAGAATCAATGATAATGGATTTTCCCGCGCCGGTTTCTCCCGTTAAAATATTGAGCCCTTTATGAAATTCAATGGTCGCTTTTTCAATTACCGCAATATTCTCAATATATAATTGTGAAAGCACAGCATTCACCTACCCACGCATAATATTCTTTAGTTGAACGGTTGTTTCATTCGCAGATGAAATATCTTTACACAAGATAAAAATAGTATCATCTCCGGCTAATGTTCCAACTACGCCTGATAAATACATTGCTTCTAATGCAACACAAATTGCCTGCGCCATACCAGGCATGCATTTAACTGCAATCATGTTCATGGCCGGCTCAATGGATTCGATGGCATCTGCAAATAAAGAGTCCAATTTAGGCGGAGCAGGTCTTACAGGTTCTTTCCCCGTAGAGTATTTGTATTTTCCGCTTCCGGAAAGCATTTTTACAAGCCGCAGTTCTTTGATATCTCTGGAAACGGTTGCCTGTGTTACGTCAAATCCTGCTGCTTGCAAGTGTTTCATCAAATCTTCCTGTGTGTAAATATCATTGTTATGAATTAACTCCAGTAATTTCGCATGACGTTTCGCTTTCATTGGAAGTGCTCCTTTCTCCAAGCTTTTCTCTTGCAACCTCATAAAAATTACGGTGTTTTAGTTTAATCAGTTTTGTAGTCAGCGGAGAACGTTTGATTTGAATGGCTTCATTTTCTTCCATATGAGCAACGCAGTCTCCGTCCAGCGTTAAAATCATATCGCTGTTATACTGTGAGGTTGCAGATATAAACAATTCTGTATCTGAACCAAACACAACCGTACGGCCAAAAATAGAATGCGGACATATGGGAGTGAGCAGAATCCCTTCCATGGTAGGATCCATAACAGGACCGCCCGCTGAAAACGAATAAGCGGTAGAACCTGTAGGGGTGCTGACAATTAAGCCGTCGGCACGATATTGACAAACCGTTTCATGCTGATACGAAACGGTTAAATCTAAAATACGGGATAAAGAACCTCGTGCAACAATTGCGTCATTTAATACCTGATACGTCTGTTTTTTACCATTTTGGTAAAAGGAAACTTCCAGCATCATGCGTTCTTCCACCGTATAATCTCCGTCCATGAGACGTTCCAAATTACTCAACTCATTGGTTTCCAGTCCGGCAACATAACCAAGCCGTCCAACGTTAATGCCAAGAATCGGTTTATTGGCAGCTGAAGCATATTTGGAAGCGTGTATAATCGTACCGTCCCCTCCTATGGCAATGACGATATCGCATTGTTCCATCAATTGCTCAATTTCCGGATAAAAGGTAACCGGCTGGTGTTCAAATTCTTGTTTCATTTCAGCATGCATGAGAAGATTAGCACCAAGACCGTGCAGGATATCAATGCTTTGCAATGTATATTTACGGGCATCTTTTTTACTCAAGTTTGGGATAACTGCAAGTTTCATTATGATTCACCGCCATTTAATTGCTGATGTGATTGTGTGACCAAATCTGAAATATCCATATGCTCCATATCCTTAGGATGTTCTGATTTACGGATATAAATTAAATACTCAATGTTTCCTTCAGGTCCTTTTACGGGAGAAAAGGTAAGATTGATGACAGAAAAACCTTGCTCCAAAACAAAATTGCGAATTTTTTCAATGACTTCTTTGTGCACTGACGGATCTCGCACAACGCCCTTCTTCCCTACTTTTTCTTTCCCTGCTTCAAACTGAGGTTTAATTAAGCATACCATTTCTCCATGTTCGGTGAGAAATTGGTAAGCAACAGGCAAAACCAAAGTTAAGGAAATAAAAGAAACATCCACACTGGCAAAATCAATGTCATCCGGAACTTGCTCCCGTGTAATATAACGAACGTTGGTACGCTCTAAATTGACTACGTTCGGATGGGTTCGTAATTTCCATGCAAGCTGTCCATAGCCTACGTCAATGGAATATACCTTTTGGGCGCCGTTTTGTAACATGCAATCGGTAAATCCGCCTGTGGAAGCGCCTATATCCATACAGATTTTATCCTTCAGTGAAATATCAAAGGTAAGCATTGCTTTTTCCAGCTTTAGTCCGCCCCGGCTGACATAGGGCAGCCCTCCGCCGCGCACTTCAATTTTTGCATCTTCCGGAACAGGCGTGCCGGGTTTATCAGATTTTTGATTATCCACATATACTTGTCCCATCATAATTAATGTTTTGGCTTTTTCTCTGCTTTCTGCCAAACCCATATCAAATAATAAACAGTCTAAGCGTTTTTTTTCACTCACAATGTGCACTCCGATACTATGGTTTCTACCATGCCGTCTTTATCAAGCTTTAACAGTTGATGGGCTTCTTTCATGGTAGCTTGTTTTACAAATTGATTATCAATCGCGGTAACATGATAGCTTCCTTTAAACTCAGTATCATGCAGCAAAAAATAAAAATGTTCTGCCAAACCGCCTTGCTGAATTCCTTCTTCAAAAAAGTATAAATGTTTTGCCTTTGCAGCCTCTAAAACAGCCGCTCTATCAACAGGTTTCACACGATTTAGTTTAACAATACGCACAGATATTCCGCGCCTTTTTAATTCTTCCAAAGCAAGGCATGCGTTTGAAAAAATACGTCCGTATGTAACAATCACATGCTCTGCTGACTCATCACCGTAGCAGTCAAATGCGTTTCCCGTTACCTGAAAGTCAACCGGCTTATACAGTTCTTTTCCTCTCGGATAACGAACAGCAACTGCGCCGTCGCACTCTTTGATTGCTGTATCTAAATCCATACGCAGCTCATCATAATATGCAGGAGAATATACAGTCAAATTCGGTACCGTATTTAAAAACGCAACATCAAATACCCCTTGATGTGTTTCTCCGTCTTCTCCAACAATACCGGCACGGTCTATGGCAAATACCACTTTTACATTTTGAATGGCAACGTCATGAATCACTTGGTCGTAACCGCGCTGCAAAAATGTAGAATAAACTGCAAATACAGGCAAAGAGCCGCCTGATGCCAAACCGCCGGCAAAGCAAACGGCATGTTCTTCCGCAATGCCAACATCAAAAAAGCGTTTTGGAAACCGAATGCCGAATTCATTCAATGCCGTACCTGTTTGCATTGCAGCAGTAATGGCGCAAATTTGGTCATTTTCTTCCGCCAATTTACAAATATGCTCTCCGAATGTATTGGAAAATGATTCTCCTGAAACAGCAGAACCTTCTCCTGTGGCCACATCGAACTTAGAAACACCATGGAACGTATCCGGCCTTTCTTCCGCAAACGCGTATCCTTTTCCCTTGCTGGTAATCATGTGCAATAATACAGGTTGGTGCATTCGTTTTGCATTTTCCAGTACATGAATCAAATTTTCTACATCATGGCCGTCAAAGGGACCGTAATAAGCAAATCCCATATCCTCAAAAATCGTAGTATTGTAAAGCATTTGTTTTACAATTTTCTTTGATTTTTTCACCACACGATACATAGGAGCGCCAATCACGGGCAAATGATCTAGGGCTTTTTCCACGTTTCCTTTGGCCTGCAAATAGGAAGGCTCCGTACGAATGCTGGTAAGATAGCGGGACATGGAACCCACATTGCGGGAAATAGACATTTTATTGTCATTTAAAATCACAATAAAATTCTTGTAACAGTTTCTTGTGTATCTGCCAGCATTGTTTAATCCCTCATAAGCCATACCGCCTGTTAAAGCGCCGTCTCCAATCACTGCAATTACATGGTCATCACGTTTATGCAGGCGTTTTGACTGCGCAATACCCAAAGCTGCGGAAATAGAGGTGCTGGCATGTCCAACATCAAATAAATCATATTTGCTTTCACTGCGTTTTGGATAACCGGAAATACCGTCTTTCGTTCTTAGTCCGCTGATGGCGTCTTTTCTCCCGGTTAAAATTTTATGCGCATAAGATTGATGTCCTACATCCCAGACAATGGCATCGTTTGGCACGTCAAATACACGGTGGAGCGCAACTGTAAGTTCCACTACGCCAAGATTGGAAGCCAAATGACCGCCGTTGTCCGAAACAGCGCTGATGATTTTTTCACGAATTTCGTGACAAAGCATGGGAAGTTTGCGAATTGGAATTTTACGCAAATCTTCCGGAGAATTTATCATTTTTAAAAGGTAATCCATATATCATACCCCATTGCATTTAGAATATTACAATATTACTCAATGATGCCCGCTCTTTGTTTTGCAGCGGTCACTGTATTTTTCAGTAACATTGCAATGGTCATAGGACCAACTCCACCTGGAACAGGTGTAATAAAAGATGCCTTTTTCTCTACTGCATCAAAATCAACGTCACCGCATAATTTTCCGTTTTCATCGCGGTTCATGCCAACGTCGATGACAACAGCTCCGTCCTTTACCATATCAGCTGTCACAAATTTTGCTTTTCCTACTGCGGCTACTAAAATATCCGCTTGACTGCAAACTTCTGCCAAATTTTCAGTGCGGCTGTGGCATATGGTAACAGTGCCGTGTTCATGCAAAAGCAGCATAGACATTGGTTTGCCAACAATATTGCTTCTGCCGATTACTACACAACGTTTTCCCTTGATAGAAACGCCTGTGGAATGAATCAACTCAATTACGCCTGCAGGCGTGCATGGCAAAAAGCTATAGTCTCCAATCATAATACGGCCTACATTTACAGGATGAAACGCATCCACATCTTTTGCAGGATTGATGTTTTCAATGACCAATTGTTCATCCAGACCGTTTGGCAAAGGAGACTGCACCAAAATACCGTCTATATCTTGTTTTTCATTTAGTTTATGTACCAAAGCCAGCAGTTCTTCTTGAGTTGTTTCTGCAGGCAAGGCATATTCTTCGGAATGAATACCAACCGCCTGGCAAGCCAGCTTTTTATTTTTAACATATGTTTTGGAAGCAGGATCTTCACCAACAATCACAACTGCCAGCCCGGGCGTAATTCCCTTTTCTTTTAATTGTTTTACTTCTTCTGCAACTTGTTCTTTTACTTTTGCAGATACTTCTTTTCCATTAATGATTGCCGCCATTTTGATTTGCTCCTTTATTGTCTTTATCATCTGCTTGTTTGGCTGTTGCCTCAGTAGGTTTACCGTCAATAATATCGTGAATCACTTGGTTATCCACTTCAATTTCTCCGTCTGCATTTTCAGCAGCAGAAGTATTCTCCTGTATGTCTACTGGAACAGAAGAAGGTTCCTGCTGTATAGGAGACTCCTCTTTTACCGTTTTAGAAGTATGCTCTTTTTTTGCATCATGAGAATCTTTGTGTTCTTTATGATGTTTTTCTTTTTCATGTTTGTTCTTTTTCTCTGAGCCTTCAAATTTAGCAAGAGGATTCATTGCCGCAACCCGTTCCACATTCATAGCCACGACTTGTTTTAGACCACATCCTGCCAGAATTCTGCGATTACGGAATACAATCAACAAAATAACACCTGCCAAAACCGTTACGACAGCTACCAGCTGAGAAACTTTGATTGGAAGATATGGGACATACAAGCTGTCAGTTCTAAGGGCTTCAATAAAGAATCTGCCGGTTCCGTACCAGATTAAATATAATAAAAAGGTTTGACCGTCGTATTGACGAAATTTTGTAGTAAAAATATGAAGTAAAATAAATCCCAGCACACACCACATAGATTCGTAGAAAAAACAAGGATGCACAGGGGAATCCGGCGATACTGCCAGCGTGTTTTCGCTTACCATTCCCCAAGGTAAAGAAGTGGGGCCTCCGAATGCTTCTTGATTGATAAAGTTTCCCCAACGTCCGATTGCTTGTCCAATCAAAAAGCCGAGAACACCTATGTCCAAAATTGCAAATACATTTTGTTTTCGGAATTTAGCAAATAAACCGCCAACCAATATTGCACCTATGATACCGCCGTATATGCCCAATCCGCCTTCATGAATATAGAAAATGCTGATTGGGTCTTTAATAAATTTATCACCCGGATAGAATATAACGTAATATAAACGCGCGCCGATAACACCGGCAATTAATCCGACAATAATGGTATCCAACAGTCTGCTGCGATTAATATTCATTTTTTTGCACATGAACATTGCATAGATGACTGCCAATAAAAAACCGATTGCAATGAGCAATCCATACCATTTTACTTCAAAGGATCCAATTGAAAAGGCAGTTGAGTTGATGTCAAAACTCCAACCCAAACCAGGAAATTCAACATGACTCATTGCTTTGATTCCTCCATAGGGATAATTGGCTCCACAACGGATAAAGCTGCATATTTTTCCAGCATATGTGTTTGTAAACTTGCAGTTACCTCTTCCAGCGTGATTTCTGCCAATGCATCAATATACTCAAATAATTCGCGATTTGAAAAAGACAGAGCGATAATACAGTTAGCGATTGTCTCAGGACTGTTTAAAGCAGCAACATTTCGTCCGTAGATTGCTTTCTTCGCTCTTTCAAAATCTTCCTTCGGAATTCCTTCATTTCTTAAGCGATTTACTTCTTTTACAATGCTTTGCGCAACTTTATCAGGATTTTTTGATTCCCCGGCAAAAATAACGCTTGCATAGCCGGGACCTTCAAAAAACTCATAGCTGAAGGAAGATTCATTAATTAAGTTGGATTGCTGCAGTTCACGGAACAAAGGAGAACCTTCAGATGCTAAAATTTCCAATAACAGTTCCACAGCAGCCAATTCTTTTACAGTTTTTCTGTTTTTACCTGCCTCTTCTTTAAATCCAAATTGGAATAAAGGGGTTGCAACTGACAATGCCTGTGTCACTTTGTTCTTTACAATGCTGCGGGGTTCTTCCTCAAACACACGGTCTACGGCAAATGGTTCAGCTGGTTTGCAATATCTATCAACCAGCCTTAACACGGTTTCTTTATCAATGTTTCCTGCTACGCACAACGCCATGTTATGCAGATCATAAAAGGTATGATAGCATTGATACAGCAACTCAGGGGTAATATGAGAAATACTTTCAACGGTTCCTGCAATATCAATTTTGACCGGATGGGTATGGTATAAAGCGCCCAGTAAATTAAACATGACGCGCCATTGAGGATCATCATCATACATACGAATTTCCTGTCCGATAATTCCCTGCTCTTTTTGTACGGTTTGTTCAGTAAAATAGGGAGACTGAACAAAATCCAATAAAATTTCCAAGGAAGCTTCTACATTTTCTGTAGAAGAAAATAAATAGCATGTCATGTCAAAAGAAGTATATGCATTGGCAGAAGCACCTGTTTTGGAATAACGCGCAAAAGCGTCTCCGTCTTCACTTTCAAATAATTTGTGCTCCAAAAAGTGCGCAATGCCTTCCGGAACTGTATGCACGGTATCTTCGTCAGAACGGCGGAATTGATTGTCAACAGAACCGTATTTTGTTCCGAATACCGCATACGTAGAATTGCTGTTTTCTTTCGGATAGATAAAAACAGTTAATCCGGACGGGTGCTCTAATTTATAATAAGTGTCTCCGACACGTTTTCCTGTAATGGTTTGTAAAGACATAATATCACTCCTCTTCAGTTCCAACCAAACGATAAATGGTATCCAGCGTTACTTTTTGTGCCGCTGAAATAATTTCTTCACGAGTTACTTTACTGATTTCTTTCGCAGCTTGCTCCGGAGTTTGCATATCCGGCATAAAAATCTGTGAGATATACCAGCTTTCGGTGCTGCCTAAGTAGTCGCCTATGGTTCGGTAACTGTTGCATACGCTCAATTTTGCTGACTGGAGTTCTTCCTCCGTAAAATGACCTTGTTTCATTTCTTCCAGCTGCTTTAAAATTTCGTTTTTTGCAGCTTCAATATTTTGGGTCTCTACGCCGCTTTCCACAGTCATAATACCCTTACTGCTGTTATATCTGGCGGCACAATAATAACAAAGGCTCATCTTTTCACGTACATTTAAAAATAGCTTAGAATGCGGCGTACCACCGAACATTGCAGTCATTAATTTTGCAGCTGTAATCTCTTTTTGCGGTGCGGCAATTTGTGTACGGAAACCCATAACCAATTTGGACTGCGCTACTTCCATTGGTTCGCTGACATCTTTTATTTCTTTTACATCTGTAATGATGTCAGAAGAACAAGTAACTACTTGGCTGCGGTCTACTTTTTCAAATGCTGTTTGGAAACCTTGGAATACCAAGTCAGGATTGCAGTTACCCAGCGCCATAATACGAATGCGGGCATGAGCAATCAAATAAGACCATGCTTCTTTTAAATCATTGGGTTTTAATGCGCGAACCGCCTCTTTAGAGCCAAAGCGTGGAATGCCGTATGGCTCTTTATCGCACATAATTTCTTCACAGCGATGTTTTGCATAAATTCTTTTATCATTAAATTCTGAATCAATCAATTCAATTGTTTGGCGTACTTCTTGGTTGAAATCTTCCTCACGGAAAGCACCGTTTTCAAACGGAGGATCAAAAATAATGCTGCAAAGCAATTCTGCCAGCTCTTTTGAAACGGATTCTCCGTTTAATGTAAATTGGTCTGCCAAGCCTACAGTAGAAATACTCAATAATTGAGTATCCCCCAGTTTTTGTACTTCTGCATTGAGACTGGCGCCATATAATTCGGACAGACGCTGGCTTAGTTTTGTATAATCAGGATACTGTTTACTTGCGCGGCACAATAATGCAGGCAAAACAGCATTAGCGGAAATATGATTTTTATCTATAGGTAACATAAAATGAACGGAGATTCTCATTGTTTTGAAATTTGTATTTTGAATGCTTTGAAAATCTACACCGTTACATACAACACGCTGGTTGATTTCACTCATGAATACTCAACTCCAATTTTTGATAGTTTAATATATTAGAATTAATATATTATAACACATTGCAAACAGGTATGAAAGAAAATTCCAATGAAAACTTATAAATATACAATGAATTTCCAGAATATTTTCAATCATGATCATTGGTTATATCATTATTTTAACCAAATTTTGTGTAAAAACAAATAAAGAGCGTTCAATAACGCTCTTTATTTCAGTCATATCATTTTGTTTATAATTGCTCTAAAGCCTGAGACAAGTCATCCAAAATATCTTGCGGATTTTCAATGCCGATGGATAAACGAATCATATTTGCTTTTACGCCCGCTTCTTCCAGCTGAGTATCAGACAATTGACGATGCGTGGTACTGGCAGGATGCAATACGCATGTACGCAGATCAGCAACATGAATCACGATAGAGGCCAATTTAAGACCCTCCATAAATTTGGCAGCTTCTTCTCTTCCGCCTTTTACGCCAAACGAAATAACGCCGCAGGTACCGTTTGGCATATATTTTTGTGCAAGTTCGTAATAAGGGTTGCTTTTTAAGCCGGGATAATGAATCCATTCCACTTTCGGATGACGTTCTAAAAATTCAGCAACGGTTTGTGCATTGGAGCAATGACGTTCCATACGTAATGCCAATGTTTCCAAACCTAAATTTAATAAAAATGCATTTTGCGGCGCCGCTTGTGCACCAAGGTCACGCATTAAATGGGTGCGTGCCTTTACAATATACGCAGCATTGCCAAAACGTTCCGCATATACTACACCATGGTAAGATTCGTCCGGCTCAGTAAATTCAGGAAATTTACCGTTATTCCAGTTAAAGTTTCCGCTGTCTACAATTGCGCCGCCAACCTGTACTGCATGTCCGTCCATATATTTGGAAGTGGAATGTACTACAATATCCGCGCCGAATTCAAACGGACGGCAGTTGATAGGAGTAGGAAATGTATTATCTACAATTAAAGGCACTTGATGCGCATGGGCACAATCTGCGTATAGTTCAATATCTGTTACAACCAATGACGGATTGGATAATGTTTCCACAAACACACATCTGGTATTATCGCGAAAAGCTGCGTTAATTTGGTCTGCAGCAGCATCTGGCTGTAGAAAAGTTACATCAATACCCAATTCTTTTAAGGTTTTATAAAATAAATTAAATGTGCCGCCATAAATCGCACTGCAGCAAACCATGTGATCGCCTGCATGACAAATATTTAAAACCGCAATCGTAGAGGCAGCTTGTCCTGATGAAGTAATCATTGCTCCTACGCCGCCTTCTAAAGCGGCAATTTTTTTCTCCACGGCATCCAAAGTGGGATTGGCTAAACGTGTATAGAAAAATCCATCTGCTTCCAAGTCAAATAATTTTCCCATGGTTTCTGCGCTATCATAAGTATATGTAGTGCTCTGTGCAATTGGCAATACTCTAGGTTCACCGTTTTTCGGTTCATAACCCGCATGAATGCAGGCAGTATCCAAATTTAATTTTTTCATCACTTTTGTCCTCCCAAATGATATTCAAGCAAACCAACCTTTTACAAACGCTATTACAAGGTCTGTCAGCGCTATTACTCCCCAAATGGCCAATCCAAATGCAATCGCTCCGATAATGCGCAGCGCCCACTTTTTCCCTTTGCTTAATTCCTTTTTTTCTTTGTCTTGATCAGTAGTTTCTTCCACATTAAAAGGAGCGCGCTTTTTTAAATCTTCCAATACAATATGCAGGGTTTCATTGGCTTTTTCCCAATCTGCATACTGAACAAACAATTCAAAAACGCCCTCTTCAATGGTGGGGTTTCTGTCAATATAAATTCCTCTGGCACGAAATGCGTCTAAAATCTCATTGGATTCAGCATACATGGCAGCGGTGAGCAAAACTAAATTTCCTGACTTTGGCTCTGTAAGCGGTTCATTGCAATTAGAACAAGTTGTCCCGTTTTCATATAAGGTATGGCATTTGGAACAATATAGCATAGGTGTAATCACTTCCATTCTTTGTAATTATCATACCATAGGAACTATATTGTTACAAGTAGACTTTTCTTTCCCCACAAAAATAGCAGTGAGATTTTCTCACTGCTATTTTTTATTTATCTTCTTTTTCTATTTTTTCATGCAAGTAGATCTTTTGCATTTAGGAATATGGATTCTTGTTTTAACTTTTCGTACATAGCTTCATAGCTAATGGATGTTTCTTTGTCGAGAGGATACTGAAATTCATGGATAAATACTGCTAAATCTATCTCTGTTGGAAAGCCAATTGAATTATTTTCCTCTGTCAGCGCAATCACTTTCTCTTTACTATATTCTTCTCCTGTTTTCTCCATTTCGACCTGCAATTCTTTTTTGATTGCTTCTTGCTTTTCTATCAAAGCTTCATTTTCTTTTTCTTTCAAACGGTAGCTTTCATCTGTATAACTTTTTACGATTACCTTAATTCCTTCTACCATTGAAATGCTTTCTATTCTGTGGTAATTTGTCTCGATTCCTTTTTCATTAGTTAATTTCTTTTCCAGTGCCATTTTCTTTCCTCCTTTATGCTGTTCTTTTCCATATATAACAGGTGATGTATGGTTGTAGGTTATTATGAGCTTGTCCGCCTCCTTCCAACCTAATCGTCGCCCCACCGAAATCGGTTCCGGGGTTGCTACTCGTATTAGTGTTATGGCGCTCTAGCTTAAATGCGCCAGTCGTTGGTTCATCCTGCCATAGCATCGTATTGAAATTTCCGATATCAGATGGCAGTTCATTAACTGTTAATTTATGCGTCTTTTCTCCGCCTGTTTTTTCTACTGTATTAAAGTAAGTATCTGCGGTATTTACACCGACAGGTGTTCTACCTTGCCCCCACGCTGCCCATGTGCCGCCAATATCATTTCCTGGATTTCCCTCTATTGTTGTAAACATCAAATCTCCTATACGATAAGATGCTAAACAAATATTTTTTTCACCTATTTCTTTCGTGCTCAATGTAATATTACTGGATAATTCAATTCCATTAATGGTTCTATCTGTAGGAACTGCACCAACATCGGCCGACGTTGGCATTTGCACTAATTTGTTGCTGGAATTCAGAGTAGCAACACCGTTTGCCTGTCCCAGTAAGGAAGCATCAATGGCGTTAATATCAGCTGCATTAAGTACAATATCAGAGCTTAAAGGTTTGCTGTTGACTGTTCTGCTTGTGGGAACAGCTCCAACATCAGACGCTGTGGGCATCTGTTGCAGTTTACCGCTGGCATCCAATCCAGCTGCTCCATTGGGAGCATTTAATTTTGTAATATCTAACTTCGTATTTTGTAAATTTTGAATATTAGATTTTAATTCTGTTTTCAAATCTAACACGAAACCTGTTGTTGCATAGGCATCTGCTGTTACTTGAACCGTAATTTGATCTGTGTTTGCTACGATAAGACGTACCACATAATCATTGACATAGTTTGGACTTTCTTGATTGGAAGGAATGATATCCGGCTGATTTTCAGTTGCCTGTATCACCATAAACAATACATCGTCCTCTTGTTTTTCCAGTTTTGCATAGATACCAATTTGATATAATGAAAAACCAGTTGAAATATTTTGATTGCTGAGTGTTATACGAAATTGTAAATTGTTTTCAATGGATTGCGGTGGATAAAGCACCATATCTTTTGGATTTTGAATGTCGGTTAACTCTTCCAAATTTCCTTCCGTTCTTGTACCGCCGCATTGCGCTTTTGTGATTACAATATGCTGTTCCGAAATATAAGACAATAAGTTTTTTCCTGCATTTGTAATAACAGATGTCCATTTAGATGTTGACATTACAAATCACCTCCTGTTTGTAACTTCCGATTGCTGTTCCTACGTAAAGGTTTGTAGGTAATGAAGTCATTTCGATTAATGTTTCTTGCAAATGAGCCGGTTTTAACTCTCTGATGGCTTTCAAAAAACCATCTTTATTTTCAATAGCTGATGTCGTTCCATCAAATCTAATTTCAAAACGAAACTCGTCGTTGTACTCAATAATTTCTACATCGCTGTTACAAAAACTCTTTGTAACATTTTTCATCATTTCTAATGTTGCTGTCCCATTTCCACGTAATTTTGATAAAATACAAGCTCGTCGAAATTCTAAACTGCGGGTTGTATCAGTATCAATGCCATATAAATATTCCCATATGGGTAACGACCAAGTTGCAGTCTGAACGTTTAATTGATTTAAAAATTCTTCACGCTGTATCCATGCAGAATTTATCTGCTTGGTAAATACATTTTGTAAATCAGTTACTTCAGTACTGTTCTGATAAAAGTCAGGTAATTGTTCAATGAGAGGAAGTATAGTTTTTGTTTCATCTGTTTTCATATTAAGACTCCTCCCGTTTGTACACTTCAACATTATTGATCATGATTGATTCTAATGAAGGTACTTGATCAAAATCAAGTTCAATGACTCCTTGGTTTTCATCATCTGTTGCACCATTGATTAGAAAAGAAGTATAATCATCTACCAAGTCAACGTTTAAAATCATATAAGAAATTCTGTGAAAATTAATTTTATACTCTTGAAAAGCAATACTTTTTAGGTAAGTGTCCAGTAAATTTTTAAATTGTTCACCTACCGTTAAAATTGCTTTTTCTTTTCTTTTTTCATCCATTCCCTCTTCGTTTTCCAACTTAACAGTTGCATGAACAGAAATGGGAAATCGTTTTGCACTTTCTACAAATACAGTTGCGCCAATCGGGCGAACCGTCTCTATATATTCCTTACAATTGTTTTCAATGACATTGTCAACAGGTTCGCTGTCTTTTCCAAGAATTAAAACCAATAATTGATTTGCTTTGTCCTGATATTGTTCAATGACTCTTGCAGACTCTACCCCTGCAACTGATAAAGCCCATTTTTCATAGTCATAAATGTTACCGCTTGTACTTGGTTTTCTTAAATATTGGTATAAACGTTCTACCAGTTCTTTATCTGTTTCTGGGTCTGTACCTCCATTCGCACTTGTAGAGGTAACGGTCGGCAAGGAGCTTTGCGAAACAGCAAATTGGCAGATGCTGTTTTCCGGAACGTTATACTGTGAACCTACTTCTTTTGCAATTACTTCTCCGCTTACTTCTCCATCAGAAATTTCAATCGGATTTGTATTGACAAATATCAGACCGTTGTCTGTGGCAAATTCTGTATTTGCATCAATGGTCATGTCAGAATCATGATGGAGAGTAACCGTTGCAATTGCTTTTGTACCTTCTTTTCGTTTGATACCATATTCTTCACAACGTTTATCTATGTACTCTCCGGATGTTTCGTCTACGAATGCAATTGGCAGCATCGCTCCCATAGAACAATACAAATTCCAAATTTGATATGCTACCGCGCTTACCATTTCATTGGTATAACTGCCTTCTCGTTTATCCACATCAGACGTCATATCTTCTAAAATTTTATTTTTGATATCCTCGTATGTTTGGGTATTGAACTCAAGCATTGACTTTCACCTCCCCATAGCGTGTATTCAGAGCGCATGAAATAGATAATACATCATTTGTAAAAGATACGCTTACTTCTTTTACATCAGTAATATAAGGGTTTTCCGTCAGAGTTTGACGTACATAACGTATGGCTTCACTCTGTTTCAATTCTTCCGATACTGTTTGACCGATTAACGATTCTAACTGACATCCATAATTCCAACTATAAATTGGATAAATATATTTTTGTACATGCAGTGCTTTCCACGCCCAAACCAATACGGCTTCTTTTCCTGTAATCCATTTGGGATTTCCATTTTCATAAATTGGAACATTGTGTTCAAAGTCCCAAGCGATTTCTTTATACATGGGCAAAGACACATCTTTTAATTCCAGTTCCGGCTGAATCATTGGAAATAAATTCATCCATTCACCACCTTACACAAAACCAAATGCATAGAATCGTCTTGATTGCTCACGGTAATTAATTGATCTCCTATATTCGGTTTTGTTTCTTCGTTTAATAATATTGGGTTAATTAACAATTCTGTTCCGCTGCACGGAATACCGCCGATTTTAACTGTAAATGGAGAGTGATTTAACAATGTGCTGATGCGAAAGATTTGAAATATTGAACGCTGCCGTTGGTCAATATCATTTCTCTGCATATTGATTAAAGCTGAAAAAGGATTATCTTCCATATTTCCCCCTCCTATGTTGGATCTGTTCCCGATTCTTTTTCATCCATGACGTTTTTTAAATTTAAAACCAACTTATTTAAATAAACTCCATTTTTCCATGTATGAGTATCGCCGTCAATGTAGAATAATCCGTTGATTCCCGTATATGGCTCTTTTACAATGACGGAATTTCCGGTGATATTACGGATATCTCCAAGATTATTTACCGTAATTTTTTGGGTTACTCCATTGTCATCCAAAGTTTTTTGTGCTTTGTCCGAGACATCATCTTTTCCTTGGGACATATAACTTTGCATTAGACCATAGAGCTTTATATATTCATCATTTTTCATGGTTTTAATCAAATTGTCATTGGAATCATAAATGACTACCTGATTTACCATATTCTGAATGCTTTCAGATACGCTTGCATCCATTAAATTCGAGCCGCCTTCCAATACCAAAGTATTTTTCTGCCCTTCTTTCTCCCGAATGCAAAGTTTGGTGCCTTCAAATCTGGTAATATATTTTTTATGTGTTTTTTCAGATGCAATGGTATATGCGCTTTGAATAATATCGTATAAATTGCGTCCAATGAAATTTTTCGTAATGGAAATTCCAGTGGAAGCAATTTCTCCTACAGGAATACTGAAATCTCCGCAAATCCTCCGCGTGATTGCTTCAGGAGTTTGATTTGTAAATTTATAGGTAGCTTCATTTTTCTTTAAGTAAAATCCCCTGTCAAAACAAGTAACATCAATGGTATTTCCATTGGTACTTTTTTGTCTGCTGAATATATTTCCTTGAAACATAACTTCATTATTTTCAGTCAAGGTCACAGCATTTCCCAATTCACAGTGAATAGATGGAATACTGTTGTCAATAGGAGAAGAAACTATGGAAAAATCCAATGTTCTGGAACATTGCTGATAATCGCCGGATAAAGAAACGGTTGTCACCAACTGTGTAATATCAAAGGTACCATCGCTGTTTTTTATTGTTACGTTCATAATCATTCACCTACAATAGAGAACGGTCCGGAATTGTGACAACTTGTCCGGGATAAATTAAATTTGCATTAGCAATGCCGTTGTAAGAGGCCAATTTCCAACAAAGGGTTGCATCGCCGTAATAACGATAGGAAATATCCCACATGGTGTCTCCCCACACAACGGTATAATAGTCCATGTGCGGCGGAGGTTCTTCCACAGGAGCATCCTCTGTTTGAATGGCATTTAATTCCCGTACTTGTCTTAATTTAATAGAAGCATAAACATCGTTGGTACCATCCTGTTCCGACAGCGTAATGTTTTCTACTACCACCGGTAAATTTACTGTGGTATCTGAAACAACAAAACGCAGTTTTGTACGTTCTTCTGCCCATTTGATAAACATTTCCGCCGATGTATAAGGATTTTCATGATAAGTGCCTACAATAAACGGATATTGTTTTGAAGGAAACATACAGTCAATGCTGATGGTTGACAAAGTGCCGTACCCAGCAATATTTACATCACCCATGGTATGAATATTGACTGTTTCTACTCGAATACCATAATCTACTTTGAAAGTTTTAGGAGAAATCGGCAAAATATATTCGCTGCCTTCGCCATATTTAAAAATAAATTTTCGTAGCATAGCTCCTCCTTTTCAAAATTGCTTAACGTAATTTATTTTAAGCATGAATCTTTTGTAAAAACAAAAGGCATTCAAATTTGAATACCTTTTGCTGCCAATTATGTAATTGCATAAGCTTTCTGCATTTCGGCCACAAAGGCTTTTGCTACTTTCGTGATATCTGCTTCTTCACGAATTACAAATTGATTTCCTGTTACAGTAACGCTAGGTATATTTTTTTGTTGACGAACCTGCTGCGCGGTTAATACCTTTTCACCTTGGTGTAATAAAGCTGGATAATTATCATACGGAACACGTTCAAGACCAAATGCGTATCCTCTGACTCCACCGCCACCTTTACCAAATCCTCCTCCCCCCATTATGCCAACTCCGACTTTTTTTTCATCATTTGCAAATTGCGGCGTACCAAAAGTTGCTTCCATTCCCTCTGGTAATATACCTAATGTTGAACCTAGTCCACTAAAAAAATTTATTGTTTGATTCACTCCTGAATTAAACCCAGAGCCGTAGGAACGACCTGCTTCAGCCCCTACTGCAGTCCATCCACCAAGAAACGAATCATCATTCGCAGCAATATTTTGTATCATATTCACTGCTGCAATTTGGGCATTAAAAAAAGATTGTGCACCTTCACTTTGCATATAGTCGGAATAAGCAGCTGTCTGCTGTGCGGCAGCGATAGAATATAGTGATTCATCTGAACCTTCCACATATAAATTATGCATACCTTCTAAAGAGGGATTTGCATAATTTTGTTCCTCTGTAGGTCCATTAATAATCGCTTCCCACATTAAATCGCTAGATTCTTCAGCAGCATTTTCTTGTTTGGCAATCAATCTGCCCTTTGCCTCATAAACTTGTACTAATTTTTGACCTGTTTCTGAGGACATCCATTCAGCATGGCGTTGTAATCCTATTGCTCTTTCATTTTCATAGCCTCTGGCCATTGCCTCTTTTAAATTATTATTTTGATTTTGATTAATGATAGACAATTCGTCAAAATCATAAGATGAAAAATCAGTATCCATATTGGTCAATTCTGCAGCTGCAGGTGAAGTATTATATTGAGTATCTTGTAAAATTTGTATCGTACTGTCAGAAATTTCGGATCCCTTTATATCTCCATTAGATATTTGAGTTTTAACAGCTTCTTCCGAAATTCCTTTTTTATCCGCTAATTCTTTAAAAATATCAATCCCATACTTAGTTAAATAATCCAATGCTTCAATTGAAACTTTATCTGTAGCTTTCATTTCTGCTAACTGAGAAGTTAAAGATATAATGTCGGTAGGATCTGCATCAAAATTACTATTTAGTTTTGTCAACGTTTGTATAGTATTAAAATTTTCATCTGGATTACTTCCGCTTTGACTAAGAGCAGAATACATACTTAGCAACTGTTCATACGAAAAAGGTACTTTATTAGATAATGAGCGCAAATTTTCAATAAAATTTTCTGCTTCTTGAGAATTTTCAAAAAAATTATCTAACGCTTTACTATTAATACGTCTATTAGAAGAAATTGATAAACCTGTATCTAAATCTTCGTTGTTTTGGGTTAAATAATTGGAGAGTTGATTTTTTACAAAATGAGGAAATTGACTGATTGCTTCATTATAATCTTTTAAATCTGAAGTAAAAAAATCGAATAAGAATTCCTTTACATCCTCACCTTTTTCTGCCAAAGCAACCGCAATAGCTCCTTCTGGAGTGGTGGCTAGGGCAGATAAAATCTCTGAATTATCACTACCAGAATTATTACTTTTTACATTCAAAGAATTTGTCTGATTGATTTGTGAAAAATCTGGAAAATGAAATACAAAATTAGACAATTCTTTTCTGGCATCTTGCGCACTTTTCGTGATGCGTTCTATTTGTTGATTAACATTACTGTAATTTGCATTGGCAAGCTGCAAAACCATTTGGTCTGCCGCATTGCCGGTATTTTTAAATTGTTGCTGTAAATCACGTAGTGTTTGCTGCGCTTTTACTGCATCTATATTCAAAGATATCTTTTCTTTATTTAAATTTTTAATCTTTGCGGTAAGTTCTTCTATATCTTTATTAAATGCAACGGTTTTTTCACGCATGGAAGAAATACTTTGTGAGTATTGATCCTGAACACTAACCGATATACTTATGTTTCTTGCCATTATACTTGCCCTCCGTTGCACTCCTGCTCACAAAAGGCTCTGATTAACTGTTTTTCTCCCGGCGGCATACGATAAAAATGTCCCGGCATAACGTTTTTTTCTCTAAAAAGATAATACATCAGATTCAATTCAGGATCTGTGCTTATTTTTTTTTAATTTCTTTTAAGGTGACCACACGATAACCGCTTAATTTTTCAATCTCGCGGGAAATATCTTCAATTTCGCCCGGCAGAAGCAAACGTTTGATTAAATCAACAGTGGTTTCACAGCCGTACTTTTCTCTTAGTTCTTTTGAACGAAAATCAGGGGCAACAACGCCTTCCAGTACAATGTAAACAGAAGTTTCTTTTTGATGTAATTCTTTAATTTCTTCAACACGGTCATAACTGAGTGTACGGAGCTCTAAAACAGCCTCTTCACCGCACTCTTGTGACCAACGTTTATGTACGTAAGATTTTGAAATTTTATTTGGTATTTCATGCTGCAATAAAATATCCTGTACACTTCTCATCATTACACCGCCTCAATGGTATCTAAAAATTCATATTTTGTGAAAGTAAATGGTGCTGTAATGTTACCTTTTGTTCCAACTTTCCAGTCAGCAACGGTTAAATCATCGAAAGAAACGTTTCTCAATACAACACGTTCTGCACCATATGCATCCGGATCGCTCAATTTAGAAGTAACTGTAAATCTAACATCTTCGCCTTTATTAATTCTGGCGCCGATTAAATTTGCCATTCTGCTGGATACTTTATACATTTCCATAGAACCGGTACCTTTAATTGCAAGAATTTTGCTGTCAACTTCCATTTGTCCGCATTGCTGTACATCTTCTTTTGTAAAAGCATGTTTTGCTTGAAGTGCATAACATTCGCCTACATATTCGCCATCAAGCCAAACTTCACCCCATGTACCTGAAATTACTCTTTTTGCGCTGTCAAATGCCATAATTATGATCCACCTTTCTTCATTAAACTGCAACGTTGAGGGAAACTTCCTCAATTGCATCCAATACTTTTACGGTTGCTTTCAAAAATACTTTATCTTCTGTATCCGCTTCGCGAATTTCTTGTTCGTCCATTTCATCCACATTAACGCCTTTTTCTTGTAAAAAAGCGGTTTGTGCATCCAAATCAATTTCAACAGAAGAACTGCCTTCCTGCAAGATACCTGCAGCTTCCATTCTCAAAAAATAGCCTTTAATTGCAGTTAGCAATAGACATTTGTTGTCATAGCTGTTTGCAAATTTACCAATGTAGGTATCTTCAATTGTGGTTGCTAAGTCATAACGAATCATATCCAAAGCTTCTACAATTTTAATTTTTTTGAAGATTTCACTTTTGTCTGCGCCAATGGTTTTCAAGCTGGTAACACCACGAGCAACTTTTACTTTTTTGCCGTCATGCATAAGAATAAATTCACCATTGTCAATTGCAGTGTCCATATCGTTTTTATTTTTTCGCTCAATATTGCTTACTTCAGTAAGAGGCGCATACGTACAAGAAATCGTCATTGGAGTGCCTGCAATTAAACCGGCAATACGGCTGCAAAATGCATTTGCATTGTATGTTTTTTCTCCAACAACAATAGAATCTGTAGAAAAATTGATAATTGCTTCATTGTCAGCTGCCAATTTAGGCAAAATTGCTTTTGGAGTAGCGTTTTCTTTTCTTCTTTCCAAAATCCAAGTTTTAATCTCTGTTGCTTGTGTTTCGTTTGTAGTATATGGTCCAACCAAATAATCAATTTGTTGTGTTGCCATATAATCCAAACCGGCTTTTAAACTTGGAAATTGCTCTTCCGGTTCAGAAGTTACTTTAATTGCATAAATCACCAATGATCTGGGCTGATTAATGTAACCGGTAAATGCACGTTCAATGTAAAGTTTGTTTTCTTCACTGAAACGTGTATCCATATCAGAAACTTTTGTAATTGTAAAAGCTCCTTCAACAATAGGATCCTGCAAAATCATTCCAACTACACCTTTTTGAGACATTTTGATGGAATAGTCTGCTGCTGTTTGAAAAACAATGTTAATACTTGGTAAACCCATATTCATACTCCTTTTACATTCATATTTACTTCCTGGATTATAGGAAGTTCTCCCATTTCATCTGTGCGTACATCTTCATAAAAACATTGTAAATCTATGTAGGCACAGTTTTTTTCCTGTCCGCCGGTACCGGCTCGAACAGAAACAGCTCTATCTGACACAGATAAATATCCCTGTCTCAGTAGATTTAAAACACCCAATTGCATATTTGTTAATTGTTCCATACCATTCAAAGTGTCATCAGAAATGATGCAGGATAATGTGATATATTCTGTAATGGAAACCAAAAAACAAGATGCATCTTGTATATCAGTTGCAATAGACTGAATCAAAAAACAAGGATATTGGGCGTCTTGCGGCAGTGCATTTGCATATACGTCGTAATCAGGATATGCTTGCTCCAACAGCCGCGAAAGTTCAGATGAAATTTGCTGATAAGATAGCATTTATCCATCCAACTCCTTTGTTAATGCATCTGCAAATTTTTCTGCCTCTAAAATGGCCAGCGCCTCAAGCCGCGGCAGCATAGACTCATCAGGCACTATAATCGTTTGAGAATCAGAATAAATATTGGAATTGGTTTTGCGTTCAATTTCTTTTTGAATCACAGTGCAAATATCATTCATTAATGTTTGACAGTCTTTTGAAGCACTATTTACGACATTTGCCATGTCCGCTTCCAATTCAGCCAATCCAATGATCTTAACTGGCATTCTTATACTCATCCCCTTTTAGTTGCTCCTATCCATTTTACCTTGAATCGAACAATAGTTCTGGTAAAGTGGAAATCATATATACGTCTTGCAACTCAAATTCTATTTACAAAAGATGCATTTCTTTTTGCAAAAGCATGTACATATGATAGGAGAATATAACGGAAAGAACAAATGTTCTATCCATACTTATATTTTATAGTGAAAGAACGTCCCTTGTGTGACCCTTTTGCTGTTCAGTCATTTCAATTATTTTTTATGATTCTCCTCTTAACACAAAAGCTTTTCTAACAGCTATCCCTTTTTTTGATTCAGTAAACAGAAAAATTTTCTCCTCATGAAATAAAACTGACGTCTTCCACAAGGAACTCCCATATGCTCATATGAAATATCTTCTGTCACATTTTTTAAAAGAAAAGGAAATAATTCTCCAACTGCTTCTTGCGCCGTTTTTTCTATTAAATGAATGTCTCTAGACAGTTTATTGGCTTTATCGTTATGCTGCTTTCCAGAATCAGTTAGCATCTTTGGATTCTTCGGCATACTTGAAGCCGGTTCTGATTTTATATTGTAACAGCGTTGCAACGCATCTTTTTTTTCGCGATATTGCTGACAGAAATAATATAATTCTCTGTATCTGCTCAATGAAATTCCGAAATCCTCTAACTTCAAATCTCTTTTGTTTGACATATAAACCTCCAAAAGCATATTGAAAAATATTGCAGAATTCTGTAATCGCGATTATTAAAAAAAGGATTGGCATAAATAAGTAGTAACTACTCATTTTCAATCCGATAAATAACGAAATATTTGGGCCCTATTTCCAAGTTAACTATGTAAATATATTAACATGTTAGAATTTAGATGTCAATATAAATTTGCAGAATTCTGTAAAATGTTATTTTCTTTTTACAAACAGATTGTCTTATTTTTATGTAAGGCAGCTATAATAGCTGCCTCTTCTGTCACTGTTATAAGCGATATAGTTACAATGACTATTACAAAAACGTAGGCTGTAATTGCTTTCCTTCCAAAGAAGCAATTGCGGCCGGAAGCACATAATCAAAATCAGCAATCACAGAAGTTGGTTTCTTTTTTGGATCGTCCTGCTTCATTGGTACAAAGTAAATGTTTTTATAATTCATAAGTTTCCCAATGTTTTTAGCAGAACCGGATAATGCATCATTTGTTGCAAGTGCTAAAACTACCGGTCCACCGTTGCGTAAATGGGATTTGACTGCCATGGTAACGGCAGTATCTGTAATAGAATTTGCAAGTTTTGCCAGCGTATTGCCCGTACAAGGGCAAACAATCATGACATCCACCATTTTTTTCGGGCCAATTGGTTCTGCATCCACAATGGTGTGTATGATGTTTCGTCCACACGTTGATTCAATTTCTTCGATAAAATCTTTTGCTTTCCCAAAACGAGTGTCTGTCGTATATGATATTGGCGACATAATCGGTACTACTTGGTATCCGTCAGCCACAATTTTTTTCATCTGCTCTAAAGACTGCTTAAATGTACAGAACGAACCGCACATTGCATAACCAAAGGTAAGAGTACTCAAAATACCTCACTCCTCCATAATGTTGTAAATCGTATCTTTAATGATTTTTCCTGCTGCCTTAGGTGCTACTTTACCCGGCAACGATAGTGCCGGAATTACTTTTAGTCCTAATTTAGAAGCTGATTCTTTATCAAAACCTCCCGGTGTAGATGCCAATTCAATAAAAAGAGTGTCTTTATGATGTTTAGATAATACTTTTCTGGTAAAAATCAAAGAAGGTATTGTATTAAATACAAAATCAAAATTACCGGGTATGTCAGCTAATTGAGAGGTTTGAACTGCATGATAACCATTTAGTTTGATCCAAGCCAGATCTGCTGGTTTACGTGCACTGACAGTAACATTGGCCCCTAATCCCTTCAACATTTCACTTAATACTTTGCCGATACGTCCGTATCCTGTTACAAGACAATTAGAGCCATTAATTGTACCTTCGCTTAATTCCATCACAATCATAATAGCGCCTTCAGCTGTTGGAACCGCATTTTGTACGGCAAACTCTTCTCTCACAGAATAGTCATATGATGTAATTTTGTTCCAAAGCGTGCTGCTTGACTTTAATCTATGCAATGCACCGCCAAATACTTGTTTATCGACCATTTTTTCTGCAAATGTGTCGTCCAACAATAATTTCTCTTTGCTAAACGGCATATTTAAATATTTTCCATCTTGTGTAACCGGCAGAGGCAAAATAATCAAGCCGCATGTATCAGTTAATTCATCAAATGAGACTTTTGTAACACGTTTCATTTCAACGTCCTTATCAAAACCGCATGCGTATACTTGATATCCATCTGCAGCAATCGATTGCGCCAGATAAATTTGTCTTTTATCCCCGCCTAAAATACCAAAACGATTCATCTCAACCATACAACCAACCCCCGTAGTACTTCTGATAATCTATATTATGGAAATAAAACCAATAGTGTGCGTTGCAGGTTGGTGCAATTAGAAAATATAATATTTTACTCATAATACAAAACAAAAGATATTCATGAATGTCGTGAAAATTTTTATACGGTAATCACTTGTCACAGTACCAAAATTAAAATGTTAACTGGTATGAAAATCTTCCAGTAAATATCAGTTTAAAAATCGCAGCGTAATTTTTCTATGATAATCACTTGGCAATAATCTCAAAACAAAAATGGAAAGACATGTCTTTCCGATTTTAAAAGTTTAGTTATGATTTAAATCGCTGTAAGGTTTCCATGTTAGAAATTGCGAAGCAATTTCATTTATGTTATAATAATAAATATTTCAATGACGTATGATTTTATAAAGATATGTTATATAGAAAATATTAGTCTCCATTATGAGTTTAAAGCAATATAATATATAAAGACGCTGTTTTTTATGATTGAAAAACTTACAAATAGAAATTGAACGAATGTTATTAAGGAGCATTGTTGTATGGAAAACCAAAATATTTTAAATACCGTGAAACATATACATTTTATTGGCATTGGAGGCTCTGGTATGTGCCCTATTGCAGAAATTTTATACCATAGAGGCTATCATATTACAGGTTCAGATATTTCTGAGTCCGAAACTGTCCAAAAAATTCGCTCCTATCAAATTCCTGTTACCATAGGTCAAAAAGCAGAAAATATCACGGGTGCAGATTTAATCGTATATACGGCTGCGGTAAAAAAAGATAATCCTGAATTGGTTGCCGCTTTGGAATCTGGAATTCCAACTTTGGAACGTTCTGAAATGCTGGGTGTCATCACAGAACATTATCAGGACTCTATTGCTGTTTCAGGAACACACGGAAAAACTACCACAACCGGCATGCTTACCCAATTGTTTATTCAAGCCGGAAAAGATCCTTCCGCCATTATAGGAGGAAAACTTCCATTTATCGGAAGTAACGGTCGTGCAGGTACATCCGATATTATGATATGCGAAGCTTGCGAGTATGTAGATACTTTTTTAAAATTAAGTCCTGCCATTTCAGTCATCTTAAACATAGATGCTGACCATCTAGAATATTTTGGTTCTCTTGAAAATATTATTAAGTCTTTTCATCAATTTTCCAGCCAAACCAGCAGAGTATTGATTGTAAATGGTGATGATGACAATGTGAAAAAAGCAATCAAAGATATCCAAGGCGTTCAAATTATCACATTTGGCATGGGTGCGGATAATGACTATTCAGCTGCCAATATCAAAGAAGAACCCAATGTGTTTGAAGATTTTACTTTAATGAAACAAGGAGTTCCTCTTACGGATATCCGTCTTTCTGTTCCCGGAAAACATAATATTATGAATGCTCTTGCGGCAGCCGCAACCGCGGATTATTTCGGTATCAGTGGTAATGATATTGCAAAGGGGTTGCACGATTTTACAGGCGTGCACAGAAGATTTGAACGACTGGGAACATTTCATGATATTGTTATTGCTGATGATTTTGCACATCATCCAACAGAATTAAATGCAACATTAACAGCGGCTATGCACATGGGCTTTAAAAATGTATGGGCTATTTTCCAGCCGCATACGTACTCCAGGACTTTCTTGCTGTTGGACGATTTTGCAAAAGCCTTGTCTATTCCAGATCATGTGATATTGACTGAAATATTACCTGTCAGAGAAGTAAATACTTATAATATTTACTCTGAAGATTTAGGAGCAAAAGTTCCGGGGAGCGTATGTTTAAAAACCTTTGACGAAATTAGCGACTATGTAATGGAGCGCGCACAACCAGGAGATTTAATCATTACCTTAGGTGGCGGTGATATTTATCGCTGCGCAAATATGATTGTAGAAAAATATAAAAAGGCTGAAAATAAGGCATTTGCAGGAACAATCAATTAAATAAAAAACACGCAGTTTATGATAACTGCGTGTTTTTTATTTAATTGTTGTATTTCTACCAAAGATTTAGAGCTTTAATAACCCAATAGATATTTTATATTACGTTCTTAGGAGCTAAGTATATCACAAACGCTGAATTATCTTAAAGATATAAAAAAGAACACATCCGGCGAAAAAGATATTTTCCTACTTTATTTTAATATGATATGCAAACTATTTCAATATAATTTCATAAAGCTTGCACATAAAATAATACATGGTTCAATTACTCTTGTGTCCAATATTCTTTTTACTTACACATTATATGTATCTGTTCAGAAGTAAAATGAAAGAGAGCCGGGGTGTTCCTCTCCCAGCTCTCTTGACTTGTCCAATACTGATAATACCAGAAACAATAAATTATTTTACCATGTTAGCAACTTCATCTGCAAAGTTATCTTCGCGTTTTTCAATGCCTTCACCTTTTTCAAAGCGAACAAAGCTTTTAATTTTAATATCTCCGCCAAGTTCTTTTGCTGTTGCTTCTGTATATTGCTGTACGCTCATATCGCCGTCTTTTACATATGGTTGATCAAGCAAGCAGATTTCTTTGAAGAATTTTTTCAGTCTGCCTTCTACAATTTTTTCAGCAACATTTGCAGGTTTACCGGAATCTACAACTTGCTCTGTTAAAATTTTCTTTTCATGTTCTACAACGTCTGCTGGAACGTCTGCTTCAGAAACATAGTTTGGAACAATAGCAGCAACTTGCATTGCAATATTTTTTGCATATTCTACAAACTCAGGTTTAGAAGCAATTTCAGGAGTTGTATCAAATGTAACCATAACGCCCATACGTCCGCCGCCGTGGATATAAGTTACAACAGCGCCTTCACTGCGTGCAAAGCGACGAATTTTAATATTTTCACCGATTGTCAAGATTTTTTCTTGAAGAATATCAGCGATTGTTTCGTCAGAACCGGCAGCTTTGCAAGCCAATAATGCGTCTACATCTGCAGGGTTTTGATCCATAACAGTTTGCGCGCAGATTTTTACAAATTGATTAAACTCATCATTTTTAGCAACAAAGTCAGTTTCAGCGTTAACTTCAATTACAACGCCAACATTACCCGCTTCATTGGTAGCTGCATAAGCAACGCCTTCCGCAGCAATACGGCCTGCTTTTTTTGCAGCAGCAGCCAAACCTTTTTCTCTCAAAAAGTCAATTGCTGCATCCATATCGCCGTTTGCTTCTGTAAGAGCTTTCTTACAGTCCATCATACCGCATCCGGTTCTTTCACGTAGTTGTGCAACGTCTTTTGCTGTAAAAGCCATGTTTCATTCCTCCAAATTGATATATAATATTATTGATTGTCCTAAGCTGTATTCAAAAAATATCCGTCGCTAAAGACGGATATTTCAAAATGCGAATCTTATTCAGCAGCTTCTTCTGTTTCTTGCTCAACTGTTTCATCAGCAGTCTCTTGAGCTGCCGCGCCCATTTGACCCTCTCTGCCTTCAATAATAGCATTTGCCATTGTAGCAGAAATCAATTTTACTGCACGAATTGCATCGTCATTACCAGGAATTACGTAGTCAATTTCGTCCGGGTCACAGTTTGTATCAACAATTGCAACAATTGGAATACCCAATTTTTTAGCTTCAGCCACAGCAATTCTTTCTTTGCGTGGATCTACAATAAACAAAGCGCCTGGAAGCTGCTTCATTTCTTTAATGCCGCCCAAGAATTTCTCTAATTTTTCAATTTCAAGACGAAGTTTAATTACTTCTTTTTTAGGCAACAAATCAAATGTGCCGTCTTCTTCCATAGCTCTTAGCTGTTGTAAACGGCTTACTCTGCGGCGAATTGTGCTAAAGTTAGTCATCATACCGCCAAGCCATCTAGCATTTACATAGTAAGCGCCTGCACGTTCTGCTTCTTCTTTTACAGAATCCTGTGCTTGTTTTTTGGTACCAACAAATAATACCGGTTTGCCTTCAACAGAAATGTCGCGAATGAAGTTATAAGCTTCTTCCAATTTCTTTACTGTTTTTTGCAGGTCGATAATGTAAATACCATTACGCTCTGTGAAGATGTAACGAGCCATTTTAGGGTTCCATCTTCTTGTTTGGTGACCGAAGTGTACACCGGCCTCCAATAATTGTTTCATAGATACTACTGCCATTTTAAAATCCTCCTTGGTTGTATCCTCCGTTGCAGCGATATACGAATTTTACTTTAAAATAAAGCACCAACTTCGTCATACTGCAGCGTGTGTTATATCGAACCGTATTATTATAGCATGGTAAATATAAATTTGCAAGCATATTTCATAGTTTTTTGGATGCTTTATCCGCCAAAAAACTGACTCCATAAGCTTTGCCTTCTTCTCGGCGGGGATGCATATGTGGTATGATTGACCAAAATGGTTTCATCACCAATCACGTTGATGTTTTCCCAGGGAATCATGATGTCGTCAGTTCTGCCCAGCAGACCAAAAAATCTAGAACGTCCATACACAATAATGGTGGTTAATGTTGCGCTTTCCGTATCAATTTCCACATCGCCGACAAATCCCAATCGAGTACCGTCCTGCTGATTAATCACTTCTTTATTTCTCATATCTGCAATACTGCATTTCATAATAGATACACCTCCGTGTGTAATGATATGCAGATAGAATAAAAAACTGACCTAAAAAATAATCATGTCAAAAGTTGCAGTTGATGTTTGCTTAAAAATATGGTAGAATTGTGCGGTAATATCATAGAAAATAAAAGAACACAAATTTGGGAGGCATATTGATCATGATGAACATATGGCATGATCTCTCTCCAGAGAGAGTAAAAGAAACAGATTTTGATGCGGTAATCGAAATTACAAAAGGCGGAAAAGCGAAATACGAGCTGGATAAAGAGACCGGATTTTTAAAATTGGATCGTGTGCTTTACACATCGACCCATTATCCTGCAAGTTATGGCTTTATTCCACGCACATACGCAGAAGACGGAGACCCGTTGGATGTTTTGGTACTATGCTCTGAGCATATTGTACCGCTTGCTTTGGTACGCTGCTATCCAATTGGCGTCATTCGCATGGTTGACGGCGGCGAAAAAGACGAAAAAATCATTGCGATTCCTTTTAACGATCCAACTTACAATACTTATAAAGACATTGATGAACTTCCAAAGCACATTTTTGATGAAATGTCCCACTTCTTCTCTGTATACAAAGAATTAGAACATAAAGTAACTGCAATTGAAGAAGTAAGCGGAAGAGATGCTGCTATTAAAATTATTTCAAACTGCATCAAAGCTTACAATGAAAAATTCGGAAAATAATTTAATTAAAAATAAGCTGTTTGCTATATAGGCAGCTTATTTTATTTTTACACCAATCAACCGTGCGATATCCGAAGATTGGGATACATCAACTATGAGACCTCTTATCTCATTTAAATTTTCTGAGACCGTAATTCCTGCAATATTACAAGTGGAAACGTCTATTCCTTTTAAGTTTGTTTTGAAAAAATCTACTTTCTCTAAATTGGTATTTTGAATGGTAAAGGATTTTAATTTACTGTCCGGTATAAAAGCATTTGACATATTGGCATTATTAATACTGGAATTTTTCCATAATGTTTCGGTAAAATTGGTATAAAAATAGGACCCACTTTCAATAGCTGTATTCATAAAAGCACTTTGACTGAAATCAGCGCCGTCTCCTTTGCAGTTTATCATTTGAACATGTCTGAAATATCCTTCAGTAAAATTACAATTTGCAAATTGACAATGATTCAGTTTGACATGATAAAAAGATGTTTTGTGAAAATTACAGTTGATAAATTTGCAGTTAGTAAAAACCACAGATTCAAATTCTATGTATTCCAATAAAATATCCGTAAGGATTTCATTTTCATATTCCTTATATTCAATGCTTACATCATGTTCCAATGCAGATTGGATATCCAGTTCCAGCATCATCCGGTCCGCCCCCACTATTTTATTCCAAATTCATCATAAAAGGCTGTGCGAACTTGCACAGCCTTTATTTTTTTAACATTTTGACGAAAGTTTTCTCATGCTTTTTCAATAAAAATTGAACGCATAATCCTGTAAAAAAGCCAGTAATAATACTGCTGACTAACACAATTGGTGCATAATACAACACACTTACAGCGCCCAACACCAGCATAGCAACCGCCAACTGACCTATAATATGGGCAATTGCAGAAAAAATTCCTGCCAGCCAAATAAAATCTTTCGATAGGAATTTTCTGCATAATATCATAACAAGCAAACAGCAAATTCCACCGCTGATGCTGTACATAAACGAAATGGTTTGTCCCGTAAAAATGCTGCCCAGCACAATTCTTAAAATGTGAATTTTGGCAGCTTCTTTGTACCCCAGTAAAAAAATAGCAAATAAAGTGACTACATTTGCAAGACCAAGTTTGATACCGGGGATTGGCGCAATGGGAGGAAGCTGTGCTTCAATGATAAAAATAGTCAGCGCATTGGTTATCAGCATAGAAGACAAAATCATTTTTTTTACATTCAAATTTTGTCACCACGCCTTCCTTTTGAAAACTTACTGCATTTATCGAGTCATTCCGTCCAATGTACTGCTTGTTGAATTTTGCGTTTCAATTTGAATGACAATGCCGTTTGGCAAACAGGTAATCGGCAATACACCATCACTGATTTTTCCTTGTGAAATACAAACTTTATCAGGGCAGCTTGCATCTGTAATGGAAATATAGCCAGGCTCTACTAAAACAGTATTGTAGGCTCCGTTTTCTCCCTCGATTTGAAATGTATAGCTTTCCTCTACTGCCTCCAAATCAATAGAGCGAATCAAAGTTCCGTTTTGATAGATATTTGCAACTGCGTTGCTTACCTTTTCTTGTGTAATCAAAATCCACACTGCAATTAAAGCGGCGGTTACCGCGATTACAACAGCTCCTGCAATGATATATTTCACTTTTTTTGTCATGATACAACCTCAAATGTGTCGTCTGTAATTCCTGATGTTTTCACAACAGTTCCGTCATCTGTAATAAAAATCGCTTCCACATGATCTAAAGATTCAATATAGGCATAGGATTTTTCCAATCCCATTACGTATGTAGCAGTAGATAAAGCGTCTGCCAACATTGAATTTTCAGTTATGATTGTTGTACTGCATAAACCACTATTGGCCGGATATCCGGTTTTCGGATCTAAAATATGGTGATATCTCACGCCGTCTTGTATAAAATAGCGTTCATAATTCCCAGAGGTTACGGCAGTGGCATTCGTAATATATTCTGTGGATATCGCTTTAGTAGTATCATTAGGGTCGGTTATTCCAATCCCCCAAGGCTGTCCGTCATATTTGCTTCCTATTGTGATAATATTGCCGCCTAAATTAATGAGACCGCATGTAATACCGTATTCTTCTACCAGCATTTTTTTAATTTCATCAGCCGCAAACCCTTTTGCTGTTGCTCCAAAATCAAGCTGAATGTTTGGATTTAAAAAACGTATTGTTTGGTTTTCCTCATTTAGTTCTATCTGCTCATATCCTTTATACACTAATAATGGGGTAATTTCTTCTTCGCTCGGCAGTCTTGCATTGCTTGTTCCAAACCCCCACAAATCATTGATTTTACCTATAGTGCAGTCTAAAGCACCGTCTGTTTCCCTGCAGTACTGCAAACTGCGCTGCGTTACTGTAAATAAGGTATCAGAAACCTCCACTGCATGGTCATAAGCAGTTTGATTTACCTGGTATAACTCACTTTTTTCATTTTGAGAAGATAGAATATTCTCCAAATCTTTCGCTTTTTGAAACGCAGCATTTACGCCTTCCTGCGCTTGTTCTCCATACAGTGTTATGGTTGCAACCGTATTCATAACCAGTTCTGTTCGTGATGCTGACTGGGACTGAAGAGAGTTACTGCATCCTGTAAACAAAACACTGCAGACAGCGGCAAGTACAAGAAAAATGCTGATATATGGAATGCGTTTTGACATAGTCATTACCTCAATTTAACCTCATATTTTAAAAGATTCTCCATTTTTCGATACTTGCCGTCTGCTTCTACATACATAGTACCGCATTTAGAACAAGAATAAATATCAAAATCTGTCTCTTTTTCTTCAAATGGATTGTAAGTTGTGATGTATAGATTGGTTGGATATAAAAAAGAACCTTTCGAACAACAGCCTTCCAGAGACGCAAATTCATGTTTGCGGAATAAATGGAGATGGTAGGGACTGTCTTCCATAGGATGATTCGGTTGTGTTTGATTGTATCTCATATTTGCTCCATATTCAAAAATATTTAATTTTTATTATACAATAAATGTATACGTTGAACAAGTCTTTTCAAATATTTTAAAATCTGAATGAATCTTCCTATTGGTGGCAATACTTAGAGTGTTGCTGCTAAGGAGGAATCAAATTTGCAATACAACAAAGTTGAAATTTGCGGCGTTAATACCTCAAAGCTGAAAGTACTCAATGAAAAGGAAAAAATAGCGCTTTTAAAAAAGGCGCAGGCGGGCGATAAACAAGCCAGAGAAGAACTGATTAACGGAAATTTACGTCTGGTGCTCAGCGTAATCCAACGTTTTACCAACCGTGGTGAAAACTTGGACGATTTATTTCAAGTAGGATGTATTGGGTTGATAAAGGCCATTGATAACTTTGATATTTCCCAGGACGTGCGTTTTTCCACCTATGGTGTTCCCATGATCATTGGAGAAATACGAAGATATCTGCGGGACAACAACTCAGTAAGAGTAAGTCGATCCATGCGGGATGTTGCCTATAAAGCAATGCAGGAAAAAGAGCGTTTGACTGCACAAAAAGGCAAAGAACCCACTGTAGAAGAAATTGCAAAATCATTAGATATGCGCCGTGAAGACGTTGTACTGGCGCTGGAATCAATTGTGGAACCCGTTTCTTTATATGAGCCGGTATTTTCAGACGGCGGAGATACCATTTATGTGATGGACCAAGTTGGAGACAAAAACGACGACAAAAATTGGCTGGATGAAATTGCATTAAAAGAAGCCATGAATGACTTGAGTGACAGAGAAAAGCGAATTATGGGCATGCGTTTTTTTCAGGGAAAAACACAAATGGAAGTTGCATCAGAAATTGGAATCAGCCAAGCTCAGGTCTCTCGTTTGGAAAAATGTGCTTTAGACAAAATAAAAAGGGATTTATAAAAAACAGGAAGCGATTTGCTTCCTGTTTTTTATGTAAGATTTCCTATACAAATCTATTTTGCTATGCTACACTTAAGGTAAAATGATTGATGAAATCACATTGTCTTTAGAAAGAAGGGTCATAACATGATTACTGCACGTAACATAAAAACACCGTATTGTGTAACTATCACCAATGGAGATACATCCGTTTACTCTGATGTTGCAAAAGAACGCGGCGGAGAAGCACAAGCATTTCGGCCCCATGAATTTTTATGTGCGGCTTATGCTTCTTGTTTTCATATTACACTGTGCAAATTATTGGATAAAGAAAACTTAACCTATAAGGAAGTCATTGTAAATGTAGATTTGGATCGTTCTGTGGAAGGACAGACCAAATTTTTGTACCAATGCGACATTATTGGAGACATTGATTACACAATCAAAGAGGAACTAATCAAAAAAGCAAGTCATTGCCCCATCGGCTTGACTTTGGAGCAAACCATTTTATTTGAACCATTACATTAACCAAATTTGTTTTGTACTTTCAGGGAAGTGATCTTATGAACATCATAATTCCGGATTATGTTCTTGCTGTTTTAGAACAGCTGGAGCAGCATGGACATGAGGCATATATTGTAGGAGGATGCATCCGTGATACTTTGCTAGAAAAAGAGGTTCACGATTGGGACGTTACCACTTCGGCTCGGCCTGATCAAGTACAAAACGTATTTAAAAATGAAGTCACCATTGAAACAGGTATTCAACACGGTACTGTTACTGTTATAAAGGAAGGCCATTCAGTTGAAATTACAACTTATCGTATTGATGGAACCTATTTTGACGGACGCAGGCCTGAACATGTAACATTTACATCCTCTTTGACAGAGGATTTGGCACGCCGCGATTTCACAATAAACGCAATGGCTTATCATCCTTTAAAAGGAGTCATAGATCCTTTTAAAGGAAAACACGATTTAGAACAAAAAATCATACGCTGCGTTGGCAATGCGCATTCTCGTTTTGCAGAAGATGCATTGAGAATTTTGCGTGCTTTACGTTTTGCCGCTACGCTAAATTTTCATATGAATGCCGAAACCGCAAATGCTCTGTTGGAAGAAAAAGAAAAGCTGCGCAATATTGCCGCAGAGCGTGTAAGGGAAGAACTGCTAAGATTGCTTTGCGGAGAAAATTGTGCAGAAGTATTAAGAATATATTATACTGTCCTTGCTGTCCGTATCCCTGAGTTATTACCTATGGTCGGTTTTCAGCAGCATACGCCCTATCACGCTTATGACGTTTGGGAACATACTGTCCGAACAATAGAAGCCATTAAGCCAGAACCTGTGCTGCGACTTACCATGCTGCTGCATGATATTGGAAAACCAAATACATTTACTCAGGACGACCAGGGCATTGGACACTTTTACGGACATGGATCTGTCAGCACTGAAATAGCAAAACAAATTTTAGAGCGTCTGAAGTTTGACTGCAGTACAAAAGAAACGATTATAACATTGGTTAAATATCATGATATCCGGTGCGAACTGTCTCCTATTTGGATAAAAAAACAACTCCGCAAATTTGGAACAGATTTATTTTTACAATTGCTTGAAATTCATAAAGCTGATATTGCTGGACAAAATCCAAATTTGCTGTATCGTTTGGAAAATATTACGAAATGTGAAGCTATGACCAAAGAAATCTTATCTGAGAAACCTTGCTTCTCCCTAAAAAATTTAGCTGTCAACGGTTCTGATTTGATTTCCCTAGGATTTCCGCAAGGTAAAATCATTGGGACGATTTTGCAGTTCCTTTTGGATGCAGTCATTGAAGAAACATGTAAAAATGAAAAAAACGAATTGCTGGAATATTTGCAACAAAACAAACATCTGATTAACAAATCATAAAAAACAGACTTATCAGCTGTAAATATGTTTTTGTCACCCATCGGCTTGCGGGTGAAAGAAATTGTATCTTTGAAATTTGACATAAATAGTGCGGTTAGAGTAAACTATATTATTAAACAGGTTTAATCTAGGAAAGGAGAAAAAGAATTGAAAAAGCTGTTTGGCAAATTCTTTAAGCTTTTATTCAGCAGGTTATGTTTGGTAGGGCTCACCATTTTAATACAAGTTATACTGCTGATTACGCTTATTTTTTATTTCAGTAATTACTACTTTTATGTGTACGTTTTTTTTACAGCCATCAGCGTAGTCGCAGTATTGTGGATTTTGAACGATCGCATTAATCCCGCTTATAAAATTGTTTGGATACTGCCTATTGTTATCTTTCCTATGTTTGGGGGATTATTTTATATCTTCTTTGGAAGAAATAAAGCCAGCCGCCGCACCAAAAAGAAACTAAAATCTATTGGCAGCAAAATGGCTGCTAATTTGCATCAAAACAAACAAATTTTTGAAAGCCTGCAGCGACAGGATTTGGAGGCTTCCAATCAAGCAAGGTATTTAATTGATTACTCCGGCTGCCCTGTATTTCAGAACACGACTGCCGAGTACTTAAAAATAGGAGAAGAAAAATTTGCTCGCTTATGCAAGGAATTGGAAGAAGCAAAACACTATATATTTTTAGAATATTTTATTGTACAAGAAGGCGTTATGTGGAACACTATTTTAGAAATACTGGTTCGCAAAGTTCGAGAAGGCGTTGACGTTCGGGTTATTTACGATGACGTTGGCTGTTTACGAACCCTGCCGCTTGGATATGAAAAAAACTTAATTGAACTTGGCATTCAATGCTGTGTCTTTAATCCGTTTATTCCTGTTTTATCAACGCAGCTCAATAACCGAGACCACCGTAAAATTGCAGTAATTGACGGACATACCGCTTTTACGGGAGGAATAAATTTAGCGGATGAATATATCAATGTAATCGAACGATTCGGTCATTGGAAAGACACTGCAATTGTCGTACAGGGAGAGGCTGCATGGAGCTTTACCGTTATGTTTCTTTCTTTATGGAATTATTTAAATAGAACAAATGAAAATTTTGAACATTTTCGCCCTTCTTCCAAAACTTTGGCACGCTTTCATTCTTCCGGATATGTACAACCCTATGCAGACAGTCCTTTAGACTACGAAGCCGTTGGCGAAAATGTATATTTGAATCTGGTTGGAGCCGCCCAGCGATATATTTATATTACTACACCCTACTTGGTACTGGACAACGAAATGCAGACAGCTTTATGCAATGCCGCAAAACGTGGGATTGACGTCAGAATTATTACACCGCATATACCGGACAAATGGTATGTTCACTCTGTTACAAAATCTAACTATCAAATCTTGGTAGAAAGCGGCGTGAGAATATTTGAATATCTTCCGGGCTTTATACATGGAAAAACGTTTACTGTTGATGATAAATATGCAACAGTAGGCACCATTAATTTGGACTATAGAAGTTTATACCTGCATTTTGAATGCGGTGTATGGCTTTACAATATGAACAGTGTGTTTGAAGTAAAAGATGATTTCCTGCAAACACAAAAATTAAGTCAGGAAATTACACTGAAAATGTGTCAGTCTGTACCGTGGTATATTCGCTTAGGACGTTCTATTTTACGTATTTTTGCACCGATTTTATAAAAAGGAGGCCTTGCGGCCTCCTTTTTTTCCTGCCGTTTTTCTTCTTTTCTGTTATATTTCACAATCGTAATTAGAATGCGCATTAATGCTTTATCCCACCCGTTCTAAATCTTTTTTTAAACGTTCCATAATTCTTTTTTCCAGTCTTGAAATATAAGACTGAGAAATTCCCAAGGTATCGGCAACTTCTTTTTGCGTGTGCTCTGTTTCCTGATTTAATCCGAAACGCAGCTGCATAATTGTTTTCTCTCTCTGAGATAGGTTCGAAACTGCCGCCATTAACAAATCTCGTTCTACTTGCTTTTCTATATTTTGATTTACCAAATTCGGATCGCTCCCCAATACGTCTGACAGCAGCAATTCATTGCCGTCCCAGTCTACATTTAATGGATCATCAATCGAAATTTCATGCTTTAATTGAGCGCTTTTTCTTAAATACATCAAAATTTCATTTTCAATACATCTTGACGCATAGGTAGCCAGTTTAATGTTCCGATCGGGACAAAATGTGTTTACTGCTTTAATCAATCCTATGGTGCCAATGGAAATCAAATCTTCTACGCTGGCAAAACTTGATTCGAATTTTTTTGATATGTAAACAACCAAACGCAAATTGTGCGTAATCAAAGGTTCTCTGGCGCCTTCCACATTATTGCGTATATTATCCATTACTTTTGCTTCTTCTTCAGCAGAAAGCGGCGCAGGCAGTGTTTCCGGTCCGTTGATATAATGAATAGCCTCTCGATATTTTCTGTTTATCCACCACTGCAGAATTGTTTGTACCCATTTCATCTGTAAAAATAGTTGTTTCATCAGCATTTCCTCCCCATAACTGTTTCTTTGCCTTGTGAAAATAAATCCGGATTTAACAGCGCTTTAAAACCGTCGCTTGTAATTTTTTCTTGGCACACCGCAACATATACATCTTCTGTCTCTATTTGTTTTTTCGCAGATTTTATGACAACTTTATCCGGCGCAAACGCAGGAAGCACACCCACACCTGAAATGGTCTGAAACGGTACCATTCTGATTTTTGGTATCTCTTCACTCTCTGCTGTATTGCTGGGATATTCCCATTTTTTCTCCTGAAAAAAAGTACATAAATGCTTTGAAAACACTTCAGACAGCGGTTCCAATTCCATTACTATCACAGGATAATGAGAAAAAGGTTCTACCAAACTGTTACCTGTGTCAATTTTTGCATTACATTCCACGGTTTTCTCTTTCCATACAATTGTAACAGTGCAGCATCCTCCCGAAACCTCGTGTTTTCCAATAAACCTGTAAATCAAGCGAATGACAACATAGCATACAGCTGTTGAACCAATTAGAATGATTGGCGAAATATTAAAGTAAACAATAGAATTTTTAATGATCATGCCTTGCGGTGAAATAAAGTACCAAATTGCCATCATGAAGCCTGCAAATGCAAAATTCATAATATAAAAACAAGCAAGCGATTTTAGAAATTGTTTTTTACCTCCCCAGGGAAAAGCAATGAATATAAGCGATGCAGACATTGCCAATTTCATTAAAAGAGCCAGTACCATAGGGATTGCCGGCAGCAGCATGGTAAGCGAGTATGCCGCGCCCAATATAGAGGCTGCTAAAATTCTGAGACGGATTCGCCGCACTGCCAAAAATTTTGCTGCAGCAAGCAGTAAAAAGTAATTAATAAAGATATTGACAGCCAGCAGTACATCAATGTAAATAGTCTGCTTCACATATTTCCTCCTTTTCCCAAAAAGTTGTAACACTATTATAGTCAGCCGGACAGAATAATTCTGTCAGAAAATGTACGTAAAAAGAAAACAACACGGCAAAATTGCCATGTTGTTATTTAAATAAAAAAACATTATGATTGCTCATTTTCATATTTTGTTTTTGTTTCATCAATAGCCAGAGGTTCTGCCAATACGGTAGGATACCACCCTCTGCGGTGCATTTCATCAAACACATCAGATTCCAGTTGATGTTCTTCGTTCAATAAATTTAAAATATCATTGCGTACAGATAAACTTTTACATTCATTTGCAAATGTATTGTAAGTTTCGGTAATATATTTCTGATTTGTCAAAATATCTTCAAACAAGTCCCGCTCTTTCATGGATTTTCTGCTCATATACGTCTCCTTTAATCTAACAATGCCAATAGCGTTTGGTAATGATCCTCATGTTTTGCGGCCATTTGCTCGCATTTTTTTCTCAGTTCAGGGTCATCACATAATTGTGCGTACGCTTTATTTTTTGTTATGAGCAGTTTTTCTGCTTTTAGTTGTTCTTCTATTGATAACAATTCCTTTGCTGTTAACATATCTGTATCTCCTTTATACTGCATTTCTGTTATTAAATGCGATGAAGGCGTTTATGTAGCCTGTGACATCGCACCATCTGCATCTAAACCAAAGCTGATGGATAACGCTTGGTCAATCTGCATCATTGAGTTTGGATCTAAGCGTCCCATACGTTCTTTTAATCTATGTTTATCTATGGTCCTGATTTGTTCCAAAAGTACGATTGAATCTCGTGCCAATCCTGTATTTTCTGCGTGCAGCATAATATGCGTGGGTAAGTTGGCTTTTGCACGCTGACTTGTAATTGCCGCTGCAATTACTGTTGGGCTGAAACGGTTTCCAACATCATTTTGAACAATCAATACAGGACGCACTCCGCCTTGCTCAGAACCAATGACTGGACTAAGGTCAGCATAAAAGATATCGCCTCTTCTTATATTCAATTTTTTCACGCTCCGAATTATTATATAGATTTTGGGCCCTGAATTTATATTTGCCTGAAACAACAAGTTTTAATCATGAAAATTAAAATTAATTTATGCCCTAATCTATAATATTAATTTTGACGTTTTTTGCTTGTGATTCTTTTTTGATTATATTAAAACAAACAAAAAAGAGCATGCGAATCCTGCACACTCCTTTTGTTTACAAATATTTGATTTGGTATTGCCCAACTGTAATAGATTCAATGGTTCCTTTACTTCTGGCTGTAATTACAAACGATACACCTTGTTCCGTACTGCCTGAAAATTGTCCGTTTCCTTGACTTTCCAATAGCTGGGGCTGCTCCCTTGCATAACGCAATACAGATACCAGCTGTGAAAACCAACTATATTCCGGCAATAAAGCTTCTGCCCCGTCTATTGCCAAATCATTCAAAGATATCTGAACGGTTCCGTTGACATCCTGATAACTTAATCCCTTTGCCGTTTCGGGGCTTGTAAGTATAAAAACGGTTTCTGATTCGCTGTTTTTTAACGTTCCATAGGCAACTTCTTTTTCTGAAGCCGACACTGATATTTCACATTCCATATCAAAGACAATTTGCTCTGCTTTTAACGCTCCGCCTTTGCTCGATGATTGACATCCTATAATAAACAGCGCCATACATAACACCAATCCACTGCATAAAAAAGCTTGCATTGTCTTTTTCAAATGCAATCACCCTATTTCTCAAATTTCAAAAATAATTTCGGCAATTCTTCTATCATATCAGTAGGAAGCATAGATATTTGCGATAATTTATCAGCGCACTGATCGCCAGCCATGCCGTGAAGATACACAGCCGTTCTCGCAGCTTCAAATGGATCTTCTCCCTGCGCTGTGATTCCCCCTATCATACCTGCCAACACATCTCCGCTTCCGCCTTTTGCCATGCCGGCATTTCCCGTAGGGTTCATACTGATTTTTCCATAATGAGCTGCAACTACTGTTCCGTATCCTTTTAATACAAGCGTGATACCGTATTTTTTTGCAAACTCTCTGGCAATTTGCAGACGATTACGCTGAACCTCTTTGGTTGTAATTTTTAATAATCGAGCCATTTCTCCCGGATGCGGCGTCAAAATCAACGGAACAGTGGCATTCTGGAGCAATTCTATATCTTCAGACACAATGTTCAAAGCGTCGGCATCCAATACTATGGGATGTTTAAAATGTTTCAAAACGTAAGTAAGGATTGCTTTTGCATTCTCACTTGTTCCCATTCCACAACCAATCACACAAGCAGTGGCCTTTTCCATTGCTTCGTCTAACTGCTGGAGCATACGCTCCTGATACAGTACCGTATAAATCGGTTCTGTCAGCTGCCCTGCTACAATCGGATAAATTTCTTTTGGAACAACCATATGTACAAGACCTGTTCCGCTGCGCAATGCTGCTTTTCCGCACATAATTGCCGCGCCTGCCATTCCCTCGCTTCCGCAAATACACAGCAAATGGCCATAATCACCTTTGTTTGTATTTTGCTTTCTGGGTTTAAACATGGACTTAATCTGCCATTCTTCTGCAACCTCGATATCCGCCTCTTGCTGAGCCACCAGATTATGAGGAATGCCAACATCGGCAACTACAATTTCACCGCAGTACTCTTTTGCCGGAGACAGTAAATGTGCTGTTTTCATGGTTGTAAATGTTATGGTAACATCTGCCTGAAAACAAACGGTATCCACATTACCTGTGTCGCATTCAATACCGCTTGGAATGTCTACCGCAATTTTGTCCGCTCCTGACAAATTGGCTGTCTCCAGCACTTCTGTCATACGTGCATCCGGAGCGCCTTTAAAGCCAATGCCATAAATACAGTCTACCAAGACATCAGCTGTACGTATCAGTTCAAAAATAAGCTCCTGATCATCCGCAATGCTGAATGCCTGCACGTTGGTTTGTCTGATACGGGATAAGGTCTCTTTTGCAATATCCGTTTTCGGTAAACCGTCTACCAATGCAATAATAACTTCTCCTCCTGCTGCATCCAGTCTTCTTGCGGCAACAAAACCGTCTCCTCCGTTATTTCCTTTTCCGCATAGAATCACGGTTCTCTTTTCTCTGATATGATAATGACTGCTGATATATTCTGCGACCGCGGTTCCTGCATGTTCCATCAAAGTGATATACGGTATTCCTTCATCCACTGCCCATTGTTCCAACTCTCGTGTTTGTTGATTGTTTAATGCTTTCATACAATCCTCCTAGTCTTGTAGCACATATATATGCTTATCTTCCGTAAATATGAGCAAGCTGTCTCATATCTTCTGCGATTTTATCCGTAAATTGTCCCTGCTCTAACCGCCACTGCCAATTTTCTCCTATGGTAGAAGGGAAATTCATTCTTGCAGTATTGGGCAGTGATAGGATATCCTGCATCTGCAGCATCGCAATATCTGCGACACTGGCGTATAATGTCCTCATAAATGCACTGGGTAATTCCTTTAATACAGGCACATTACAATAAAAACACGCTCTTTTTCGCTCTTCTTCCCGTCCGGAAAAATATCCCAAAACCGTTTCATTGTCATGAGTACCGCTGTAAGCGACTGTATCTTTTTCATAAGTATGAGGTAAATGTTCATTTTGGGGATTTCCGTCAAATCCAAATTGCAGTACTTTCATACCAGGGTATCCCATTTGTTTTCGAAGAGAAGTGACCTCATCCGTTAATGCACCTAAATCTTCCGCAATAATGCGGTGCGGTTCTATAACGTCATGAATGGCATGCAGCAGTTTTTCTCCCGGTCCCTGCTGCCATTGACCTTTTACCGCATTCTCTTCTCCTGCGGGAATCTCATAATATCTCACAATTCCTATAAAATGGTCAATGCGGGTAAAGTCGTATAATTCAGCACAGCGGGCCATACGATGCTTCCACCACTGAAAGCCCGTATGTTCCATTTGTTCCCAATCATACAGTGGATTTCCCCATAACTGACCTGTGGCGGAAAATGCATCTGGAGGTACTCCAGCAACTGATTTAGGCTGCTGTTCATCATCTAATAAAAATAATTCGGGATGCGTCCACACATCGGCGCTGTCCAAAGCAAGATAAATCGGTATATCGCCAATGATGTAAATTCCCTTTTCATTTGCGTACGTTTTTACATCGTTCCACTGCTGATAAAACTGATACTGACAAAACTTCCAAAACTGAATTTTTTCTTTTAGCAGAATGCGATAGTTCATTAACGCAGATGGATTGCGCTCTTTGATGTCAGGACTCCACTTGAGCCATTCACGTTGTCCGAAATGGTCTTTGCAGGCCATAAACAGCGCATAGTCGTCTAACCAATATTCTTGTTTTTTACAAAACGCAGCATAATCGGAACGGTATAAATGATTGCTGTTTTCATAGGCGGTTTGCAGCAATTGTAAGCGATGTTCTGCAATTTTGTCATAGGAAATACAAGACGGATTTTCACCCCAGTCAAACTTTAAAATATCCTGTTGAGTGAGCAGTTCTTGTTCTATCAAACGGTCTAAATCAATCAAATAAGGATTTCCCGCAAATGCGGAATAGGACTGATAAGGACTGTTTCCAAACCCTGTCGGGCCAATAGGAAGTACTTGCCAATACCTTTGACCGGCCGCATGTAATTGATCAATAAAACGATATGCGGCATTTCCTAAAGTTCCAATGCCATAAGGTGACGGTAATGCGCTGACAGGCAGCAATACGCCTGCTCCTCTGGTACGGCAAGCCTCCATGTAATCACGCCTCATTTCCTTTTTATTTAGATTGATTATATCATTTTTGCATAATAGTTTCAATAAATGCTGTTATTTACAAAAAAATTTGTAAATAACATATAAAGATAGTTCTAATCCTTAGAATCTCTCCTCAAGTTTATGCGGGAATCTTGCAAACAAGACATAAACATGGTATAGTTATTATAAATAACGCTATGAAAAAGAAAAGTAACCATTTACCGCTGTCCAGAGAGAATTTGTAACAGCTGAAATCAAATTTACAGTATGGAAATGGCGAAGTTCCCTTTGGAGCGGCACAGCCGAACAAAACAGTAAGCTGTGACGGCAGACCCCGTTAAAAGTCATTCGAGTGTTTGGTTTACAAAAATAAGGGTGGTACCGCGGAGCATACGTCTTCGTCCCTGTTTGGGATGAAGGCTTTTTTTATGCCAAAATCATCCCTTTTACGATAATTTTCTGAAAGGATGTCAAATTTTATGAAGCAACAGCTTGAAACCATTCGTCAATTGGCGCTAAAAGCAATTGATGAAGCAGCAGACCAGCAAAATTTGGAAAATCTGCGCGTAAAATATCTTGGAAAAAAAGGAGAACTTACCGCTATTTTAAAACAAATGGGAAAGCTATCCGCTGAAGAACGTCCTGTTATGGGACAATTGGCCAATGACGTACGCGCAGCAATTGAAGATACATTTTCAAAAAAAGCAGCGTATCTGAAGGAAGCATTGCTGAAACAAAAATTAAAACATGAAACCATTGACGTAACCTTGCCGGGTAAACATAAGGAACTTGGTTCTAAGCATCCGCTTTCCATTGTACTGGATGAAATCAAAGAAATCTTTGTCGGCATGGGCTTTGACATTGTAGAAGGTCCTGAAGTAGAAACGGATTATTACAATTTTGAAGCGTTGAATATTCCCAAAAACCATCCTGCCCGCGATACACAAGATACGTTTTATATTAATGAAAATGTAGTATTGCGTACACAAACCTCTCCTGTGCAAATTCGCACTATGGAAAACCGTGAGCCTCCTATCCGTATCATTTCACCGGGGCGCGTATATCGCTCTGACGCAGTGGATGCAACCCACTCTCCTTTATTCCATCAAATTGAAGGATTGGTTGTCGACAAAGGAATTACATTTGCCGATTTAAAAGGCACTCTGGAAACCTTTATTAAGCGTTTATACGGAGAAGATTCTGTTGTTCGTTTCCGTCCTCACCACTTCCCGTTTACAGAACCATCCGCTGAAGTTGACGTGCAATGCTTTAGTTGCCATGGTGAAGGCTGTCGTTTATGCAAGAATGAAGGCTGGATCGAAATTTTAGGCTGCGGTATGGTGCACCCAAAAGTATTAAGCAACTGTGGCATTGACCCTGAAGTATACAGTGGTTTTGCGCTGGGAATGGGTCTGGAACGTGTTGTTATGCGCCGTTATAACATTGATGATTTGCGTCTGTTCTATGAAAATGACGTAAGATTTTTAAAACAATTCTAAAATAACACAATGAAAGGACTGCAATCACAATGAATTTATCCATGAAATGGTTAAAAGAATTCGTAGATATCGATATAAAACCAAGAGATTTTTCCGAAGCAATGACAATCAGCGGCTCTAAAGTAGAAGGATACGAAATAGAAGGTTCTGAAATCTCCAATGTGGTAGTAGGAAAAATACTGTCTATTGTCCCTCATCAAGATTCCGACCATTTGGTTATCTGCCAAGTGGACATCGGAGAATCAGAGCCAATTCAAATTGTAACAGGAGCCAGCAACCTGACGGTAGGAGATTTGGTGCCTGCCGCACTGAACAATTCTACTTTACCCGGCGGAGTAAAAATTAAAAAAGGAAAATTACGCGGTGCAGAAAGCAACGGTATGCTGTGCTCTTTGGGCGAGCTGGGTCTTACCCTCAATGATTTTCCATATGCAATTGAAGATGGCATTTTTGTCCTGCAAGAAGACTGTCAGCCGGGCCAACCGATTTGTGAAGCAATCGGTCTTGATGATATTAAGGTAGAATTTGAAATCACCTCCAATCGCCCTGATTGTTTTTCTGTGATCGGACTTGCAAGAGAAGCTGCAGCTACATTTGACAAACCGCTTACCCTGCATACGCCTGTTGTAAAAGCAGGAAACGGTTCCTGCAAAGACATGCTGGATGTAAAAATAGAAGAACCCTCCCTATGCTCTATTTACAGCGCAAGAATCGTTGAAAATGTTAGAGTAAAACCTTCTCCCCGCTGGATGCGTGAAAGACTGCGCGCTATGGGAGTTCGCCCAATTAACAATATTGTAGACATTACAAACTATGTGATGCTGGAATACGGACAGCCAATGCATGCATTTGACTTACGCTTCATTGAGGATAAAAAAATACGTGTCAGACGTGCCAAAGACGGTGAGACCATTACGACCTTGGATGGTGTTGACCGTACACTGACACATGATAACTTGGTCATTGCAGACAGTAAAAAACCAGTAGCAATTGCCGGTGTTATGGGCGGTGAATACAGCGGAATTATGGATGACACCACCACCATCGTATTTGAATCCGCTTGTTTTGACGGCTCTTCTGTGCGCACTACTGCTCGTGACCAAGGTATGCGCACAGATGCATCCTCCCGTTATGAAAAGGGATTAGATCCTAACAATTGTCTGCCTGCTTTGGAACGTGCTTGTGAATTGGTAGAATTACTGGATGCAGGCGATGTGCTGGATGATGTTTTAGTAGACGACCATTCCTCTCATGAACAAAGACAAATTCCATTGGAGGCTGAATGGATCAACCGTTTTCTAAATATTCAACTGTCCACAGAAGAAATGAAAGCAATTTTAAAGAAAATCGACTGCCAATTCGACGGAGATACCATTTTGGTACCTACCTTCCGTCCTGACCTGGAACATAAAGCAGACATAGCCGAAGAAATTGCACGTTTTTACGGATATAATCATATTCCAAGTACGCCTTTACGCGGCGATGCCCAAGGAAAATATACTCCAAGACAAAAATTTGAAGATAAAATTTCCAATACCATGCTTGCATTGGGATTAAGCGAAATTATGACATATTCTTTCCTTAGTCCTAAGGCATATGATAAAATTGGTATGCCTGAACAGGACAGTCTTAGAAATTCCGTTACCATCTCAAACCCTTTGGGTGAAGATACCAGCATCATGCGTACGACTGCCCTTCCATCCATGTTAGACACATTGGCTTTGAATTACAATAACAGAAATGGAGCGGTTGCTCTGTTTGAACTTGCCTCTGAATATCATCCTGTGGACGGGCAAGAATTACCTGATGAAAAAACAAAACTCATTGCCGGCTTGTACGGCAGTGATTGTGATTTTTTCACTGCAAAAGGTATGGTAGAACAGTTGCTGGATACACTGTTTATTTCAAATTATGAATTTGAAGCTTCCTCTGACGAGTATGCGTATCATCCGGGTCGCTGCGCACACATTACCATTGGCGATACGATAATTGGCGTAATTGGAGAAATTCATCCAAAAGTAGCAGAAAATTATGGTGTGAACGAAAGAATTTTATGTTTTACTTTAGATGTTGACAGTCTATTTGCACATGCACAAAATGAAGCTGCTTACAAGCCTCTTCCTAAATTCCCGGCCGTTACCCGTGACCTTGCCCTGATTTGTGAAGAAACCATTCCTGTGCGTATATTAGAAAAAGCAATTATAAAGGGTGCAGGCAATTTACTTGAAACTATACAATTGTTTGACGTTTACCAAGGTGAGCAAATTGAAAACGGTAAAAAGAGTGTTGCATTTAACATTGTTTTGCGTTCTTCTGAAAATACTTTAGCAGAGGAACAAGTAAACGCTGCAATGAAAAAAGTAATGAAAGAACTTGAAAAAGTGGGCGCTAGTTTACGAGTATAAAGAAAATTTATTTGTTTTTACTTGTAATTATTTGTAATATGTTGTATGATGGACTTGTAATGGAGGGATAATTACAATGCTAGACAGAACTATGACGTTTTCATTTCATGATAACCGTGACGATGATATAAAAGCAATTTTGACAACGGTATATAACGCATTGCAAGAAAAAGGTTATAACCCCATCAATCAAATTGTAGGATATATTCTATCTGAAGATCCAACTTATATTACAACACACAATAATGCCCGCAGCCTCATTCGTAAAATTGATCGTGATGAATTATTGCAGGCATTGTTAAAATCTTATCTCAATTAATATTAGACTGTCATTGTAAAATACAATGACAGTTTTTATTTTCTTTACTTATAATAACAATTATGATATAATTTAGTTTCAAAGTAACGAATGAGGAGGTATCGATCAATGAAAGCAAAAAAAGCGAATGCGTCAAAGTTTCCAACTTATAAAGGCAAACCTCTTGTTAGATGCGGAAACACTATTTACTATGGTGATATGAAAGATCCATATGTAATTAAAATGGATATTAAGTCAACAAAAAAACTGGCCGATCAAGATATTGCAGATGAAATAACCATACAACTTATGCGTACAGACAGTACAATCAGTACGAAAAAGCAAATTGTAAAAACAAGTAAAAAAAATGGACTATATTTGGCAATGGATATTTCAGAAGCTTGGTTGGAACGTGCCTTAGCTCATGATGAAGAATAAACTATATCAATCATTTTCTATTTCGTATTTTTGGAAAATTAAATCAATAAAACCGGCATAGCATATGCTATGCCGGTTTTATTGATTTAAGACACTCTCATTACTATTTCTACTTTTAATATTTCAATGTGAACGCGGAAAACGCAGTTCAATTATAAACGTTTAAAACAGCAGCATTCCATTAAAAATATCCACAATAAAAGAATGTATTATATTTTTGAAAATTTCATGTAGAATCTTATGAGTGTGGAACACTTGTTCTTTAGACAAACAAATTATATTAGCGAACAAGAGCATTCGTTAAAAGATATTCATCAATGGCTTCAGTATTAGAAGGTCTTGCAAATAATCCATCATGAACCGCAGCGCCTGCAGCGCTTTCCCTCACAAATGCGATGGAATTGTTAAACTGTTCCGTATCCATGGAAGCAGACTGAGTAAAAGGATATATTTCTTTTCCGCTTAAATCGTAGCTTTCCAAAAAGCTGCCTATAATCATGGGAGCAGTATGCCACCAAATAGGGTATCCTATCAAAATAGTATCGTATTCATCAATGGACTCAGGAAGATTTGAAATTTCCGGTCGTTCATTATTATCTCGTTCTGTTAAGGCCAATTCTCCGCATTCGTTATAATCGGTTGGATAAGGAGTACTCGGCTGAATTTCCAGTAAATCCCCTCCGGTTTGTTCCGCAATATAAGCAGCCATATCTTCCGTATTGCCAGACCATGAAAAATAAGCAACCAAAATTTTATGCTCGGATGTATTAGGATTGTCTGTATCCAGGGTGCTTTCCAAACGTTCAGTAGAATCGGAGCTAATTGATGTATTTTCATTGTTCGACGTCTGCCCGCATGCTGCCAAAGATAGTATCAATGTGAGGGCCATTACAATGCTTAAAAATTTTTTCATAATGATAAATTCCTTTCTTTTAAACATGCGTTCTTTCTGTTCGCAATTATCAAATGAGTAAAATTTTTGACTGAAAACATTCATTTTCTATGATAACAACCTATTCCTGTATTACATACACTCGCAGAGAATATGATAAATTTCTTCACGATCCAATGCTCGAGGATTGCTTGTGATAATATTACAGGTATCGGCCACTTGACGGAGCACTTCCAACGTAATTTCTACTTTAGATTCCAGTTCTGTCAATTTTGCCTCTGCATCTTTTAAAATGTGACGATAATAAACGGGTTGAATCACCGATAGCCCCTGTCCATGATTGCAATCTGTATACGCGCCAAGCTGATGCTCAATCTGATGAACCTGAAAATCAGTAGAACGTCCTACCTTTAGAATGCCATTCTCTGCCATGGCAGAATCCCACATCAAATTGCCGCGAGCCTGCATATCATTAATGTTTTTAAGCAGACGGCGCATATTGACAACTGTATTTCGCATAATTGCCAGCGCGACGTCATCAGATACATTATCATTATCTGATCTGCCAAAATAAGTTTCCATCGCGTGGCTTAATGTATCAAACGCTCCCGAATAAACTTGTATTGTGGGAACAGATGCGGTATATAGCGGATTTAAAATTGCAAAAGAAGCACATGTGCCTATAATAGGTCCTTTCCACTTCTTTTCCTCATAAGTAATAACTGCTCCTGCATTCATTTCTGCTCCTGTCCCCGAAGCGGTAATCACTGCTCCCAGCGGTATTCCCGTTTCCGGAACTGTTTCCTGTGTATATTCCATGTTCCAAATATCCGTTTTTAACATCGCTTGTGCAGAAATCACTTTGCAGCAATCAATGACGCTTCCGCCTCCCACTGCTAATATAAAATCAATGTTATGTTCTCTTGCAAGTTTGGCTCCCTCCTGCACTTTTGCATAAGTTGGATTTGGCATAATACCCCCAAAATCCACAATTTCTTTTTCCGCTTGCATAAGAAGATGTTTGATTTCATCATAAATTCCATTCTTTTTTACCGAACCACCTCCATATGCCAACATAATCTTTTTGCCTATCCTGGGAAGTTCTTTTTGGAGTGCCTCTGATGTGATTCCTTCTCCAAAATATACTTTTGTTGGACAAACATAAGTAAACTGATTCACGATATATTCCTCCTTTTAAATGTTATGCGGATAAAAATTGACAATTTGCTCTAATAATTTCCTGCAGCGAAATATGCCCGTTGCGATAACGTGCTTGGGGATTTTTCTCCGGAACGGTTAATGCGATTGCTTTTTGAGGACATGCATGGACGCATGCCAAACAAGTTTGGCAATTTCCTGAAAAATAAACTGCTTTTCTCTCCATTAATCGAATGGAAGCGGACGGACATACTTTTTGGCAGATACCACAGCCAATACAGTTGTCTGTAATTCTAAATAAATGCTGCCATAACCCGGGCACAGTTTGATTCATTCGCTCAAGAAACTGTTGATGCGCAGCGCGATTGTTTTCTGTAACCGGAGAAATCATGCTTTTTTTAACATTTAAGTCAGCAATGATATTGTGTAACTGCTGTTCAACATTTTTATCTATTTTCTTTTGTTCATCCATATCAAATCCCGGAAGCCAATTGTCTACCATTTGAATTACATTCATATAATCAACATGAATACCGCAATCGTCACAAAACTTTTTTGTCAATTCTGCTGCTCCCCCATGTCGATTGCCATAAGTCAAAATGATATAAAAATATTTGCTTTGAAAAATAAATTTCTGCAAAAAGTCTTTTACCATCTGTGGTAACTCGTGACCATAAATAGGAGAAACAATTCCAATCCTGTCATCGTTATAATGCAAAGGTTCTCTATGAATCATCTGTGGAATACTAAGCGGGTTTTCTTCAATTTGTTTTGCAATATAAAGACTATTGCCCGTTCCAGTAAAATAAAATAGCATAACCGTCAAACCTCCTTTTTGTTTTCTTGCACTAAAATGGGAACCGTGCTATAATTCCATTGAAATTATCGGTTTCTACAATCGATTATAATATGCGGTTGTAACAATCGGTCAAGAGCTTTTTATAAAAAATTTAAAATTAGAAAGGACCGTTTTCATGTATACCATGATGCAAGTGTGCAAAGAAACCAACATGACTTATCAAGCATTAAAATATTACTGCAATGAAGGATTGATTCCCAACGTAAAAAGGGATAAAAACAATAGACGTGCCTTTGATGAAAGAGATATCAAATGGATCAAAGACCTTGTTTGTCTCAAAAAATGCGGTATGAGCATTCAAGAAATGAAAGAGTATTTAAATTTATGTCTTCAAGGAGAACAAACGATTCCGCAGAGAAAAGCTATGCTGAAAAACAAACAAGAGGCATTGCAGGCTTCCATTCAAATGTTAAAAGACAGCGTTGACTATATTGACTGGAAACAAAATTTTTATGATGAAGTACTTTCAGGAAAACGTCCGTATGTCAGCAATCTTATTCGAACCAAAGATGAATAGCACCGTAAATAAAAAACATGCTTTAATTTCGCAAAACAACTTGAGATATATGAACCCATTTTAAGCTAATAAAATATGTGATAATAACAGAAAAAATCTCCGTACAAACGATTATTCGTTTATACGGAGATTTTTATTTTCGTTTCGTTCACGCGCATCTGCGTTAGTATAACAAAACTGAAATATTCTATTTATGATACTTGATTGTTATTCATCGTCAGTTGAATCTGTTTTAAAACATTAAGCCTTGATTTAAATGATCCAGGTTCATAGCGGTTACATGCTTTTCCATACGGTAATACGGTAATGCTTCCCCATTTACATCTATCTTTTCTTCTGAAATCACAGTATACCCCATTGCCTGATACCAACCTTTTGCTTGCTCATGCGCTTCTACTTCTGCAGTGAAAATTTCATTTACTGCCAATTCATCTTCAAGACATTGTAAAAGTTCCGTTCCAAATTTATGGTGTTGATACTGAGGCAGTATAAACAAACGTTTGATTAGATTATCACGAATGGTACCGGTTCCGACCAAGTAACCGTCACTTTCCATTAAATAAACGTTGGCATTCTCCAAATCATCTTTAATTGCTTCTTCTGAATGTAAATTCAGAAAAAAGTTTACTATCGTTTCTGAAAAACACTCAGGATAACATTCTTTTATGGTACGGTGCACCATATTTTTAATGGTTTGTAAATCTGCAAGTTTTGCTTCGTATACCATACTATTTTTATCTCTCCCTTTTATAGATAAAAGAAAGACAGAATGCCGTCTGATAAAAAGGGCAGCTTCTGTCTTTTTCTTATTTACCAATATCTGTTCTGTAATGTGCGCCATTAAAATGAATTCTTGAAACAGCATCATATGCTTTTTTCAATGCGCCTTCCAGTGTTGTATCAGTTGCAGTTACACCCAGCACTCTGCCGCCATTTGTATAAAATTTACCGTTTTCTTTTTTGGTTCCCGCATGATAAACAGTTGCCCCATCAATCTGACCATTTTCATTAAGACCTGTTATTTCAATGCCTTTTTCGTATTTTTCAGGATAACCGCCTGAAGCCATTACCACACATGCTGCAGCTTCATCGGACCATTTGATGTCTACACCTGCCAAGCATTCATTGCGTACAGCCATCATAATCTCTAACAAATCGGATTGTAATCTCGGCAGTACCACTTGCGTTTCAGGGTCGCCAAAACGGCAGTTATATTCGATTACTTTCGGTCCGTTTTGAGTCAGCATCAATCCAAAATACAAACATCCTTTAAAGGGTCTGCCTTCCTGATTCATCGCAGCAACAGTAGGAAGAAAAATGGTCTCCATACATTCTTTTGCAATTTCATTTGTATAATATGGGTTTGGACTAACTGTGCCCATTCCCCCTGTATTTAACCCTTTGTCATTGTCCAACGCCCGTTTGTGGTCTTTGGAAGATACCATTGGTTTTAAAGTTTTACCATCGGTAAATGCCAGCACGGAAACTTCAGGACCTGTAATAAATTCTTCTACTACAATCTTGTTACCCGACTGACCAAAAATTTTATCTTCCATAATAGACTGAACCGCATCTTTTGCCGCTTGTAACGTCTCTGCAATAATAACACCTTTTCCCAAAGCAAGTCCATCTGCTTTAACTACAATCGGAAATGTATTGTTCTGCTCAATATAAGCAATCGCAGATGCTGAATCATCAAACACTTCATAACCGGCAGTAGGAATGCCGTACTGTTTCATTAAGTTTTTGGAAAACACTTTGCTGCTTTCAATCACAGCAGCATTGGCTGTTGGACCAAATGCCGGAATTCCCGCTTCTTCCATTGCGTCTACCATACCTGCAGCCAATGGATCATCCGGCGCAACAACGACAAAGTCAATCCCATTTTCTTTTGCAAAGGTTACCATGGCCTGTTTATCCATGGCGTTAATATCAACACACTGTGCATCGCAGGAAATACCGCCGTTACCGGGAGCACAATAGATTTTTTCTACTTTTGGACTTTCTAACAGTTTGCGGATAATGGCGTGCTCACGACCGCCGCCGCCTACTACAAGCAGTTTCATAAACGCTACCGTTCCTTTCTGAAATGACACTAATGATTAATGATGGAACAAACGAACTCCTGTAAACGCCAAACAAATACCGTATTTATTGCAGGTATCGATTACGTGGTCATCACGAATAGAGCCGCCTGCTTCCGCAATATAAGAAACACCGCTGCGGTGCGCACGTTCAATGTTATCTCCAAATGGGAAAAATGCGTCTGAACCTAGAGAAACACCGGTTTGCTGGTCAAGCCAAGCACGTTTCTCTTCTCTGGTCAAACGTTCCGGTTTCTCTGTAAAGAACAACTCCCATGTGCCGTCTGCCAATACGTCCATGTCATCATCTGAAATATATACATCAATGGTGTTATCACGGTCAGGACGACGAATATCCGCTTTAAACGGCAAGTTCATTACTTTCGGATGTTGGCGCAAGAACCAGATATCCGCTTTATTTCCTGCCAATCTGGTGCAGTGAATGCGGGACTGCTGTCCTGCTCCAATTCCGATTGCCTGTCCGTCTTTTGCATAACAAACGGAATTGGATTGTGTATATTTTAAAGTAATCAATGCAATCAGCAAATCGCGTTTTGCTTCCTGAGGCATCTCTTTATTTTCACTTACAATATTTTGAAGCATCTCTTCATTTATTTTAATTTCATTTCTGCCTTGCTCAAATGTAATGCCGTAAACATCTTTATGCTCTATGGGAGCCGGCTGATATGATTCATCAATTTGAATGACATTGTAATTGCCTTTGCGTTTTGTTTTCAAAATTTCCAATGCTTCCTGCGTATATCCGGGCGCAATCACACCGTCAGAAACTTCTCTTGCCAGCAAAGTTGCTGTCTGTGCATCACAGGTATCGGATAATGCAACAAAATCACCGTAGGAAGACATTCTGTCTGCACCGCGTGCCCTTGCATATGCAGTTGCAATTGGAGATAGCTCTAAGTCATCTACAAAATAAATCTTTTTCAATGTGTCGCTCATTGGGACTGCCACTGCTGCGCCTGCAGGACTAACGTGCTTAAAAGAAGCTGCCGCAGGCAGTCCTGTTGCCTCTTTTAATTCTTTTACCAATTGCCAGCTGTTAAACGCATCTAAAAAATTGATGTATCCCGGTTTTCCGTTTAAAACCGTAATTGGCAATTCAGAGCCGTCTTTCATGAAAATACGGGATGGTTTTTGATTTGGATTACATCCATATTTCAGCATTAATTCATTAGACATGAGAAATATCCTCCTTTACTTATTTTTGTTGATGATTCTTGTTTCTGTGAAACCATTGTTCAGCTGGATAAAGCAAGTAAACAAAGACACTTTATTGTCCTCATTCAGACTATCCCATACAGTATTGGTGAAAAAATCAATATCACCTTCAACTGCTACACGAATAGGCTCCCCTTCAAAAGAAGGAATTGGGTTTCCGTCACAGCGATAAGTGTGAATAAAATGACCTTCTCCATTGACCGGCTGGGCATATTCATAAAAATAACGCAATGCACTGTCAGGATTACCGTTATTGCTTTTTAAAATAGAAAGTTTATATTGCAGTCCTTTATTTACCACCACTTCTCCCGAAATGCGAGGGGTAAAGTTCGGTGCGTCCGGTTCAAAGGTACGGGTGCGCAATGCATCTTCAAAGGTACGACCTTGCTCTAATGCTTCATAAATGGTATCTGTTTGGTCACCGTTTGTTACAATAGTCGTATTGCCAATGACACGAACAGGAGCATAAATAATCAAAGACGGATCTGTTAATTTAGATTCATCAAATGCTTTTGTTTTGATACCCAAACCATCTTCCACAAATACACGGTTACGGCTGTTTTCGCTTCTGCCCATAATAAAATAGGAAATGACGCCGTGAGTTCCGTCTTTGGTTTTTCCAATCATAATACCACGGCCGGGATACGTATTGCTTTTTAAAAGCTCAGCAAAATTTTTCAATTCCATGTTCTTACTCCAATTTCAAAAATAGTTACTCATTTATTTTTACAACATCATGTTCTATTTCAAGCTTACCTTGACAAAACAGCGAAACTGCCTGAGGAAGCAATTTCCACTCAGCTTCTTCCATAATGCGTTTTTGCAAAGTCTGCGCAGTATCGTCAGGAGATACTGCAACGGCTTTTTGCAAAATGATAGGTCCGCCGTCACAAATTTCGTTTACAAAGTGAATGGTTGCGCCTGTTAATTTCACACCGCGTTTCAGTGCTGCCTCATGCACACGCAAACCATAAAATCCTTCGCCGCAAAAAGCAGGAATCAAAGAAGGATGCACATTGATGATTCTGTTGCGATAAGCATGGATGACTCGGTCACTGATAATGGTCATGAAGCCTGCCAATACGATTAAATCAATTTGATTTTTTTCCAGCAAACCTATCAGAGCTTGGTCATATTCTTCCATGGCAGCATATTGCTTACGAATCAACACTTCAGAAGGAATACCTGCTTTTTTGGCTCGTTCCAAAGCAAAAGCATCTGATTTACTGGAAATCACCAAAGAAATTTTTCCGTTGACAATTTCCCCGCGTTTTTCCGCATCAATCAAAGCTTGCAGATTGGTTCCCCCGCCGGATACCAAGACCGCAATTTTTAGCATAAAATGACACCTTCTTCGCCTTTTACCACAGTTCCGATCACGAACGCTTCTTCTCCGTTTTCTTTTAAGAGGGCAATGGCTTTTTCTGCTTCCGATGCAGGCACTACCACGCACATACCAATACCCATATTAAAGGTGCTGTACATATCCTGTGTTGGAATATTACCTGTTTTTTGAATTAAGTCAAAAATAGGTAAAGTCGGGAAAGCGTCCATTTCAATTTTTGCGGTATATCCTTCCTTCATCATACGAGGAAGATTTTCATAAAAACCACCGCCGGTTACATGAGACACTGCTTTCACTGTACAAGCTTTCATCAAAGACAACATAGGACGAACATAAATTTTTGTTGGAGTCAGCAATGCTTCTCCTAATGTTGTGCCCAATTCATCATAATATTGTTTCAAATTTTCTTCGTTTACATCAAAGACTTTTCTCACCAAAGAAAAACCGTTGGAATGCACACCGGAAGACTGAATGCCTATAATTGCATCGCCTTCTACCATAGCAGAGCCGTCTATGACTTTATCTCGGTCTACCATACCTACGCAGAACCCTGCCAAATCATATTCATCTATTGGATAAAATCCGGGCATTTCGGCAGTTTCACCGCCAACCAAAGCACACTGAGACTGTACGCATCCATCGGCAACACCGGAAACAATTTTTTCAATCTTTTCAGGAAAATTCTTGCCCACTGCCAAATAATCCAAAAAGAATAATGGCTGCGCGCCGCAGCAAATAACATCGTTTACACACATCGCCACGCAGTCAATACCAATGGTATCGTGCTTGTCCATTAAAAACGCCAAACGTAATTTTGTACCAACGCCATCCGTTCCCGAAACCAAAATAGGCGCTTTCATACCTGTAAAATCCGGTTGAAACAATCCGCCAAAACTTCCGATATTGGAAACGACACCCGGAATATTGGTACGTGCAACGTGCTGTTTCATCAACTCAACGGCTTTATAACCTGCTGTTACGTCAACGCCTGCCTCTTTGTAGCTGTCACTAAAATTTTTCATGGTCTACGTTCTCCTCAATATGTTTAAGTCCTATTTATGAATGATGCTTATAACGCATTTACTTCAGCCTGCAAAGCTGCGTCTTTTTTCTTTACGCCTTCTACCATTTCTGTTTTCATCGCATCTAATTTTTTTGCCAAATCCTCATCGCTGATTGCCAGCATTTGTACTGCAAGGATAGCTGCATTTGCAGCGCCGTCAATTGCTACAGTCGCTACCGGAATACCGCTTGGCATTTGTACGGTTGCCAGCAAAGCATCCAGTCCGTCTAAAGTAGAGGATTTAATAGGAATACCAATGACAGGCAGTGTAGTATGAGCTGCCAAAACACCTGCAAGATGAGCAGCTTTACCTGCAGCTGCAATAATCACACCAAAACCATTGTCTTTTGCATGCTCAGAAAATTCGGCGGCATCATGAGGCGTTCTGTGAGCGGACATAACATGAACCTCAACAGGAACACCAAAAGATTTCAATTTTTTCACTGCAGCAGAAACAGTTGGAAAATCACTGTCACTGCCCATAATAACTGCAACTTTTTTGGACATAGTAAAACACCTCTAAATTTGTTTCATTCGTTCGTTTTCATTTTCACTAACACAAAAACAGGCTACGGAGCAAAATGTGCAGCGTAGCCCTTATACGACATGTAGCGAATCAACGGAAAGAGAATGAAACGTATGCATTACACCATATGACATATTTCATGCTCCTTCCTGACAAAACATTATATATAGTATTATATTTCATTTCTGTAACAAATTCAATAGCGGTTTCAAGATAGATTTTTTTTGTACGGTTAATATAAAAAACTAAATGATATATGTATATATTATCGCAATTTGTCTGCTGATTTGAAAGACAAAATAAAAAAGGTACTGTATGACACAGTACCTTAAAAAGAGAAAATATATGACTATTGGTCAGATTAATACATGCCGCCCATACCAGGATCCATTGGCATTGCAGGAGCTGCAGCAGCAGGCTCTTTCTTATCTGCAACCAAAGATTCAGTAGTTAATACCATAGCGGCAATGGAAGCTGCATTTTGCAATGCAGAACGTGTTACTTTTGTTGGGTCTACAATACCTGCGGAAATCATGTCTGTGTATGTTTCTTTTAAAGCGTCAAAGCCATAGCCGACTTTGTTTGCTTCTTTAATTGCAGAAACAATGACAGAACCTTCTAAACCAGCATTTGCAGCAATTTGACGAACCGGCTCTTCCAAAGCTTTCAATACAATTTGAACACCTGTTTTCTCATCGCCTTCTGCAGTTTCTGCCAATTTTGCAACAGCAGGAATTGCGTTCATCAATGCAGTACCGCCGCCTGCAACAATACCTTCTTCAACAGCAGCTTTTGTTGCGGAAAGAGCATCTTCAATACGAAGTTTTTTCTCTTTCATTTCAACTTCAGTTGCAGCGCCAACTTTGATTACTGCTACGCCGCCTGCCAATTTAGCCAAACGCTCTTGCAATTTTTCACGGTCATATTCTGAAGTAGTTGTCTCCAATTGAGCGCGAATTTGATTTACTCTTGCTTTAATCTCGTTAGAGTCACCAGCACCGTCTACAATAATGGTATTGTCTTTGTCAACCTTAATTTGACGAGCGCGGCCCAATTGATCCATCGTAGTTTCTTTTAAGTCCAAGCCAAGCTCTTCAGTAATCACTTGACCGCCTGTTAGAACAGCGATATCACGAAGCATTTCTTTTCTTCTGTCACCAAAGCCAGGCGCTTTTACAGCAACGCAAGTGAAGGTGCCGCGTAATTTGTTTAGAATCAATGTTGTCAAAGCTTCGCCTTCAACATCTTCAGCAATGATAAGCAGTTTTTTACCGGATTGTACGATTTGCTCTAAAATAGGAAGAATCTCTTGAATGTTGGAAATTTTCTTGTCTGTAATCAGCACATAAGCGTCATCCAAATCAGCTACCATTTTGTCTGTATCTGTAACCATGTAAGGTGTTACATAGCCACGGTCAAACATCATACCTTCTACTACTTCGGAGTAAGTTTCTGCTGTTTTAGATTCTTCTACCGTGATGACACCGTCAGCTGTTACTTTATCCATAGCTTCAGAGATTAAATTACCGATGACTTCATCTGCTGCAGAAATGGTTGCTACACGTGCAATATCTTCAGAGCAGGTTACTTTCTTAGAGTTTTCTGTCAATGTATTTACAGCAGTATTTACAGCATTTTGGATACCCTTTTTCAAAATCATTGGATTAGCGCCTGCTGTTACATTTTTCATACCTTCACGAATTAAAGCCTGTGCCAATAAAGTAGCTGTTGTGGTACCGTCACCTGCAACATCATTTGTTTTGATAGAAACTTCTTTTACAAGCTGTGCACCCATGTTTTCAAATGGGTCGTCCAATTCCACTTCTTTCGCAATGGTAACACCGTCGTTAGTTACAAGCGGTGCACCGAATTTTTTATCCAAAACAACATTACAGCCTTTTGGACCAAGTGTAATTTTTACTGTATCTGCCAATTGATTAATACCATTCATCAATGCTTTTCTTGCTTCTTCACCATAAATAATTTCTTTAGCCATAGAGATGATTCCTCCTAAAAATGATGTATATTCGGTTACAATAAATCTATTATTCTACAATTGCCAAAATATCGCTTTGACGAAGAATGGTATATTCTTCTCCGTCAACTTTTACTTCTGTGCCTGCATATTTGCTTGCAATTACTTTATCGCCCGGTTTAATATACATTTCAACTTCTTTTCCGTCTACAATGCCGCCAGGACCTACTGCAAGCACCTTTGCAATTTGAGGCTTTTCCTGAGAAGCGCTTGCAAGCACAATACCGCTTTTTGTTGTTTCTTCCGCTTCTGTCATTTGAATTAGTACTCTGTCCAATAATGGTTTAATAGTCATAAATATTTCCTCCTTAAAGTAAATATATTAGTTACTGGATAGTTTTAGCACTCTTTAACTTCGAGTGCTAAAACTATTTTAACGTCTTTATCACAAAAAATCAAGAGAATTTTTATGGAAAATGTAAATTTCATAAATTATTTACAATTATATTTACAAATCTTTCTGTACTGTTTTCTATACACACCAAGTACTTGCCTAAAGTTTATCAATTATGATGTGAGTTATTGCAAAAGGAACAGGTTGTATATTATAATAGAAACATATCTATACAGAACAATGAAAGTGAGGACCCTATTATGTATGAAAGAAAAGATCCACCGGAGTTTACACCTAAAACCTGTCCGGTATGCGGCGGTCGTGCGATGAACGCGTTTAAAGACAGAGAAAATTTTACTAGTTTTGAAATGGTATGCTGGGATTGCGGCAAACATCATTTCTATAAAATGGCTGACGATAAAAAAAGCTTTATCAAAGTGGACAAACTTTAATTGGAACAAAACAGCGGCTGTGTTACAGCCGCTGTTTTGTTTTTATAAAGCTGATGACAATACCCATCTGTTCTTATCATATAGGACATGATATAAAAAATTTGCCGCATTATCAGATATAACAAAAATAATGTGCAAACTGTCACGGCAAATACACAGGAATTTGTGAAGAAATCGACATTGTCTCCGGAGTTACTTCACAATCAAAAGCCAAAATATTCACGCCGCACTCTTTCGCGTACCGCAACGCTTCTCCAAATTCAGGATGTGTGTTTATGTTAGGCGTAAAATATGTTACATGCTGCATTTGAACCACAAAAATGAGGTAAGCATCGAAACCGTTTTTCTTACATTTGCATAATTCATATACGTGCTTCACTCCCCGTTCTGTCGGTGCATCCGGAAATAATACCACTCCGTTTTCTTCAAGAGTGACGCCTTTCACTTCAACATAAGCAGGTCGCTCTTTCCGTTCCAAATAAAAATCAAATCTTGAATCGCAGTATTTCTTTTCAGGATAAATATTTTGTATATGCGGTATCACTTGATTCTGTTCCAGCCATTCTTTCACTGCTGCATTCGGCGCTTGAGAATCTATATTCACAAGCCGGCTTCCCTTTTGAACTGATATCAACGAGTATTCCGTTTTGCGATTAGGATTATCATGATGCTGTACATAGACTTCGCAGTTTGGAATTAACAATTCTTTACAGCGTCCTGTATTTTTTACATGACAAATGACTTCTTTTCCGCCTACTACCACATGTGACAAAAAACGATTTGGCCTTGAGAGAAAAATCCCTTTTTCTATATTAGAATAATGCACATGGAACCTCCTCAATACAAATAGAAATTTTAGTTAACCGTCTTTCGGCAGCTTGCGTCACCAATTTATTCAATATTCCTTTTTCAAAGGAATATCCATTTAATTTAATAGGATGTTCTTTCACATAGGTAATCATTTTTCACAAGCACTGCCTGTTCATTCATATGACCTTTGATGATAAGTACATAAATAAACTCCTTTTGGTTTTTCAAAAAATTGCATCCGTGAACCGGGCTATTCACAACATTATCCAACGGATGAATTTCCACATTCAGTTTCTTCCTTTAGAACTTTAATTTTGTGCAATAGAAATGGTTACATTGCCTCTTTTATTGGAAATTATAGGAATTTAGCCGGTGATACCGCTGGCTGAAGTAATAACATTAATTTTTTGTAATATTCTTATATGTATTTAGAAATAAATATGGATACAGCAAACAACAAAGCCGATTGTATCCAGAAAAGAATCTAAAAGAAGCAGAATAAAAAATGCAGGCACTGGGTGCCTACATTTTTATTATAAATCGTCTACCAAAGCAGTGCTTTTTGCATAAGCTGTGGAACGTCCTTCAAAGAAATCTGTTTTAATTAAATTTGCATTGCTGTATTGGCTGATCCAAGACATGGAATCCGGTTCTTTTTCATATCCCGGATATAAAGGTTCAAAGCCTAAATTCATACAGCGTAAATTACCCAAATAACGGATATAATCAGTAATCATCTGGCAGTTTAAGCCTGAAATATCATCGCCGATCACATAATGTCCCCATGCAATTTCCTGCTCTACCCCTTCTTTTATCATGCTGCGGTATTCTTCAATCAATTCATCTGTGAATAAATGCGGTTCCTCTTTTTTCAATTCTAAAATAATAGAGCGAAACAACCATAAATGGGTATTTTCATCACGGTTAATATAACGGATTTCTTGTACGGAACCCGGCATTTTATTATTTCGTCCCAAATTATAAAAGAACATAAAACCGGAATAAAAGTATATGCCTTCTAAAATATAGTTGGCAATCATAGTGCGAACCAGCGTATAATCGTCTTTCTTTTCTTGGAATTCATTATATAAATTACCTATAAATTCATTTCTGCGAAGCAAATGTTCATCCTGACGCCACTGATATAAAATTTCATTGCGTTCTACGGGAGAACAAATGGTATCCAGCATATAGCCGTAACTTTGTGAGTGAACGGCTTCCTGAAACGCCTGAATGGTTAAACAAAGGTTGACTTCATTGGCCGTAATATATTCGCCAACGTTAGGCAGGTTTGCAGTTTGCACACTGTCTAAAAAAATCAAAAAGGATAAAATTTTATCATATGCAGTACGTTCTGCTTTTGTCAGCTGATTGTAGTTCTGGATATCTGTATTTAAGTTGATTTCCTCAGGAATCCAGAAGTTATTCATTGCTTGGCGATACCAATCGCTTACCCAAGCATATTTCATATTATTAAAATCATTCAGGTTTGTGGTATTGCCGCCAATCATACGGCGTTTTAATACTTCCACATCTCCGTCAGGATTAAACAAAGGTTTTTTCTTTAAGATTGCCATTTATTTTTACTCTCCTCACACTCAAGATGAACATACTTCGCACTCTTCCACTTCCAAAGCCTTGCTGCGAATATAGTAAATTGTTTTTACTTGTTTTTCCCATGCCAAAATATATAACTGTAAAATTTGACGGAATGTATAATCATTTGTAATATACAAATTCAAAGATTGTGCCTGGTCAATATGACGCTGGCGTACACCGCATGATTTTACTGTCCAAGCTTGGTCAATGGTATGCGCGTTTTTATAGTACCAGAAAGTCTCCATAGACAAATCCGGAGCGACTCTGGGTACAATACTGTTTTTCTTCTCTTCCAAGAAGTAACGATGCATCACAGGATCTAAACCTGCAGTGGTACCTGCAATAATAGAAGTGGTACTGGTTGGTGCCACTGCCATTAAATAAGCGTTACGCATACCGTTTTGTGCCACTGTATCTTTTAGTGTATTCCAACGCTCTGAAGTATAGCCGCGTTTTTCAAAATATGCTCCTGTCTGCCAGTCAGAACCTTCAAATAAATCGTAGCTTCCTTTTTCTTTGGCCACCTGAGTACTTGCTTCAATGGCGTAGTAATTGATATTTTCAAATACTTGATCCACAAATTCCAAATGTGTCTCAGATTCCCACTGAATTTTATGTTTGGCCAGCATGTGATGATAACCGCTGATGCCCAAACCAATCGAACGATATTTTTGATTGGTCAATTTTGCATAAGGCAGCGGATAAAAATTCAAGTCAATTACATTATCCAAAGCGCGTACAGTCGTGTGAATAATACTGCGAAGTTCCTCTTGGTTTTCCACATCAATGTTTCCTAAAGAAAGAGAAGCCAAATTACAAACTACAAATTCGCCCGGTTTCGTGGTATTCACTACAACGGTTTCTCCATCAACCGTTTTTGTTTCTTGGCTGATGGTAGAAATCGGACTCATATTTTGGGCAATTTCTGTGCACAAATTGGAGCAATAAATCATGCCCTTGTGTCCGTTTGGATTCATTCTATTGACATGGTCACGGTTAAAGGTAAACGGAGTACCTGTTTCCACTGCTGATTTAATAATCAATCGAATTAATTCTTTGATTGGAATCACGCGTTTTGAAATACGATGATCCGCCACACAATCAAAATACCGTTTTTCCCATTCTTCCCCATAATAATCTTCCAAGGCATAGCCTTTTACTGACAAAATCTCATGAGGGCACATCAAATACCAATTATCTTCAATCTGGTCACGAGCCATTTTCCAGAATAAATCGGGATAACAGATAGCAGGAAATACGTCATGGGCTTTCATGCGGTCATCACCGTTATTGGTACGCAATTGTAAAAATTCAGGGATATCTTTATGCCATATATCCAAATATACGGCCACTGCTCCCTGACGTACGCCCAATTGATCTACGGCTACAGCTGTATCATTGGCGAGTTTAATCCATCGTATCACACCGCCTGCAGCGCCTTGAAAGCCACGGATTGGAGAACCGGAAGCACGTACTTTACCAAAGTACATGCCCATTCCCCCGCCGAATTTGGAAACCTGGGCAAAATTTGTAATACTGCGGTATATACCAGATAAGGAATCCGGAACCGTATCAATAAAACAGCTTGATAATTGGTGAAATGGTTTTCTGGCATTGGATAATGTGGGCGTTGCCATAGTTACTTGTAATTGGCTAAGCATATCATAAAAACGTTTTACCCACTGAGAACGGTTTTGTGTTTCATTCATAGCCAGATGCATCGCAATTCCCATAAACATCTCCTGCGGTGTTTCAAAGGACAACAATTGATGCGTATGGATGACATAACGTTTTAAGAGCACATCCAAACTGCTGTATGTAAACAGATGATTGCGTTCTTCTACAATCCAAGTTTCAAATTCATCAATCTCTGCTTTTGTGTATGCGTGTAATATATAGGAACCATATAGGTTTTGATTTGTTAAATAAGCAATTTTATCATAAAAACTGGTAATTTGCTGTTTCTCCAGTTCAACCTGCAATTGGATTTTAAAGCGCAGCATCAACAAACGCGCTGCGATATACTCCCATTTGGGAGACTCCTGCGAGGTTAACTCCACAGCCGCTTTTATGAGCATAGACAATTTTTCTGTTTCAGACATTTGCTCTTTTTGAAAGGAAAAAAATTTATGATACAGCAAGTCGAGATGGTATTCATCGCTGTCAAAATCCTTTTGAATTCCTTTTAATACATCGCCTACTTGTCTGTTTTCAAATAAAGAGGCAATACTTTGTCTGGCGGCTCTTTTTTTTGCCTGACTGTCGCGATATAAAATAAAGCTTTTAACTTCATTATAAAAATTACGTGCAACTAACGTCTTTTCTACAATATCCTGAATGGTTTCCACTTGCAAAGATTTATTTTGCTGCTGCAAATGAATCAATTGCTGCTGCACGTCTTCCGTAATGCTATTCAAAACAGCTTCATCAATTTCTGTGTTTATGCTTTGAAAAGCCGCCGCAATCGCAGCTTTTATTTTTTCACTTTGGTAAGGCTCAATCCTGCCGTCCCTTTTTATAATTTCCATTCTGCTCTCCTTATAACTTAAAATTGGTCTATTTATTATTATAACGGTTAATTCAAAAAAATCAATATATATTGTATATCATTTTTGTAACCGCCATAAATATTGTGTATATAGTAAAAAACAAGAACAGGACCGAAAAACGATCCTGTTCTTGTTGAAAATATGAAAACGTCGTAATCAAAGATTATGACAAGTCATAAGTAAAATTAAAAATATCTTTTTAGCAAACCTGCAAAACCAGAGCCATGACGTGCTTCATCTTTTGCCATTTCATGAACAGTATCATGAATCGCATCATAATTCAATTGTTTTGCACGTTTTGCAATTTCAAATTTACCTTCGCAAGCACCAGCTTCAGCAGCTACACGTAATTCAAGATTTTTCTTTGTAGAGTTTGTTACAACTTCACCCAATAGTTCAGCAAATTTTGCTGCATGCTCAGCTTCTTCAAAAGCATATTTTTTGAAAGCCTCTGCAATTTCAGGATAACCTTCGCGGTCTGCTTGACGGCTCATTGCCAAATACATACCAACTTCGCAGCATTCGCCGTTGAAATGAGCAACTAAATCTTCATAAACATCTTTTTCAATTTTGTCTGCTGCACCTACGCCGATTACATGCTCAGTTGCATATCCTGTTTCTTCTGTTTGCTCATAAAATTTGTCTCTAGGCGCTTTACAAATTGGGCAGAATTCTGGTGCCTCATCTCCTACATGAACATAACCACATACACTACATACAAATTTTTTCATTGTAAAAACCTCCAAATACATTCATTAAATATAGTTATGGCCTAATGCCTAACTTTACATTGATTACAAACACCATAAAAAATAATTTTTTGTTCTTCCACTGTAAAACCGTATTTGTTGTTTACCTGTCTTGCAGCCTCATAATTTTCAAAAGTTTCGTCAATATCAATCACTGCACCGCAGCAATTACAAATAAAATGAGAATGCGGTGATATATTGGCGTCAAAACGCTCCTGCCCGTTCATAACCCCCATACTTAAAATAACGCCTTCTTCTTTGAACTGAGCAAGATTACGGTAAACAGTACCGAGGCTTAAATCAGGATAATCATTTTTTAATGTTTGATGCACCCACTCGGCGGTTGGATGAATTTTTGTGCTTCGAAGTGCTTCTAGAATCGCTTGTCTTTTCCTACTAAAATTTTGTTTCCTAACCATCGATCCTCACCTCACAAAATGATAATAATTACTGTTTTCAATTTAATAATATCATATACATATCGTTTTGTAAAGTACCATTTATAAATGATAAAAGAAGTGGGTCTTACAACTGTATATCATAAAACATTTTTCATCTTTTTTCAATATGATACTTAGAATATTTTAATATCTTATCATGATGGAAACTTTGCCATTAGAATTGTTAAAGATTTCCTTTCGGATTTTGTGTTGAAATGATTATTTAAAATATATTTTATTCTGCCCACACAGCAAGTAACCTGTTAAGAACTTTTCTGCCGGCTCAATTTATATCAGAGGAATATTTTTCCGTATATCGTTTTATCATCCAATGATATCTTAAGATATTCCAAAAAAATAAAATAGATATGTTCACTTATTTATTCCATAAAGTATTTTGAACATATCGGAAAATACGTTTTTTTGATAAACAGTATCTAATAGTAAATAAACGATTGTTTCAGAAAGATATTAATCCGGAAAAAAGCATATCGTGTTACATCAAAAACTCTTTGCAAATAACATTTAACTCCGAAACATAATGAAAAAAGCATTTTACATACCACAAATGCCGGCAACATTTGACATGCTGCCGGCATCATATTTAAGATAAGTTTTCAATTAGTTTGGCTGCTTCATCCAACCAATTACCTTCCACTAATTCTACAAGACCTTTATCACAATTCTTTGCAATACTTGGGTCAATTGGAAGTTTCGCTAATACATTTAAACCATGTTTTTTTGCTATTTCGTCTACATGACTTTCACCAAATACCTGAATTTCTTTGCTGCAGTCAGGACATTTTAAATAACTCATATTTTCTACAAGTCCCAAAATAGGAATATTCATCATACCAGCCATATTGACCGCTTTCTCCACAATCATAGATACCAATTCCTGAGGAGATGTCACAATGATGATTCCGTCTAAAGGCAGAGATTGAAAGACTGTCAACGGAACGTCTCCCGTGCCCGGCGGCATGTCGACAAACATATAGTCAACATCACCCCAAATTACCTCAGACCAAAATTGTTTTACTGTACCTGCAATAATAGGACCTCTCCAAACAACAGGAGCAGTCGCATCTTCCAACAATAGATTGACAGACATGACTTCAATTCCGGTTTTGCTTTTGCATGGTACAATTCCAACTTCAGTACCCATGGCTCTTTCATGAATACCAAACACTTTCGGAATGGATGGCCCCGTTACGTCTGCGTCCAATATTGCTGTTTTATGTCCACGGCGGTTCATGGTCACAGCCATTAAAGAAGTGACCAAAGATTTGCCAACTCCACCTTTTCCGCTCACTACTGCAATTACTTTTTTAATGTTGCTTAACTCATGTGTAGGTTCTTTCATAGGTTCTGTTCTTGCGCTGCAGTCAGAACTGCATGAACCACAATCATGTGTGCAATTTTGTTCACTCATACCATTCATCCTTTCTATTGTATACCTTTTTGGTATATTTAAAATCTTACTCCAAAATAATCAGATTGTCAATGTTAAGAAAAATTAAAACTCCATTTTTATACTTCGTAAAAATAAATCAGATAACACTTGTTCAGGGTCTTTTTTCTCGTAAACAATATCATAAACTGCTTGGCAGATAGGAAGTTCCACATGATACTCCTCACCTAAGCGAAGCAATGCTTTTACCGTTGCAACCCCTTCAGCTAATTCGCCATAATCCATACCTTGTACAAACAACTCTCCAAATTTTCGATTATGACTGAATTCTGAAAAAACAGTCGCTTGATAATCGCCCAAATGACCCAGTCCGTATGCGGTAATTTCTTTTCCTCCCATAGCTTTGATCAAACGGGCAATTTCACGTGTACCTCTGGACATTAATGCCCCTTTCAGCGCCGTTTTTCCTTTACCGTCCAGCATACCTGCCGCAATGCCTATTACATTTTTTGAAGCAGCGCCAATTTCATTGCCTAACAGATCATCTCCGTAATAAAAACGAATCAGACGGCTGGAAAAAGCATGCACCAATTTTTCTTTCAAAGCTTTATCGTCACTGTCAATGACCATGCAGTTTGGTATTCCTCTGGTAAAATCCTGTACATGTCCCGGACCAACCCAAATAGCTGTAGGAGTATCTGTATATTCTTTTACAATTTCCGTTAAACGTTTTCCCGTATCAGCTTCAATACCTTTCATGCATAGTACAAAACATTTTCCGGTTAAATCATATCGCACCATTTCTTTCATAAAAGCTCGAAAGTTTTGTGCCGAAATGGATACCACAATTACTTCCGCGCTTTTTACGGCTGATTCCAAATCATCAGTCAGGTGAATTTTTTCATCTAGCGTCAGTAACCCGTTCGAACGTGTCTGACGGAATTGTTCCAAATGTGCAGAACCCTTCCTGCCATACAGCGTAACTTGATGTGATACGCGCTCCAAATACCAAGCGATAAAACTTCCCCATCGTCCACATCCCATAACCGAAATATTCATAGCTTATCCCCCGCATTTATATCCCAAACAGCGCCTTGTTCCTTTGCATTTTGTACAGCAGCTGTAATAATTTCTTCTGCCTGATCCGGCATTTGCTCGATCCCCTCACAATAAAGAACTTGCACATCACAAATTCCGCAAACACAAAACAGGTTTTTCAGCCATACAATGGCTGTGCATGTTTCTTTGGGATGATTTCCTGAGGTAATACCTCCGCTTGCAACTACAAGAGTCACTTTTTTATTGTGAAGCAATCCTTCGGAACCATGTTCCGTATATCGAAATGCTTTTCCTGCTCTGATGACAGCTAAAATATAAGAAACCAAGGCAGGAGGTGCTGTTAAATTCCAGTTGGGAAATGAAATAACATAACGGTCTGCTGTTATAAACTCATCGCATAGGTTATTATATATCTGTAATGCCCGCTGTTCTGTTTGGTGCTGTGCAATACCGCTTTCAAAGGCTTCAAGCAATTCTTTTGTCATATGGGGTATTTCTAATGTGTTCAAATCAATATAGCGGCATTGTGTTTGTTCGTGTTTCATTAAATATGCCTCTATAAATGCATTTGCAACTCGTTTACTGGAAGATTGCTTGTCCAATTTGGGGCTTGCGGCAATATGAAGCAGTTTCATAGAAAACTCCTTTCCTATCATATTGAAATCTTGACTTTGATTTTACCACATTTTTTGATGAATGTACATGAGAAAAGAGACAGGTCTATTTAATCTGCTTCTATTCTCATGATTATCCTATCAAATACATTCAGATGGAAAGTATAAGTTAAAGTGGATTAATCTAATTGCAAAGAGGTTCTATTCTGAGAGAAAAGCTTCAAATAATTCTCCGTACAATTATAAAATATTCTGTTTATTGCGTAATATAATCGTGTACCTGATTCAGCGAACAAACAATGACAAACGGATATTCTTTTTCTAATTTTCTGCAAACGTGTTTCATGGAGTCACTCATCGTTTCTTCTATACATAAAATACGGCTGTATTGTTCGCTGTGTTCCGACTTGATTTTTGATATATGCCCGCGCAGTATATATTCGGCATCTTCTTGATTTTCGTTAAATTGTAAAATAGTATATTGTCTGCAAACATTTTTTGACCGAAGCAGCCAGCCCGAAATCAATTGGTACAGATAGATTAATCCTACAATAGACAATATCGCCAATATAATATTGATTACAATGTCGGGCATCATCCTCACCTCATTATATTGTATGTAGAGAATAAAAAGTAGGTACTTCAAAAAATATGTGGATTTCATATTTTACGCTAAGCTTATTCTTTTATAAGATGATAAAAATACTATTTTCATTTTTCCGTATTATTTTGAGTTTAAAATCATATTTTTCTGAAAGAAGCTTTGTTATTTCCAAAATAAAAAAGCATATAAGTAAAAATTAAGAAAAACTCCTTTAAAGTAAAACTTTAAAGGAGTTTTTGATTAAATATTTTATTTTAACGCATTTTTTAACGCTTCCACTTTATCTGTCTTTTCCCAACTAACCTGTAAATCTTCACGACCCATGTGTCCGTAAGCAGCAAGATTACGATAAATTGGTTTGCGCAGTTCCAAACCTTCAATAATGGAAGTAGGACGCAGATCAAATACTTTGTTTACCGCATCTGCCAATTGGTCATTGGAATAGGAAGAAGTACCGAATGTTTCAACCATAACGGAAACAGGACGCGCAACACCAATCGCATATGCAATTTGAACTTCACATTTCTTAGCAAGACCTGCTGCAACAATATTTTTAGCAACATATCGTGCCGCATATGCGCCGGAGCGGTCTACTTTAGTCGGATCTTTTCCAGAAAAAGCGCCGCCGCCATGTCTGCCGTAACCGCCATATGTATCAATGATAATTTTACGGCCAGTCAAACCTGTATCGCCCACCGGACCACCAATAACAAAATTACCTGTTGGATTTATGAAATATTTGGTTTTATCATCCAAGAGATTTTCGGGAATAATAGGTTTGATTACATGTTTTAAAATATCATCACACAAGGTTACGTGAGCAATATTTGGATCATGCTGAGTAGACAATACAATTGTGTCCACACGTATCGCTTTGTCATCATCATACTCAATAGTAACCTGTGTTTTACCATCCGGTCTTAAATAAGACAAAGTTCCGTCTTTGCGAACTTTTGTTAATTGTTTTGCCAATTTATGAGCCAATGAAATTGCCAAAGGCATCAATTCAGGTGTTTCATCACACGCAAATCCAAACATCATGCCTTGGTCACCAGCGCCTATCTTGTCATTTTCATCTGTTGCGCCGTGACGTGCTTCATAAGACTCATTTACACCCATAGCAATATCAGGAGACTGTACATCAATAGAAGTGGTTACAGCGCAAGTATTGCCGTCAAATCCGCATGCGGGATCATCGTAGCCGATTTCTTTGATCACATCGCGCACAACTGACGGAATATCAACGTAACATTCAGTAGAAATTTCTCCCATTACATTAATAATGCCGGTAGTGGCTGTTACTTCACATGCAACATGTGCTTTTGGATCTTGTTCCAAAATAGCATCTAAGATAGAATCAGAAATTTTATCACAGACTTTGTCTGGATGTCCTTCTGTTACAGACTCTGAAGTAAAAAAGTATTTAGACATAGTATCCTCCAAAAAATAAAAAATATCAAAAAACACCGAACGCGCTTTGCAGCCGTTCGGTGAATTGTAAACCTCATCTCTCGGCTTAACCGCAGGATTTGGCACCTTTACAATAATTGCAGGTTGCCGGACATCATCGGGCCTGTTCCCTCCGTCACTCTTGATAAGGAAATATTTAAATTTCAATATAGCTAGTATAGCACGAATCGTTATCAAAGTAAATATCCATTTTAAAATTTGATAAAATATATTTTTTACAAATTCCTTTTGACAATTTTTTTAGCACAAACTTCCTGTTAAATAGTCTGAAACCGCCAAATTTACATAGTTTACGCAGTGTGTGCAGTACAAATTTTGCCGTAGACAATTGGAAATCATATTTGTTTGTCGTTGGAGATAATAAGTATTGTGAGGTGATAAAAATGCATTACAATCAATACAACAACATTCCAATGGGCATTGGCGCTGTTCTTGCAAGAAATCCTGAAGCAAGAAGAAACTTTGCACTTGCTTCTCAAGAAGAGCAAACTGCTTTAATCGATAGCTGCACACATTGCAATTCTTATGAAGAAATGTGTAACCTTGTCAATTCTAAAGCATCACAAAATCAAATACAAAACAACAAAGCCCATGCTAAACACGCAAGTAAAAACAGACATGCTCAACAACAATCTTACACTTTTTAATAACTAAAACGTAAAAAATAAGACCACCGGATGAATTCCGATGGTCTTATTTTTATATTACGTTACAAAACGCTTAAAATTAGTCGTTAATAGCTGTAACAACGCCGGAACCTACTGTATGACCACCCTCACGGATAGCAAAACGCAGACCCTCTTCAATAGCGATTGGAGTAATCAATTCAACATCCATTTCAACGTTGTCGCCAGGAACGCACATTTCAGTACCTTCTGGAAGTGTAATAACACCTGTAACGTCAGTTGTTCTGAAGTAGAATTGAGGACGATAGTTGTTGAAGAAAGGAGTATGACGACCGCCTTCTTCTTTTGTTAGAATATAAACTTGACCTCTGAATTTTGTGTGAGGTTTAATGGAACCTGGTTTAGCTAGGATTTGACCACGCTCAATTTCAGTTCTTTGAACACCACGCAGCAATACGCCAACGTTATCGCCAGCCTCAGCAAAGTCTAGAATTTTTCTGAACATTTCCAGACCGGTAACAACAACTTTTCTGCTTTCGTCAGTCATACCAACAATTTCAACTTCTTCGTTAACGTTGATTTGACCACGCTCAACTCTACCAGTAGCAACAGTACCACGGCCTGTAATTGTAAATACGTCTTCAACAGGCATTAGGAAAGGTTGGTCGCTCTTTCTTTCTGGAGTTGGAATGAACTCGTCAACAGCATTCATCAAGTCTAGGATACATTTGTATTCTGGAGCATTGATGTCTGTTGAAGTAGATTCAAGTACTTTTAGAGAAGAACCACGGATAATTGGAGTATCATCACCTGGGAAGCCATACTCGTTTAGCAGTTCACGGATTTCCATTTCAACAAGGTCTAGCAACTCTTCATCGTCAACTTGGTCAGCTTTGTTCATGTATACAACGATGTATGGAACACCAACCTGACGGGATAGAAGGATGTGCTCTCTTGTTTGTGGCATTGGACCGTCAGCTGCGGATACAACTAGAATAGCACCGTCCATTTGAGCAGCACCTGTAATCATGTTTTTAACGTAGTCAGCGTGACCTGGGCAGTCAACGTGAGCATAGTGACGTTTGTCTGTTTCGTATTCAACGTGAGAAGTGTTGATTGTGATACCACGAGCTCTTTCTTCTGGAGCTTTATCGATGTTAGCGTAATCAACGAATTCTGCTTCACCTTTTAGACCCAAAACTTTAGTGATAGCTGCTGTAGTAGTAGTTTTACCGTGGTCAACGTGACCGATTGTACCAATGTTTACGTGTGGTTTGTTTCTTTCAAACTTTGCCTTTGCCATTGGAATTTCCTCCTTTTTATACCAAAAAATAATGTGTTTTATTGTAAAAGACTATAACGCAATTTTATCAATTCTGTTATGGAAAATCAAGTGTTTTTATAAATTACTCACTCTTTTTTCCACGTGCGGAAATGATTTCCTCACTTACAGATTTTGGAACCTCATTGTAATGAGCAGGTTCCATTGTGTACTGTCCGCGGCCTTGTGTTTTGGAACGCATATCTGTTGCGTAACCAAACATTTCGGAAAGCGGAACTTCAGCATTAATTTGCTGTGCGCCCGGCACTGCATCCATACCAAGAATCATACCGCGGCGGGAGTTCAGGTCACCGATAACATCACCCATATACTCTTCAGGTACAATAACTGTAACTTTCATAATTGGTTCCAACAAAACAGGGTCAGCTTTCTTAATTGCATCTTTTACTGCCATAGAACCGGCAATTTTAAATGCCATTTCAGAGGAGTCAACCTCATGATAAGAACCATCATACAATGTTACTTTAACGTCTACAACGTTATAACCTGCCAAAGTACCGCTTAGCAATGCACCTTGAATACCTTGGTCAACTGCAGGAATGTATTCTTTCGGAATAGCACCGCCGACAATTTCATTAACAAATTCGTAGCCTTTACCTGGGTTAGGCTCAATACGAATTTTAACGTGACCATATTGACCTTTACCACCGGATTGTCTTGCGTACTTAGTATCAGACTCAGAATTTCTGCGAATTGTCTCTTTGTAAGCAACCTGAGGTTTACCTACATTTGCTTCAACTTTAAATTCACGCAGCAGTCTGTCTACGATAATTTCAAGGTGAAGCTCACCCATACCTGCAATAATGGTTTGTCCTGTTTCTTCATCTGTGTATGCACGGAAAGTTGGATCTTCTTCAGCAAGTTTTGCCAAAGCAATACCCATTTTCTCTTGACCAGCTTTTGTTTTTGGTTCAATTGCAACGTGGATAACAGGCTCTGGGAATTCCATAGATTCCAAAATAATTGGATGCTTTGGATCACAAAGTGTATCACCGGTTGTAGTGTTTCTCAAACCAACTGCAGCTGCAATATCACCTGCATAAACAATATCAATGTCTTGTCTATGATTTGCGTGCATTTGAAGAATACGGCCAATACGTTCTGTGTTGTCTTTAGAAGAGTTGTAAACCGGACCACCAGCACTTAGTGTACCGGAATATACTCTAAAGAAGCACAATTTACCAACAAATGGGTCAGTTGCAATTTTAAATGCAAGTGCAGAGAATGGTTCCTCATCAGAAGCCTTGCGGACATCTTCCTCACCTGTTTCAGGATTAACACCCTTCATATCAGGAATATCAAGCGGAGATGGCATATAATCTACGATTGCATCCAATAGTTTTTGTACACCTTTATTTCTGTAAGATGTACCGCAGCATACAGGAACCATATTGTTAGCCAAAGTCGCTTTGCGGATACCGGCAACAAGTTCTTCTGCTGTCAACTCTTCACCCATCAAATATTTTTCCATCAATTCATCGTCTTGCTCAGCAACATGCTCTACCAATTGAGTGTGATACTCTTGTGCTTTTTCAAGCAAATCAGCAGGAATATCTTCCACGCGCATATCTTTACCAAACTCATCGTAGAAAACATCAGCTTTCATTTCAACAAGATCGATAATGCCTCTGAATTCATCTTCACTGCCGATTGGCAATTGAATCGGAACAGCATTACATTGCAGACGATCTTTCATCATTTGAACAACGCGGTAGAAGTCAGCACCCATAATGTCCATCTTATTGATGTAAGCCATACGAGGAACTTTATATTCTTCCGCTTGACGCCAAACAGTCTCAGACTGAGGCTCAACACCGCCCTTTGCGCAGAAAACAGTTACGGAACCGTCCAATACGCGAAGGGAACGTTCAACTTCAACAGTGAAGTCAACGTGGCCTGGGGTGTCGATGATATTAATTCTATGGTCTTTCCAGAAGCAAGTAGTAGCAGCAGAAGTAATGGTAATACCTCTTTCCTGCTCTTGAGCCATCCAGTCCATAGTAGCAGAACCGTCATGTGTTTCACCAACTTTATGGTTAACACCTGTGTAGAACAAAATACGTTCTGTGGTCGTCGTTTTACCAGCATCAATGTGAGCCATGATACCAATATTACGAGTCATCTCTAGAGATACTTGTCTAGCCATAATTTCCTCCTATCGTAATTAGGTTGTGTTGGATCACAAAAACTACAATGGAATTACCATCTGTAGTGAGCAAACGCTCTGTTAGCTTCTGCCATTTTGTGTGTATCGTCACGCTTCTTAGCAGCGCCGCCAGCACCATTTATAGCATCAAGAATCTCATTAGCAAGTCTTTCTTTCATTGTTTTTTCAGAACGAAGTCTTGCATAGTTAGTCATCCAACGAAGACCTAATGTTTGTCTTCTTTCAGGACGAACCTCCATTGGAACTTGGTAAGTAGCGCCACCAACACGGCGAGCTTTTACCTCTAAAGAAGGCATGATATTTTCCATAGCCTCCTCAAAAACCTCTAATGGTTCTCTTCCTGTTTTCTCTTTTACAATATCAAATGCACCATAAACGATTTTTTGGGCTACACCCTTTTTACCGTCGTACATAATATTGTTAATTAAACGAGTAACAAGCTTAGAATTATATAGTGGATCAACCAAAACGTCACGTTTTGCAATAGAGCCTCTTCTTGGCACTTCACTTCCCTCCTTCACATGAATGATATCATAGGTACTCGAAAGATTATCTCCCGTTGGCCAATACAGAGCGTTATCCACATACAAATTGTGTATCTATATAACGCTGCTGCAAGCAGCCATAAGGTTTCTTTCAACTTAACCTTTGTTCAATTATTGTTTTGCTGCGCCAGCTTTTGGACGCTTTGCACCGTATTTTGAACGAGCTTGCATACGGTTAGCAACACCTTGAGCATCCAGTGTACCGCGAATGATGTGGTAACGCACACCAGGCAAGTCTTTTACACGACCGCCGCGAATCATAACAACGCTGTGCTCTTGTAGGTTGTGGCCTACACCAGGAATGTAAGCAGAAACCTCAATACCGTTGGAAAGTCTTACTCTGGCAATTTTTCTCAAAGCAGAGTTAGGCTTTTTCGGTGTTGCAGTTTTAACTGCTGTACATACACCACGTTTTTGTGGAGAACTTTGATTAATGGCAACTCTTTTCTTAGAGTTCCATCCTTTCAAAAGTGCAGGTGCTTTTGCCTTTTTCTCAGCAACTTGGCGTCCAGTACGAACTAATTGGTTAAAGGTTGGCATAAGAAACCTCCTCTCTCAAAAATGATATGTTAAATTAGGTATATGTTACCCAATTAACAGCAATTTAGTACTTTCCTTTTAACGCCTAAACCCACCATACACAAGCAGTGCATGGTGGGTAATAGCTTAAAAATCAAAGTACACTATCACGATTTAAAATTATATCATTAGATAGTATCATTTGTCAATACTTGATTTGTAGATTCAATTTCAACGTCACTATAACATTTCATACCAGTACCGGCAGGCACCAATTTACCAATAATAACGTTTTCTTTCAGACCCAACAGCGGATCCACTTTTCCTTTGATTGCCGCATCGGTCAATACACGTGTAGTCTCTTGGAAGGATGCAGCAGACAAGAAGGAATCGGTTGCCAAAGAAGCTTTTGTAATACCAAGCAATACAGGAGTATAAGTAGCTTCTCTCAACTCGGTTTCGCCGGCTTCAATGCGTTCACGGATTACTTTGTTTTCCGCTTCCATTTCACTCTTATCTACCAAAGAGCTTGGCAGTAAGTTGGTATCTCCTGCCTCATCAATGCGGACTTTCTTCATCATTTGACGTACGATAACCTCAATATGCTTATCGTTGATATCAACACCTTGCATACGGTAAACACGCTGTACTTCCTGAATGAGATAATCCTGTACTGCCTGAGTACCGCTGATTGCAAGCACATCATGTGGATTTACAGAACCTTCTGTAATTCGGGTGCCGGCTTTAATTGCCTGACCCTCTTTTACAGTAATGCGGGAACCAAACGGAATCAAATAAGATTTTTGATCGCCGACTTCATTGTTAGTTACAACAACATGACGGTTCTTTTTGATTTCCTCAAAGGAAACCACACCGCTGATTTCACTGATAATTGCCAAATGTTTCGGTTTACGTCCTTCAAACAGTTCTTCAACACGAGGCAAACCTTGTGTAATATCCTCCGCACTTGCAACACCGCCGGTATGGAATGTTCTCATGGTCAACTGAGTACCAGGTTCACCGATAGACTGTGCCGCAATAATACCTACTGCTTCACCAACATCAACAGGTTTGCCGTTTGCCAAGTTGGCACCGTAACACTTTTTACAAATACCGTGTTTTGCTGTGCAGTCCAGAATGGAACGAATTTCTATCTTCTCAACGCCGCGGCTGACAATGAGATCTGCATCGCGGTCATCCATCAATTTATCCTTGGAGACCAAAACTTCTCCGGTTGCTTCATCTACAAAGTCATGGAGCAAATATCTTCCTATGAGACGTTCGGATAAAGACTCAATGGATTCTTTGCCTTCTCTGATATCAAATACTTCAAGACCTTTTGTAGTACCGCAGTCGTCTTCACGGATAATCACTTCTTGAGAAACGTCTACCAAACGACGGGTCAAGTAACCGGAGTCAGCCGTTCTCAAAGCGGTGTCAGCCAAACCTTTACGAGCACCACGAGAAGAAATAAAGTATTCCAAAATGTTCAAACCTTCACGATAGTTTGCACGAATCGGAATTTCGATGGTTCTACCGGAGGTATTGGCAATCAAGCCGCGCATACCTGCAAGCTGACGAATCTGGCTCATGGAACCACGGGCGCCGGAGTCTGCCATCATAAAGATTGGGTTGTAACGGTCCAGGTTCTCCTGCAATGCTTTTGTAACATCGTTTGTTGCTTTCTCCCAAGTTCTCAGAACCATATTGTAACGCTCTGTATCGGACAACAGACCCATATTGAAATCATTTGTAATTTCATCTATCTCTTGTTCCGCCTGAGCAATCAATTGCTTTTTAGCAGGTGGAATCGTTGCGTCACATACAGCAACAGTGATTGCACTTCTGGTAGAATATTTATAACCTTGGGCTTTTACCTCGTCCAAAACTTCGGCAGTTTTGGCAGTACCGTGTACTTTAATGCATTTATCGATAATAGCGCCAAGTTGTTTTTTACCGGCCAGAAAGCTGATTTCATAATCAAACATGGTATCCGGATTGGTGCGGTCCACATAACCCAAATCCTGCGGAATCGGACGGTTGAAGATGATGCGGCCTACCGTTGTATCCACCAATTTGGATTGCGCTTCACCATTTACTTCCATATTACGGCGCACTTTGATTTTAGCATGCAGACTGACTGCTTTTGCATCGTATGCCATCAAAGCTTCATCTTCATCTCTGAAGACTTTGCCTTCACCCGGCTCACCGTCTTTTTCCAATGTCAAATAATAGGAGCCCAAAACCATATCCTGCGTAGGAACAGCAACAGGGCGTCCGTCGGAAGGTTTCAGCAAGTTGCCGGCTGCCAGCATTAGGAAACGGGCTTCTGCTTGCGCTTCCGCAGACAATGGTACGTGAACCGCCATTTGGTCACCGTCAAAGTCAGCGTTATAAGCGGTACATACAAGCGGATGCAACTTTAATGCGCGTCCTTCTACCAAAACAGGTTCAAATGCCTGAATACCAAGTCTATGCAAGGTTGGAGCACGGTTCAACAATACTGGATGATTTTTAATCACAATTTCCAATGCGTCCCAAACTTCAGGCTTAGCACGCTCTACCGCTTTTCTTGCAGCTTTGATGTTTCCTACTGCGCCTGTTTCTACCAAACGTTTCATAACGAACGGTTTAAACAGTTCCAAAGCCATTTCTTTCGGAAGGCCGCATTGATACATTTTCAATTCAGGACCAACAACAATAACAGAACGTCCGGAATAGTCAACACGTTTACCCAACAAGTTTTGACGGAAACGACCTTGTTTACCTTTTAACATGTCGGACAAGGATTTTAAAGGTCTGTTATTCGGGCCGGTAACAGGACGTCCGCGGCGGCCGTTGTCAATCAAAGCGTCTACGGCTTCCTGCAGCATACGTTTTTCGTTACGTACAATAATGTCAGGAGCGCCTAATTCCAACAAACGTTTTAAACGATTGTTTCTATTAATCACACGACGATATAAGTCGTTTAAGTCAGAAGTTGCAAATCTGCCGCCGTCCAACTGTACCATTGGACGAATATCCGGCGGAATTACCGGAATCGCATCTAAAATCATCCATTCAGGACGATTACCGGATGCACGAAATGCTTCCACAACTTCCAAACGTTTTAGAATACGAACGCGTTTTTGTCCTGCAGCTGTGAATAATTCTTCTTTTAATTCTGCTGCAAGCTGTTCCAAATCGATTTTTTCCAGAAGCGTTCTGATTGCTTCCGCACCCATACCTGCTTGGAAATCATCTTCATATTTCTCACGCATATCGCGGTATTCTTTTTCGTTTAGCATTTGCTTTTCCTGTAATTCACGCACATTGCCGGGATCGGTAACAATGTAAAGCGCAAAGTACAATACTTTTTCCAGCATACGCGGAGAAATGTCTAAAATAAGACCCATACGGGAAGGAATACCTTTAAAGTACCAAATATGTGAAACCGGAGCTGCCAATTCAATATGGCCCATACGTTCACGACGTACTTTGGAACGGGTTACTTCAACACCGCAGCGATCACAAATTTTACCTTTGTAACGAATTCTTTTATATTTACCGCAATGGCATTCCCAGTCTTTTTGAGGACCGAAAATACGCTCACAGAACAAACCGTCACGTTCCGGTTTTAGGGTACGGTAGTTAATGGTTTCCGGCTTTTTTACTTCACCGTGAGACCATTCTCTGATTTTATCCGGAGATGCAATGCCAATTTTTATAGATTCAAACACGTTAAATTCCATTGTGTAACCCCCTGCTTTATTCTTCGTCGCTGTCTTCTAAATCACTGTCGAAGGGTACGTCCAGTTCACCGAAAATATCTTCATCCTCTGTTACATCCGCATCTTCATCGGCTGCATAATCATTTTCAAATACACCGTCCAAGCTGTCTTGCGCATCTTGTACTGTGTAACCGTCCAATTCATCTGTTACAACGTTTTGCTCATCAAAAGAATCTTCAGACGGTTTAAATCCAATATCGTCATCGTCGTCAAAGTTTTGTTTCAAATCAATTTCTTCATCGTCTTTATCCAATACTTTTACATCCAAGCCCAAAGACTGCAATTCCTTAATCAAAACTTTAAAGGATTCAGGAATGCCAGGTTTTGGAATATTCTGACCCTTTACGATGGCCTCATATGTTTTCACACGACCGACAACGTCATCGGATTTTACGGTCAAAATTTCCTGTAAGGTGTAAGCTGCGCCATAAGCTTCCAAAGCCCAAACTTCCATCTCACCGAAACGCTGTCCGCCGAATTGTGCTTTACCGCCCAAAGGCTGTTGTGTAACAAGTGAGTATGGACCGGTAGAACGTGCGTGAATCTTATCATCAACCAAGTGATGCAGTTTTAAATAATACATGTAACCGACAGTAACAGGATTGTCAAAGTACTCGCCTGTACGTCCGTCGCGCAGCAATGTTTTACCGTCTTCACGTAATCCTGCTTGTTTTAAGCATTCGGCAATGTCGTCTTCGTGAGCGCCGTCAAAAACAGGAGTCATGATTTTCCAACCTAATGCTTTTGCCGCACGACCCAAGTGAACCTCAAGCACCTGACCGATGTTCATACGGGAAGGAACGCCCAAAGGATTCAAAACAATATCCAGCGGAGTACCGTCAGGTAAGTATGGCATATCCTCCTGAGGTAAAATACGGGATACAACACCTTTATTACCGTGACGGCCTGCCATTTTGTCACCAACGGAAATTTTACGTTTTTGTGCAATGTAGCAGCGGACTACTTTATTTACACCCGGACTGAGTTCGTCCTGGCTGTTTTCTCTTGTAAATACTTTTACATCTACAACAATACCGTACTCACCGTGAGGAACACGAAGAGAAGTATCACGCACTTCGCGGGCTTTTTCACCAAAGATGGCGCGAAGCAATCTTTCTTCCGCAGTCAGCTCTGTTTCTCCTTTTGGAGTTACTTTACCGACCAAAATATCGCCGGCACGCACTTCAGCGCCTACGCGAATAATACCGGATTCATCCAAATCGCTGAGTAAGTCCTCATTTACGTTTGGAATATCTCTTGTAATTTCCTCAGGACCCAGTTTGGTATCTCTTGCTTCAATTTCATACTCTTCAATATGAATAGAGGTATAAACGTCGTCACGAACAATTTTTTCATTGATTAAAACAGCGTCTTCATAGTTATAACCTTCCCAGGTCATAAAGCCAATCAACGCATTTTTACCAAGAGAAATTTCACCGTTGCTGGTAGCAGGACCGTCAGCAATCACCTCACCAGCCTGAATTCTCTGGCCGCGGTCAACAACAGGCACCTGATTGATACATGTACCTTGGTTAGAACGTATAAATTTAGTAATATGGTAGGTTTCAACAGAACCGTCGTCATTGGTAACGGTAACTTCATCCGCACTTACACTGCGCACCACACCGGATTTGCGTGCAAGTACGCATACGCCTGAGTCAACGCCTGCTTTATACTCCATGCCGGTACCAACAATCGGGGACTCTGTTTTCAGCAAAGGCACAGCCTGACGCTGCATGTTGGAACCCATCAGCGCACGGTTTGCGTCATCGTTTTCAAGGAACGGAATCATCGCGGTAGCAACGGAAACTACCATTCGCGGAGATACGTCCATAAAGTCTGCTTGTGAACTTTCTACTTCCACAAATTCATCTCTGAAACGTCCGTTTACTTTTGCATGCAAAAAGCGTCCGTTTTCATCCAAAGGTTCGTTTGCCTGTGCAACAATGTAATCATCTTCCATATCAGCTGTCATGTAAACAACTTCGGAAGAAACAATGCCTGTTTCTTTGTCCACACGGCGGAACGGCGCTTCAATAAAGCCGTATTCATTGATTTTTGCAAAGGTTGCAAGGTAAGAAATCAAACAGATGTTTGGACCTTCAGGAGTTTCAATCGGACACATACGTCCATAGTGGCTGTAGTGAACGTCACGAACCTCAAAGCCTGCACGGTCTCTGGAAAGACCGCCGGGACCAAGGGCAGACAAACGGCGTTTGTGGGTCAACTCTGCCAATGGGTTGGTTTGATCCATAAATTGTGACAACGGAGAAGAACCGAAAAATTCTTTGATAGCAGCAACGACAGGACGAATATTAATCAAGGAATGAGGAGTCAACACCTCTAAATCTTGTGCCTGCAATGTCATTCTCTCACGAATCACACGCTCTAAGCGGGAAAAACCAATCCTAAACTGATTTTGCAGCAATTCACCAACAGAACGAATGCGGCGGTTGCCTAAATGGTCAATATCGTCTACATTGCCAAGACCAACTGCCAAGCAGTTCATGTAGTTGATGGATGCAAAAATATCATCAATAATAATATGTTTTGGAAGCAGTTCATCTGCACGCAGACGAATGGTTTCTTTTAATTCTTCTTCATCAGCACTGGTTTCCAAAATTTCAGCCAAAACGCTGAAACGAACACGTTCATTAATACCACATTCTTCTTTTGCGTCAAAGCTTACAAAATTGTTGATATCAACCATGCCGTTGGAGATTACTTTTGTTTCTTTTTCATTGACAAGTACAAAAGCGACAGAAACACCTGCATTGTCAATTTCCTGAGCTTTTTCAAAGGATACTACTTCTCCTGCTTCCGCCATTAACTCGCCTGTCAAAGGATTAATAATTGGCTGAGTCAACTGCTGACCTGCAATACGGCCTGCCAAGTTTAATTTTTTATTGTATTTATAACGGCCGACACGTGATAAATCATAGCGGCGGGCGTCAAAAAACAAGCCATTGATATGTGTTTGCGCACTTTCAATCGTTGGCGGTTCACTAGGTCTCAGTTTGCGGTAAACTTCAAACAAAGCTTCTTCTGTATTTTTACATGGGTCTTTCTCAATGGTAGCTACGATACGGTCATCTTCACCGAAATACTCTAAAATTTCAGAGTCTGTGCCAAGGCCCAAAGCACGAATAAATACAGTAACCGGAAGTTTTCTGTTTTTATCAATACGTACATAAAAAACGTCGTTTGCGTCGTTTTCGTATTCCAGCCACGCACCGCGGTTCGGAATCACGGTAGAACTAAATAATTCTTTACCTGTTTTGTCGTACTCCATTTTATAGTAAACACCCGGAGAACGCACCAATTGTGAAACAATAACACGCTCGGCACCGTTGATAACAAAGGTACCGCTGTCTGTCATAAGAGGGAAATCGCCCATAAATACTTCGGACTCTTTGATTTCGCCGCTTTCTTTATTTAATAATCTTGCATTTACGCGAAGCGCTGCAGCGTAGGTTGCATCTCGTTCTTTACATTCTTCCACGCTGTAATTTGGTTTATCATCGAGCTTGTAGTTCACAAAATCCAGAACTAAATTGCCTGTGTAGTCGGTAATACCGGAAACATCCTTAAATACCTCTTTTAAACCTTCTTGAAGGAACCATTTGTATGAATTCTTTTGAACCTCAATTAAGTTTGGCATTTCCAAAACTTCATCAATTTTTGAGAAGCTCATGCGGGTATTGCTACCCAATTTTACCGGTTTGACATTCACCATTGGCTTAATCACTCCATTCATATATTGACCGTCTTTTTCATATTCAATAACACTTTGTTTTGCAAACATCGCGCAATTCTGTCAATATTTCTAAAGACTCTGCTTGCGTTTCTCCGAAAATTATGCTAAAATAACAAAATATATAGAAAGCATACCTCTCCATGATGATGCAGTATATTATTTTATAACAATATGCAAGATTTGTCAATATACATATGAATAATTTTAATTTTTGTTTATTTTATATATTGAAAACAAACAAAAGCGGCAACAGATACAAAAAATTCTCTGTTGCCGCTTTTTCTTTATATCAAAAAATTATCAATCATGTTTCTCATCATTGCAAGGTAATCTGCCACATCCTGTAAAGTTTGCAAAATTATAGGAATCCAATTTATCCCGCACCATATAGGAAATTTCCGCATAAATATTATGCACGCGGCAGGAAGTATTGGTACAGCAATAGTCATCTTGCTGACAACGGCTAATCATGAAAGGTCCTTCTACCGCTTCTATTACTTCACGTAACGTGATGTCTTTTGGTTCTTTGGCAATCATATAACCGCCATGCGCACCTTTATAAGATTTTACCGCACCGCTGGCTACCAGCTTTCTCAAAATCTTAAGCGCAAAGCGCAGCGGTACATTGGTTTCTTCGGAAATTGTATGCGCGTCTAATTTTTTATTTTCAATGGCAAGTTTATCTACAATTCTAACAGCGTAATCCGCCTCTAATGTCAGATGCATAATCAGCCCCCATTTTCTTTAGATTAATCCAAAAAGTCTTTCAATTTTTTACTTCGGCTCGGATGACGCAATTTTCTAAGCGCTTTTGCCTCAATTTGACGGATACGTTCTCTGGTAACGTTAAACTCTTTTCCTACTTCTTCCAAAGTTCTGGAGCGTCCGTCTTCCAAACCAAAACGCAGGCGCAGTACTTTTTCTTCTCTGGGTGTTAAAGTATCCAATACTTCCGCCAGCTGTTCTTTTAATAATGTATGTGAAGCGGCGTCCGCAGGTGCCGGAGCATCATCATCTGGAATAAAATCTCCTAAATGGCTGTCTTCTTCTTCACCAATCGGTGTTTCTAAAGAAACCGGCTCCTGGGCAACACGCATAATCTCTCTTACTTTATCTACCGGCATGTCCAACTCGTCAGAAATTTCGTCCGCTGTGGGTTCATGACCGTTGGTGTGCAGCAACTGGCTGGAAACTTTTTTTACTTTGTTGATGGTTTCCACCATATGAACAGGAATGCGGATGGTTCTTGCCTGGTCGGCTATGGCACGGGTAATTGCCTGACGAATCCACCATGTTGCATAAGTAGAAAACTTGAATCCTTTGGTATAGTCGAATTTTTCTACCGCTTTAATCAAGCCTAAATTACCTTCCTGAATCAAATCCAAAAACTGCATTCCTCTTCCAAGATAACGTTTCGCAATGCTTACCACCAAACGCAGATTTGCTTCCGATAAACGTTTTTTAGCAACTTCATCTCCGTCAATAATGCGGATTGCCAGTTCAATTTCTTCCTCAGGAGAAAGCAAAGGTACACGGCCTATTTCTTTCAGATATACTTTTACAGGGTCATCGATCGCGATTCCCTCTGTGCTGAGAGAAGATTCCAAATCTTCATCTTCTCCGCCTTCCTCTTGCGCAAATTCAATATCGTCTAATGCAATGTCGCCAAAATCTTCTACAATTTCAACACCTTGTGATTCTAATGTATCATAGAATTTTTCAATTTGTTCCGGTTCAAAATCCAGCTCACCTAAGGCATCTAAAATCTCTTTTGTTGTAAGCTGACCTTTTGCCTTTCCCATTTCCAGTAAATCTTTCATAACCGTTTTTTTATCCGGTGCTGCCATAAGTTTGTTTCCTCCTAGTGAAGCGGCTGTTTATTTTTTTTGCTCTTTCAGCCGCGCCAAATAATCCTGTATTTCTTGTGCCTGCGCATATTTTGCGTCATTTGCGTTTAATTTTGTTTTTTCTTCTATAATTACATTAATATATTCCTCCGCATCACGCTGCCCCATGGAAACCGCATTGTTCTTTGCCAGTATTCTTGCAATAGCACTAATTTCTTCCATAGAAAAAACATCTGAAATATCTGTTAAACTAATCTGCGCGCCGTTAATTATTTTGTCAGTAACAACCTCATATACACGACGGTTAAAAGCGGTGCTGAACTGCTCCGGTGATAATACGGAACGAATTTTTCCCGCCATCTCGTTATTCTGAAACAAATATGCAATCAAAGCTTCTTCCGCATTTGCAGCGCGGAAATTTTCCCGTTTATCAGGATTGACCTGATCTTTCAGACCAATGGTTTGCTGTTGAAATTCCCGAAATGCCTTCTTCTGCTTCGCCTTTTGCCGTTTTTCACTGAGCTTTTGAACCTGCATCATCACCGTTGCACGTTCAATTCCGATTTCTTCAGAAAGTTTGCCTGCATAAATTTCTCGCTCCATATGATTATCTAATGTAGATAACAGTTCTGTCGCAGCGTTTAAATATTGCACCTTACCTGCAGAAGATTCCAAATCGCAGTCCGATTTTAATTTTTGCAGGCGGTACTCCACATCATTGCCGCTTTGGTCAAGAAGCTGTTTGAATCTTACAGCTCCTTGTTCACCGTAAGAGCGAATGTATTCGTCAGGGTCTTTGCCTCCCGTAATGGAAAGAACCTTCACAAGCACTCCTACGCTTCTAAGCAGCTGTATGGCCCGGGCTGTAGCTTTCTGCCCTGCTTCGTCCGAATCATAAGCAAGAACCACTTCTTTTGTATAGCGTGCAATTAAATGGGCCTGTTCCGTAGTGAGTGCTGTTCCCAAACCGGCAATCGCATTATCAAAACCTGCTTGATGCAATGCAATGACATCCATATATCCTTCTGCCAGTATCAGTTGTCCCTTTCCGCTATTTTTGGCAAAATTCATGGCAAATAATCCATAACTTTTCTTAAAAGCCAATGTATCGGACGTATTTAGATATTTTGGTTTTTGATCCGTCATTGTTCGCCCGCCAAACGCAATCACATTTCCCCTTAAATCTATAATAGGAAACATGACACGATTAAAAAAGCGGTCGATGGGCTTTCCCGAACGAGTTTTTACAGCCACATTCGCCTGTACCAGCTCTTCATCCGTATACCCTTTTCCTTTTAAATGATTTACCAGTGCAAAGCGGGTATCAGGCGCAAACCCTAATCCAAAATGGGTAATGGTAGAAGGTTTGAGGCCTCGCTGCAAAAAATAATCCAAACCAACTTTTCCGCTTGGACTTTTCAAAACGCTGTGGTAAAACTTAGCGCTTTCCCGATTGATTTCCAAAATACGGGCTCGCAGTTTGCTCATACTGTCATCTACACCCAATTCAGGCATTTGCAAGCCAGCCCTGTCCGCAAGAAATTTCACAGCTTCCATATAATCCAAATTTTCAATACGGCGGACAAAGGTAATAATATCTCCCCCCGCACCGCAACCAAAACAATAAAACGAGCCGTTTTCCGGATATAAATAAAACGAAGGGGTATGTTCATTATGAAACGGACATAACCCCACAAGATTACGTCCGCGCCGTTTTAGCTGAACATAGGAGGAAGCAACGTCTTCAATCGAATTGCGCAGTTTTAATTCCTGCAAAAATAATTCCGGCAAAGGCATTGTCATTCCTCCTTTTCGCTTCCGTTAAATTCCCCAAGATTTTGGAACTACAATTGTTTGGAACAGCGCTACTGCAAAGTGGTCTGTCATACCTGCAATATAATCGCAGGCGGCACGTTCTATGCCTTCCTGTTCCGCAATTTGCTGCATGTCACTTGGTAGATGGTCTATCTGCAATACGTATTCGTACAATGTTTTAATTAGATTAGGTACTTTTGTTTCTTCGTCTTTTGCCTGAGGATTTCGATATACGTTATCAAACATAAATTTATGTATTTCATGATAAGCGTGTCCTACCACATCATCCATTTGAATATTGCCGTCTATGCTGTTTTCAATCAGCGAAATGACCATGGTATTGATTCTGGCTGATGTGGTGTTCCCCAGTACCTCGGTCAAACTGCGTGGAATGTCATCGGGGTGCAGCACTCCCGCACGTACGGCATCATCAATGTCATGGTTGATATAAGCAATGCGGTCAGCAAAACGGACAATGCGTCCTTCCGGCGTATCGGCAAGCTTTGGACCTGTATGACAAAGAATACCGTCTCTCACCTCGAATGTTAAATTGAGACCTTGGTTATTTTTTTCCAAACGTTCCACCACACGGACACTCTGTTCATTGTGATTGAAATTCAGCGGAGAGACTTCTCTCAATGCTCTCTCGCCTGCATGCCCAAACGGCGTGTGCCCCAGATCATGACCAACAGCTATGGCCTCTGTTAAGTCTTCATTCATACGCAAAGCTCTTGCAACTGTACGGGCAATTTGAGCTACTTCCAGCGTATGCGTCAAACGTGTGCGGTAATGATCCCCTTCAGGAGAAAGAAACACTTGTGTTTTATGCTTTAAACGCCGAAACGATTTAGAATGTATGATGCGGTCTCTATCCCTTTGAAATGCCGTACGAATATCGCATTCTGTTTCCGGCCGCTGCCTTCCTTTTGTCTTTTTTGCCAAAGTGGCAAAAGATGACAAAATTTGCTCTTCCAACAGTTCCGTACGTTCTCTAATAGCCATAGCGTCACCACCTTTATAAAATCCGTTAAGTAGATATACGCCATTGCTTTCAAATATCCTTCTTTTTTCTAAAAAATTTTTTATTTTTACTTTTATATCTCAGAAACGGCAAAAAATTCTTTTCCTGTCACATTTGCCGTCACCGCTCCGCAGGTAACGTCTGCCAGACGTTTTTCAAATGTCTGAAAATCATTCTGTGCCATATGAAACTGTATTTGAACGGTATCTTCGAATACAGTTTCATCTATCGTACCAAAGCATTCCGGAATAAGGGATGCAATTCTGCCGTATTGGTTATAATCACATGTCAGATGTGCCAATAAGCATTGGCGCATGTGGAGTATACCGCTTGCCTCAACAGCCAAAGAAGCAGCGTGGGAATAAGCGCGCACCAAACCTCCGCCGCCCAGCAGAATTCCTCCAAAATAACGGGTAACAACCACTACCACATCAGTAATTTCTGCTTTTTGCAATACATCCAAAGTGGGAATTCCAGCAGTACCCTGGGGTTCACCATCATCCGAATAACGGCGGGTTTGTCCTGCTCTTAATGAATATGCGTACACATTATGAGTAGCATCCCAATGCTTCGCTTTAATGCTCTGAATAAAAGCAATGGCTTCTTCCTCAGTCTCAACCGGTTTGATATAGCCGATAAATTTAGAACGTTTTTCGATAAATTCTGCGCTGGTTTCCTGTTTCACCGTACGGTATGATTCCATAGAAATCTCCTTTTGCCAATATATAAAAAATGCGGACGGTACAGCTGTGTGCACCGTCCGTCAATTTTAAAGACAAAACCAAAAGAAATAACAATTATGCGTAAATGGTTTTCTTTGCTTTAGATAATACAGTTACCCAAAGCAATGACTGCCAAAGATAATTATTTATCTTGCATACCATAACGTTTCTTAAACATGTCAACACGGCCGCTTGTATCTACAAGTTTTTGTTTACCTGTAAAGAAAGGATGGCATTTGGAACAAATTTCTACGCGGATGTTATCTTTTGTAGATCTTGTTTCGATTTCATTTCCGCATGCACATTTAATGGTAGTTTTTTCAAACTTTGGGTGTGTATTTTCTTTCATTCTTGTCACCTCTTTCAGCGATAATACAATATAACAAAAGAATTTTATCACAAATAGTATGAAAATGCAAGTGTTATTTTTCAAATATTCAGAAGTTTACGTACCTCTAACGATTGCGTACATAAGTATCATATTCTTCCAAACACATGCCAAGACTTCTCATTTTTGTAGCATGCTCCGTACCAACATAACGGAATTGAGTATCGGATGCAATATGTCCCGTAGCTGTGATTTTACTGGATGGATACCGCTGAATAAAGCCGTAACGAATGGAATTTTTCTCAAGCCATCTAAACTCTTTTGTTGTACCAAAATCAGCATCTGGATTTTCCGCAGAAGACAGCTGTACTGCCATACCTGTTTGCAGCTCACTATAATTACCCGGCAGTACGGTTGTTTTGGCATCTTCCAGCGCGCGGATTCTCGTATAACCTCCGCTGTCCATTAATCGCTGTACCTCTTCGTCATATTTTGCCTGCTGCATATCTTTATCTACATATCCGCCTATTACTTTTAATTCGCATCCGTCACGTTTTGCATCTTCCAGCATCGTTTCTAATGCCGGGCGAATTCGTTCCTCGATTTCAACTCCCTGGAACTCTACCAGCTGAATGGAGAAATCTTCTGTTAACTGCCTGTTTTTATTTACCAATACCAGATTGAAAGAATTTTCATATACAGGCAGCGCAACGCTGGAAGTTTGCACAGAATTAGACTGTGCCGTTTCTTGGCTGTTTTGCAGCGGTCCTTGCAAAACCATCCATATCATTACGCCTGCTGCTGCAATAAAAACAACGACCGCAGCGGCAATGCATGCCATAATGATACGCAGACGCTTTACGTCATTGTCATGCTTCCAACCCTGACGTGTATGCATGACTTTTTCCGCTCGAAACTTTTTGGGCCGCATGTTTTCATCCTTTCTGCTGTTTGATGCCAGTAACAAAAACAGGTATGCACTTGCATACCTGCCGGACTGTTAAAAACGAATGTTCCCTTGGCAAATTGCGAAATCATCGGACGGCGGGAAATCCTTTCTATAAGCGTTCCCTCTCGAGCCTTCAATCATCTAAGTATATCGCTCTCTGGAAAGAGACCTACCGTCTTTTGAAAAAGAAACGAACGTTTACGTCTCTTTTTGTTTGTTTTGTGTTTTTATCACGGTTTTCTGCAAGATGCGGAAAGCGAATGCATCGCTGAACATGATATCGTTTTATTTTGCTTCAAAAAATGCTTCAATGCCAAGGTATGTCATATAAACGTCTAATTTGGAAACAACTTCGAACGGAGAGTGCATGGATATTACAGGAACGCCTACATCAATGACGTCAACATCTAAATTTGCAATGAACATAGCAACCGTTCCGCCGCCGCCGCCGTCAACTTTACCTAATTCTCCTGTTTGCCACAGAATTTTTTTGCTGTCAAAGATGCTGCGGATTTCAGCCATAAATTCCGCAGAAGCGTCGGAAGTGCCTGCTTTGCCGCGTGCGCCTGTATATTTCATAACGCCTACGCCGTTGTTCAAATAACAGGAGTTCAGAGGTTCATAGGCACTGCCATAGGTTGGGTCATAGGCTGCTGTAACGTCTGCGGACAAGCATTTGGATTTACGCAGTACATCATAACCGTCCACCCCTTCCTGTCTTGCAAGATCCGCTACAAAATAACGCAGGAAGGAAGAATTCAAACCTGTATTACCGTCGCTTCCCACTTCTTCTTTATCTGCCAACACAGTCAATACTGTTTGTTTCGGTGTTTTGCAGTGAATGGCTGCTTCAATGGCTGGATATGCACAAACACGGTCGTCATGACCGTAACCGCCAATCATGCTTCTGTCAAAGCCAACATCACGCGCAGGAAAAGCAGGAACAAATTCAATTTCGGCTGATACAAAATCTTCCTCTACAATATCGTATTTTTCATGAATCAGCTTCATAATATTCAATTTAAACAAATTGGAACCTTTGTCCGCACGAATGGGACGGCTGCCTATTAAAATATTCAGATTTTCCCCTTCAATGGCTTTGGACAGCGTTTTGTTCATTTGCTCTGCGCCAAGATGAGGCAATAAATCAGTTACACAGAATTGCGGCTCGTTGGGTTCTTCTCCCAAACGAATATCAACAAAGGTTCCGTCCCGGCGCACAACGCGTCCGTGCATAGCAAGAGGAATGGTCGTCCACTGATATTTTTTAATGCCTCCGTAGTAATGAGATTTAAACAGCACCAAATCATTGGCTTCATACATTGGATATGGTTTTAAATCAAGACGGGGAGAATCAATGTGTGCTGCAGCCATGCGAATGCCGTTTTTGCAGCCTTCTTTACCAATCACCGCCAAAATCAAAGACTTATCGCGGTTGTTATAATACACTTTGTCTCCCGCTTTGTAAGAAGCATTTCTGTCAAATGGAACAAATCCATTTTTTTCCGCATACGCAATGGTCTCAAATACCGCTTCTCGCTCGGTTTTCGCTTTATTTAAAAAGGTTTTATATCCTTCACAGAATTTATCAGCTTTTTTCACTTGTTCGTCTGTTACGTCCATAAAACCATTTTTGCGGTTAATCAACAATTCTTCCGTCAATTTTTCCACGGATGTTTTTTCTGATTTTTTACTCATGATTCATTACCTCCTAAATATTTGCTTCCTGTGAATTTATGTCTCCATATAATCTTTGATACTGCTGGTAGTTTCTCAATACTTTGTCTGTATACTGTTCAGTTTCAGGAAACGGGATATTCTCCAAATTTTCTCCGTCAGGTGCAATAGTAATATCCTCCAGCCATTCATCTACATTGCCAAATCCCGCGTTATAAGCGGCTACAGCTGAAGATAACTGCGGATATCTCTCCAATAGTATGGACAAAAACATACAACCATATTTAATATTTATTTCGGGATTGAGCAAATCCTCCTGTGAAACTTCTGTGATTCCTTCTCTGGAAGCCAGCCACTGATATGTTTCAGGCATAATCTGCATCAGTCCCATAGCACCTACACTGGAAACCGCATCTGCCTCAAAATTGCTTTCTGCCTTAATCACAGAATATACCAGCAGTGGGTCTATATTGTAATTTTGCGCCTCACGCTCTACGATTTCGCTGTATTCCAAAGGATGAATACTCCTTTGAATCTGTTCTTCTCCGCCGCTGACAAAATAAATGCCAAGCACAATGCAGATTATCATTAAAATTCCAACCAAAGAATAAATAAACTTTTTTGAGGAAGGCATTTTTTTATGTTTTGAGCGATTCTTTTTTGAAGACTTTGCATATGTACTTGCCATTGCCCTTACCTTGCCTCCCTTAATAAATCTGATATCTGTTCGAACAATACGGAGCGTACTGAACAACCGTCTAAGATAATATCGCACTGTGACCGATAAAAGGAATCCTGTGGCTGCGCCTGAATACGCAAAAGAGCTTGTTCTCTCGTCAATCCATCGCGCTGTATAATCCGTTCCAACCGTACCTGCACAGGAGCCAAAACCGCAATGGTTTTATGGCAATCGGAAGATAATCCGCTTTCAATCAGAGTGGGAGCATCCAGCACAATCACATTGGCATTTTGATTTTGATACTGCTGAATTAACATGCGGATTTCCTTTACGATCCATGGGTGTGTAATTTGATTGAGCTTTTGTGTTTGTTCTCTATCGGCAAATGCACGCTGTGCCAAAAGCGTACGGTTTAAGGTTCCTGTTTCATTTATAATATCACTGCCAAAAGCATAACATAAACTCTTTAAGCAGTCTACATGATACGCAGTAACTTCTCTTGCGATTTTATCACAGTCAAGTACGACACAGCCTTGTTCCGCAAATATCTGTGACACGGTCGTTTTTCCCGCACCAGTAGGTCCTGTCAGTCCCAATATCTTAGTCAAGTTTTCGCACCTCAAATCCTGCCGCGCGAATCATACGGTTATATACAGCCAAGCTGAATCCTTCCGACTTGGGGCATTTTGCATAAACCAATGTACAATTCAGATCATCCAGTTTACGCAAGGCATCGAATAATTCATGCGCCTGTTCCTGCGGGCAGTCTTTCGCGCCGTATGTAACGGCGGGAACATGCAAACTATTTTCCTGACCGTCATAACATAATGCCGCAATGCCTTCTTCTGCATGAGTATTGACATAATGGAAAAACGCCGCGTCAGAACCTTCCAACAATATCAATTTTGCTTTAGGCGCGTAGTGTTTGTACTTCATCCCGGGTGAAGCTGCAATCTCATCTTGTTTTAACTGATGCAAAACGGCATCAGCCATTTTGACCGTACCCAGCACACCCTGCAATTGTTCTAACGTTACGGCACCCGGCCGCAAGAGCACAGGTGTTTCTTCTGCCAGCGTAATCACGGTGGACTCTAACCCTACCGTGCATGAACCGCCGTCAACAACCGCGTCGATTTTCCCTTCTAAATCATGCAGCACATGAGCTGCGGTGGTCGGACTGGGACTTCCGGAAACGTTTGCGGAAGGCGCTGCCAGCGGAACTCCTGCAGTTTGAATGATTGCACAAGCCACAGGATGGGACGGGAACCGAACGGCAACTGTGGAAAGGCCCGCACTGACCTGGTCTGAAACCAATTGTGATTTGGGAAGTATTACTGTAAGAGGTCCCGGCCAAAAAGTCTCCATAAGGCGTTTGGCTCGTTCGGGAATCTCCGAAACCAATTGTTCCAACTGCTCATAAGACGCAATATGGACAATTAAAGGATTATCCTGCGGTCTGCCTTTGGCTTTAAAAATTTGTTCCACAGCCGCTCCGTTGGTTGCATCTGCGGCAAGACCATATACAGTTTCTGTGGGAATAGCAGCCAAGCCGCCGTTTTTTAATATTTCTGCGGCAATTACAATATCTTCCTGACAGTTACCGTTCAATCGCTTTGTTTCTATTGTAATCCCTCTTTCTGATTGCAATTATGCCTGAGACTCCATGGAATTTTCGATTTTTGCCGCTCTGTCGGCGGTAATCAAAGCGTCCACCATTTCGTCTATATTTCCGTTTAACATATCGTCAAATTTATATACAGTCATACCTATTCTGTGGTCGGTAATTCTTCCCTGCGGATAGTTATAAGTACGAATTCGTTCGGAGCGGTCTCCTGTCCCCACTTGAGAACGTCTTTCTTCCGCCAATTGCGCATCTTGTTCTTTTTGCTTTGCTTCATACAAACGGGAACGCAGAATCTTCATTGCTTTGTCTTTGTTTTTCAGCTGACTGCGCTCGTCCTGACATTCCACAATCACACCGGTAGGCAAGTGGGTAATGCGTATGGCAGATTCTGTCTTATTTACATGCTGTCCTCCTGCGCCGCTGGCACGATACGTATCAATTTGCAGGTCTGCCGGATTGATTTCAATCTCAACGTCATCTACTTCTGCCAATACAGCAACCGTTGCGGTGGATGTATGCACACGACCCTGGGTTTCCGTTTCGGGCACACGCTGAACGCGGTGTACGCCGCTTTCGTATTTCAAACGGGAATAAGCACCTTCGCCTGTAATCATGAAGCTGATTTCCTTATAACCGCCAAGCTCCGTTTCATTGGAGTTGAGCACTTCCACCTTCCAGCCTTTGGATTCCGCATACATACTGTACATACGAAACAGCACACCTGAAAACAACGCTGCCTCTTCACCGCCTGCGCCGCCGCGGATTTCCACAATTACATTTCGATCATCATTAGGGTCTTTAGGAAGCAATAATATTTTCAGTTCATCTGTAATAACTTCCAGTTGTTTTCGGGAATCGTTAAGTTCCTGTTCCACCATTTCACGAAACTCTTTATCCAATCCGCCTGTATCCAGCATTTCTTTTGCTTCAGCTTCTGCTGTGGATACCTTTTGATACTCCTGATATTTTTCTACAATAGGAGTAATATTTTTTAACTCTTTCATGAGATCTGCATATAGTTTTGGATCGGAAACAATATCAGGGTCATACAATTTTTCATTGATTTCATTATATCTGTTTTCAAATACTACTAAATTGTCAAACATAGCTGCACTCCAAATTTTTATTTTATCTAAATCTCAAAACACAGCTTTTGCACTATTGCCCAGACTCTGTTGTTTCGCGCATAATTTTTTTAATATTCTTCTCGCATTTCAGCCGCGGAATCATAATTTCGTGACCGCAGCCGGAACAGCGAATTTTGAAATCCATACCGGCTCTTAATACCAGAAACTCTTTGCTGCCGCAGGGATGCTGTTTTTTCATCATTAATTTATCCCCGGGACGAACATCCATATCAGCACCTCCGTCCGCTTATTTATCAGTACAGATTATTATATCACTTTCTTGGGTCAATACACAATCATTTTTCTGAACAAAGTAAAAATTTAGTCACGAAAATGGATTGGACAGCCTTATCGTTATGTTTGGTTCCCATATATGCAATATGAGGAAACCAAAGCTGTGTTGGCAATAAAACAGCTTTGCATCAATTACAGGTAAGCTGTTTGTATTTTGATTTCTATCTTTTATACCAAAAACATGTCAACATATCCAAAACCGCCAATGCAAAATCAATCACGCTTTCGGGCACAAGCGGTGCATAAGCCCGGTCTGAATCGAATGTAAAACATTGTCTGTTGATTCTAAATCTAAAAAAGCCGCTGTCTCTGAATGATTATCCTTCACCATGGCAGCAATAACCATATATTTTTGTTTTTATTCTCAATACCGTCTGATATCAATTTTATCTCAACACTAACTCCAGCTGGATATCTGAAAACATATTTTCTGTCTGGTGATAACTATATTTTGCTTTCCTTTTGTTGAGAGGTTATAACAGTATCGTTATTACCATACCCACACTGATCCATATAATAACGGTGGTAATTTATCAGCTGTCTGGAGGTTTCATTTTTCCGACAATTCTATTGGAAGTTTTATTTATGTTGTGAACAGCGCACTTCCAATACCTAAATATTTTTTATTTTTTTAACCATATTATGTTCCAAAGGTGTCAAAGGACAATTTTACTTCATACATTCAACTATTACATATCAAAACTTCATATTTTTTGGGCAGACACTATATACAGCTTTTTTATATCCCATATAAAATCGTTCATAATCCGGATCATACGAAACATATGATAACATGAAGAGGTGTATGATATGAATCAACAACATTATCCATTTTCATTAAAGCCGCTTACGTATGCTTATGACGCACTGGAACCATTTATTGGTCAATCCACATTACATTTTCACCATGATAAGCATTTGCAAACATACGTAGACAATTTAAACAAAACACTGGCTCCATATCCCCAATTACACAATAAAACCTTAGAGGAACTGCTTTGTAATCCAGATGACATTCCAGCAGATATTCGCACTGCAGTTCAAAATAATGGCGGAGGCGTGTATAATCACCAGTTGTATTTCGCTTCCATGCACAAAAGCAACTCTGTAGAAAATCATCCTAAAGGTGAAATCGCCGCAAAAATTGCGGAATGTTTCGGATTTTATGATGTATTTAAAACAAAGTGGAAAGAAGCCGCACTGGGACAATTTGGTTCTGGATATGCTTGGCTTGTATATGACAACGCTAAATTAGAAATTTTAAAAACACCAAATCAAAATATTCCTCCAATCCACTGCAAAAAACCTCTGCTGCTAATCGATGTGTGGGAACACGCTTACTATCTTGACTACCAAAACAGACGCAACGCTTATATCGACAGTTTCTTTTCGGTTATCAATTGGGATAAAGTGGAAGAGCGTTTCCAGTTTTATACGCACCAATAACAAAATCCCTTCCCGCTATTGGGAAGGGATTTTGTTATTGGGCAAAAAGTTCAGTAGATAAATAACGTTCTCCTGTGTCAGGAAGCAATACGACAATGGTCTTGCCTTGATATTCGGGACGATTTGCAACTTGAGTTGCGGCCCATAAAGCCGCGCCGGAAGATATACCAACTAACACGCCTTCTGTATGAGCAAATTCTTTTCCTGCAGCCATTGCATCTTCATTTTCTACAGTGATAATTTCATCATAGATCGCGGTGTTTAAAGTGTCGGGAATAAAACCCGCACCAATACCTTGAATTTTGTGGGGACCCGGGGTACCTTTAGTAAGAACCGGTGAAGCAGCGGGTTCCACCGCTATAATGCGTACGTTTGGATTTTTCTCTTTTAAATAAGCACCAACGCCGCTGATAGTACCTCCGGTACCAATACCGGCTACAAATACATCAACATCACCGTCGGTATCATTCCAAATTTCAGGACCCGTTGTTGCCAGATGTACCGCAGGATTTGCAGGATTTACAAACTGTCCGGGAATAAAGCTGTTTGGTATTTCCAAAGCCAATTCTTCTGCTTTTGCAATAGCACCTTTCATACCTTTGGCACCTTCAGTCAGAACAACTTCAGCACCGTATGCTTTCACCAAATTTCTTCTTTCTACGCTCATGGTTTCCGGCATAGTTAAAATGACGCGGTATCCTCTGGCGGTACCTACCGCAGCCAAACCAATACCCGTGTTACCACTGGTAGGTTCGATAATAACGGAACCTTCTTTTAATTGTCCTTTTGCCTCAGCATCTTCAATCATCGCTTTTGCCACGCGGTCTTTTACGCTGCCTGCCGGATTAAAATATTCCAGTTTTGCAAGAATCTTTGCATTTAATTTATATTTTTTTTCATAATTGGTAACTTCCAATAAAGGTGTGTTTCCTATCAACTCTGTAAAACTTTTATAAATGTTGGCCATTATGCCTGACTCCTTTCCAAATACAATTTACCGTCCATTCGAAATATTTAAGCCTGAACATCGTATACGTAAGTTCAGACAAAGCGCAAACATACGCATTATGCTCACCCCTGTCTTAATGTTTACTATTCATACTATTTTAGTACTGTATAGAGTGTACCTTTTTTTTGAGAAAAAGTCAATCAAAAAAATAAAAAATAATATAATTTTAAATATTCACTTAATATGATGTGTCGATATTGCATTTGGCCAAATAGCGTTTTACCATCATACGAATGCTATCCGGACTGTTGCCTCCCCCTATCTCTGATGCAACTTGTACCCAGGTAAGACCTTGTATAAATCTTAAAAATATAATTTGGCGAATCATACTGTCATCAATTTTCGAAATATATATAATTAATTTTTTATATTCTTGAATGCTTCTTTTCATGCATAATTCTATCTGATGTTTACAGTGTTCCATATGATTTAAAATTTCATCGTCTGTTGGTTTCAGGCAGAGATTGGGTACATCAGGGAGTGAGAGTTCTTGAAATTCTACTGATTTTTCCAATTTTTCCAATTGTTTTTGTTCAACTATAATTTCTTTTCTTAAATACAACAATTGAGACAAATCACGTATTGTCATTTGTATACTCCTTATAATATAAATACAGAATTCTGCATTTATATTATATCAGAATTCTGTATTTTGTCAACTGTAAAGGATTCGTACTAACAGAAAAACTCAGCTTGTTTCAGCGTTCCCAATAGCTTTCTTAAGCATAGGCTCTTGCTCTCATTTTTGATGCATAGCTTCATAGCTAATTACTCTATCATTGTCTGGAGGATACTGAAATTCATAGGTGAGTGCAACTACATCGGTCTCTGCAAGAAAATCAATTACTTTATTTTCTTTTCACAATGCAGTGGCTTGTTCTTTGTAATACAATTTTTCTGTTTTTTCCAGTTCTTTTCCAAGCTGATCGAACGTCTTGTGTTTCTCACTCGCTCCCATGATTCTTTTTCTTTATTTAACAGCTTTCATCAGTATAGCTTTTTACAGTCATCGTGATACTCTCTACCTCAGCGATACCTTCCATGCTATGCACATCACTGTATCCTAACTGTGAATGAGCGTTTTTTCCAGTGCCTTTTCTTTCCTGTTTATGTTGTTCTTTTCCATATATAGCATGTGATGTATGGTGGCAAGTTATTGTGTGCTTGTCCACCGCCTGTTGGCTCTGTATTCTTGTAGAATCCTTTCCAATCCCCATCTGAGGTAGATGTGAA
>CALWUU010000021.1 GCA_944384835.1 uncultured Clostridia bacterium | reverse complement strand
TTCGGAAAGCTTTTCTAGTTTAACATATCCTTTTCGGTTTGTCAACTGCTTTTTCTTCTCTTTTTTATTTCCCTGCCGTCTTTCGCCTATCCGCTCCTTGACGGCTTGACTATCTTATCACATCCCTACCTCTTTGTCAATATCTTTTTTCTTCTTTCTTTTTATTTTTTCTCTTTATTGATGTATGCTATGTTTTTTGTTATACTATACTATATCTTTTTCAGGAATTATTTTATACAAACACAATAAGGATAAACATTATTTTAAGGAGAGAATTAGAATGCCTATACAAATTCAATCTTCTTTGCCTGCTATTGATATTTTAGAGTCAGAAAACATATTTGTTATGACTGAAGAACGCGCCGTACATCAAGACATACGCCCTTTAAAAATTATTATTTTAAATCTAATGCCTACTAAAATAGAAACAGAAACCCAACTTCTTCGTTTATTGGGTAACAGTCCATTACAGGTTACAGTAGATTTTCTTCAAACCGCATCACATGTTTCAAAAAACACTCCGGCCTCCCATTTAAATACATTTTATAAAACATTTGATGAAATCAAAAATGAAAAGTATGACGGAATGATTTTAACAGGCGCACCTGTAGAACTGATGCCTTTCGAAGAAGTTGATTATTGGGACGAGTTATGTACTATTATGGATTGGAGCCGTACCAATGTGTATTCCACAATGCACATATGCTGGAGTGCGCAAGCCGGGTTATATTATCATTATGGAATTCCAAAATATATACTGGACACAAAATTATCCGGTATATATAAACATAAAATTTTAAATCCTCTCCATCCGTTAATGCGTGGATTTGACGACAGATTTTATGCACCGCATTCTCGCCATACCAGCATTCACCGTGAAGATGTAGAAAAGAATGATGATTTACTTATCCTTTCTATCTCCAGTGATGCAGGGATTTATATTGTAGCGGAAAAAAGCGGACGCCAATTTTTCATTACCGGACACGCTGAATATGACCGGGACACTTTGGCAAACGAATACTATCGTGATGAAGTTCGCGGATTAAATCCGGAACTGCCTGAAAATTACTTTCCTGACAATGACAGACGTGCTGTCCCGCATTTTATGTGGAGGAGTCATGCAAATCTTTTATTTCAAAACTGGTTAAATTATTATGTGTACCAGCAAACACCATTTGATCTGAAAGATTTGATTTCATTAGAAAAACCCCAGAAAAAATCGTAACAAAGATTCTCCATATGATAAGTAAATGAAAAACTATAAAAGCACAGTCAGCAAAACGTGAGAACCATTTGCTGACTGTGCTTTTGATTTTACTTTTGAAAAGAAATTTCATCTATCATTTATTTTCTGTGTTTTAAACGTTTATCGCTTTTCACAGAAATACGTGTTCCTACGCTTTGGAATATCTGCACTAGAATGATTAAACAAATGACAGCACACCCCATAACCAGGTATTGGTATCTGTAATAACCATAATTAATGGCGATTTTACCCAATCCGCCACCGCCGATAATACCACTCATCGCAGAGTATCCCAATACCGTTGTAATGGTAAGAGTCACATTTGAAATAAGAGAAGGAATACTTTCAGGAATCATCACTTTAACAATAATCTGCATTGGTGAAGCTCCCATACTCTGGGCAGTTTCAATAATATTAGGGTTCACTTCACGCAAACTGCTTTCTACCAAACGCGCTACAAAGGGAAAGGCTGCAATCACAAGCGGTACAATGGACGCCGGGGTGCCTACTACGGTACCCATAATCAATCTGGTCAAAGGAAAAACCACAATCATCAAAATTAAAAATGGTATCGAACGCAGTAAATTAATGATAATATTTAAAATATGTAATATCCATTTTGGAATACGCAATACCCTTCCTTTTTCTCCTGCTACCAGCAATACCCCTAGGGGTAGTCCTATTACAATAGCAAAAAAAGTTGAGAGTACTGTAACATAAATGGTTTCCCAAATTGCAAGGGGAAATTCTGTTTTTAAAATGTCCAGCGCAGTTTGCACTGTCTCGGATGCAAAAAACTCACCCATGATCACGTGTCACCTCTTCTGCATGAATGTCCGGAATGCGGCGTAAATAAGCAATGGCTTTTTCTATTTGTTCTTTTCCACCTGATATTCCAAGCAGCATATTTCCATATGCTTTGTCGCCAATACTGCGGGTAGAAGCAAACAAAATACTTGCAATAATATTTTCTTCCATAGCCATTTTAGCAATCAATGGAGTTTGTGTAGCGCTGGCTCCATTAAATACAACGCGAATTAAATGTTCTTCTCGTTCCGTTTCAATGGCCTGTTGATATCCTTCCGGATAAACCAGCTGTTTTGCTTCTTCAGATTCAGGCGAAGCAAACACTTCACTAACCACACCTTCTTCCACAACACTGCCATGATTTAAAATTGCAACCCTAGTACAAATTTGTTCTACAACGCTCATTTGATGGGTAATCACAATCACCGTCAATCCCAGTTTATCATGAAGGTCTTTAATCAGAGATAAAATAGACTGGGTTGTCTGAGGATCTAACGCACTGGTGGCTTCATCGCATAACAAAATCTTAGGATGTGTTGCAAGAGCACGCGCTATAGCAACTCTCTGCTGCTGTCCGCCGGAAAGCTGGGCAGGATAGCTTTTTAACTTATCCCCCAATCCTACCAATTCAAGCAATTCCGTTGCACGCTCCACAGCTTCTTTCTTTTTACAGCCTGCAAGTTCCAGCGGAAAGCAAACATTTTTCAAACAATTTCTCTGCATTAAAAGATTAAAGCCCTGAAATATCATGGTAATATTGCGGCGTTCTTCTCTCAATTGAGCTTGTGTCAGACTTCCTAAGTCCTTACCATCAATGATTACTTTGCCGCTTGTTGGTCTTTCCAACATATTAATACAGCGCACCAAGGTGCTTTTACCTGCACCGCTCATACCAATAATACCATAGATTTCTCCGTCAGGTATGGTTAAAGAAATATCTTTTAAGGCTTCTACAGTGCCTCCGGACACAGGAAATGTTTTTGAAAGATTTTGTATTTCAATCATAAAAATATTCTCCTAACACAAATAATGCCGACTGCAAAATGCAGACAGCGTTATTTGCTATATGATAACTTTTCAATTATTGTTGCAATGCATCCAGAGATGTTTGTTTTCCTCCGTAAAGACCCATTGGCTCAACATGAACAGCGCTTACGGATACAAGGTTTGTATGGTTTTCTGAATTGAAGTTCTCAAGGTAAGGAAGATGTTGGAAATAGTTTGCGTCAATTTCTCCGCTATCAACCAAATTATTAGGTTGTACATAATCGGTAAACTCTTTAATATCAAGAGTAATATTTCTCTCTGCTAAAATTTCTTTGGCTACCGCCAAAATTTCGGCATGGGGCGTAGGAGTTGCAGCAATGGTAATTGTAGTACCTGCAAGGGCATCATAATTTACGGTATCATCAAATCCATTGCCCGGATTCTGAACTACGCTGATAATGGAACCTTGATATTTCTCAGTAATAAAATCAGCTACTTTCTGACTTTCCAAAGCTGCTTTTAACGCTTTGATAGAATCAGTATTTTCATTTCCGGATTTCACAGCGAGAACGTTGCTGTATACAGAGGAAGAATCCTCCATAGCTAAAGAATCCTCTACAGGATTCAAATTTGCTGAAATTGCATAATTAGAATTAATCATAGCATAGTCTACATCCTGCAATACATTTGGTACTTGCGCAGCTTCCACTTCTCTAAATTGAATGTTTTTCGGATTTTCAGCAATATCACGCACAGTAGCGGTAATTCCTGCATCTTCTTTCAATGTAATATAACCTTGTTCTTGCAGAAACAACAATGCACGTCCCTCATTCGTTGCGTCATTCGGTACGGCAATGGTAATAGAATTACCGCCGGAACAGCCTACTAAAGTAACCAATGCCAAAATGGCGGTAAGTACAATAGCAAAAACTTTTTTCATGTTTTTCATCCTTTCTCTTTTTACAATCTATCAAAAGCGAAAACATATTAAAGTAATAAAGTATTATATCTTATTTGAACATTTCCGCTTATTGTTGTAATTTATCTCTATTTGACATGTGCCTATTATATAATAAAAATAAAATATTGTCTAATATTAGATAAATATAACCAGCCATAGTTTTAAACTATATCGATGCCACAAAATATATCTGGTGTCATTTTAGCATTCATGTTCCTATCAAATCTTATCTTATCATAAATAATAGGATAATTGTCCTGTTTTCACAGTAACCAATATATCAAACTGCTTTAAATTTTAATATGAACCTTATTTTTTCAATAAAATATAATTACTTATAAAATACAAAATCTCCGCTGTGCAGCGGAGATTTTGTATTTTTACGTATCACTTAACTTTGTACGGAGCTTATTTAAAATCACCTTTTCTCGTCTTGATACTTGTACTTGAGTCATTCCCAGAAATTGAGCCGTTTGCGTTTGCGTCTGGTTTTTGAAATAGCGGAATAAAATAATTTTTTTATCCTGTGGCTCTAATGTTCCAACTACTTGCTGAAGTGAGAGCAGTTCCGCAATTTTTTCATCCTCCGCTTCCACTGCAACGTCAATCTGTCCGCCGCCTTCCTCATCATCTCCGGTAAGAGAAATGGGACGTTGGGCGGCGCCCACGGCCTGTGCGGCAGCGGCAGGTTCCACCTCTAATATTTCCGCCAGTTCCTGTACGGTGGGAACTCTGCCTTCTTTGGCAGTAAAATCCGCCGTTGCTTTTGTTGCTTTTAAAGACAGTTCCTTCAAAGCACGTCCCACTTTTACCGCGCCGCCGTCTCTGAACAACCGCTTCATTTCTCCCAATATGACCGGAACCGCATAGGTGGAAAATTTCACGCCCCTATCATCGTCAAATCCGTCAACCGCTTTTACCAAACCCAAACATCCCGCCTGGAACAGGTCATCGTACTCAATTCCACGCGATTTAAATCGTTTGGCGCAGGCATGGACCAAACCGATATTATCGCTGATTTTCTGTTCGCGATTATCCATTGGCGCTCTTTGCCTGTTTGCGTTCAAGCTCTTTTTGCAATACTACAACGGTTCCTTTGCCCACTTTGGAAGTGACTTTCATTTGATCCATGAAGCTTTCCATTACCATAAAGCCAAGACCGGCACGTTCTTCTCCTCCTGTTGAGTAAAGAGGTTCTTTTGCTTTCTCAATATCTTCTATGCCACAGCCCTTATCACGAATACGTATGACCACTTTTCCGTTTTCAAAGATTTTCACACTTATGTATATCATACCTATCACATCACGGTATGCATGAATAATACAGTTGGTAACTGCTTCTGATACTGCTGTTTTAATATCTGAAATTTCTCCCACGGTTGGATCCAGCTGCGCTACAAAGGCAGATACCGTTGCACGGGCAAATCCTTCATTTGCAGAGCAGCTTAAAAAAGATAAGCTCATTTCATTCATTGGCTTGATCATAATTTGTTTCCCCCTTTTCTATTTTCGCCAATTTTCCTACACCCGACAGCGATACAATTTGTTCCATTTTGGGAGACAAATGGGAAACTACCAATTCTCCTCCCAAACTTTCCATTAATTTATATCTGCCGATAATAAGACCAATGCCGGCGCTGTCCATAAACCCTACATGTTCAAAACTTAAAATTAACTTCTTTGGTTTGGATTGATTGACGGTAAAATCAATTTCTTCCCGCATTCCCTGGGCTGTATGATGATCAATTTCTCCGCTTAATACCGCGGTCAGTACATCATCCTGTAAAATCAGCCTTACTGTTCCGTTATCCATGCATATCCTCCTTTTTATTGCAAAACGACTGTTTGCACAACAAAATGCCGCTTTATTTTGATACATGAATGTTTTGTTTTACAAAGAGTGTGGTAATTCCTCCTTTTTATGTTAGATGGCTTGTCCTTTTTCTCTTCTGCAGGATCTATATTTGTATAAAAAAAGACCCTTTATCGCTATCTATAACGATAAAGGGTCAAACATGAGAAAAGACTCGAAATGTGCGAATCTCACCACTATTTTTCCATAAAATGGTATTTTATTTTTTCTCTGGCTTCTGCCGCTACAAAAAGCGACCCGCAAACCAAAATTACGCCATTTTTTCCTACCAACTGTTCTGCGCGACTGATAGCATCTTCTACATCTTCAGCCGCTGTTGCTTGCTGTCCGCAGGCAATCCAGCGCAATGCAAATGTTTTTGCATCCAATGCTCTTGGATTGTTAGGCGTAATGGTAATCACATGCTCGAATACATCTGAAAGCATATGAATCATATAGTCCGTATCTTTGTCCCGCAAGACACCTATGACAGCAACGATTTTGCGATTGGGAAGATATTGCTTTACAGATGCTTTCAGCATATCAATCCCATCCTGATTATGCGCGCCGTCAATGATAATAAGAGGTTGTTGATTTACAATCTCCCATCTGGCGGGGAACTGCACCTTCTTTAAACCTGCTTTGATATGCTGGCATGCAATAGGAAATCCTTTTTGTTTTAATTGTTCCAGCGTTGCTAATACCGTACAGGCATTGATAAGCTGATGGGTTCCTATCAAGGGTAAGTGTAACAAATTGCCTTGATAGATAAAATCCGTTCCGTTTAAGTCTGTATGAAGTGGTTGCACATCATACATAGAAGCCTCTATCACCAAATTATGTTGCTTTTCCCCCTCTTCCTTCACAATTGGCATAACTTCATCTTTCTGACATGGCGCTACAACCATGGTTCCGTTGGGCTTCATAATTCCGCATTTATCCCTGGCGATTTTCTCTATGGTATCTCCTAATATCTCTGTATGATCCATAGAAACAGACGTTAACACAGATACCAATACATTAGAAATCACATTGGTGGAATCTTTCTTGCCGCCAACACCGACTTCAAATACCACAATATCACAATTTTGCTTGGAAAACCAAAGAATTGCCAGCACAGTGACCAACTCAAATTCCGACATACGCTTTCCCGATGACTGTAACTGTTCTACATACGGAAACACCTGCTCCATAAGTGCAGCAAATGCTTCTTTGGGAATCATTTCTCCATTGACCTGTATCCGTTCCCGAAATTCTATAATATAGGGAGACACAAATAAACCTGTTTGATAGCCTGCTTCCCGCAAAACAGAAGATAACATCGCACAGGTGGATCCTTTTCCGTTTGTACCTGCCACATGTATAAACCGCAGTTGATTCTGCGGATTCCCAAATTGTTCTAAAATCCAAGCCACACGTTCCACTGCGCCGGGAGAACCAAAGCGCTGCAGTGTACCAAGCATCTTCATTGCTGTTTCAAAAGTCATGGTTTACCTCTCTGTTCCAAAAAAACAAAAGAAGGTTTTGCATCGCCAAAACGATAACCAAACCTTCTTTTTTCCTTATGATTGTAATGCGGAAATACTGGACTCAATCAGTTGTATCCGTTCGGTTAAGGTCTCAAAGTCTTTTTTCACGCCTTCCACTACTTGCGCAGGTGCTTTTGACAAAAAGCCTTGATTATTTAACTTGCCGTTTACTTGAGCGAATTGTTTCTTAGCAGTTTCAAGTTCTTTATTCAAACGAGCCAATTCCGCTTTTTTATCTACCAATTCCTCCATCGGAATATATACTTTTGCATCGTTGGTAACAATAGTAACCGCACCGTCAATGTCAAATGCTTCTCCAATGGTAATTTGAGTCGCATAAGCCAGTTTATTTAAAATAGCAATTCCGTTTTCAAATGTGTTTGGCTCTGCCGTTGCAATGTACAGGTTTGTTTTTCTGGATGGCGGTACATTCATTTCCGCTCTGCGGTTTCTAACGCCGCGAATTACATCCATAATGCGCTGCATTTCCAGCTCTGCGTCCGGGAAGTCATGTTCCTGACAATATTCAGGCCACTGCGCCACAATCAGCGCATCTCCCTCATGAGGCAGTGTTTGCCAAATTTCTTCCGTAATAAACGGCATAAACGGATGCAGCAATTTCAATGTGCCGGTCATAACCCAAACCAATACTTCACGGGCATTTTGTGCTGTTTGTGCATCGTCTGAATTCATTCTTATTTTTGCAATTTCAATATACCAGTCACAGAAGACATCCCACAGAAAATCATAAATTTTCTGTGCGGCAATGCCCAACTCAAATTTTTCCAGATTTTCTGTAATCTCTTTTGCCACACGGTTAAATGAACTGATAATCCATTTATCTTCTGTTGTTAACTCACTTGGAAGTTCATTTTTAATTTCATGTCCTTCCAAATTCATTAAGATAAAACGGGCCGCATTCCAAATTTTATTTGCAAAGTTACGGCTTGCTTCTACCTTTTCAGGAGAATAACGCATATCATTACCGGGACTGTTGCCTGTTGCCAGCATAAAGCGTAACGCGTCAGCACCGTATTGGTCAATAACCTCCAATGGGTCAATGCCATTTCCCAAAGATTTAGACATTTTTACACCGTTGGCGTCACGAACAATACCATGAATAAATACCGTGTCAAACGGCACTTTTCCCGTATGTGCCAATCCTGAGAATATCATTCTGGCTACCCAGAAAAAGATAATATCATAACCTGTCACCAAGGTATTGGTCGGATAGAAATAGTTGAATTCCTCTGTGCTGTCCGGCCAGCCTAACGTAGAAAACGGCCACAAAGCAGAGGAGAACCATGTATCCAAGGTATCATCGTCTTGATGAATATGGGTGCTGCCACACTTGCAGCAAGCTTGAGGGGTCTCTCTGGATACTGTAATTTCGCCGCAGTCATCACAATACCATGCAGGAATACGATGTCCCCACCACAATTGACGGGAAATACACCAATCTTTGATGTTATTCATCCAGTTAAAATAAATTTTATCAAAACGCTCCGGAACAAATTTCACTTCACCGTTTTCCACCGCTTTGACAGCTGGTTTTGCCAATGGCTCCATTTTTACAAACCATTGCTTGGAAACCCGCGGTTCTACTACGGTTTTACAACGATAGCAAGCGCCTACATTATGTTTAATAGGCTCCACTTTGATTAAATACCCTTGTTCATCCAGCGCTTTTACAATTTTCTTGCGAGCATCCAAACGGTCCATCCCTTGGTACTCTCCGCCATTTTCGTTGATAATGCCGGATTCATCCATAATATTAATCACAGGAAGATTATGGCGCAGACCAACCTCGAAATCGTTTGGATCGTGAGCCGGTGTAATTTTAACCACACCCGTTCCAAACTCCTGCTCTACATACGTGTCTGCTATAATTGGAATTTCCCTGCCAACCAATGGCAGAATCAGCATTTTACCCACCAAATGCTGATAACGCTCATCATCAGGATGTACTGCTACTGCAGTGTCTCCCAGCATAGTTTCCGGTCTGGTAGTTGCTAAATTCAAATAACCGCTTCCATCTGCCAATGGGTAACGAATATGCCAAAAGTTGCCGTCTTTTTCCGCAAAATCAACTTCGGCGTCTGAAATCGAGGTTTTACAGTGAGGGCACCAGTTGATAATACGCTCGCCGCGATAAATGAGCCCCTCGTTATATAATTTTACAAAGACTTCCTTTACAGCTTTGGAACAGCCTTCATCCAGTGTAAAACGTTCACGGTCCCAATCGCAGGAAGAACCCAATTTTTTTAACTGAG
>CALWUU010000020.1 GCA_944384835.1 uncultured Clostridia bacterium | reverse complement strand
AGCATTTGCGCCCGCATTACCTTTTTCCGGCTGTAAATACGCCATAAAGGAGCTTCTGGCTCCGGTTGTCAGCCAAGTTTGCTTATTCCCTATAGGATAAGATTCATTACCTCTGTCAAAGCCTAAGTCTTCACGCCAGACAACCTTCATCTCATTTGTAGTATTACCCAAATTAGAGTCCGCGTTGAGTGCCGCATACACACGGAAGATATCGTCCTGCTTGTCACTGGTGTTTCCTGCCCTGTTATTACCATCCTTCTGATTTGCCGTGTACATTCTGGGGTATGTAAAGCCAGCTCGTCTTGTAGTTCTGTTTGCCCTCCATTCAGTACCTTTAAATGTTCCTGTAATATTCTTATTTGACGCTCCGGCAGCAGCCGCCGGTACTAAAAATACACCGGAGTAGGTTCTTCCGCTTCCCTTTTGCTCCAGTTTATGTGCACCGTTAGGAGCACTGGTATCGAACAGCGCAATTTGCTGATTGTTAGAATTGTCTGTAACAATAAGCTGTGCTTTTTCAAACCGAACAGGTATGGTAAAACTAAATGATATTATCTCATTTTCATAAGCACTGGAATAGATACCGCTATTGTTGAAGATAGCATTCCATGTTCCGTCACTGTCGGCAGGGTCGAATGCCCTTTGGATATTTCTGCGTTGTCCCGTTTTAATTTCATAAGTAGCATATAAGGTAGCCTGACTGTCCAGTTTTACCGCTACATCAATGCCGTGGGTGTTATCCTGAGCAGTGTTGTTTGCATCTCCGCTGTTATAGTACCATTCGGTGGTGCCACCATCCAGCACCAATGGATACAATCCGGTAATTGGATAACGGTTGCTGTCATCCGGCAGGGTAAAATATACACCATCTGCCTTCAGCGTTCTGTTATCATACGAAAGGTTTGGCATAGTGCCGGGAGGTGGAATTAAATCCGCCAAACGGTACAGGTCATCGTTAACATTACCGCCCGCATAGTTATATCTGCCCAACTCATACTCAGATTCCGCACTGAGCATAATAAATTCCTTTGTTGCAGCCGCTGCCGGAGCCGGCGCATTTGCCATTCTGGCTTTAAGCTCGGAAACCGCCATAACCTCCGGTGCTTCTGTCAGCACCTCCGGCAGACGAATTTGGTCTACCGTTACGGAAAGCTCTTCTGTTTCCTCTTTGATTACGCTGCCTCCCTCTACTTCCTGCATAATTTCATATTCCACCGTAAATTTGTACGTTCCGTTCATATCTACGGTGTATTCCAATGCTTTGGGATCCAGCTCGTTTCCGTCTGCGTCCTTGAGCCCGGTTACCGTTACTCCTTCAGGCACATTTTCTCCTTTGCCCTTGAGTACCGCTTTCGCGTTATCTTCTATGTATTCCGCGTAAATTTCATATCCGCTGCTCTGCTTTGCAAATGCTTCCATAATACCGGAAAAGCTAATTCCCGTTACCAGTATTGCAGAAGCTAATATGACTGCCAGCATTCTTTGCCAGCCATGTTGTAATAGCCTCGGTGTTGTTGTATGCTTCACATAAATCGTCCTTCCCTGCTTCTTTTTCTTATTGGTTAATTAGCTCTTCTCCTGTTTCGGTATCTATCCAGATATCCCGAGTCGCTCCGTCCTTTTCCAGCTGTACCGTCCAGTACGTCCTGCCTTCATATTCCCTTAGTCCGGTCGACACGTTATCTGCCTGACCTCCCAGCTGCTGCAGTGCTTGTTCTTCTGCCTGCTGCCTGGTGATTGGGTACTCCTGTTCTGCCTTTAATATGGCCTCCAGATCTATTTCCATGGTTCCTTCTTCATTTACATTTATCCCTACCTGCTGTTCCAGGTAGCTTTTTTCTTCCTCTGTATGCTGGGTTATCTGCCCCTTGTCATCAGGCTGCGATGTTCCCGTAGGAACCACTGCCGGATTTGTCTGATTGGTATTTCCCGTTGCGTCTGTTCCCGACAGTACTCCGCCCGGACTGTTTCCGGCCCACACCAGACATCCTCCTGCACCCAGTACAGTCAGGAATACGGCTATTATTACAGGAAGCAGCCATTTCCGCTCCCTTTCTGTTTTCTTTGCGTGCTTCATTGTCGTATCCCTCCCCCATCAGTCTGCTCCCTTGCGGTTTCTTCTTTTCGCAGTCAGTTTTATTGTTATATCAATGACTAAGGAATCTTTGGCTTTATTTTCTGCTTTGGTATTCATGTATTGCCTTACGAGAAGCCCTGTGCTTTGGAAATGTCTCATACTGTCTCAGGCAATGTGCAGCATCCAACGATTCGTTACCGTCAATGAGTTTCATTGGTAGTATATTTAATATACAAAAACTGGTACTAAAAGTGTACTTTATGTCCCGATTGAAAAAGGAGGAAAAATAAAATTAACATATCAGATGAAATCTACTGAAAATGATAAAATTTGTACTCTATAAATTTAATATTTTGTATTTAATCCGAAGTGAAATTAATGTTTTTTTGCTAAAATACACAAAAAGTTTTAAATTATACTATACAGGTTGACTTTAATTTTATTTTATTCTAAAATAATGTTACAGTATTAAAAGAACATATGTACAAATACATGTTATCTACGGCCTAAAATCCTTGCAGTTGGGACAATAAATTGTTTTTATACCTTATTTTTTGTTGTTCATGACATATAATTGCGGTTTCGGGACATAAAGTACACCATTTGTACCATCAGCATCTATAAACTTAAATAAAGAAAAAAGACATCTTGTTTTCAAGATGTCTTTTTTGTTATACAGCATAAAATCATCTGTACCATTTATATCAAATTTTTATATACATATATTAAGAAGTTCCTTTAATATATGTATATCATTGTTTTTGTCATTCTTAATTTAACAAATTAATAACGGCATACCGCAGAACGTATGGCTCTATACTTAATATACAGCAATATCAAAGCTTTACGAATAAACATATATTTATCATAGCCGGAACAATCTTTTTATAAACTTACATTTGATGATAGCCGTACCGTTGTATACAGCAAACAATTTATAGACTGTTCCGCAATAAAAGCTTATATGTCATAAATATGGAATCTGTTTCTAATATTATATTTAATCTGTTATGCAAGCAGTCATATGGCATATGCAGATTGCTGTTTTGGTGTGCTGCAACTAAAATATTCCTCATTTAACAAAGACAATATTGCAGCATTTGTAATAGTATAGAGTAACCGTACTTTTATATAGGGGGTGTAATTTTGAAAGCAAAAATCATGGATGATTCACATCTGCTGATTATTTTAAGTGAGCAAGAAGCACTCCGCTTGGGATTAAACAGCATCTCCGTTAACATTCCCACAACTCTTTCAAAGATAACATTAGCCAAGGTATTTTTAGAGGGATGTAAGTACACAGGTTTTTCTTATGCTGATGCTGAAAATATCACCATACGCGCACTTTCAGTCCGAGACGGTACCTTTGTATTATTGTTTAGTGTGCATATTCCGAATTTGTCCCATGGAAAATCATTTTTACAAAGAAAAAAATTCCGAATCAAAGAGACCACCGGTCCATATGTATATCAATTCCAAAATTGTACCGATATGATGGATGCAGTGGAACGTCTTAATATTGCCGGCATTACTTGTCCAAAAGCAAAACTATTGCGTTTTGGAGATAAATACCGTATTATTTTTCATCTAAGATGGAGAACCAGCAAGTACGCAAAAGCAATTCTCCAAGAATATGGCATTTTAAAAGGAAAAGGGCGGGTTGCTGCCGCTGCCGCAATAGAACACGGAACATTGCTCACAGAAGATTTATTTAGTGCTGTTTGTCTTTCCTGCCCTTGCACAAAACATTAAGCGTCCTTAGCAGCTTTTTTCAGGTCTGCAATCATTTGCTTTGGGCATGCAGCGCGAAACACACTGGTACCTGCCACACAAATATCCACACCTGCTTTGGCGCTGGAAGCAATGGTATCAATCCCAATTCCCCCATCAACTTGTACCAACAGATGGGGTGCTTTTTGTTTTAATAATTCTACCTTAGGCATCATATCTGCCATATACTTTTGACCGCCAAAGCCCGGCTCTACTGTCATAACCAAAACCATATACAGTTTGTCCAAATATGGAAATACTGTTTCAACCGATGTATTCGGCTTTACTGCCAACGCCGGCTTTGCACCGCAGGAGACAATCTTTTCTATGGTTCCTGTTATATCTTCTTCCGCTTCCACATGGAATGAAACAATATCTGCACCGGCTTTACAAAAGTCCTCAATATATCGTTTTGGATTTTGTATCATCAAATGTACATCAAACGGTAAATGGGAATACGGCTTTACCGCCTTTATCACCGGAGCCCCAAATGTGATGTTTGGTACAAATAAACCGTCCATCACATCTAAATGAATCCAATCCGCACCTGCCTGGGTAATCATTTCAATTTGCTCGCCCAATCTGGAAAAATCTGACGCCAGTATTGACGGTGCAATTAACATGTATCATCCCTCCAAAGTTATTGTACTATTATTTTACTTTATAATGTCGATTTTTTCAAGCAAATCAACAGGCCTGCTGCAATACAAATTACAGCAGGCCTTATCTATTTCAAGGGGTCTTTTTCAGCCCCGTAGTCCAGTTTATGCATTACCAAACAAACGGGTTCTTTTTCTTGTTATGCGCAGCGTTTTATTTCTGCTGTTTTCTGTTGTACCAAAATAGTTTTTTGCTTTTTCACTCTTGCTTCACCTTTTACAATTGCTTGTGAATACTTCTTTTGTTCTTTAAGTGATTTTTCCTTATATGCCGCGAATACTTTTTCACGGTGCAGATAAAGCAGACTGCACATTGCCATAATCATTTGCGATACGGTTTGCAGTAATTGCAATATCCATGAACCGCCGCCTGATGTGATAGCCATAATGGACATTGCGCCGCAAAGCAAACATAAATACCAAGATAAAAACGTTTTTGGACGATATTTTATCAGCAATCCTGTTGTAAAAACCAGAAGAATACTTCCCATTATTTCTTGAAACATATATGATCTCCTCTTCTCTTTCAATCTCAAAAAACGAACAAACGTTTGGTTTTGTATTATTCTATCACAGTGATTGTAAAATTACAAGCCATATATTTAGAAAAATACAAATATTGTCCTATTAATGGGACAGCATTTGAAAATATGATTTCAATGATATTTCACATGTCAGGCGTGAATCTTGTATGGAAGCAATGCTTATGATAAAATAAAAATACACTGAAAAAGGGGAAAATACTATGACAATCATCTATAAAGATACGAAAAATTTTCACGCGCAAGAATTGCAGGATCTATTTTTGTCCGTTCATTGGTCATCCGGATATCACCCTGAAAAATTGGTAATCGCCATGCAAAACTATAGCACCGTTTACAGCGCTTGGGACGGTGAGAAGCTGGTAGGTTTGGTCAGTGTTATGGACGATGGAATTATGACCGCATATGTTCATTATTTGCTGGTAGCTCCTGAGTATCAATATCATGGTATTGGAAGGAAATTGTTAGAGCGCGTACTGAAAACATATCAATCCTATTTGCGTATTTCTCTTATTGCCAATGGCAATAACGTAGGTTTTTATGAAAATTGTGAATTCAAAATAGATAAAACAGGGATTCCCATGCATATTACTTCCTTACTGGAATAATGGGACAAAAAATAAAAATATACTAATATCAAAAAACGTCTTTTGTCAATCATGTAAGGTTGGTTTAAGCCGAACTTAAAAGATTGAGTATCATTGCTTTTGGATGATACGCAGATTTATCGCTTTATTTGCTCATTACTGCTAATAAAGCAATTTGTTGCTCAAAAATGAAACCATCCGTCAGCAATTTTATTCTGCGCTTATTTGATAACCGTCAAAGCTTTCTGTGTCAGCCGTAAAACAGTATAACAATCATTTAAGCCCTAGTAAATGAAAAAACGTTATGCAAATGGAGTACTATTTGCATAACGTTTTTATTTTTTGTTTTAAACCTTTGTTTATCCATGAGCAGTAATCTTGAATCATATTTTAACTATTGAAGATCATATCTTTCAATCAAAATTTGAGAATATTATATTCCTGTCTGAACCTTTACCAAACAATTTGATTTCAAAAACAATCTCTTGGATGAAACCATATGTATCTACCTATGCAATAAATAAAAAGCTATTGACATATATCCGAAATCGGATATAATATACATGTACGAAATCATACATATGGAGATCATACTATGCATTATTTAAAAACAGAACAATATACTTATTTAGCCGGAGAAATCAACGCTCTGTACCACGAAGCCGCCGTGAAAATGGGCATTTCAGACAGTATACAGAATATTTTATATGTTATTTGTGAAAAGGGTAAGCGTTGTCTTCAAAGTGACATCAGCAAATTAACCGGTATCAGCAGACAAACCATTAATTCGGCAATCCGCAAATTAGAAAACACAGGAATTGTATATCTTGAACAGGGAAAAGGAAGAAATACCATTGTGTGCTTGACCGAAAAAGGAGAGCAGTATGCATTAGAAAAAATTTATCCGCTGTTTGAAATTGAAAATAAAATTTGGAATGAATGGACAATAGAGGAACAACAGGAATACTTAAGGCTAACACAAAAATATCGCGATTCCCTTAAAAAGTATTTAAAATCCATGTTGTAACAAAACATCCTCAGGAGAGAACTTTATGAATAGAGAAAATAAAAGAAAATTATATGCTAAAGGTTATTATAAAACTCATGCATGTAAAGATAGCTTTACATGTAAAGTATGCGGGCGATTGGTTGTTGCAACCGGAGCAGGCAGCGAACATCGAAATCACTGCCCCAATTGTTTATGCAGTTTACATGTAGATATTGAGCCGGGAGACAGAAGCTCCGACTGTGGCAGCGTTATGGACCCAATTGGAGTATGGGTCAGAAAGAATGGCGAATGGGCAATTATCCATCGTTGCCGGCGATGTGGACATTTTAGCTCTAACCGAGTAGCTGCTGATGATAATCCTATGAAACTAATGTCTATTGCGATGAAGCCATTGTCACAGCCACCATTCCCACTGGAGCGCATTGAAGAAATGACAGCACTTATGGGCGGCGATGGATGCCTTTATAGCATAAAAAAATGACTAATATACTACTGCATAATAAAAAACAGCGTGTGCCTTTTGGCACACGCTGTTTTTTATTTATAATATTCTTCGTTTTTATCTTTATCACAATTTATAGTATGCAAAGGTACCGCTGATTATGCCAGAATATAAACGTTCATTTGGCGACGACCAAAATTAACACATTCTCCAAGAGAATCATAATACAAGTCAACCAAAACACGACCTGACATCAATGCTCCGCCAGTATCAGAAGCAATGGCATAGCCATATACAAAGCTGCCGTCCGGGGAAGCAATATATAATTTTGTACCATAAGGAATGATATTAGGGTTAACTGCCACACGACCTACAGCAGCAGGTGCGCCTGTAGCAGTAATTCCACCGCCGGTGTATGCGGTACATTCGCCAGTAATCACACGCGCAACGTTCAGCACATTGCCATTTACATCAATAATTGTATTTCCTGAAACAGCTGCGTTTGTTTGAGTAGATTTGCTTGCAGTAGGTGTGGGAGTTACAGCAACAGATTTTGTTTTTGTGCCTACCAATTGTACTTCAGTTACAGGTTCCGTTTCGGAAAGCACTGCTACGTCTTTTGATTCTACCAATTGACCGTTTACAAATTTGCATTCCTTCACAGCTGTTTTTGTGCCGTTTGCACCAGTTGTTTGAACCTGTGTTTCCCCTTCATACAGATCTGCTGTCTCAATTATTTCTGTTTCAAAAGGGATGCTCTCTGTTACAGTTTGTGTTGCATAAGTAACACGATTAACCGTAATTTCCATACCGTCTGTAAGCGGCTCTGTTTCCGCTACGCTCAAAGTATCCTCTTCACCTAATGTGATGTTTGCTGACGAGAGCACATTTACTGCTGTGCCTTCCGGAACATCAACTACTTGCGTTGTTCCGTTATCATGTACCGTAACTTTATGGTACCTCGTAACAACAAGGTCAGCATTGTCTGTTAAAGCACTGTCTACATCTGCGTTTACAGTATCGTTATCATCCAGAGCAACACCTGCTTGAGCGATAACGTCAGAGACTTTATCGCCATAATGTGCGCTTACAGTTTTCTCTGCTCCATCCGCTGCAACAGTTGCCTCCATTTCACGTCTGATTTCAATTACAACACCGTTGGTGTCATCTCTTTCAACAATATCATTTGGACCAACTTCGATATTTGCTTTTTCCAATAATTGTTCTGTGTCTGTTGTCGTTAGATTCACACGATAAGATACACCGTTATCTAAAATGGTTGCTTTGCCTGTTGTTGCCATTACTGTTACAACAGAACCAACACCAATAACTGTAACCAATGCAAAAGCACTGATGCGTTTTAATGGTGTATTCACCAATTTTAAAAACTTATGCTCTTTTTTCTTTGTGTTTTTCATACTTGCTCTCCTTCATTCTTACGACAGTATTAAAAATGTACAGTGTTTAAGACGCGTATACTGTCGCTTGTTTTCGGATTACTGTGACGTTTGCTATTATATTCACTGTTTTTCTATATGTCAAATGAAAAACGAATCTAATTTTGTGCTATATGCACAATCTAAATTTCCATAAAATTGTAAATACGACTTTTTACCTTATTTTACTACCATTTATTTACATTAATGTTAATAAATTCTCTTTGATTTATGTGCAGATTGCAAGAAAATATTAGTTACAAACTTGTTACACGTATTACATAGGTGTTTTATTTTGGTTATTTATACAAATAGTTATGAAATTAAATTTTCCATATTTTGGTAAAACCATCGTAAAACCGCTTGTCTGCTAGCTTAATAAGCGATTTTTGCATGTAAATATTTACAATTTATTTTATATTCGTCTTTTTTTGATGAAGAAAAACACAAAGCATAATTTTCATTTTTGATCCAAAACTTTATGCTAACTGGGATGCGATATATCAGTACCATTATTTTAACATTTAAACTTTATAACATTCCCCCACTTTTAAACATTTTGCATTTCAGATTGAACGATATCATTAAATTTCAAATAAAATGGTGCTATAAAAAATTACAAGTTGTAAC
>CALWUU010000019.1 GCA_944384835.1 uncultured Clostridia bacterium | reverse complement strand
ACAACCTGCCATATTGCAAGATGCATGACCTGTCAGGCAAAAAATTGTCCGTTTAGAAAGGAAGAATAACCATGGATATTTTAGATCAGCTTGGAAAACGCATTATTTTCTTTGAGGGCGGCATGGGCTCTATTTTACAGCAAAATGGACTTGCCCCGGGAGAATTGCCTGAAGTTTGGAATATGGAAAAACCTGAATTCATTTTAAATGTACATCGCGAATATTTAAAAGCTGGGTGCGACATTGTCAAAACAAATACGTTTGGCGCAAACTCCATTAAAATGGCAGACAGCGGTTACTCAGCAAAAGAATTAATTGAAAAAGCAGTTTCCATTGCAAAACAAGCAGTAAAAGAAAATGGTCATGGACTTGTTGCAATGGACATTGGTCCTACAGGTAAACTGCTTCGTCCGTTGGGAGATTTGGAATTTGACGGCGCATACGAGGCATTCAAAGAAATGGCAATGGTAGGTGAGCAGGCAGGAGCCGATGCAGCACTGATTGAAACCATGAGCGATACCCATGAAGTAAAAGCCGCTGTACTGGCAGTAAAAGAAAATACGAACCTGCCTATATTTGTTACCATGACATTTGATGAAAATGCAAAACTGCTGACAGGCGGAGACATTTCTGCGGCAGTTGCATTGCTGGAAGGTCTTGGCGTAGATGGAATTGGCTTTAACTGCGGTCTTGGTCCAACGCAAATGAAAGCATTTATGAAAGAACTAACCGCCTGCTGTTCAACTCCTATTATCGTCAATCCAAATGCAGGTCTGCCCAAAAATGTAAACGGACAAACAGTATATGACGTAAATCCTGAAGAATTTGCAAAAGAAATGCTCGATATTGTAATGGAAGGCGCATGGATCATCGGAGGCTGCTGCGGAACCACACCTGCACATCTGGCGGAAACTATAAAAGTATGTAAAGGCATTATGCCTGTTCCAATGGAACCAAAACATCTTACCGTCATTTCTTCGTATACCCATACTGTTCAATTCGGTCCCCGCCCAATTATTATAGGAGAACGTATCAATCCAACAGGAAAATCTCGTTTCAAGCAAGCATTGCGTGATCATGACATGGATTATATTTTAAAAGAAGGTCTTACCCAGCAGCAAAACGGCGCGCATGTATTAGACGTAAACGTAGGTTTGCCTGAAATTGATGAAGTACAATTAATGCAAGACGCTATAAAAGAACTGCAAAGCGTAATTGACCTTCCATTGCAGATTGATACTACAGATCCCATTGCCATGGAAAAGGCAATGCGCATTTATAACGGAAAGCCGTTGATTAACTCTGTAAACGGCAAAGAACACTCCATGCATGAAGTATTTCCTCTTGTCAAAAAATACGGCGGTGTGGTCATTGCCTTAACTTTGGACGAAAACGGCATTCCCCCTACCGCAGAAGAACGTTTGGAAATTGCCAAAAAAATCATTGCTACGGCAGAAACATACGGTATTCCAAAAACGGATTTGATATTTGACGTACTTGCAATGACCATCAGCGCTGAACAGGAAGCTGCTGCCGTTACCTTAAAGGCGCTGCAGTTAATCCGCGATGAATTGGGCGCTTATACTTCTTTGGGTGTTTCCAACATTTCTTTTGGTCTCCCCCAGCGTGAAAATATCAACTCTGCATTTTTTACAATGGCCTTGCAAAACGGATTAAGCGCAGCAATTATGAATCCCGGCTCACAGGGTATGATGAAGGCATATTACTCCTACTGTGCGTTAAGCGGCGTTGACCGGCAGTGTATGGAATATATTTCTGTTTATTCCGGACAAACAACAGAAACCGCAGCCCCTGCCGGTGTTAATATGCCTTTGGATCAAGCCGTTATCAAAGGCTTGAAAGAAAGTGCTCATACTGCTGCACAGGAATTATTAAAAACAATGGAGCCGCTGGAAATCATCAATCACATGTTGGTACCTGCTCTAGACGTTGTGGGAAAAGAATTTGAACAAGGAACACTGTTCCTTCCCCAATTGCTTATGAGCGCAGAAGCTGCCAAAGCTGCTTTTGAAGTAATTAAAGTTCATTTTGAAAAAAGCGGAGCTGTGCAGGAAAAAGGAGAAAAAATTATTCTTGCAACAGTAAAAGGCGATATTCACGATATTGGAAAAAACATTGTAAAAGTGTTGTTGGAAAACTATGGTTATGATGTGATTGACCTTGGAAAAGATGTAGACCCAAATTTGGTAGTAGATACCGCCTTGGAACAAAATGTCCAGCTGGTAGGACTCAGCGCTTTGATGACAACTACGGTTGTAAATATGGAAGAAACCATTCGATTATTAAAAGAAAAAGCCCCTCATGTAAATGTAATGGTGGGCGGCGCTGTCTTAACACAGGAATATGCGGATATGATACATGCAGACTTTTATTCAAAAGATGCAATGGGTTCCGTATATTATGCGCAAAGACTATTCGGAAAAGAATAACCACAAAAAATCCCTCCCCCGTGTATTATAATGCCGGGGAAGGGATTTTTTGTTGATCTATTTTAGGGAAGATGTAGTAAGTAAATGAATATAAAAGTAATATTATTCTGCCGGAATCAATCCAACGTCTTCAATCACTTGTCTGCCTGCGTCAGATTTTACAAAGTCAAACCAAGCTTGAACCAATTCGCTGTCAGAACCTTTTTTATAGATTTGAATGAATGGTCTGGAAACTTTGTAAGTACCATTTAAAATATTTTCATCAGTAGCTGCAACGCCATCAACATTTACTGCTTTAATGGATGGGGATACAGATGCCAAAGAGATGTAACCTACTGCTGCAGGATCACTTGCTACACGGTTCAATACTTCACCTGTTGAAGTTAACTCTGCTGCATATGTTGCATTGCCTTCAATTCCAAAAATGGATTCAAATCCATCTCTTGTACCGGAAGAAGCTTCACGGCCCAACACTGTGATTGCTTGGTCTTGTCCGCCAACTTCGCTCCAGTTGGTAATTTCACCTGTAAAGATTTGTGCGATTTGCTCTTGAGTTAAGTCGCTTACAGGGTTGTCCTTGTGTACTGCAATTGCGATACCGTCTGTTGCAATTTGTACTACTTCAAATTGATCCGGATTCTCACTGTCTTTTAATTCACGGGAAAGGTCGCCAATCAATGCTGTACCTGATAGTACCGCTTGAGGTGCATCACCGGAACCGGTACCGCTTTTCTCTACGGTAACACCCGGATTTTGCTCATGGAATACTTCTCCCAAAGCCTGGCAAACGGTTGCCATGGAAGTGGAACCATTTAAAGTTAGTTTTCCGCTTAAGGAACTTCCTCCAGTACTGCCGCCTCCTGACGCGTCCGTATTCGTAGTGGATCCACAGCCTGTAAACAATGCAGCTGTAGAAACCATGAGAGCAGAAGCAATTACTGCTGTAACAATTTTTTTGATTTTGGTTTTTCTCATTTTTTCTTTCTCCTCATCTGTTTGTTTAAGATGAGTTTAAGTTTACAGGTTGTTTGTAAATGTTATGTTAAAAACAATTTAGAGTTCTTTTAAAAACTCGGTTTTCACTTAATGTAAATTTAACATAAAATCTTTCACTTATTAAAATGAGAAAAGAGCGGCAATAATAACGGTACCTAACATTAGTAATGCACAGCCCATTGCCACAATACGAATAAGCCATGTACGTTTGTCAATTTTCTTTTTCTTCTTTTTTACCATAGAATACTGCCTCTTTTCTGATAGGATCATTTATATTCATAATAATGAATGCTTTTTACAAAATCAAGTTGATTTTGTATCCAAATTGTAAGAATTTAAAAAATTATGGTCCACCGTAATATGGAGAGTTGACATAACTATCACAATACAATAAAATAAAATAGATTATATGCAATCATATACATATATAATATAGCACTATCATTAGCGATTCATCCATCGCTTAAAGGAGTATACTATGGCAAATAACAATCGCGGACGTCCCCGTGATGATGATAGAGATATTTATTCTTCCAGCAGGGAACAAAGAAAATCTCAAAGAACACCCCGCTACAAAACCAATGAAACAAATACACCGCGCAGCAGAACTCAGAGCCAGCAAAATAGTTCCAGAAGAAAGATGAATTCCACTGAGCAAAATCAACAGAGATACAGGGAAAAATCAAACAGAACTTCTGCTGTGAACGAAGATATTGACCGTTACAATTATGTCAATCGTGACATTTACAGTTCATCGAGAAAATCTAAGAAAAACGGCGGCGGAGGCGATTTACCTCCCCGAAAGAAAAAAAAGAAAGCAAAAAAAATTGTCATTGGAATCTTATGTATTATAGTTGCAATTATTGTTGGAATTGTTGCCTTTGTTGCAATTATGCTTTCACGAATCAATTATAAACCTGTTGATACCACCAGTTATGTGGAACAACCGTCCGACGCACCAACTTGGGATGTGATTTCCGACAATGCTATTACAAATATATTATTGTTGGGTGTTGACCGAAGCGAAGACGGTACAGCACAACGTTCAGATACTATGATGCTGATTTCCATCAACAGTAAAACGAAAAATTTAAATATGGTTTCTTTCCTTCGTGATTTATACGTTGATGTACCTACCATTGGAAAAAGTAAAATCAATGCCGCATATACCATAGGCAGCCAAAATGAAATAGGCGGCGCAGGTTTAACCATGCAGACCATTGAAAATAATTTCCGCATCAACATTGACCATTATGTAGAAATTGACTTTGAAAACTTTATCAATTTAATTGACGCCATGGGTGGTATCGACCTTGAAATGACACAGGACGAAGTGGATTACATGAGTACTTGGTACTATGGCGAATACGGCGAATATATCGATCTGCAAGTGGGAATGAATCATTTAGACGGAAAAGCAGCCTTAACATTTGCACGTATCCGTAAGCTTGACAGCGACTTTGGCAGAACAGGACGTCAACGTCAGGTGATGATTGCCATATTCGATAAATTTAAAACGTTGAACCCTGCGCAAATGACCTCTGTATTCTACGACTATGCCCAATATATCACAACAGATTTATCCAGCGGAGATATTCTTTCTCTCGCAACCCAGGCAAATACCATACTGAATTATGAGGTGCAAACAGCGCATGTTCCTGAAGAAGGTCTTTATACTGAAATAGATTATAATTTAGTTCCTGACCTGCCCGCTACATGCGCAAGCTTAAGAGAGTTTTTATATGGCTCTGACAGTTCAAGCGGACAAACAAATATCAATTAAAAAATTTATAACGGAAGACAGATGAGAGTATTATGGAACAGAAAAAAACATTTTATATCACAACTCCGATTTATTATCCATCAGGAAATGCCCATATCGGTCACAGTTACTGTACAGTAGGAAGCGACGCCATTGCACGCTATAAAAGAATGCAGGGTTATGACGTTATGTTTTTAACCGGCACAGATGAGCACGGACAAAAAATTGAATTAAACGCTGCAAAAGAAGGAGTTACTCCAAAAGAATATGTGGATAAGATTGTTCATGGGTTTCAGGAGCTTTGGAAATTATTAAATATTTCAAATGATAAATTCATTCGTACCACCGATGAAATTCATGTAAAAGGCGTTCAAAAAATCTTTAGAGCTCTTTACGATAAAGGGGAGATTTATAAAGGAGCTTATAAAGGCTGGTACTGCACTCCATGTGAATCTTTCTGGACAGAAACTCAGCTAAAAGACGGCAAATGCCCTGACTGCGGCCGCGAGGTAAAATGGGACGAAGAAGAAGCTTATTTCTTCCGTCTGTCCAATTACGGAGATAAACTGTTAAAACTATATGAGGAACATCCTGAGTTTATTCAACCGGAAAGCCGTAAAAATGAGATGATTAATTTTATCAAAAACGGTTTGGATGACCTTTGTGTTTCCCGCACCAGCTTTTCTTGGGGCATTCCTGTAGATTTTGATCCAAAGCATGTTGTATATGTTTGGCTTGACGCTTTAACCAACTATATTACAGCTATGGGGTATGATTCTGACGATGACTCTGATTATCAAAAATATTGGCCGGCAGACGTACACTTTGTAGGAAAAGAAATTGTTCGTTTCCACACCATTATTTGGCCTGCTATGCTTATGGCTCTGAATCTGCCTTTGCCAAAACAAGTATACGGTCACGGTTGGTTATTGTTCGGCGATGGCACCAAAATGTCAAAATCAAAATGCAATGTGGTAGACCCTGTTATTTTATGTGACCGCTACGGAGTCGATGCAATCCGTTACTTCCTATTGAGAGAAATTCCGTTTGGCGCGGACGGTACTTTCACAAACGAAGCCTTAATCAATCGAATTAATTCAGACCTGGCAAACGACCTTGGAAATCTTCTTTCACGTACTACGGCTATGGCCCAAAAATATTTTGGCGGTACCATTCCTGCTGAACGTGAGGAAAATGACCTGGATAAAGAGTTGATTCAAATGGCAACACAGCTGCGCGCAAAATGCGACGCGCATGTGTCCGGCTACCAATTTTCAAACGCACTTGCTGAAATTTGGAAGTTAATTGCACGTACCAACAAATACATTGATGAAACCATGCCTTGGGTACTGGGCAAAGATGAAACCAAACGCGCCAGACTTGCCACAGTCATTTATAACCTTTGCGAAGTATTGCGCATGATTTCCATTTTATTGACGCCATTCATGCCATCCACCACCCCAAAAATCCAGGAGCAAATTGGCGCAAAAGAACACGAGCTTACTTATGATACGGCAGATAAATGGGGTATCTTGCCTGCCGACGCTGTTATTACAAAAGGGGAAACTTTATTCCCGCGTATTGATGTTGATGCTGAAATTGAAGAATTAAATAAATTAATTCCCAATCCCGCAGCATTAAAACAAAAAGAAGAAGCAGCGAAAAAAGAGGAAAAAACGGAAGGAATCGCAAAGTTTTCTGAAATCACATTTGACGATTTCTCAAAAATCGAGCTGCGTGTCGGTAAAATTTTAGACTGTGAACCGGTGAAAAAATCGAAAAAGTTATTAAAGTTAACGGTCGATGACGGAGAAAAAGAACGTACTGTGGTTTCCGGTATTTCTCAATGGTACCAACCGGATGATTTGATTGGACACCACATTATATTGGTAGCAAATTTAAAACCTGCAAAATTGTGCGGAGTGGAAAGCCAAGGCATGATTCTGGCTGCCGATTGCGATGAAAACACTGTAAAAGTGATTTTTGTAGACGATATGCCCGCAGGCAGCGGCATTCACTAAGTTATGTTTGATACAGACTGCGGAATCTTTCATTCTGTAAGTCTGTATTTTATTTGGAGGTCAAACGATGCAAAATTATATTTTTGATTCCCATGCACACTACGATGACGAAGCCTTTGAAGAAGACCGCCATCAACTGATACAATCTCTTCAGCAAAAGGGGGTTTGCAATGTAATGAATGTTGGCGCAAATATCGAACGCTCTAAAGATTCCATTGCACTTGCCGCGCAGTATCCTTTTATTTATGCAGCAGTGGGAATTCATCCCGGCGATGTAAAAGAAGCCCCTTCCGATTATAAGGAACAACTGGAGCAATTAATCAAACAGCCAAAGGTGGTTGCAGTAGGAGAAATTGGACTGGATTATCATTATGAGGACAATGCGCCTCGCGATGTGCAAATTGCTTTTTTTGAAACCCAGCTGCAGCTTGCAAATCAATATCAGCTTCCGGTGATTATCCATGACCGTGAAGCTCATGCAGACACCATGGATTTATTAAAAAAATACAAGCCAAAAGGCGTAGTGCATTGTTTTTCCGGAAGTGTGGAAATGGCCAAAGAAGTCATCAAGCTGGGAATGTATATTGGTCTGGGCGGAGCAGTCACTTTTAAAAATGCAAAAACACCCGTTGCTGTGGCGGCTTCTATTCCGTTAGAATCCATGGTTTTGGAAACGGATGCACCTTATATGACTCCGGTTCCGTTTCGCGGAAAACGCTGTGATTCTTCTATGATTATTTACACCGCTGAAAAAATTGCAAACGTACGTAGCGAGCAGGGAAACGTAATTACCCCAGAGGAATTATTACAAATCACCCGTAAAAATGCATCCAATTTATTTGGCGTGCCTTTGGAGGATTAATATGACCATTACTTATGTATACGGAAAAAATTTATATGTCAACTTAACCAATCGCTGTCCCAATGCATGTGATTTTTGTTTGCGCACCACAGGAGATCATGTAGGAGATTCCGGCAGCTTGTGGCTGGAACGTGAACCAACAAAAGAAGAAATTTTTGCAGAACTGGAAAAAAGGGATTTATCTCATTATAAACAGCTGGTATATTGCGGTTTTGGAGAACCTACTTATCGACTGGAAGATATCAAATGGATTTCTGCAAATGTGCGTAAAATAAGCGGTATTCCAATTCGTATCAATACCAACGGTTTATCCGATTTAATATTTGGAAGAGATACAGCTCCTGATTTTGAAGGAGCGGTTGATATAATCTCTATTAGCCTAAATGCTTCTACCCCTGAAAAATACGACGAAATCTGCCATTCTGAATATGGTTTGGAAGCTTTACCCGCTATTTTGGAATTTACCAAACATGTAAAACAGTATGTGCCAAAAGTGGTCATGACTGTTGTAGATACCATGTCTTCTGAAGAATTGGAAGCTTGCCGCCAACTATGTGCGTCAGTAGGTGCTGAATACCATGTACGTGTATACAGCGAAAATTGGACCGACGAAAACTAACATCAAAAGCAATCCACATCAAATCATCCCCAACAAATAACTCTGTTATTTCAGAACTTATTTGGTTGCTCTTGGGATGATTTATTTTTTGAAGATTTCTTTTGCTATTCATGGCAAAATATCAGTACAGTTTTATCTCATTGCCATATCTGAATAAACAAAAAAGCGTAAGGAATATATCCTTACGCTTTTTCTTTACCACGTTTGAGGAAATGAAAACTTACTGAAATACACCGGTTTCTATGTAAGAAATGCTATGTTCACCTCCCTTTTTTCTTATATTGCAATGTTACAATATAACATTGGGATTCGCACCACCCCCTCTCATTGGATTAAAACGTTTTCATAGTTTCATTTAAAAGTCGATGCTTGGCCGCCGCAGTTGAATTGCCACAACGGTGATATCATCGTCATGACCGTCTGTTCGGTGAACCTGCGCCTTTTCTACAATGGTTTCTGCCAATGTCTGGGGAGAATTTTCATTCCAGCCTTCAATGCATTCCATAATCCACGCATCTCCTGCCGCTAATACGCCGTCAGATACCATAATCAGCCAGTTGTTTTCCTCCAGTGTACTTTTTGCATACGCAAACTTTGCTTCATCCAATATACCAATCGGAACAGACACCGCGTCCAAACGTTCCACATTTCTGCCTTTTTTGATAAAGCTGATAGGCGCTCCTGCTTTCATTACAGAAAGAGATCCGTTAAATAAATCCAAAACCGCAACATCCAATGTTGCCAAAGACTCTTCACCGGATTTGACCTGCATGGCTGAGTTGACAATTTTCAAGGCGCAGTCAAATCCAAGCCCTGCTTTGACCAAATTACTCATAATATTTGACGCCATAGCGCCATCAACAGCCGCGCGTCCGCCTGTCCCCATTCCGTCACTGATAATGGTAACAAATCTGCCTTTTCCGTCTGTAAAGCAGTTATAACTGTCTCCGCATAGCTGTGCATTATCACAGGCATGCTGCGCTGCACCAAACTGAACTCGATATACAGGTTTTTCTGACATTTGAATACGGCAGCGGTCTTTTATCATAGAAATCATAGGCGGTTCAAATCTTCTGCCGCAAACTTTGGAGATTTCTTTTGCCAATTTGGTTCTTCTTATTTTCTTTTGATCCAAAGCAGGCGTTTCAATTTCCACAGACATACGGTTGTAGCGGTCAATACGACAGCTGACATCAATGGGAATAATGGCTGATTCATGCAGCACTTGATTGATACGTTGTGTGGCATCATAATCAAACCGTTCATACAATTCTAATTCCTGTGCAAAGTCACGCATCATCTCACTGGTTGTTTCAAATTGATTCATGACCATAGCCCGTATTTGGGAAACGCGCTTTTCTGCTGATTCTCTGATCTTCATTTCTTGATATGTATGGTTGATATTTTGTGCCAGCTCATTGACCCTGCCGCAGCGGCTGACAAAAAATCCAGGAAAATCTTCTATCCCTATACTGCTCTTTTCCCCTAATTTACTTGCGGCGGTTTGCAGTGCTTGCATGGTTTCAGGTTGATTTTTCTCCCAACAGTACATACGCAGACCACAGTTTTCGCAGCAATCTTCTACGGCATTGGTATATACCTGGTCAGAATCCTGCGCATTTATCACTGCCAACCGTTTTGAGACTTCCTCCACGGACTGCGTCACATCATCCAATGCTTTTGCCGCAAATCCCAACCGCATGGTAACAGTTCTTCTTAATCCATCGGTATGAAGCAAATCTACCGGCTGGCGGAACAAGGCAATAAATCTTCCCCCTATTTTTGTTGGCCAAATCACATAAATCAGCGTAGCTGCCAACACTTCGTATAATCCATTGATCATATACATCTGATTTCCTATTTGCAGAGAACCAATAGCATTGGTCAAAATAAAAACCAAAATCATCGCTACTTTTCCCAGCGGAGCAAATAACCCTGCCATCAGTCCTGCAAACGCATATGCCCCCGAAATATAACTGAGACCTGATGTTGTAAGACCCAGCATAACGCCTGTTGCGGTACCTGCAATGGCGCCGCCTGCAACACCGCCATATTGTGCGGCAAATAAAATTAAAATGACCGCCGCAATGCTTCCAAGGGAAATATCATAGATTGCAATATTATCAAGCGCCAGTATGACAACGCCCAACGACAATACGACACAAGCCAATTCACCCGTATTTAGAGTACCAACCCCGCGTTTGCTTGTAATCAAAGAAGATGTTCGCTGAAAAAAATATGCGCCCGCTGCGGAAAGCATTGCTTCTGCACAATACATAGTAATGCTGTTGATAGTAACTCCGTTGATAAATGCCATGGCGATTCCCGTTACCAGCATTGGGACGAAGCATACCAACGGCGCAAACAATGGATGAGAACGAATTTTAACCAGTTCATTTAGAATACAGCGAATAATGGCAATGGCAATAATCGCCGCTATGTATCGAATTGGATGCATTGCATTGGACGGCCATATATAACCAACCAAACTGCCTGCAATCACAGCCCACATACTGCGAATTGGTACTGCCGCCACTGCCGCTGCGCCAAATGGCGCATACCGTACAAATACCATCCCCCTTGCACCTAATAGTCCTGCCAAAAAATACAATGCATACAGTGCAATGCGCTTTGTTTTGGAAGAAGTTAGAATTCCCTTAAAATTTATCTTCCTTTTCTGCACATGCTCCATGGTCTTTCCTTTCATTAACATAACCTCCGTCATTTCACGTCAAACATGTTTTCATTTCCTGCAAGCATATCATTGCTTGTCCTTTTATGGTTTGATTATACAAGGCGCAGAATGCATTCTCTGTCATAATGTGCTGTTCTTTCTTGACGAGAAATGGAACACTTTTGGTATTTAGAGAAAAAAACAGCCGATTCCCCTGTCTTTTCAACTGACCTTTCATTGATTGTTAGATAAATTTGTGATAAAATTATAAAATATGATTGAAGCTTGGCTTCATACTTAATGATTTGGATATTTTATTCTGAAAGGTGCGTATTTTGATGATGGATTATCAATTTTCCGACCGAGTTTTAGCTTTAAAACCTTCTGTTATTCGAGAGATACTAAAAAATTCATCGGACCCAAGCGTCATACCTTTTTCTGCGGGCAACCCTGCTCCGGAAGCGTTCCCGGCAAAAGAAATTGCTGAAATTTCCCAAAAAATTTTAAGTGAACATCCCATTGCGGCATTGCAATACAGCATTACAGAAGGCTATACGCCGTTTCGCGGAACCATTTCCGCATATATGAAATCTCATCATCAAATTGGCAGAGAATTCGATGAAACACTTGTAACATCCGGCGCGCAGCAAGTCATGAATTTAGCCAGTAAGGTACTGTGCAACGAAAATGATGTCATTATTTGTGAGGCGCCCAGCTTTATCGGTTCTTTAAATACGTTTCGTTCCATAAAAACACGTTTGCGCGGCATTTCTATGGAAGAAGACGGCATGAATATGGCAGAATTGGAACAAGTTTTAAAAGAAGAGCCAAATGCACGTATGATTTATACCATTCCAAACTTCCAAAATCCGTCCGGAATTACAATGAGCCTTGAAAAACGAAAAAAAATGTATCAATTGGCAAAACAATACGGCGTTATCATTTTAGAAGATAATCCATACGGAGATTTACGCGTCAGCGGCACTCACGTTCCTGCAATTAAATCTTTTGACGAAGACGGCATTGTCATTTATGCAGGCTCTTTTTCAAAGGTCATTTCACCCGGAATGCGCGTTGGTTTTACCATCGCACCAAAACCAATTGTGCAAAAAATGGTCGTATGCAAACAAGCGGATGACGTACATACCAACATTCTTGCACAAATGATTTGCAATACTCTGATGACAGATTATGATTATGACGGTCATCTTGAAAAATTACGTACCATTTACCGCAGACGCACAGAACTGATGATCAGCCTAATCGAAACACATCTGGTTCCTCTGGGCATCACCTATCATAAAGCGGAAGGCGGATTGTTTATATGGTGCACGCTTCCTGACCAAATCAACATGCTGGATTTTTGCAAAAACAGCGCTGAGAAAAAAGCATGCGTGGTTCCGGGAAATGCATTTTTGGTAGATGAAAGCGCGCCTTGCCAGTCTTTCCGTATTAATTTTTCTACACCGACAGAAGAACAAATACAAAAAGGAATTGTGATACTGGAAGAAACAGCAAAACAAATGTTAAACTAAAATTACAGCTAATGAGATATAAGGAGAATACATACATGTCTGTCACCAATGAAGCAGAGAAAAAAAAGGTAATATTCAGCGCAATACAGCCAAGCGGAACCATTACATTGGGAAATTACTTAGGGGCACTGCGCAACTGGATTGGTCTACAGGACGAATACGATTGCATTTTTGCATTGGCAGATTTACATACCATTACCGTTCGTCAAGACCCTGCAAAATTCCGTCATAACGCTTTGGAAGCATATGCTCTGTTGCTGGCTTGCGGAATAGATGTGGAAAAAAGCTTATTTTTTATTCAAAGTCATGTCCATACCCATGCGGAACTGGCATGGATTTTAAACTGTTATACACAATTTGGAGAACTCTCCCGAATGACACAGTTTAAAGACAAATCAGCAAAACACGCAGATAATATCAACGTAGGACTATTTGCTTATCCAAGCTTAATGGCTGCTGATATTTTACTATATCAAGCAGATATGGTTCCCGTAGGAGCCGATCAAAAACAGCATTTGGAACTATCCCGTGATATTGCGGAAAGATTTAACGGTATTTACAGCCCTACCTTTGTCATACCTGAGCCTTATATTCCAAAAACAGGCGCACGTATTATGTCTCTGCAAGACCCAACTAAGAAAATGTCCAAATCTGACGAGAATGCAAACGGCTGTGTGGCTGTACTGGATAAACCGGAAGATATTATGCGTAAATTCAAACGTGCTGTTACCGACAGCGACGGCTGTGTAAAATATGCTGAAGGGAAAGACGGCATCAACAATTTAATGGGCATTTATTCCTGTGTAACGGGAAAAACAAATGAAGAAATTGAATCCGAATTCGCCGGAAAAGGTTACGGTGACTTTAAAATTGCGGTTGCAGAAGCAGTTATTGAACATGTAAAACCAATACAAGAAAAGTTTGCACAATATATAGGAGATAAAGCGTATTTAGAAAAATGTTATACGGAAAGCGCACAAAAAGCATTGGCAGTCTCTAACCGTACATTACGTAAAGTAATGAAAAAAATTGGGTTCATTCCAAAAGCCTTTTAAAAAACAGGAACAGGCAGGTAAGCAAACAAAAAACGCTTATCTGCTTTATTTTTGATTGAGAGGGATACATGAAACAGGTTAATTTACTTACAGATTCTCCACGCCGATTATTTTTTCATTATTTAGGTCCAACAATCGGTTCATCTATGGTGACATCTATCTATATTTTGGCAGATACTATAATGGTTGGCCAAGGCGTTGGTGATGCAGGTCTTGCCGCACTCACCATCTTTATGCCAATTGTAGCTTCATTTTTTGCCCTTGGCTTGTTGCTGGGAGTAGGCGGCGGCGTTTTAATGTCCGTTGCAAAAGGAAGCGGTAATGAAGCGCTGGCTCATAAATATTTTTCAACAGCTATGATATCTGCGGCGGTTGTGAGCGTCTGCTTTGCAGTGTTTGGCGCTATTTTCTTTGATCCCATGATGTATGCTTTGGGTGCAGATGCAACCAATATTGAATTGGTACGGGGCTACGGTCTCTGCTATACCGTTTCGGCTCCATTGTTTATTTTTTCGTCCAGTCTGCAATCGTTTATCCGCAACGATAAATCTCCAAGGCATGCTATGATTGCAGTTTTAACAGGGTCAGGACTGAACATTCTTTTAGACTATTTGTTTATTTTTGTGTTTAATATGGGAATGTTTGGTGCCTCTTTTGCTACCTCTATCGGCACCAGCATTACGGTATGCATTCTGGTCATACATTTTTTCACTAAGAAAAACACCATGCGTTTTTCCTTGCGTTTTTTCTCTGTCAAAGCGCTGTGGGAAATTGCCAAATGTGGTTTTTCCAGTTTCTTAATTGAATGTGCCAACGCTGTGCTGGTATTTGTATTTAATCATACCTTACTGAAATATATAGGAAGCGTTGGTGTAACGGTATACAGCATTATGTCCAATGTAGCGGTTGTCTGCATGTCGCTGTTTAACGGCGTAACATTAGCTGCACAGCCAATTATTGCAACCAATCATGGCGCAAATAACCATAAACGTGTTATACAAGTGCGGCACATTGGTACCATTACTTCCAGTGTAATTGCCGTTATCATTTTTTGCATTGGCTTCTTCTTCCCGGATTTGCTGATTTACAGTTACGTAAAAGATCCTACTCTTGAAATAATGGGACTGGCACGGTATGCCCTTCGCGTTTATTTCTTTGCATATTTATTTATGAACTTTAATATCTTTTTCAGCGGATATTTTCAATCTACATTGCGTCCTGTTGCCGCCATCACCATCCAAATACTCCGCAGTTTACTGTTAAGCTCCGTATTAGTTGCTGTACTGCCAGTGATATTCGGAGCAGATGCTATCTGGTATGCAGTGCCTGTAACAGAATGTATCACTTTTTTTGCAGCTATGGCCTTCTTATTTTTCGGCAGATTCCAAAAGACAAAAGAAACGAAATAAAAAAACGCAAATACCGGAAAGGTATTTGCGTTTTTTTGTTATTGAATATCAATGAGATACCAACCGTAATATTCTTCATATACCAAATATTCACCCTTAGGAACATTGGATAAATCTACAACAAAATAGCCGTTGGTTGTTTTTTCAACAGAAGCCTGAACTTCGTCTTTTAACGGGGCAAGATAATATGTGTAGTACATTTCTGCCTCTTCAAATTTATATTGCGTTCCTTCATACCATGCATATTCAAACATGCTGTTTTTATCACCAGAAAGAAATACACCGTAATCATATCCGCTGGAATTGGTATACGGATAATAGCGAATTCCCGTCCCGCTCAAAGCTTGATTTAATGCATCTATATCGCTGTTCACAGAAGAAATATCGATACCTTGAATTTCTTCTATTCTTTCAGGTTTTAGGTTGTCCAGCACAGCTTCATTGCCATAACCTACGACAGATAAGGGATATAGATTGATTTCTTCCGGACTGTAATTATATTGCGTTTCAACAATAATCATGTTTTCTCCCGAAGATACGTCAATCATCATAGGTTCTTTGCTGCCGGTACAAAGGTATGCGCCCTCATCATACAGATAGCCATATTCCTTACCGTCAAATTCCGCAACTTTAGAATGTCCGGCTTCATTCCAAAAGCTTGTTATGGTATCGGCAGAACGGTTCAATCGAAAAAATCCGTTGGAGCTTCCCAAAGAATCAATAGAGGTGCTGTACTGAGCATCAGAATCCGATGTCTGAATTGTATTGTCCGCAGTTCCCGAAGAAGGACTGCTATTCGTTTCAGTTGGAGTTTGTCCACCGAAATTTCCGCATGCTGTCATTACCATCAGCAGGCTGACACATAATAAAATAATACCTATTTTTTTCATTCTTTTTCTCCCCTTATAATCTCCTATCAATGTTACAATTTATCTTCTCCCAAACATATCTTTTACTAATTTTATTATATCAACAATTTTAAAAACAGTAAATAAATGAAACTTCACAATATTTTACTTCTATTTTTAGCCTTCTGAATATAAATGGCAATCTATCAATTATCTTATAAATAAATTTAATATCCTTGCGGTGCCAAGCAGATTGCATATTACAAAATGGTTGTAAAAAAGAAACATGCCTGAAACCCGCATGTGGATTTCAGGCATGTGAACGAGCCGTATGCATGATTTTAAAAAGGTTCGGGACAAATATAATTGAGCTGTCCAACCTGTTCCCCATGACGCAAATAAATTCTGGGAACACGCTTTCCAACCAAACAAACCATTTCATAATGAATGGTACTGTTAAAAGAAGCCAGTTCATCTACGGTAATTACATTATCTCCGTCTTTTCCGAAAATCGTTACTGTCATCCCTACTTCTGCTTCCGGAATATCCGTTACGTCCAACATCAATTGGTCCATACATACGCGGCCAACCACTCTCGCACGTTTCCCGCATACCAGCATATCAGCATGGTCGTGCAGCAGTCTGGGATAACCGTCTGCATATCCAATTGGTACGGTTGCCAATCTGGTTTTACGCTGTGTTACAAAACAGCGTCCATAACTGACGCTTGTATTTTCTTCCACCGTTTTAATCATAGAAATTACGGTTTTCAGTTCCATGGCAGGTATCAAATCCAGTGGATGTCTCATACAATTGGACGGTAATAAACCATACAAAATAATGCCGGGACGAACCATATCCAACTGCATGTCAGGATAGTCTAAAATAGCACCGCTGTTGGAACAATGACGCAGTTTAAATTCAATACCGCGTCGTTTTAACATACCGATAGCACCCATAAAATCTTCAAATTGATTTTCTGTAAAAAAATCTCCCGGTTCCCCTTCATCCGAAACAGAAAAATGAGTAAAAATACCCTCAGGGTACAACCCTTTCATATGACAAACATCCTCTATTTCATCAATCACGGCAGCATCCCGCTCAGGAACCTGATATAAAAATCCGATACGGCTCATACCCGTATCCACCTTAATATGTATTTTCACCTGTACACCGGCTGCAACTGCATGTTCCGCCAATTCTTTTCCATAGTCCAGTGAAAAAACGGTTTGTGAAATATTCATTTCATGAAGTCTTGCAGCTTCCTGAGGAGGTGTATAACCCAATATCAGCATATTACCCTCAATACCGCTTCTGCGAAGTTGAATTGCCTCTTCCAAGTTTGAAACCGCAAACCAGTCAGCGCCTATGCTTTCCAATTCTTTTGCTACAAAAGAAGCGCCGTGTCCATAGCCGTCCGCTTTTACCACACAACAAATTTTTGTGTTAGGATTTAAAGATTTTTTGATTTCAGTATAGTTATGGCGAATTGCATCCAAATTAATTTCCGCCCAAGTTCGTTTAAAAAAGTTATCCATGTTGCCAACTCCGGTATCATGTAAAAAATCGTGATTCGTCTCTTATTGTCCGATTCTTCTATTATATGTCTGTAAAGAAAAATAGTCAACCGCACAGAAATCTTTCGCCAAAATTCACGTAACTTTTCAACCGCATACGCATATACTGGATAAATGGTGTTTTCAAACGGAAAAATAATCCGAACGGAAAGTAAGGTGAATTTAAAATGGAAGGTAACATGCATATTCGTTGTCCAAAAGACGTAGATAAGAATTTATTCACAAGACTGTTCAGTCATTTGCACATTGGCGATGACCTGGATGATTTGATTTTTAACGGTGAAGAATGGCATAAAAGCGAACGATAACAAGTACGTTTTATCTTCTGCATTTTTCACCCACAATTGTGGGTATTTTTATTTTACGTGGTGAAAATGTTATGTAATAAAAAAGCTGCCTATCCTAGGCAGCTTTTCTGATTTTTACAAATGATTATTTAAAATACTTCACGCCGGACTCAAATAGTTTTTGGTCTTTTTCACCGGGAACATTTTTATATAAATGATTGCCAAAACGTTCGGAGTGAGCCATTTTGCCAAGTACACGTCCATCAGGACTTGTAATGCCTTCCACAGCACAAACAGAACCGTTTGGATTCCATGTGATATCGCCGCTTGGTTTGCCGCATGGAGTCGTATATTGGAATGCTACTTGTCCGTTTTCAATGAGCTGCCGCATCACAGCATCGCTTGCAACAAAACGGCCTTCACCGTGAGAAACAGGCACAGTAAATACATCGCCTGCATTTACCCCGGACAGCCATGGAGATTTTACGGAGGTTACCCTTGTATATACCATACGGGAAACATGGCGCCCAATGGTATTAAATGTTAAAGTCGGAGCTTCTTCACTTGGCTCTGTAATTTTACCGTAAGGCACCAAACCTAATTTAATCAGGGCTTGGAACCCATTGCAGATGCCCAGCATCAAACCGTCGCGATGTTCCAGCAGATTGCTGACAGCGTCTTTAATTTTGGGATTGCGGAAGGTCGTAGCAATAAATTTGCCGGAACCGTCCGGTTCGTCACCGCCTGAAAAACCGCCGGGAAGCATCACGATTTGCGCTTCATTGATACTGCGCACCATTTCTTCAATGGTTTCTTCAATATCACTTGGCGTTAAATTCTTTACAACCAGAATATCTGCAATGGCTCCTGCACGCTCAAAAGCGCGGGCAGTATCTACTTCGCAGTTTGTACCGGGAAATGCAGGAATAAACACTCTTGGTTTTGCACTTTTAATGGCAGGTGCTTTTTGATTGCGCTGTGTATACAAACCAATTTCATGGGTTAATTCTTTTTTCTCAGCCTGCGTTGGGAAAATTTTCTCCAGCGTTCCTGTCCATGCAGACAGTAAGTCTTTCAAAGACATTGCTGTTTGTGCAAGTTCAATTTCAGAACGGTTCGTTGTCTCTCCCAAAATAATGGCTTCCAATTGACCACTGATAGAGGTAACATCGTTTAATTCCAAAATCAAAGCACCACAGGCAGGTGCAAACAACAATTTTTCATCTTTGATATGATCGGCAAAAGTAAAACCGATTTCATTGCCAAAGCACATTTTTGCAACTGCCGCTGCCACGCCGCCTTCTTTCACAACACTTGCTGCGCGCACTTGCCCATGTTCCATCATTTGAAAGACTGCTTCATAATAGGCTTTCAATTTCGGCCAATTTGGAAGCAAGGTATCTGCTTCTTCAGGCAATGGAAGCAATACAACGGCAGAACCTGCTTGCTGGAATGCAGCAGAAATGGTTTTGCTTGCTTTTGTCATCGCAACTGCAAAGCTTACCAAAGTGGGAGGAACATCCATGCTTTCAAAGGAACCTGACATACTGTCTTTACCGCCGATAGCAGGTACCTCCAATCCCAGCTGAGCTGTTAACGCACCTAATAATGCTGCAGTCGGTTTACCCCAACGTTTTGGTTCTTTTTGCAGACGCTCAAAATACTCTTGGAACGTTAAACGTGCTTTTAATGGATTTGCGCCCACCGCTGCCAATTTAGACAAGCTTTCGACCACAGCATAAGCCGCGCCGTGGAACGGACTGAACTTTGCAATGCCTGGAATATAGCCGTAACTCATTGCTGTTGCATCGTCTGTTTCGCCTGATTCCAGCGGAATTTTAGCAACCATAGCTTCTTCAGGCGTCAACTGGTATTTACCAGCAAACGGCATGTGAACAGTACCAGCACCTATACTTGCGTCAAAGCGTTCTACCAGTCCTTTTTGAGAAGCAACTTCCAAACGTGTCAAGTTTTCTTTGAATGCTTCAGCAACAGGCTTTCCGTCCAAGCATTCCGGAACCAAAGCTCTGTAATATTCTTTTGGGTCCGGCGCAGTGATCACAGCCTGCGCTGTTTGTGTTACGCCATTGGTATTGAGGAATTTACGGCTCAAATCCACAATGGTGTTGCCGCGCCAGAACATTTTTAATCTTGGTTCTGCCGTAACAGCTGCAACTACCTGTGCGTTTAAATTTTCTTCTTTTGCAGCCTGCATAAACGCGTCCACATCTTTTGGATCCAGTACTACTGCCATACGCTCCTGTGATTCGGAAATGGCCAGTTCAGTGCCGTCCAGACCTTCATATTTTTTAGGAACGCTATCCAAATCAATACGCAGACCGTCTGCCAATTCACCAATTGCAACACAAACGCCGCCTGCACCAAAGTCATTGCAGCGTTTGATTAATTTAGAAACAGAGCCGTTGCGGAATAAACGCTGAATTTTACGTTCTGTTGGAGGATTGCCCTTTTGCACTTCCGCGCCGCATACCTCAATGGAATCGGTTGTATGTGCTTTGGATGAGCCGGTTGCACCGCCGCAGCCGTCACGGCCGGTAGCGCCGCCCAATAGTACAATCACGTCTCCGTCCTCAGGAGTACCGCGCATAACATTCTCTTTGGGAGAAGCGCCGATGACCGCACCGATTTCCATACGTTTTGCCATGTAGCCCTCATCGTACAACTCGGCAACTTGTCCGGTTGCCAAACCAATTTGATTGCCGTATGAGCTGTAACCTGCCGCAGCCGTTGTTGTAATCATACGGCTTGGCAGTTTGCCGATTAAGGTATCTTCAAACGGAGTTCTCGGATCACCGGAACCTGTGACACGCATTGCTTGGTAAACATAAGCTCTGCCTGAAAGAGGGTCACGAATCGCGCCGCCGAGACAGGTTGCAGCACCGCCGAACGGCTCGATTTCTGTTGGATGATTATGGGTTTCATTTTTAAATTGAACCAGCCATTGTTCTGTTTTTCCGTCAATTTCAACGGGCACTTCAATGGAACAGGCATTGATTTCTTCACTGATATCAAGGTCATCCAATTTTCCTTGTTTGCGCAGCAATTTTGCGCCAATGACGGCCATATCCATCAAAGAAACAGGACGATCTGTGTCACCGTATACCGTATTACGGGTATCATAATATGCTTTTAACGCCTGTTCAATGGCATGGCTGATTTGTCCTTTTTGAATTTCAATGGATTCTAAGGAAGTGAAAAAGGTAGTGTGACGGCAATGGTCGGACCAATAGGTGTCAATTACTCTCAATTCTGTTACATACGGATCTCTTTTTTCTTCGTCTCTGAAATAATCGCGGCAAAATTTCAGGTCAGCCATAGTCATGGCAAATCCCATACCGTGATAATATTTCTCCAGCGTAGCATCATCCCAAGAAATCATACCGTTTACTTGCTCTACATCTTCAGGGACTTCCACTTCCATGTCTAAAGAAGCAGGTTTCTCCAGAGAAGCCAAACGAGAGTCTACCGGATTAATCAGGTAGTTCTTAATTTTATCCATATCTGCTTCCGAAACAGAACCTTTGATTGCAATTACGCGTGCGGTAGCTACCCTTGGACGTTCCCCATGGGTCAACAATTGTACGCATTGCGCTGCGGAATCTGCACGCTGGTCATACTGACCAGGCAAATATTCCATTGCAAATACATGATAGTCATCAGAAAATTGCAAATCCTCGCCATATAAATGGTCTACATTCGGTTCAGAAAAAATCATGCGGTTCGCATCTGCTTGTTCCTCTTGAGACAATCCTTCCACATCGTAACGATGTAACAGACGCAGCTCCTCTATTCCTCCGATACCAAGATTTTCACTCAAATCCGCTTGAATATGTTGTGCTTCCACATCGAATCCCGGTTTTTTTTCAACAAATATTCTGGTAACTGACATAGTTCCTCCCATTCCGCCTTGCCTTTGATTGTCAGCAAGCCATGTCCTTATTTAGACCATATTTCTTTCCTTATATTTGATACAAACAACGAAAGCAAATCGTTGATTTTATGCTGTGACAGTTCTCTTTTATGATAGCATTATAGCATAAGAGAAATTGCTTCGCAATTTCTAAAAAACAAATGTTAAAACATTCCGGCAATCGCCAAAAATAATGATTTTTTATGCCACTGAGCTGTCATTGCATATTAAACGTTACCTAGTAATTTTCAATAAATAGTAATAAAAGCACGATTGCAGCATCAAGAAAACAAAGTATTCTTGACAATTCTATTGGCACGGTACATAAAAAAAGAAGGTTTTACCCTTCTACCGAAACAGTGTGCGCAGAATGTTCAGCAAGCATTTCTTTTATTTCATCCATACGTTTGACAGCGTCTGTATAACCCATATCATAAATTGCCATTAAAGTATCAGAATCTTTTTCATATCGGCTGATTTCAATAGGTTCGCTTGGCCAAAGTACAATTGCTTTATTCTTTTGCTCCAGCTTTTGACAAAATAATCTTTGTTCATTATAAATATCCGCACGTTTATTCAGCGCTTTTAGCAGGGCTGGATATTTATGATATTTTGCTTTCATGACGGCCTGCGGGAATTCGGGTTTTGCACTTTTTTTGTACTTAGCATCGCGAGTCAAAACAATCACGTTAAATTCATTACCGTCACAAATAGAACGTTCAATTGGAATTGGCATGGAAATGCCTCCGTCAAGCAATTTATAGCTGCCTACTTTTATTATATTAGATAAAAACGGTAAAGAACTGGATGCTCTGATCACATCCATTTGTTCATCCATATCTTCTTTTGAAAAAAATACGGGCAGTCCTGTTTGTATATCGGTCGCACCGGCATAAAATTTCACGGGAGATTTTTTAAAAGCTTCATAATCAAATGGTAAAATGGTATGAAATAAATCTCCAAAAATATAGTCAAAATCAAACATACAGCCATGCTTAATAAAATTTTTCACGCTGACGTATTTATCTCCCTGTACATACTGATAAAAAATATCATGATTGCGGTAAGATTGACCGGAAATATAACTCAGTGCATTACAGGCTCCTGCAGAAATACCATAAATACTCGGAAAATGAACGTCACTATCCTCAAATGCAGAGAGTACACCGGCCGTATAAGAGCCGCGCATACCACCGCCCTCCAGCACAAGTCCAACCGACATAATTCCTGCCTCCTTACATACAAATAAGTATTTTCATTATAATGGAATCCTTATTTTTTTACAAGCCTTGACAAAAAGCGTTGCAAACAAAATTTAATACAAGATTACACTTGATTTTGCTGCTTATTTTAGGTATAATGATGCAGTACTATTATGGACGTTTAGCTCAGCTGGTAGAGCATTTGCTTGACGTGCAAAGGGTCAGCGGTTCAAGTCCGTTAACGTCCACCAAAACAACAGAATAACAAACGCGAGTAAATGATGCAGCTCCTTCAATAAAGGAGGTAGACTTCCGTGAAAAACAAAACTATGCCGGTTGTACGTATAGCCGCGGTTCAAGCAGAGCCTCAATTTTTACAGTTGGAAGCGTGTATTGACAAATGTGCTGACTTAATTCGTCAAGCCGGAAAGAATCACTGTGATTTAATTGCTTTTCCAGAAACTTATATTCCCGGCTATCCTGATTGGTTAGAATTTTATGTTCTTGGTGAAGACGGCAGACAGTTTGACAAAGAATTATATTTTAATTCTATTTCTTTGGACAGTGAATATATGAAAAGGCTGCAATATACATGTAAAGAATTCGCTATAAATTGTGTATTGAGCATAAATGAGACTGAACCCGGTGTAATAGGTACAATGTATAACAGCCATGTCTATATTGACCGAGATGGTATTATTGTTGGAAAACATCAGAAATACGTCCCTACCGTAGGTGAAAGACAATCTCAGGCACCGGGAAAAACAGGTTATTTTAACACCTTTGATACGAATTTTGGTGTTGTTTCCAGTTTAATTTGCGGCGAAAATTCTAATCCTCTCGGAATATATGCGGCAGCAACTCGTTATCCTGTAATACATGTTGCCTCTTGGCCTTCGCATTTTGGTCTTAATTTAGATATGCATCGTATTATTCGTATGGTCTCAAGCGCCAATGCATATACCCTAAAAAGTTTTGTAATCAATTCCGTTACACGCATATCAGAACGATATATTGAATTGATGTCGAAAAACAATACCATCCGTGAATTTTTGTATCAGGAAAGAAAACGTATGATGGGCGCTACTGTCTATTCTCCTGATGGTACAATGATTGCTTGCGGAGACGGGAATTCTCACGACTTACTGTTTTGTGATATCGACACATCAGATGTAGTGATTCCACATATATTCCAAGATTTTGCAGGACATTATCAGCGACCTGATATTTTCGCACCTTTGTTTTCAGAGTATTTTGAGAATAAATATAAAAACTGATTAGAAATTCCAATTGTCTATGGGGAATGACAAGATTTTTTCTAATCATAATTATGGGAAATCCGTTTCGAAGTAATCAATTATGATACAATATTTATATGTAATTATTTTTATTTGTAATCAATTACATGCAAATGCATATGTTATCTGCATAACATATTGAAATCAATATATAAAGTCTTAGCTTATCAGTTACGAAACTGAATAAATTTCTGTTAACGTGAAAATTCAGCGATTCACATTTATTAAATCTATTTTTTGAACTTATAATTTTTAAGGCTGTGGTAAATTTTTGCACTACGTATTCATAATGTATGTTGAATATTCTCAACATATCTTTATGAATACTTCTTTTATTTTGAAAGATAAAAATGACGCAAAGTAAAATATATTTTATACAATATTAAGTTGATATAACATCAAGATGAATCAACATTTTAATATTGAACAATTAGAAGTGCTGTACAATTTCTTTTATGCTGTCCCCCATAAACAGCGTCAAAATTAAAAATTCGGACCGTTACGGGAACGTTTTAGCTTTTATCAGTAAAAAATTGCAAAGCAATTTTTTTAATGTTATAATAATAGGTAAAGAAAATTCATCTGAATTATGATACGTAGTTTTGAAAAATATGTTTATTGACAACTATAATCAGCAATGCTATTATTTGTTATTAGATGGCAATAGTTTAGGTGAAAGGTTCAGGAGGAAAATTTCGATGATATTTGATTCTTTGGTAGAGGTGCTTGCGAGCAAGTATGGCTTTGAACGCTCAGAAATTACAATGGAAAGCGGTCTCCGTGAACTGGGACTGGATTCACTGGATGTAATTGACATATTGGTAGAGCTGGAAGAGCAAATAGGGAAAGAAATAGAATTGGAACAAAAAGTGGAAACTGTCGGCGAGCTTGTCCAATATATTGAAAAGAAATGTCAGGAAGATGAATAAACATGGCATTTTTGGTTCTAGCTATTAAACTATTTGGGAATAAAGGAGTGTGATTGTTTGAAACGTGTTGTTGTAACAGGTCTTGGAGCGATTACCCCTCTGGGAAACAACGTAACCGATTTTTGGGACAATCTGATAAAAGGGACTTGCGGTATCAAAGAGATCACAAAATTTGATACAACCGGCTATAAAGTAAAACTTGCGGCAGAAGTACATCAGTTTGATCCACTGCAATACATGGATAAAATGGAATTGCGTCACACCGACCTTTATGCACAATACGCAATTGCGGCAGCTTGTCAGGCTATGGAGGACAGCGGAATTGAAAATACCATCGCACCTGAACGCATCGGCGTATATATGGGTTCAGGCATTGGCGGTATGAGTACCTTCATGTCAGAACATACAGCTCTTTTGGAAAAAGGGCCTCGTAAAGTTTCTCCGTATTTTATTCCTATGATGATTGCAAATATTGCATCCGGAATGATTGCAATTCGTTTTAATTGTAAAAATTCCGCTATGCCTGCCGTTACAGCATGCGCTTCCGGTACAAACGCCATTGGAGAAGCATTAAGAATGATACGCCACGGATACGCCGATGCGATGATTGCAGGCGGTGCGGAAGCTACCATTAATGAAATAACAGCAGCCGGCTTTACCAATATGCGTGCTCTATCCGTAGCAGATGATCCTAAAACCGCATGTTTGCCATTTGATGAACGCCGCAGCGGCTTTATTATGGGCGAAGGTGCGGGTGCACTTGTTTTAGAAGAAATGGAACATGCTGTAAAACGTGGGGCACACATTTATGCTGAGTTATGCGGATACGGTTCTACTTGTGATGCTTACCATATTACAGCACCTCAGCCGGAGGCTGAAGGGGGCGCACGCGCCATTGCAGATGCTTGGAATGAATTGAACTTGGACACAGACCAAGTTTATATTAACGCTCACGGTACAGGTACTCCGCTGAATGATAAGGCGGAAACCATTGCTATCAAAAAAGCGTTGGGAGAAAAACGCGCACGCAAAGTGCTGATTAGTTCTACCAAATCTATGACAGGCCATATGTTTGGCGCAGCAGGCGCTGCAGAAGCAATTGCTTCTGTCCTCGCACTGCAGCATCAAATGGTTCCGCCAACCATAGGTTTAGCACAGCCCGATCCGGAATGTGATTTAGATTATGTTCCACTAGAGGCACGCAAAGCAGACATTCAGGCTGCTTTGTCAACATCTTTAGGCTTTGGCGGACATAATGCTTGTATCGCATTCCGTAAGATCGGCGGTGACAATCAATGAGTAATAAAATTGTAATAACCGGTATGGGCGCAGTAACCCCTATCGGGATTGGTGTGGACAACTATTGGAACAGTCTTATTTCAGGCGTTTGCGGTATTGAAGATATCTCTTGTATTGACACTTCCGCATTGCCTATTAAACAAGCTGCGGAAGTACGCAATTTTAACCCAAAAGATTATCTTCCCGGAAAATTAACCCATGATTTGGATACCTTCATGCAATATGCATATGTCGCCGCACAAGAGGCAATCAAACAAAGCCGTATTGAATTTTTTCACCCTTACAGAACCGGTATTGTTATGGGAACCGCTTTGGAGGGACTTACCCTTGCCGCTTCCACACAAGAAGAACTCTCTTTAAACGGAAAACATGTCAGTCCCAAATTTTTGACCAAATATATGGGCAATATTGCGGCTTCCCAATTATCCATTCATTACGGAATCAAAGGTCCCAGTTTGACTGTTACTACTGCATGTTCATCCGGAGGAGATGCGATTACGGTTGCTTCCATGCTGTTAAAAGCAGGTATGGCTGATACCATTGTAGTAATGGCAGGAGAGTCCGCCGTTAATTCTGTTTTAATCCAAAGCCTTGCAATCAGCGGTGCTCTTTCCCGCACTGGTATGAGCAGACCTTTTGATCAAAAACGTGACGGCTTTATTATAGGAGAAGGCGGAGGCGCATTGATTTTAGAGACCGAGGAACATGCACTTCAGCGCGGCGCAGCCATTTATGCTGAATTATTAGGCTGCGCCAATAATACAGATGCATTTAATCCTGTGGCGCCTGATCCTGACGGTATCGGTGCAGCTGAATGCATGCGTCTTGCTTTACAGCAGGCTAATTTGAAACCTGAGGATATTGGTTACATTAATGCACATGGTACTGCTACAATCAAAGGAGACATTGCCGAATGTTTTGCAATCCGAGCTGTATTTGATGCTTACGATGTACCTGTCAGTTCCACAAAAGGCGCTACCGGTCATTTAATGGGCGCAGGCGGCATTACAGAGTGTATTGCATGCATTAAAGCTTTAGAAACCGGAATTTTACCGCCTACTATCAATTGTGATGAAATCGACCCTGAATGTAACGTTCAAATTATTGCTGAGAAACCAATACAAAAAAATATAACAACCGCTATGTCCAACGCGCTTGGATTTGGCGGTCAAAACTCCAGCATAATCGTTGGAAAATATCAGAGGTGAAGTATGGGATACACATATGATGCAGAAAACTTTAAAGAAATCTTTGAGAAAAATTTTACTTGGCTGAACGGATTCATGCGAAATGTCCGCCGTTTTCCGGATAAAACCGCAATGATTGATCCTTTAGCTGAACAAAGTTGGACTTACACCCAATTGAACGAAACTTGCAACCGCTTGGCAAATGCGTTGCAAAATGACGGAATTGAGAAAAATGACGTTGTTTTATTTCAACTGTTAAACTCTCCTCAATTTGCATTTTGTTACATTGCACCGCAAAAAATAGGGGCCATCGACTCTCCTGCTAACTTTAATCTTGCTCCCGGCGAAACAGCACGTTTGATTGACCATAACCGTCCAAAAGCTTATATTTACGACTGTGAAATTAAAGAAACTGCCCACAAAGCACTAGAATTATGTGAGTATAAACCATCTATTATTTTAGCTGTGGATTATCACGGCGAGCGTCCTGCACTGCCGGAAGGACACATTTTCTTTGACGACTATATCAAAGACAGCAGTGCAGCTGACCCGGTTATGAAAGAAGCGCCAAATCTATATGATGAAGTAACCCGCCTATATACTTCAGGCACAACCGGACTTCCGAAAAGTGTTCCTCTTAACAATGTAAATGAGGTACTGTCCGCCCATGATGTTATCATGCATTTTCCATTATGCCCACTGGACATTACTATGAATATGTCACCATGGTTTCATCGCGGAGGATTACATTCCGGCGGTTTGACACCAACTTTCTACGTTGGCGGTACTTGTGTTGTGTTAAGAGTATTCAGTACAAAGCTATGTATGGAATATACTGAAAAATATGGTGTTACTTTCTTAATCGGTTCTCCTTCCGCTTTAAACAGCTTGGTAACGCGTCAGGAAAAACACCCTGCTGATTTATCACATTTAAAAGGAATTGTAACCATGGGCAGTCCTTTGGAGAAAGAAGCCTGCATTCGTTACCAAAAAGAATTAACGCCAAATATTTTTAACGGCTACGGTACTACTGAAACATTTTGGAACTGTTTCCTCAGACCATATGACTTGCCTGAAATGGCAGGTTCTGCCGGACGTTCCTGTACAGATGATGAAGTTAGAATTGTACGCATATATGACGATAAACGCGCCGAACCTGACGATTTGGTTCCAATGGACGGTAAAACACCCGGCGAAATTATTATTTTCCCATGTTTTAAATCTACTCTAACCTATCCTGGCAATGAAGAACTGACAAAAGATAAATTTTATCAAGGCTGGCTTTATACACATGACTTGGGCACTTGGGATAAAAATCAATTTATTACTGTTTCCGGCAGAAAAGATGATATGATTATCAGCAGTGGTGAAAATATTTATCCGGCGCAAGTAGAAGAAGTCATCAATTGTCACCCGAGCGTTGCCGACTGTATTGTGACAGCTGTGCCTGACAAAGCACGCGGTGAGGCTGTTGTTGCATATGTTATCCCGAAAGACGATTCTCTTACAATAAAAGATTTGCATAAGTACTGTGCAAATCATCCTGATCTTTCTGCATATAAATGTCCTAGATTTTACTGTTTTGTGGATAAAATCCCATACAATGCGACTGGTAAAAAATTACACTACGTAGTAAAAACACAAGCACCTGAAGATTTGAAAAACGGTATTTTACAAAAACCAAAATAAAAAAGCTCAGTAATGTTACTGAGCTTTTTTATTTTGTACTTTTTTATTGTATTTAAAAAATAAAAAGAAAGCAAAACTTTTTATGCTATCTCCAAAGTTTATTAACGGGAGCTATTTGCAGCATTTATACTGTTCTTATTTTCATCATATTCTATTATAAAAATGCTGCTTGATACATCAATCAAAGAAACAGAACAAACAACATAACTAATTACATTTATAATTGTACCAGTAATCAAGCAGTTGATAATAAATGAAGTTTTTCATTTTTATCTAGAATTTACGAAACCAGTAAAAATAAAAAAGATATGGCAAATAACCATATCTTTTTTATTAAATAATATTTGTTTAGATTAACGCTACATAATCCTGATGTATCCAACCATACCGATTACCACCAAATGCTACATAGTACCACACATCATTTTTTTCTAATACAGTAAAGGTGTAACCATAAAATGCTGAATATAACACATTACTGCTGTAAGAAGGATTATCACGAATATTTACATTATCGCCGGTGCAGAGACCTTTTTGTCCATCCGGAAGCGGTGCATCACCATAATATTCTATGCCTACGTACCAATTATTCATATCTACGTTGCCCTCAATACCCGGTACGCTTCCTTGAGAAGTATACTGCCACATTTTCACCGGATAAGGATACTGGTAATCTGAAACACCGTAACTGGCAATCCAAACATCATAGCCTTTTTCCCTTAAACGAACCATATCCAAACGGTTCCTAATAAAATTAGGGTTACAATAAATCATAGGCTGATAACCTGCTGCTTTGATCTCATCACAAAATGCAATCGCAATATCTGTCAACATTTCCTTGCTCATCCAATCTTGTGAAGAATCCTCAATGTCATAAGCCACCGGCAAAGTTACAGGTCTGCCATTTAATATTTGTAAACAAACCTGTGCCTCTGTTACCGCATCTGCAGGTGACTCGGCATAACTATAATAATAAATACCAACCGGAATATCGTTTTCAACAGCACCTTTATAATTATTCTCAAAATAATCGTCTATTTGAGAAAGCTCACGTCCATAACCAGCACGTATCATCGCATATTGAATACCGCTGGCTTTCACTGCACTCCAGTCGATATTTTTCTGCCATTCTGAAACATCAATACCTGTTAATACAGTGCTTCCGTTTGAAACAACATTGATCGTTTTAGATATGGTATCGTATACTTGTGAATCTATTTTTACTGTCACATGAATGGTATATGTGCCAGGCTCAATGGGAGTCCAACGACAGGTATCGGAAGCACTATCATTTTGCAAAACAATGTGCCTTCCATTGTAATCCATGCTGAATTCGTATGTAAGATTGCCTACATACGTATTATCAGCAGTGAGAACTGTTGTTTGGCACATTTCAAATGAATCGCCTAAACTGGATAGAATGTCAAAATCAGGAGCAATTGCTGTATCAGCTATTTCAGTTTCAATAAATTCCCATTTTTGATTCTCCGCATTTGCATCAAAATTCATACTTACAACGTAGTCTCCATCTTCCATAGAATTATCACGGATACCCATAGCAGAATTATTGGCATGATTACGTATATAGTAATTGTCTCCTATTTGCTCAATGTACCATCTTTGATTGATACTAACGGCATCTTTCCATTGCACATATGTACCGCTAGCTATATCTAAATCCAATACCTTTCTCGATGAAACTGATACCAAACGCACTTTACCATCGATACTGTTTTCTAAATGCCATTTTTGATTGTTTACATCAGCAGATGTCATTTGTAAAATAGAAGCTCCGTTATACCAACTGTTGCCTTCTACTTCCAGATTTTTTCCTGTGAGCACTGACCGGATTTCATAAGTTCCGTCTTCTACTACCGCTACGCTGATATTTGGGAACACTTCTGCCCTTTTCTCCAGCTGCAGCTTTTGTTCATCCGCCTGGTTGTATATGGTACACTGTATGCTTCCGTCTACAAAGCTTATGCTTCTATCGTTCTGTATATTTTGAATGTAATAATTGCCTTGTACGTCTCTGGTTACTTTCCATTTTTGATTGCTTGCATCTTTCCATCTGCTTTGTACCACACTTCCGTCTGCCTGCATGGTCAATGCCTTTTGGGAGTGTACGGCTGTAATTTTGTAATTTCCGTCTGCTTGTTTCTCAAACAAAAACAGCTGATTGTTCTGCTCAGTGAACCGATATGTAATGGCCTGTACTCCGTCGGCATACCCTGTGTCGTACATGTCCATTACCTGGCTTCCGTTTCCTA
>CALWUU010000018.1 GCA_944384835.1 uncultured Clostridia bacterium | reverse complement strand
AAGGAAAACTCAACTGGTGAATAACGCGATTTCCTGCCTGATAAATCATATCATTGGGCAGCGGCACAGCTTGCCTGCATAATTTTATAGGAATTGACAGAAAAACAGGGCTTGTCCGGGCGAAGAGAGCTAGAAGCTCTTAATCTATGGTTGAGAGATACAGCGTACAAGCAAGAATAGAGCGTGTGACATATAAATGGTAGATTGTCAGAATATGAAAATACACTGTATCTATTATAATGTGGATTTATCATATAGAAAAAAGGACAGCTTTGAGCTGTCCTTTTTTCTCGCAGTCTATTTTTCATTACGGATAAATATTCTTAGTGTTTTGATTTATAATCTTTGTTCTTTTTTGATTTGGACACAATTGAAATAATGACAGCGACAATAATTGCAATGGCTGCAACACCTGCAGCGACAGAAACACCGATTATCATAGGCCAATTGGTTTGGTCTCCTGTCATAACATTATAAACGGCATCTACGGAAGCTGCAGATACACCTGGAACCATAAAAGGAAGAGCGAAACATAAAGCGCTGATGGCATAACAAGGTTTGCAAATTTTCTTTTTCATAGCAGAAACCCTTTCTTGAATTTATATGTTACTGATACGTCTATTCTACCGTCTGAAACATAAAATTGCAATACCATTCAAAAATATCCATCTTGTAATGGATAAAACTCAAATGTTAACGAAAGGCTTCCTTTCTGTCTGTGCGGTTCACTGTTAAAGTAATTGACAAGTTTAAAAGTTGATGATAAAGCTGATTTTATGATATTCATACCAGCAAAATCATTTAAATCAATACAAAATATTCGGAAAAGAATAGGTAATATGCAAAGATATAAAAATAAAATTCTGCTTGTAAGCAAAACATACAAGCAGAATGCAAATGACGATTAAATGGTAAACAAACCTGCTGCTGATAAGATAGAAGTAATTAAAATTGCTACGATACAAACAGGTGCAATCCATTTGGTAATAACGACAAACATTTTTTCAGAGCGAAAACGAGATGACAGTTTTACTTCATCTACAGCAACGCTGGTACCTACAATGAATCCTAAAAAAATACATGTGAACAATGCAGAAATCGGCATTAAAATGCTGTTTGTAAAAAAGTCCAAAAATTCTGAAATGTTCATACCGAATAGGGTAAACCCGTTCCACCAGCCAAATCCCCATGCCGCACCCAGTCCAATCACAATAGAGCCTAAGCATGTACCTATACAGGTAGGAATTCGTTTCCATCCAAATTGGTCTTGAAAAACAGAAACAATTGTTTCTACAAAAGAAATAGCGGATGTTAATGCTGCAAAAAATACCAGAATAAAGAATATAGCGCCAACAGCCTGTCCAAACGGCATACTCATAAATACTTGCGGCATCGTAATAAATAAAAGGCTGGAACCGGAGCTCAATACATTTGAATTTCCGCCTGAAAATACAAACACAGCAGGAAGAATCATAAGACCTGAAAGAAAAGCAATTCCTGTATCAAACAGTTCGATATGACGTACCGAAGCTTCTAAATTTTCTTTTTTATTCAAATATGAGCCATACGTAAACATAATGCCCATTGCCAAAGACATGGAGTAAAACAATTGTCCCAGTGCGGCAATAATAGTACCTAATGATAATTTTGAAAAATCAGGTGTAATGTAATACAAAACGCCGTCCAGTGCTCCTGGTAAAGTCATTACATATATAGCTATGGCAATGTTTAATATAATTAAAATAGGAAGAAAAATTTTGCTGGTACGTTCAATTCCTTTTTTTACACCAAACATAACAATAATGCAGGAAATAGCGATAAAAATACACAACCAAAATACTGGCCATAAAGGATTAGCGGAAAAAGCTTGAAAAAAACCTGTTTCGGACGTTTGTGCTCCTTGTCCCGTTAAAAACAGCATAGCGTAATGCATAACCCAGCCGCCGGTAACGCTGTAATACGGCAACGTTAAAATAGGAACCAACATGGTCAGCCAACCCATAAATGTAAAGCGTTTATCCAACGCTTGAAACGTTCCTACAACGCCTCTTCCTGTTCTGCGTCCCAGAGAAATTTCGGCAATCATAAGAGAAAAGCCGAAAGTAACGGCAAATAATATATAGAAAAATAAAAATGTACCTCCGCCGTATTCCGCTGCCAAATAAGGAAATCTCCATATATTTCCCAATCCTACTGCAGATCCGGCAGCAGCTAGAATAAATCCTACTTTGCCCGAAAATTGCGTACGTTTCTTCTCCAAAAGGCTTCCCTCTCATTTCTAGGTATAAAATTAGATGCTTTTACCAAATAGCGCATATAATAAATGCTTTTACAAATAAAATTTCACAGGAATGAATGATATATCCATAAACATGTATGTTTGATTTTATCTTTTGGCTGAAGCATTCCTATCTTCTTCAATAAAACCGTAATTGATCGTTTATGGCGGACAAATGTTAAAAATAAAATAAAGTGTAATATTAATGTAGCCTGTTTTTTATGATTTATGCGGCTTTTGTTGAAATACCAACGCAAAATAGATATAATAAAAACACTTAAAAAAGGATGGTTTTCATTTATGCTGCATACAGAACTATTTTGTGGATTAGAAAAAACTAATCCGGGACATGCAATTCGACAGACGGTTTTTGTAAATGAGCAAGGTTTTGACCCTGATTTAGAATTTGATGAGAAAGATAAAACAGCCTTTCACGTTTTGGTATTTTATGACACAATTCCCGTTGCGGTAGGCCGATTTTTCATAATGGAAGATGGTATTACCGCATATTTGGGACGAATTGCAGTATTAAAAGAGTATCGAGGAAAGCAAATAGGAGCGTATCTACTTAGTCAATTGGAGCAAGAAGCAAAGAAAAAGGGCGCTCAATTTACCATGCTGGGAGCACAGCTGCACGCAACAGGTTTTTACGAAAAAAATGGATATCAAGCATATGGAGACGAATTCGACGATTGCGGAAAGATGCATATACATATGAAAAAAGCGTTATAAATTAAAATTTTGCAGGATACGGCATTGATATTGCTAAAGTTGCTTGCGACAGCAACCGAGTAACCTTATCAAAACAAATATGGAAAGGAATGTCTTTCCATGTTCAAACTTTTGGCTGTTAGCAGGAACGGTTTAGTAAGTATTCGTTAAACACTGTAAAGCAATTTGGTTATGCTATAGCAACCGAGTGATAACGGCAAAACAAACTTTAAAAGGAATATTTTTCAGTATTAAAGATTTTGGTTATATATTGGAACGTTACCACTTTTATCAGTTAGAAATTGCATAGCAATTTCTTTTATGTTATAATAACTCTATCCATGTAATAATTTTAAAGGAGATTAGGTACTATGATCGAACAAACCTATATTATGCTAAAACCGGATGCAATTCAAAGAGGCCTGATGGGTGAAATCATTGCAAGAATTGAGAGAAAAGGCTACAGACTGATTGACGCTAAAATGATGAATTTGGACGAAGCTATTTTGAAAGAGCACTATGCTCACATTGCGGACAAGCCATTCTTTCCTGAAATTGTAGAATACATGACTTCCGGTCCTGTATTCGGTATGATTGTAGAGGGTGAAAATGCAGTTCAAGGTATGAGAATTATCATGGGCGCTACTAAATTTGAAGAAGCTACTGCAGGTACGATCCGCGGTGACTTTGCTTCCAGCACCGGCGCAAATGTAATTCACGGTTCTGACTCCGTTGAAAATGCAAAAATTGAAATCAAAAGATTTTTCAACAAATAATTTAATACTTGTTGATTGTTGTTACAAAAAAAGAGCAGCCTTATGCATAAGGCTGCTCTTTTTCATTTGAAAGTTCTATGGTTTTTGTTGCAATGCGCTCCCGAAATGTTTGGTCGTGTTCTGCAAACAACATGGTTGGCTCATATTCCAATAATAATTCTTCCAACTGCATGCGGGAGATGATATCCACAAAATTAAGAGGCTCATCCCAAACCAGCAAATGAGAGGGCTGACACAGACTTTTTGCAATTAGCACTTTTTTCTTTTGTCCGCCGCTGAAATACTGTATCTCTTTTTCAAACTGCTCTCTTGAAAAATTCAGTTTGCGTAAAATTGCTTTGAATAAACTTTCCTCAATTTTATTTATTTTGGCATAGTCGGATAACGTTCCGTACAATGCGTCAGTATTTTGCGATACATAAGAAATCATCAGGTTGCTTCCTTTATGAAATTCTCCGGAATATGGAATAGGATGTCCGCAAACGAGCTTTAAAATGCTGGATTTTCCGCACCCGTTATTTCCGTTTAATGCAATGCGGTCTCCCTGTTCAATGGTAAATGTGACGTCTTTACAAATGAGATTGTCTTCATAACAAATAGAAACATTCCGGAACGATGCCAAACAACGGGAAGGATAAACAGGCTGAGACAATTTTAAACGCTCCGCTCGGTCAAGATTTTTCAATAATTTTGCTTTTTCTTCGATGGCTTCCTGACGTCGGTTTTGTATGGATTTAGAACGCTGCATCATTTTGGCGGCTTTGTGACCGATATAACCTCTGTCCGGTCGTATACCTGAATTTTTTGTACCATATTTGGTTTGTTCTACCTGGTCCGACCAAGCAGAGGTTTGTTTTGCTGAATTAGACAAACGGGCAATTTCTTTTTTTAATTTTTTGTTCTCTGCAAGTTCGTACTGATCCTGACGTTCTTTATTTGTAAGCCAAGAGGAAAAATTTCCTTTTTGAATTTCAATGTTGGAATTGTTGATAGATAAAATATGGTCTACGCAGCCGTCCACAAATGCTCTGTCATGTGAAATTAAAATAAATCCGCTTTTTTGATTGAGATAATTGCAGACAATTTGCCTTCCATGGGCGTCTAAATGATTGGTAGGTTCATCAATCAGAAGAAAACTGTTTTCCTTCAAAAATAGAATTGCCAGCAGTACTTTGGTTTGTTCCCCGTCGGAAAGCGTTTGAAACGGACGATAAAGAATGGAATCATCTGCTTCCAAAAGAGAAAGTTCTTTTATTAGCTGCCAATGCACATAATCAGGATAAATTTGCGCGATGACGTCTATAGTCCATTGTGTTTTATCCTTTACATCATAGGGAAAATACTCAAATGTTACATTGGAAGTAATGTGGCCGCTGTATTCATATTTACCCATGAGCAAGTGAAAAAATGTTGTTTTTCCTTTACCGTTTCTTCCAATCAATCCTAATTTCCAACTGGTATCTATGCAAAGGCTGACGTGTTTGAATATGGTATCATAACTTCCGTCATAAGAAAAAGTAAGATCGGATACATGAATTTGTGACATGGCAAATCCTCCTTTAAAACAAATAAAAGCTGCAAGAAAGATTCTTCTTGCAGCTCAAAAATATCATCATAACATCCAAATAGGAGAATATGCGTTTATCAATTGAGTTGAAAACAATGAATACTTTCTTGCAAAGGCACAATCAACCAAGTGTATTGATACGCAATACACTGTCATATGGACAGTGCCTGTTTTATTTAGCAAGAAAGTTGAATCATTCTTTCATCTCCAATCTTCATTGATTGAGTATATCATAACACAATGGGGTTCAGACGTCAAATGTTGGGGGAATGTTCTTTCCAATACCACCATGTTAGCTTTTCTTGTTCCGGACTAGGCGTAGTTGCGAAGTACACAGCCAAACGATATACATATAATACACAGCGGTCTAACTCCGTGCCATGTAAAATACAATCTTGTTGATACATTTCTTCCGGATTTGCCTGTTTTAAATCTTCTACCCAATGATATCCAAGACCAATCATATGCTGTTTCATGTTTAAACCTACTCCGGGAATGGTACATAAATCGGTTTTCGGTGTGATTTGCTGATACATTTTTATGTTTTGTTCCACATTCTCGCAGGTCATCAGTTCTGACATCATGCAAAAGTCTGTCGCGCCCGCATTCACAATTTCTTGTGCCGTGTCTTTATGAATACCTCCAATAGGATAAACGGGAATGTGCGATGCGCTTTGTACTTTTTTTAAAAAAGAGATACCGCGGGGGTTTAGGTCTGCCTTACAGTCTGTTTGGAAGATATGACCTGCTATGAGATAAGTTGCCCCAAGCTGCTGTGCCAAAGCAACTTCTTTTACATCATGTATCGATGTGCCTATCATAGTAAACGCATCCAGTTGTTTGCTTTCTTGTTTCAGAATGGGAAGGGGAAGATGAATTGCCGTTATACCAAGTTCCAAGGCAGCTTGTATGTGCGTGTGAAGCACCAGTTGTACCCCATATGTTTTGCATATGGCAAGACATTGCGCGGCCAATTGGGTGTAATCTTTTCTATCTAAATCTTTTTCCCTCAGAATGATAAACTTCGGACCGGCCTTGCAGATAGAGGTCATGCGTTTCAGAAAGTCTTCTTTACATAAGGTTCTGTTTGTAACACAAATCACCATAATTGTATCCTCATAAGCGTATATAGTCTGTAAATACTTCCTGCAATCCGCGTGATTTTAACATATCACGGATTTCGTCTACACTGCGCGGGTCGGAAATTTCAAATTGCGCATCGCCTTTTTCTTCCAGCTGATGACCTCCCACACTGGTTTTTACACCCGCTGAGATCTTTGTTGCGCAGAGTCCTACTACATTATCGCGGAATCCTGCACGTTCACGGGTAGAAATGTTGATACCTGCAAAGGGAAGAAATATGCGGTAGGCCAGCATAATTTGAAGCAGTTGTGTTTCATGAACATCATTTGGGTTGTTTTCGCTGTTATTAATGTAAGGACGCAGTCTGGGAACGGAAAAACTAATTTCCGCATGAGGATATTTTTGCTGTAAAAACTTTGCATGCAGTCCTGTTGCCAGCGCATCGTTTCTAAAATTGTGCAGTCCTAACAGGGCGCCGATTCCTACACCGCGCATTCCTCCCATAAGGGCGCGTTCCTGGGCGTTGAATCGGTAAGAAAAATCTCTCTTTGGACCTTTTAAATGCACTTCTTTATAAAAAACAGGATCATACGTTTCTTGATAGACACTGACAAAGTCAGCGCCTTTTTCATGCATAAAGGCGTACTCATCTGAATTGAGCGGATAAATTTCCAAACCTATGGTAGTAAAATATTCTTTTGCAAGTTCCACTGCCTGTCCAATGTAGTCCAGGTCGGACTGATTGCGTGATTCGCCTGTTAAAATTAAAATTTCTTCCAGACCTGTTTCGGCAATGGCTTTAAATTCCTCCTCAATTTCCTCCATAGAGAGTTTTCCCCGATGGATTTTGTTTTTGCAGTTAAAACCGCAGTATACGCATTCATTCACGCAATAGTTGGCGATGTATAATGGGGTGTAAAGACCGACATTATTGCCGAATTGCGCCGCAGTCAACCGTTTGGCCTTTTGTGCCATTTGCTCCAGCATTGGCTGGGCCGCAGGTGAAAGCAAGGCCGCAAAATCCAAAACAGACAGTTGTTCCTTTTGCAATGCCGCCTGAACATCTGCGGCTGTAAAACTTGAAAAGTCGAATTGATTGTAATATTGCAGTACATGCTCCATGATGTGGCTGTCAATGCGTTCCATATGATCCAGCTCTTTTTTTGAGATGCCGTCTATCATAGCAGCAGTATTCATACATGATTCCCTGCCTTTCTGTTTTTGTTCTGTTAATCTTCCAAGAATCCGGTCAAAGGGGAAGAGGCTTCTCCTGTGAAGTCCAGCACCCGTCCAAGTCCTGCAAGGTATGCCAAACGTCCTGCTTCAATCGCCAATTTGAACGCTTTTGCCATAGCGCCAACATCTTTTGCGGTTGCTACTGCGGTATTTGCCATGACTGCGTCAACGCCCAGTTCCATAGCTTCGCATGCTTGTGACGGTGCGCCGATTCCTGCATCTACAATGACAGGAAGATCTATTTCATTTACAATCATTTTGATAAATTCTCGTGACACAAGCCCTTTATTGCTGCCAATAGGTGCTGCAAGAGGCATAACTGCCGCCGCACCTGCGTCGACCAGTGCTCTTGCCGTAATTAAGTCAGGACACATGTAGGGCATAACGATAAACCCTTCTTTTGCCAAAATTTCAGTGGCTTTTACGGTTTCATGGTTGTCGGGCATTAAATATTTGCTGTCGTGTATAACTTCTATTTTTACAAAATCACCACAGCCCAGTTCGCGGGAAAGCCGTGCAACGCGTACAGCTTCCTCTGCATTGCGGGCTCCTGATGTGTTAGGCAAAAGAGTAATGCCTTTTGGAAGATAATCTAAAATATTTCCGTCTCCGCCGGTATTTGCACGGCGCAGGGCAAGCGTGATGATTTCCGCGCCGCTGTTTTCGATGACTCCCGGCATTTTTTCAAGGGAATATT
>CALWUU010000017.1 GCA_944384835.1 uncultured Clostridia bacterium | reverse complement strand
ATACGGAACCGGCAAGAAACGTTTGAAAGAATTGGATAGCCGTACGGACAGCCTAAAAAAAGAAGAGGAAAAGAAAAAAAAATATTTGGGAAGGAATACGGCAATTACCAATACTATTATTTTAACCTTTAGTTTGCTTATGCTAACCGCAGCTTCGTTATTGTACGTAAACAATATGATTGGTTTTGAAGGATTGCTGATTTCCGTAATTGCGATGTTGAGTTCATTTGGTCCGGTAGTTGCTTTGGCAAACTTGGGAAGCACCCTGCAAAATACATTTGCAGCAGGTAACCGTGTATTGGATATTTTGGAAGAAACGCCTTTGACAGAAGATATTACCGGCAAACCAGAAGTAGAGTTTACAGGAGTACAAGTACAAAATGTAACTTTTGCATATGACAAAGAAGTAGTATTATCAGACATTAGCGTGACTGTACCCCAAAATAAAATTGTTGGTATTGTAGGGAAAAGCGGCAGCGGTAAATCTACCTTGTTAAAATTAATGATGCGTTTTTGGAAAGTACAGCAGGGCAGAGTGGAAATTTCCAATACCAATATAGAAGAAATCAACACTGACAATTTAAGAAACATGGAAAGCTTGGTTACACAGGAAACCCATTTATTCCATGCAAGCATTGCGCAAAATTTACGTATTGCAAAACAAGATGCAACCCAGGAAGAATTAGAGCAAGCATGCAAAAAAGCTTCTATCCATGAATTTATTATGAGTCTCCCAAATGGGTATGAAACGCAAGTGGGAGAATTGGGAGATACCCTGTCCGGAGGCGAAAAGCAGCGGTTGGGACTTGCCAGAGCATTTTTGCACAATGCTCCGTTTATATTGCTGGATGAACCTACCAGCAATCTGGACAGTTTAAACGAGGCGGTTATTTTGAAATCATTGCATCAGGCCAGTGACAATAAAACAGTAGTTCTGATTTCTCACAGGGCTTCTACTATGAAAATAGCAGATGATGTATATAGTGTAGAACGCGGGAGGATGAGTTAATGGAAACGGTGCGGACCAAACGGGAACGGGAAAAGCGTATGGTAACCGAAATGATTAAACTGTATTGTCAAAAACAGCATCATACCCAAAACGGAACCTTATGTCCGGAATGTGATGAATTAAACGAATACGCCAAGCTACGCAGTGACAAGTGTCCGTTTATGGAAACCAAGACGTTTTGTTCCAATTGTAAGATTCACTGTTATCAACCTGTCATGCGTGAAAAAATTCGCACCGTTATGCGTTTTTCAGGACCCAGAATGTTATTGCATCATCCGGTATGGGCAATCAGGCATGTAACAGAAACAAAGTCAGAAAAAAAGAAATTGGAGGGGCAGACATGAAAAAAGCGAAAAAAATTCTATTTATGGTATTGGGCTGCATTGGTGTAGGTCTGGGTGCTGTAGGAGCTGTAGTACCATTGCTTCCTGCATTTCCTTTTTTGCTGTTGGCAGTTGTTTGCTTTGCCAAAAGTTCTGAAAAACTGCACAATTGGTTTATTCATACCAAACTGTATAAAAAGAATTTAGAATCATTTGTAAAAGGCAAAGGTATGACTTGGAAAGTAAAAATTCGTATCATGTCTGTGGTGACCGTATTAATGGCAATCGGCTGCGTTATGATGATGCGGGTACCGGTTGGGCAGATTGTACTGGGTTGTGTTTGGTTGTTCCATATTTTGTTCTTTATCTTTGGTATTAAGACTATGAAAAAAGAAGAGAAAGTACAAGACGCTGTTAAGGAAGAACTTCCTGAAATTGAATAACAAAAAAGAGACAGAATCTAACATTTTGTCTCTTTTTTGTTATATCCATCAAAAGAAGACCACACAAAATCGTTTGTCTGTATGAAATAAACGTTTATTTAGAACAGTAGATATCAATGGCATCTTTGAAAAACTCTGCGCAGTTTTCTCCCAGTTGGTCGTAATAGGTTTTAAAACGACTGTCGTATATATAGCTGTCTCCTAATAGTTTATGAATTGCTTTAGAGTACGTTCCTTCAGGCCAAAACAGGCATAGCCATTGACGATGTAAATCACATGCCTTTTGGGCTTGTTCACAGTTAGGATTTTTTTGTTTTTAGGGCATTTTCCAATAACAAACGGATTTCTTTTTCCAAGCTCTCTTGAAGAACCCAAATTTCCCGGCTCATATCGGATAATTTTTTATTTGCGTCAAGCATCATGGCATCTCCATAAATTTGACGCAATTCGTCACCGTATGTCTGCTCGGTTTCAGATAGTATGGTTTGTTTCATTACTTTAAATTTTTCTTCATTTGTCATAATAATATCTCCTCTTAAGAATAAAATTGTTTTGCTCACATTTTCAATCGAAAGTTCTATTTCTGCTTTTCTTTCTGACAATACGATTAAATGTTTTTGGAGTACCCGTTCTTTTTCTGTATTTTCCGCGTTGAGTAAATGAGAAATTTCTTCAAGTGATACGCCGAGTGCACGGTAACATAAAATTTGCTCCAGGGTATTTATTTGTTCCGTTTCATACATACGATATCCGTTTTCTCCAATGCGTTTGGGTTTTAATAAATCAATTTCATCATAATAGCGTAAGGTACGGGTACTGATTCCTGATAGATTTGCCAGCTGTTTGATGGTATATTCCATGTTATTCACCTCCTGATTGCATTTTAATGGTTGACGCAGCGGCAATGTCAATACATAATCGAAAAAATGAAAAAAGCGCCTGCATATTTTGCAGGCGCTGAATTTTTATATTCTTTTATGCAAGAATCATTGCGGTTAAATCCATAGGATCCAATTTTTTACCGTCTTTGTAGCAACGCATGTTGCCGGAAGCAATTTCATCAATTAAAATAACTTCTCCGTTATGATAGCCAAATTCAAATTTAATGTCATAAAGGTCAATGCCTTTTTCCTTTAAAGTGTCGGTGATAATGCTGTTGATGGTTTGTGTTAATTTTTTGGTATCCTCAAATTGCTGAGGTGTCATAATGCCCAATACATCCAAACCTTCGCAAGTAACCAGCGGGTCACCGCGGTCATCGTCTTTCAGAGTCACTTCTACATAAGCGTTCAGAGGTTGACCTTCTGTTACATAATCGCCATATCTTTTAAAGAAGCTGCCTACCGCACGGTTACGGCAAATTACTTCTACGCCTTTTCCAAAACATTTTGCAGGCAATACTTCCATAGTGGAATTTTCCACATCTGCAGAAACATAATGTGTTTTGATACCTGCTTTTTTCAAAATTTCAAAGAAGAAAATAGAAACTTTTAAGTTTTCTTTACCAATGCCGTCAATGGTAAGACCGACTGTATTAGCACCTGGGTCGAACACGCCGTCAGTGCCTGTTACATCATCTTTAAATTTTAATAAGTAATTTCCGTTGTCCAATGCAAATACATCTTTTGTTTTGCCTTGATATACAGCTTTCATGAATCAAAACCTCCGCAATTTTAAACTGAAGTGATAATTATTTCTGCTTTATTTTATCACTTTTCTGTCGATTATGATAGACACAATCCGAAATTTTTTATAATTTTGTGAGCATTGTAAATTGTAAGAAACAACTTACTGTAATTTTTGTTCAATGGCATGAATGATATGTTCCAATACTTGTATACGGCCATATTTTTTACACTGCGTGGGAACCACACGCCACGGCGCAAATTCTGTGGAAGTATTTGCAAGCATTTGATTGACAGCAATTTCGTAGCTGTCCCATTTTTCTCGGTTTCGCCAGTCTTCAGAAGTAATTTTCCATCGTTTTGACGGAGTGGTCTGACGGTCGTTAAACCGTTTCAGCTGTTCGTCTTTGTCAATTTGCAGCCAAAACTTTACAATAATAGCGCCCCAGTCTGTTAACTGTTTTTCCAATTCATTGATTTCACTGTATGCACGGGTTTGTTCCTCTTTGGTACAGAAGTTTTCGATATATTCTACCAAAACGCGTCCGTACCATGTGCGGTCAAAAATTGTAATATGTCCTGTTTTGGGAATGCTGCGCCAAAAACGCCATAAATAGTGGTATTGGCGTTCTTCCTCAGTAGGCGCTGCAATTTGCCGCACCTGATAACCGCGTGGGTCTAAACTTTGACAAACGCGGTTAATGCAGCCGCCTTTTCCGGCAGCGTCCCATCCTTCAAATAAAAACAATGCCGGAATTTTTTTTCGATATAAGTCCGCTTGCAGAGAAAACAGCTTCTTTTGCAGTTTTTTCAGTTGTTTATCATAATCGTCATCGTCCATTTTTTGATTCAGCGGTATGGTTTGAACCGGTTCGGTTTTTCGCAGCGGAAACGTATCTGACGGCATAATAATCGGCCAGGTTTTATGTTCCAATTGGCTGGCGGAATTGTGAATGGTGTCAAGTACAGTTTCAAAAATAAACACAGAAGCTTCATCTAAATAAGAAGCATCCACTACATGCCACGGAGCAATACCGGTGCTGGTTTCTTCCAGCATATCTTGGAACACTTGATGATAGTGATGATATTGATGATATTGCTTTTTGTCTTTTTCCGTTACTCGCCATTTGGTTGCATTGTTATTTTCTAAGCCATCCATTCGTTTTTTTAATGTTTTTTGGTCTATTTGCAAAAAGAATTTAATAATCACATATCCTGCATCATGCAGTGTGCGTTCAAATTGCAGAATTTCTTTGGTTCGCTCTTCTATTTTATCCTCATCGGTTTGGTTTGCAAGGGGATATGCGGAAATATCCTGATACCAGCTGCAGTCTAAAATAGACATTTCCCCTTTTTTAGGGAGCATATTCCAATGACGCCATAAAAACGGATGCCGCAGCTCTTCTTCCGTAGGAGGGGTAATATTGTGCATGGTCAAATGACGAAAATCAAAATTAATCATTAATTCTGAAATAAACGTACCTTTGCCGGAAAAGCTCCAGCCTTCAAATAATATAATAACAGGAAGCTGATGTTCCCGAACGGTTTGCTGCAGTTCCATTAGCTCAGCCTGTAATTGCTTTTTCTCTTTTTTGTGTTCTTTCATGTGTTTTTTATGTTCAGCCAACTCTATCAGCATAGGCAGATCCTCCTGTTTGATATCCGGTTTTCAAATATTACAATTGTGATTAGTTTACCATAAAAAGAGGAATAATCCTAGAGAAAAATGCAGTATTATTTGTAAATTTTGGATAGATATCGCAGTGTTGTATTGCTATTTACAAGCTCAAAACGTATAATAAAAATAATTATGTTTTGTATGAGTACAAATGGAAAGAGGCATTGCTATGGACAGTAGAGTGGAATCCTATTTTGAAGATATAAAAGGAAAAAAGATTGCTTTTTTGGGAATTGGAGGCAGCAATTTACCGCTGGCGAAAATGTTTGCTCAAAAAGGGGCAGCAGTGTTTGCCTGTGACAAACGGGAAAAAGAACAGCTTGGAACAACTGGGGAAGAACTGGAGCAAATGGGTATTACGCTAAAACTGGGGGAACAGTACTTGGAGCAACTGGACGTTGATATTATGTTCCGTACTCCGGGAATGCGTTTTCATACCAAAGAGTTAGAACAGGCAAGGGAAAAAGGCGTGGTTGTCACATCTGAAATGGAAGTGTTTTTTGACCTTTGTCCCTGCAATATCTATGCGGTTACCGGCAGTGACGGGAAAACGACTACTACCACCATCATTTCAGAGTTTTTAAAAGCTGCCGGTAAACGTGTACATTTGGGCGGCAATATAGGAACCCCTCTGCTTCCGGAAATTGAGCAAATTGATAAAGATGATGTGGCGGTTGTAGAATTATCCAGCTTTCAGCTGATTTCTATGCGGCGCAGTCCAAAGGTTGCTGTTGTGACCAATCTTTCTCCCAATCATTTGGATATGCACAAAGACATGGACGAATATGTGCAGGCAAAGCGTAATTTGGTATTGCACCAAACAGCAGCTTCTAAAACAATTCTGAATGCGGAAAATGAACTGACCATGTCTTTTGCAAAAGATGTGAGAGGACAATTGTTTACCTTCAGCAGTGTCAATCCATGCAAATATGGAGCATATTTGCGTAAGGACGGTATGATTGTGATGTCGGAAGGCGAAACACAAACGGAGGTACTGCACAGCAATGATATAAAAATTCCGGGTAAACACAATGTGGAAAATTACTTAGCCGCAATCAGCGCAGTTTGGGGAGACGTTTCCCGAGAAGTAATTTGTCAGGTGGCAAAAAGCTTTGGCGGAGTTGCCCACCGAGCAGAGCTGGTCAGAGTATTAGACGGAGTTTCTTACTATAACGATTCCATTGGAACCAGTCCTACAAGAACGGCAAACGGTACGTTACAGTTATACGACCGAAAGATTATTTTAATCGCAGGCGGATACGATAAACATATTCCGTATGATGCGCTTGGTCCTATTATCATGGATAAAGTAAAGATATTAATTTTGATGGGTGCCACAGCCAAGAAAATAGAAACTGCTGTCAAAACAGCGCCAAATTACTGTGAGCAGGAAATTGTGATTTTGCATGCCGATTCCATGGAAGAGGCGGTGGATTTGGCAAAAGAATATGCGCGGGCAGGAGATATTGTATCTTTGTCTCCGGCTTCTGCAAGTTTTGACTTGTACCCCAATTTTGAGGCAAGAGGAAATCATTTTAAAAGTATTGTAAATGAACTGTAAGGAGGGCATTATGGAACAATTAAAAGAATTGCTGTTTCAGCTTTGCAGCGCGGCAGGTACGCCCGGCGATGAAAATTTAGCCGCACAGCAGGCCAAACAAGCGTTGGAACCATATTGTACGGATATCACAATTGACCATATGGGGAATGTAATTGCATTTATGGGAGATCCACATGCGGAACGTCAGGTAATGTTAGATGCACATATTGACCAAATCGGCATGATTGTGACGCAGATAGACGGAGACGGCTTTTTACATGTAGCGCCATGCGGCGGTGTAGACCGCAGAGTGCTTCCCGGTGCTCCCGTAACGGTATACGGCAATGAAACTTTAACCGGAATTGTATGCTGTCTGCCGCCTCACTTGGTAGAGGACGACGGCAACAAAGTGGAACCGGTTGACAAAATGGCGGTGGATTTAGGCTTGACCAAAGAGGAAGCAGAACGAAAGGTATCTTTGGGAGACCGTATTATCATGAAATGCGAACCGCGTACATTGTTGAATCATCGTGTATCATCTGCCGCATTGGACGACCGTGCAGGCTGTGCAGCAGTCATTCGCTGCGCACAACTACTGCATGACAAACCGTTAAAATGCGGATTGACCATATTGCTCAGCACCAGAGAAGAAACAGGAAGTCAAGGGGCAAAAACAGGGGCATTCCGTATTTTCCCCACCGAAGCCATTGCAGTGGATGTCAGTTTTGCAGATCAGCCGGGCGTAGCGGCGTATAAATGCGGTAAGTTGGGAGCAGGACCTATGATAGGAGTCTCTCCTACATTGGACAGAGAAATGAAAGATAAGTTGGTTCACATTGCAAAAGATGAGGAAATACCTTATCAAATGGAAGTGATGGGCGGCTCTACCGGCACCAATGCCGACGCAATCGGTACGACACAGTCAGGTGTTAGAACCGCTTTGATTTCGATTCCTTTGCGTTATATGCATACGCCTGTGGAAGTAGTAGACTTAGAAGATATAGAACGTGTTGCCAAACTAATGGCTTCTTATATTCATCATAGATAAAGAAAGGAGGACAAACATGGCAAATATTAAGCTGTTGGAACAACTGTGCGCTTTAAGAGGCATTTCCGGAGATGAAGAAGCTGTCCGTGATTTTATCGTAGAACAGATTACGCCTTATGCAGAGCGTATTACAATAGATGCAATGGGAAATATCATTGCAGAAAAAAAGGGAGCAAAGCCTGCAAAAACAAAATTAATGTTAAATGCACATATGGATGAAGTGGGTCTGATTGTAACCCACATTGACGATGACGGTTATTTAAAATTTGCAGCCGTAGGCGGCATTGATAAACGTGTCCTTTGCGGCAGAAGCGTTATCATAGGCAATGGAGTTCACGGTGTGATTGGAGCCAAACCAATTCATCTGCTCCATTCTGAGGAAAGAGGCAAAGCAGTGCCAATCAATGACATGTATTTGGATATTGGCGCTTCCAGCCGGGAAGAAGCGGAAAAAGCAGTGCATTTGGGTGATTCTGTTTGTTTTCATTCTCTGTTTGATACCCAAAACGGTATGATTCGCAGCCGTGCGTTGGATGACCGTGCAGGCTGTGCGATTTTAATTGATATGATTCAGTCCGAATTGCCGTATGATATGACATTTGTATTTTGTGTGCAGGAAGAGGTTGGCACAAGAGGTTCCCGTACTGCAGCATATCAGGTTCAGCCGCAGGCAGCAATTGTTGTGGAAACAACTACGGCTGCTGATATTGCAGGTGTTCCAAGTGAAAAACATGTGTGCAGTTTAGGCAAGGGCGCAGTTATTTCTTTTATGGATAGGGGAACCATTTATGACCGAGCTTATTACGATTTGGCGCTGGACACAGCAAGAGAAGAGCAGCTGCCTTATCAAATCAAACAAGCAGTAGCAGGAGGCAACGATGCCGGAGCCATTCATGCTACCCGCGACGGTGTGCGCACCATTGCGGTTTCTTTGGCATGCAGATATTTACATTCTGCCGTGGGACAAATTGCACAGGATGACTTTCATTCTGCGGAAAAACTCATTATGAAATTGGCAGCAAGAATTGCAGGCAGCGAACAGGTATGATTGTTTTGGCAGCCAAACAGGACTTGACACAGATAACTCCATACGAAGCTGCAGACCCATTTTTATGCAGAATTTTATGTATTGCAAATATGTACGGAAATTACTCGTTTGCAGATTGCTGGGTACAGAAACAACAGGAAATAGATAAACCTACGGCATATCTATCAAAAATGGATGGCGTGATTACGCTGTTTGCTTATGAAAATGCAAATTTTGATGAACTTTGCATATTTCTAAAAATGATAGGGGCAAGCTGCGTTATGTGCCATGCTTCCTGCGCAGGGCAATTGCATATGATGCCTGCAAAAAAGGGAACTATTATGAAATGGAACGGTTCTTTGGCAGAGCGGCCCAATATTGCTGATTCACCCAATTTACAGCAGGTATATGATATATTGCAGGCTTGTAATAATGAAACGTTCCGGGTTCCTGCATTTGAGCCGTTTTATTTGGATATGTCCCATAGAATCCGTCATGGGGGAGCAACCGTGCTGGGACAAGCCAAAGATGGAAAATGGATTGCATGCGCAATGACTGTAGCAGAAACAGAACACACTGCAATTATAGGATCTGTAGCGGTTTTGCCTGCGTATCAAAGACAGGGAATCGGCAGGGCTGTTGTTCAAAGTTTGCTGTATCATTGTATGGAAAAACATCAGCAAACGATTTATGTGTATTGTAATTCAGAAAAAAATGCTCTTTTTTATCGCTCAATTGGTTTTACGGACAGCGGTACATGGGCGGAAATAGAACAAATATAAAAGGAGAAAACATGTTTTACCCTTACTTTAAAATAGATAAAAAAATTCAGGACGCAGCTACGGAAGTGATGAAAAAAATTGCACCGCGCTTGCAGGAAATTGACGAAGTGACCGAATATAATCAGCAAAAGATGCTGGCGGCTTTTCAAGAAGCGGGCGTCAGCGAAAGTCATTTTGTATCTTCTACCGGTTATGGCTATGGCGACAGAGGAAGAGATGCGCTGGATATGGTATATGCAAAAGCATTGGGCGCTGAAGACGCTTTGGTACGTCATAATTTTGCAAGCGGAACACATGCGCTTACGGTTGCCTTATTCGGCGTATTGCGTCCCGGAGATACTATGCTGAGCGTAACAGGGGTTCCGTATGATACGTTAAGAGGCGTCATTGGAATAACGGGAGATGGAAACGGTTCGTTAAAAGAGTTTGGCATCCAATACAAAGAGGTGTCGTTAAAAGGGGACGGTACGCCTGATTATGAGGCAATTGAACAGGCGATTGAACCAAATCAAAAAATGGTATATATCCAGCGTTCGCGAGGATATAGCCTGCGACCTTCTTTATTCATAGAAGATATTGAAAAAATTGCGGCAATCGCAAAGAAAAAAGCGCCCAATTGTATTGTAATGGTAGATAACTGTTACGGTGAATTTGTTCAAACAGAAGAACCTACTTCCCGGGGTGCGGATTTAATGGCAGGTTCTTTAATTAAAAATCCGGGTGGCGGAATTGCTCCTACAGGCGGCTATATTGCGGGAAGAAAAGACTTGGTTGAAAGCTGTGCTTACCGTTTGACTACTCCGGGAACAGGCAGAGAGATAGGTGCAACACTGGGAAATAACCGAGCATTATTTTTAGGTGCGTTTCATGCGCCGCATGTCACAGGAGAAGCGCTGAAAACTGCAGTGTTTACCGCAGGATTGATGAATTATTTCGGCTATGATGTCACCCCTGTGTGGGATGAGAGAAGAGCGGATATCATACAAGCGGTATTGTTGGAAAAAGAAGAAGCGCTGATTGCGTTTTGTCAGGGCATTCAAAAGGGAGCTCCTGTAGACTCGTTTGTTGTACCGGAACCATGGGATATGCCGGGATATGACTGTCAGGTCATTATGGCGGCAGGCGCGTTTACTTTGGGGGCGTCTATCGAGTTGTCTGCCGATGCTCCGTTGCGTGAACCCTATGCGGCCTGGATGCAAGGCGGACTGAATTTTCACAGCGGAAAATTGGGTGCTATGCTGGCAGCGCAAAGTATGCTGGAAAAAGATATCATAAAATAGCAAAAAACTGTTGACTTTTTGGCGTGGCTTTGGTATAATCCTACTTGCGTTAATAAATTGACGCGCCAAAATATGCGGGTGTGGTGGAATTGGCAGACACGCCAGATTTAGGTTCTGGTGGGCGACCGTGCAGGTTCAAGTCCTGTCACCCGTACCAGTAGTTGAAAGCCTTGACGCGCAAGTCGTGTTCGGGCTTTTTTATTGCAGCTTTGTGCTTACGTTTATTGCGGATATTTTTTTGCAGTATAAACTTATATGAACAGAAGCCGAAATTTGGAACTCAAAAATGAGATATCTAAATTTCGGCTTTTGTTTATGCTGTCAACCCGGTAATTGAGTTGTTCTTAAGGTGCATCTTCTCTCAGCAAAGCAGGACATAAAAAAGCAAAAACTGGAAAATAGGAGTGCAAACATAAAAAATATTTGCTTTAAGCTCAGAATTTTTGTTTTTTAACCGGTATCTTTTTTGTAAATGTTTCCCAAAACAAAAACCGCGCAACTAAGTTATATCGCTTAGTTACGCGGTTTTTCTTGTATCTTTTTTCGTTGGGCGAGTTCTGAAAAATGTTATAAAAACTGTAAACATGAAGCGAATACAATATGATACGCAAAAAGTACAGATTTACACCATTTTAAAATGAAAAATCACAGGTTTTGTTTCTATCATTTGTACCATGCGAGTGTATATAGTACATTTGAGTGATAAATACTCAGCTTTTTATTTGCGCATGTCGGTATTTTTGTTATACATATCAGATCATGGATATAATTTTGGGAAGGCAATGAAGAAAAATACAGCAGGATTTATTCTATTTTTGCTTAAATCTCGCTGTTAGATTCTTTGGTGTTTCTCCATTCCGAGTGCTAAAAAATTTTTAAATTTCCTGAGAAATCGTATTACTTTTACTATTACATAAGGTGCGGTGAACACACCATGATTATCGTGATATTCTTGCTCAGGTTTTTTATCAATTGATAAACTTCTATTCAAAGATATTTTTTGGAGTGAATGAGTTCAGCGGCAAAGACTATTGCACTAAGATTGCGGCTTTCCAACAATAAACGTATTTTTAGTGTCAGTTGTTTCTTTTTTTATATAAAAATGTGGTATACAGCGATACTTTGTTTATTGTTTTGCTGCACAATTTTCAAAAATGCTCAGTACCTCTCGTTTCAGTACTCAGGTTACGGATTTTCTCAAGATATTTGGCTTTCGAACAAAGAAATATACAGATGAAATCATTTACAAGAAGTATAATTTTTATATAAACTTATAATAAAATGTATCGTATTGTCTTTTTGAAGATGAGGGGAATTTTTAAGAAAAGGCAAGGAGACGTAACGAAAGGAGAATTATTTTGAAGGGGACATATGTAAAAAAGTGTGGAATATCAATTCTATTCGCTGTGGTATTTGTTGCATTGATAATGCAATCAAACTTTGGATTTGTAAAGGCTCAGGAAAGTATGGATATCTCACTTCCGGTTGTAAAAGAAATACCTGGTATGGATATTCTGAAAGACCAGCTGGATCGGGATTTTAACGCTCCCACTGCTTATACAAATTCAGCGACTGATTTGCCGGAATCTTATGATCTTCGCGATTATAATTTGTCAACATCAGTAAAAAACCAGCAGTCATTAAATACCTGTTGGGCTTTTGGAGCAATTGCATCAGTAGAATCCAATTATTTAAAATCAACGGGTATTGCGCCTGATTTTTCAGAGAAACATTTGACCTATTTCACAAAGCATGTAAGACCTGACGGCTTGGATCAGGCCGGAGAAGGTATGGTAAATGATAACACAGGTACTGCTTTGGACTGGGGAAATGCAACAAATGCCATGAGTACTCTTGCGTCTTGGCAGGGACCAGTGAATGAGTCGGATGTTCCGTATCAGGATGATAACGGAGGGGTGGATCCGGCGGCGCCTTGGACAGTATATGAGAAATATCGTACTGTGAGTGAAGCACATTTACAAAATGGTATCATCATCCCAAGTCCTGCTAACTGGACAACAGGCAGCTATGTGCATGATGCTGCTGCGGTGGAGCAGGTGAAAGAGTCGGTTTATCATCATGGTGCTGTAGAGATAAGCTATTATGTGGATATCCCCGCCAATATTACAGAGATGAACGTTGTGTGGAATCAGGAACATGGTGCTTATTATACCACCGGACGGAATAATATAAATCATGCTGTTACTGTGATTGGCTGGGATGATAATTTTTCCAAAGATAACTTTGGAACTGTCAAACCGCCACAAAACGGTGCTTTTCTGATTAAAAACAGTTATGGGGATACTCCGACCAGCGCTCTTCCACTTGATTATATGAATGCAATTCCTAATGATGAGGGCGGAAAAGATTACGGATATTTCTGGATTTCTTATTATGATGAAAGTCTAAGCACCCCTATTTCTTATGAAATGGATGTTGGTACAGACGGTTTTGATTATGATAATATAGAACAATACGATTATGTTGGTATATCATCACCATTTTCAATAGATAATGTAGTGACTAGGGAGTTGTTGCATCAAATTGGTTATACAGTAAATAATGATGAATCTGTTGCCAATGTGTTTACAGCAGATGATTATGTCACTCTGGAAGCAGTATCCCTATTTTCCAACCAAGCAGAGGGCAGCACAGCTGAAATAGCTGTATATGTGGGATCAGAAATAGGAGACCCTGAAAGCGGTACTTTGGTTTCCCGGCAAACTACGAGCGTTAGCGGAAGCGGTTTTTATATTATTGATTTAGGACAGCCGGTTGATTTATCTCCGGGAGATGTTTATTCCATCGTTCAAACTATCAACGGCGGTTCGGAAAAAAATTATCTTCCCCTAGAAATTGGTTCAACACCCGCGATATCTACTTTTGAATATGTAGTAGTGTCTAATCCGGGAGAAAGTTATGTCAGCAGTAACGGAAAATGGCTGGATGTTTCCGATTTACCTTTTGTAGAGGTGACAGAGGGAGCAGTATTTACTATGGGAAATGCCATGATTAAAGCATATACCAATGATAGACAGCCAACTACCGTAGAACAAGTCATTTCCATGATTGATAGTTTAGGAGAAATTACTAGTTTGAGCCAGGAACAGGAAGTAATAGCCGCACGTAACGCATATAACGCTTTAACTGCGGAGCAACAGGCGCTGGTTACCAACTTAAATGTTTTGGAAGCTGCTGAACAAGCAATTGTAAATTTAAAAGATAACCATGCTGCGGAAAATGTAATTGCTATGATTGATGGTCTGGGAGAAATTACAAGTTTGAATCAGGAACAGGCAGTTGCAGCCGCACGTGCCGCATATAATGCGTTAACTGCGGAGCAACAAACAAGAGTAACAAATTTAGCGGTTTTGGAAGCTGCTGAACAAAAAATTCAAACCTTGAAGTCTCAGCAGCAAATACAAGAAAAAGAAAACAGTATGGTTTCTGCGGCAGGTACGCAGGCAGAAGCGATTTCTGCTGATATGGATGTCCCGCCTACAGGAGATGACGGGAACAACGCAGGTATCTATATTACGGTGATACTATCTGCAGCGGCAGCCGGATCCGCATTTATACTGCGTCTGAAAAAACTGAAAAAATAAACCTCCCAGTTTACAACATAACGATGCGATTTTAAATCACGTATATTATTAATATAACGTGAGAAAAAGACAGCACCATACAGTGCTGTCTTTTTCTTTTAGAAAGTTGTTTTCTGCATGCTGTTAATTTTCAGGCGTGTTTTTATGTAAAGGCAAAATGAGATATACAAAAGAGTTTCTTTATGATGCATAAGAAATTTTTTCAGCATGTAAAAGGAATAAAAGGGATACACAGAAGTAATCATGGATTTTACCGCTATATTGTATTATGGACGTTCCATTGCTCAGAACTATAAATGAATTTCCTGTTCCCAAAACGTTACTTGGTTATTTTAAAAATGTTCTTTTTTTAAAATAATATCCCGTTTTCACATATGTTATTTTTGTGCCTTTTTTCTTTTAGAAAATGGCTTTGTAAATAATATCATGCATATGCCTACTACCATAAAACAGATATATACAATCAGCGCTGTCAATGAGGAACAACGAAAAAATTCAAAAATAATTTCATGGCTGAAAATTGCTTTTAATAGAGGAAATACGATTCCTTGCAATCCATAAATCAGGCATACAATTCCAATGAGCCGAATGGTGTCGTTATATTTCATAACATATCCTCCTAGTAAAATCTATTTTTTATGTTCTATAATATAGATTCAAGGTTGTCCTAAAATATGCATGTAAATCCGATAATCTGCATGGAAAATATTTGGAATCACAATTTTAGTGATTCGTTGAATTTGTAACATATTAGTAGCGGAAATATGCTGCAATATCAGTGAAAAAACAGCGGAGAATTCTTATGAAACAGTTAGAGTTTGCCGCTGTTGTGCCGTTTCCGGAATCAGTATCAAAAGTTGGACAGTCAGGAAAAACATTGTGAAAAGCGTTAAAACTAATCTTAAGTGCTTTTGACAGAGGAAAAACAAGCAAACATGCTGCCGATAAGATGCATTGATCACTGTGATGAAAGGACAAGACCAAATTACAATTTACGGCTGCCTGAAATAAAACCCCAGAAGATTTGCTTGTAATCTATGCAGCATATACTAGTGTATTGGCAAAGAGGCAGTAATGCTTTTGAGGCAGAGTTATCATGATTCGAAATAAAGTGAAAAACCAATATTTTTATTGCGCAATATACTGCAACATCGTATAATGAATTTAACTGAATTATAAATGGGTAAAGTGTGATAATATGCGTATGGTTGCAGGTGTTGTAGGTAATTTTATAAAAAAGAACATAGTATTTTGTATTGCTGTAATAGCAGCAATCACTACTATGTTTTTTGTACCTATAGATTCTCAATATATCAATTATTTTGATTTTAAAATTTTAGCATGTATTTTTTGTGTGTTGGCAGTGGTGAACGGATTGAATCATATCCACTTTTTCGAAATTATTTCCAAAAAGATCATTCAGCGTTTCCGAACAGTAAAAATGGCGATTTTAGCATTGATTTATTTGACTTTTGTCGCGTCTATGATTATTGCCAATGATTTGGCTTTGATTACGTTTTTGCCGCTGGGTTACTATCTTCTGAAAAATTCAAATAATATGAAATGGATGGCATTTACATTCATTATGCAAACTATAGCTGCCAATTTAGGCGGTATGCTGACTCCTTTTGGGAACCCGCAGAATTTATATTTATACGGCAAATTTCAAATACCGGATTTGGAATTTATTTCTACCATGTTTTTGCCGTTTTTGTACTCTATTCTGTTAATTACGCTTACCTGCTTAATATTTGTAAAATCTACACCTATGGAATTAACACAGGCAAATACAGAAAAGCTAAACGGTAAAAAAACAGCACTTATGATGTGCTTATTGGTAATCTCTATTTTAATTGTATTTCATGGGATTCCATATTATATAGGATTATTGGCGGTTATTATTGTTCTTTGCTTTGCGGACAGAAAAGCCTTGCTGGAAGTAGACTATTTATTGCTGTTCACTTTCTGCGCCTTTTTTGTATTTGCAGGGAATATGGCACGTATTCCAGAAGTGAGAGACTTTTTTGGTTATCTCGTCCAGCAAAATACTTTTTTATACGGCATATTAACGTGTCAGTTTATCAGTAATGTTCCCAGTGCCTTGTTGCTTTCCAATTTTGTAACAGAGTATAGAGATTTATTATATGCAGTAAACATTGGCGGCATTGGTACTTTGATTTCTTCTTTGGCCAGTTTAATTACCTTTCGGGAATACGTAAAGCATAATCCGAAAAAGGGGCTTCGTTATTTAGGATTGTTCACGGTGATTAATTTCGCTTTTTTGGGAATACTGATTGTTCTTGTGATATTTGCAACATGAAAAAGCTCCTGAATCATTCAGGAGCTTTTTAAAATAATCCGAAAAAGATGAAAATAAGTCCGATTGCTATTCCCACTTGACAAGCGCCAACAGCGCCGCCGTATAGCAGAGCTTTAGGACCGTCTTTTATTAAGTCTCTGAATTTTACGCGCATTCCGATGCCTGCAAGAGCAATGATTTCGAATTGACTGCTTATAGTATGGGCTGTCTGCGAAAGAATTTCAGGTACAATATTAAATGTAGCAATTACGCTCAATAGAAAAAAGCCGATAATATACCAAGGAATTCTCGCTTTTACTTTTTTCTCTTCACCAATCGTGGAACTTCTGGAAATGAGGCGTTCTCCTTCATTGGTGTTCAGTTTTGAAAAAATCAGTGCAACAAATACAATAAAAATAATTCTTATAATTTTAAAAACTGTGGCCATTGCTACCACATCTGAGTTTACAAAAGTTGCAGACCCTATCACTTGTCCTACTGATTGCAGAATACCTCCAATTAGGGCAGATGTTTGCATGGTTTCATGTCCGTAAAGTGCACCGGAAAGAAACGGCAGCGTAACCATCAGTACAGTACCTGTTAAGTTTACTGTTGTAATAGAAATACCCTTGTCTTTTGCGCTGGGATGTATTATGCCTGAAATGGTTCCAATTGCGGAAGAACCGCATACAGCATTGCCGGCGCACATAAGCAATGAGAACTTTTTACCGAATTTCAGTAATTTTCCAATGCAATAGGCAATGATTATTGTAAATGCCATTTGCAAAATAATAAATAAGACGCCTTGCCATCCTACGCTGATAATATCAGTTAAATTCAGTGTAAGACCCGTTAACACAATGGAATATTCTAACAAACGGCTTTCTGAAAATTTTGTTCCTCTGTTAAAAAATTCTTTTGTACACAGCGTGTTTCCAATAACAATTCCCAAAGCAATGGCAAATAGAGCAGCTCCTACGGTAGGTACAAAATGTGCAATGACTTGGCTGACAGCAGCGATAAGAACACATACAATAAATCCGGGTAATATTTCAAGTATATTTTGTTTCGCGTGTTTTAATAGTTCCGTTATTTTTAATTTCACAGCTTATTTTGCACCTCCTTTTTGTTTGTTACTTGATTTTATCATTGCTTTGTCATAAAATCAAATTATAAAAAATTATATAGTAATAAATTAAATTTATAAGAGGCTGATATGTTAGATTTTCGTTTGTTTACTTTTATGAAACTATGTGAGTTAAAAAGTTATACTAAAACAGCAGAATGTTTGCATATGACACAACCAACAGTCACACAGCATATTCAATATCTTGAAAGACAGTACGGTGTGTCTTTGGTGGAATATCACGGAAAAAACGTGACGCTGACACCAAAAGGAGAACAGTTATACCGTTTTGTGATGACCATGGAAGCAGACAGCGAACGTGTCAAACAAATTTTAAAAGAACCGGAGCCGGAAAAGCGCCATATGAAATTTGGAGCAACGCTTACAATCGGTCAATATATTATGCCACCAATTTTGGCAAAATATTATACACTGCATCCGAATGTTCAAATTACGATGCCTGTGGAAAATACAAAACGGTTGCTGCAGCGTTTGAACGACGGAGAGATTGAGTTTGCTATGATTGAAGGTTATTTTGATAAACATGTTTACGGACATGCACTGCTGTCCTATGAAAGATTTTTAGCGGTTTGTGCTCCGGGCAATCCATTACTGCAGCGTACGTACAAATTAGATGAACTGTGCAGTTATCCTCTTGTTATAAGGGAAAAAGGTTCCGGTACCAGAGATATTTTTGAACATATCTTAAATGAACATTACCTATCAATCGATGATTATGAACACATTTTAGAGCTTGGAAGTTTTCAGGTCATTAAGGATTTGGTGTGCCAAGGAATTGGCTTTACATGTGCGTATGAACCGGTTGTAAAGGAAGAAATGAAAAAGGGGTTGCTCAAAGAGATATCCATTGAGAAATTTTCGGCAGAGAGAGAATTTAACTTTGTATATTTAAAAGACAGTATTTTTCAGAAGGAGTATTTGCAGTTCTATGATTTTTGTATGGAATGTTTCAAAAGTTTTCATTAGGGTGTAAATATCTATTTTTATGATTTCTGTGCTGAATATTTTTTATTTTTATCAATAAATAGATTTTTTCGTAAAATTTTGTAATATTTTTTACAAAAATGTATTTCATCCTTGAAAATAGCAAGAAAAAACGGTATCATAAAAAAATGTATTATTTATGATAGATTGATGTTAGAGGAAGGTAAAATGGAAAAATTGAAGTTTAAGCAAATAATATCTTTAACATTGACGTTATTTGCTGTTTTTTTCGGAGCAGGCAATATGATTTTTCCTCCTGCAATGGGACAGCTTGCGGGAGAAAATTATTGGCAGGCTTTAATCGGCTTTATATTAACAGATGCCGGTATTGCTTTGCTTGGTATTATTGCCGTTGTACTAGTGGGTAATGAAATTACAGATCTGGGAAATTTGATAAGTAAAAAATTTGCTGTTTTTCTTTCAATTGTGGTTTATTTACTCATTGGTCCATTATTTGCACTTCCAAGAACGGGAAGTGTTTCTTATGAATTAGCGGCGAAGCCTTATGTGCCAAGTGAATATTCTTGGTTGGTTTCATTGGGAGTAACGGCTGTCTTTTTCGCTGTTACGTATTTTCTGAGTGCCAGACCCAATAAAATCGTGGATATTATAGGAAAATATCTTACACCTATTTTGATTCTCAGCATTGTAGCTATTTTCTTTTCCTGTTTGTTTATGGATAAGTCAAACAGTACCGTTCAATATGGAGCTACAACGGCAACGGGAGCTTATGCCCAAGGCGGTGCTTTTTTCCAAGGACTCATAGAAGGATATAACGCATTGGATGGTCCTGCGGGATTGGTATTTGCGATTATTATTATCAATGCTGTAACAGGATTTGGCGTTAAAAAAAGAAAAAATGTTACCAAATACACCATAATTTGCGGTATCGGTGCGGTTATCATTTTATCAGTAATTTATTTTATGCTGACTTATATTGGTACTGTTACACTAACGCCATTCCCTAACGGAGGCGAATTGTTACATGCTGTTACCAGTGATTTATTAGGTACTCCTGGAGGTATTATTTTAGGTATTGCTGTACTATTGGCATGTTTGACAACAGCTATTGGGTTGACAACGTCATTTGCTGATTATTTTCACGAATTGATTCCATCGATATCTTATCAAAAAATCGCATTGATTGTATGTATTTTTAGCTTTGTTGTCAGCAATATCGGACTTACCCAATTGGTTGCCATATCATTGCCTGTATTAATGGCAATCTATCCGGTATTGGTTGTCCTGATTGTCTTGTCTTTTTTCAAAAGATGGATTCAGCACCGAAGAATGATATATGTGCTTGGAATGGCATTTGCATTCTGTATTTCATTTATCAACGGTTTGGACAGCGCAAATATTCCGTTAGGAATTGTAGGGGATTGGGTTGGCATGCTGCCGCTTTATGAGTTAAATCTAGGTTGGATGATTCCGGCTGTGATAGGAGCTGCTATTGGTATACTGCCTTTTTGGCCAATGAATAAAAAGAAAACGGAAATTCAATAAAGAATTTATAAGAATAAGCCGAGATATAACAGTCTAAAATAAAACTGTTATATCTCGGTTTATTACTTTTTTATAAATTTTAATAATAGCATTATTTAAATTTATAATTTTACTTTATAGTTGATCCGCTCTATAATATGGACAAAGAGAATAAGCTGGATGATTTGGTAAAGGAGAGATATCATGTACGATTTGATTATTATTGGCGGTGGTCCTGCCGGTATTAGTGCTGCTGTGTACGCGGTTAGCAGAGGATTGCATGTTTTGCTTGTGGAACAAGAGAAAATCGGCGGAGTCATTGGAAAGGTTTCCATTGTAAGTCATTATACAGCCATTATAGAGGATGAAACAGGAGAAACATTTGCTGCACGTATGAGAAAACAAGCCCTGGATGCCGGCGTACAAGTTGCTTATGAAACTGTGATGGAAGTTCAGCTGACAGGCAAAACAAAACGGATAAAGACCAACTGTAATGTTTATCAATCCCGCGCAGTGCTGCTGGCAAACGGAACTACTCCAAGAAGGCTTGGTATTCCGGGAGAAGAGGCATTGACAGGAAAAGGTTATGCGCTCAATGCGGCAGAATGTGCAAAAGAGTATACGGGAAAACATGTTTATGTGGTAGGCGGTGCAGACGGAGCGATAAAAGAAGCGCTATATTTATCCCGCTTTGCAAAAAAAGTATTTGTGATTCACTTTGAAGACAAGCTGGGAGCAATTCCGGAGTTTACAAATAAACTAAATCAATTGAACCATGTAGAGCTATTCCTGCATTCCCGTTTGACAGAAATTCGCGGCAATGACCAAGTAGAATATTTACAGCTTACAGATGAAAAAACAGGTGCGATTACGGAAATAGAGGATAAAGGATGCGGTATTTTTGTTTATGCAGGCGCTACGCCAAATACACAGTTGTACCCTGAATTACATTTAGAAAACGGTTATATTCCAGTCAATGAAAAAATGGAGACCATGTACGAAGGCGTGTATGCAGCCGGCGATATTTGTGCAAAGCAAGTGCGTCAGGCGGCAACAGCAGTAGCAGATGGTGCAATTGCAGCAATCAATGCCGCACAGTGGATTGCAAATTTATCATAGATTGATTTATCACAGCAAAATTTTATCTCAGCCTTAGAAGAAGCCATACATAGTATGGCTTCTTTGTATATGGATGATATTGACAGATTTTGCCGAAACCGATATAATGTTGCCATAATTGAATCAAATATGTCATATTGCTTTTGCAATGATTTGCAGGAAGTTGGGTGCAATTCCCACACAGGAACGCTGCTGTAATAACGGAGCAGCCTTTCACGAGTAATTTTTTGCTCAGTCACTGGATTTTTCTGGGAAGGCGAAAGGTGTTTGCTATGATGTTTAAGTCAGAATACAGCCATATGACAGAAGTACAATTACTCTTCGGACTCAAGAGGTACTAAAGGATAAAAAGGCTGTTTCAAAACAGCCTTATTCGGCGTGTGTATTTTATCCTGTTCCAATGGGAATTACCGCATGAATCTTTTGAAGGGTTCATGCGGTTTTTTATATTTTATTTACAGCTGAAAGGAAGTAACAGTATGAAAAAAATAATAGGTTTGGTTATGTCAGCGTTACTGCTCATTGCGGCATTTACCGGCTGCGGAGTAAATCAGCAGGACACGATTTCCAGTGAAATATCGGCAAGTCAGACAGATTCACATTATCCTGTGACCATTGAAACCTACAATTATGCAGGTGATGTGGTAATAACTACGTATGAAAAGACACCTGAACGTGTGATTGCAGTATATCAAGGTTCCATTGAAACTATGCTGGCTTTGGGGTTGGAGGATCACGTAGCGGCATCTTATGGTTTGGATAATGCCGTAAAAGAGGAATGGAAAGACGGCTTAACAAAAATGAATTATCACGAAGAAGTGTTCGCGCCATCCAAAGAAGATGTTATGATGCTGGAGCCGGATATGATTTTGAGTTGGGGTTCTTTTTTCAGCGAGAACAAATTAGGTGATGTAGACCAGTGGATTTCCAGGGGTACCAACACTTATATCAATACCAATACAAGAGCCGGCGGTTATGACCGCACTTTGGAACACGAATACACAGATATTTTGAATATTGGAAAAATATTCAATGTAGAAGAAAAAGCACAAGCATTGGTAGATGAAATGAAACAAGAAATTACGGATGTATTAGTTGTGACTGAGGCAGAAGAAGCGCAAACCGTTTCTGTAATTGAATTTTTGGGAAGCGATATTTCTAACTACGGCGCTTCGACTTTGGCGGGTGACATGATTACACAATTAGGCGGAGAGTTGGCAGCGCCTGATGCAGAGCAAGTAGGAAAAGAAGATTTAGTAGAGCAGAATCCCGATGTTATTTTCGTGGTCTATATGGAAAACAGCGGTGATGAAGGGGAAGATGTAAAGAATACATCCGTTGCAAAAGTAACAGAGGATCCGGCATTTGCAAGTCTGGATGCTGTGAAAAACGGACGTGTCTATCCCATCATGTTAGGTGATATATACGCAAGCGGCGCTCGTACCATTGACGGAATCCGTAATTTTGCCGCAGGTCTATATCAGGAACAAAATTAATCGTATGAAAAAAAGGATATTCAAAAACGGCCTCTTTCAGGGAAACATATCTTTTGTAATGCTGCTGATTCTGTTATCTGCTTTATTGGCTGTTTCTTTATTATTTGCAGTTACCATTGGCTCCAGTAACATTTCCATGGCAGATGTATATTGGGTAATCGTTCGTCAACTATTTGGTATTGGAGATGCTTCTTATGCCCAAGGGTCTATTCACGATGTGGTTTGGTTTATTCGCCTTCCGCGTCTGATTCTGGCAGTTGGTGTTGGTATTGGCTTGTCCGTGTGCGGTACTGTTATGCAGGCGATTGTGAAAAATCCATTGGCAGATCCATATGTGCTGGGAGTTTCTTCAGGCGCATATTTAGGTGCAGTGATTGCAATCCTTCTGGGTATTGGCTCTGTTTTAGGCGGCAATTTTGTTGGGATACTGGCATTTCTCGGTGCTTTTGTTGCCTCTTTGGCAGTCCTTGCTCTTGCAAATATCGGATCGAGAGCAAATACGGCGAAATTGTTATTATCCGGTATGGCATTAAGCGCCGTATGCAGTGCAATTTCTAATTTTATTGTCTATATGTCAAAAGATAAGGAAGGAATCAGCACAGTTACTTATTGGCTCATGGGTAGCTTAAGCGGTGCAAACTGGACGACAAATCTGGTAGTTTTGTCCGTAGTACTGGTTGGTTTTGTATTTTTTCTGACGCAGTACCGCACTCTGAATTTAATGCTGTATGGTGATGAAACGGCAGTTACACTCGGCGTCAGCCTGCATGTTTGGCGTCATGTATATTTGGTGGTTTGTGCGGCCATGGTAGGGGTATTGGTATATGCGGCAGGTATGATTGGGTTTGTGGGGCTGGTCATACCTCACTGTGTGCGCATGCTGGCAGGTACTGACCATAAAAAGGTAGTGCCGATTTCCGCGCTGATCGGAGCTGTTTTTTTAATTTGGGTAGATGTTTGCTGCCGTGTGCTGCTTAAGGGAAATGAGCTTCCGGTAGGTGTCCTCACAGGAATCATCGGAGCGCCTGTATTTATCTACTTGATGATTCGCAAAAAATATGGATTTGGAGGAAAGGACGCATGAAGGTATCAACCCAAAACCTCCATATTTCGCTGGGCGGAACGGAAATCCTCAAGGGAATTGATTTTCATACTTCCGCTAATTCATTCATTGGAATCATCGGACCTAACGGAAGTGGAAAAAGTACTTTACTGAAATGTATTTACCGTACCTTAAAGCCAACTGCCGGCGCAGTTTCGTTAGATGGTATTTCTTTGCAAACGCTGAGTTTGAAGCAGTCGGCAAAAAAGGTTGCGGTAGTGGCACAGCATAATCATTATAACTTTGATTTTACGGTAAAAGAGGTCGTTATGTTAGGAAGAGCGCCTCATAAACGTATGCTGGATAGAGATACCAAAGAAGATTTTGCTTTGACAGAAGCATCGTTAAAACAAGTTGGTATGCAGGATTTTTCAGAACGTCTGTTTTCTTCTTTATCGGGAGGAGAGCGGCAGAGAGTGCTGTTGGCGCGTGCTTTGACACAGCAAACGCCTTGTTTGATTTTAGATGAGCCAACCAATCATTTGGACATCAAATATCAATTGCAGCTGATGGATATTGTAAAAGATTTGGATATTACAGTAATTGCAGCTATCCATGATTTAAATATTGCGGCTATGTATTGTGATTTTATTTATGTCATGAAGCATGGTGAAATTGTAACAAAAGGTACTCCAAAAGAAGTGTTGATCCCTGAAACCATTGAAAAAATTTACGAGATAAAGGCAGATGTCATAGAGAAAAACGGTGTTTTACATATTTTGTATCAGCCGGGACAACATAAATAAGTGAAAAATATTTTTCTGTGAACGTCTAAATGTAAATTCCATATGTACGGATGTTTTCTGTCTCAAAACTTTTTGAAAAATAACAGTTGTTGATCGTTTATCAAAAGGAAGAAGTTTATTTGAATGTATTTATAAAATATAATGGTTGCGGAAATCCTTCAGCGCAGATACTGATATGTTAGAGAAATAGAAGGATTGAAAAGATAAGGGGAGTAAGACGTATACGTAGAAATTTATGCCAAAAAACAGTACGGAATATTTATTGGCTGCTAAAATTCTTTCAATTCCAGTACAAAATGGAATAAAAGAGCGATACATTTGTATCGCTCTTTTGTATTTTTATATACAAAACTTCTGGATATACTAGAACGTAGCATATTACCAAAAGGAGAAGTATATGGATATCTCATTTGACGCGGTGTATTTTGAACCGTCAGCATTATCTTATCCATTAGGACAAGAGTTAAAAGAAAAATATGTAAATTTACCATGGTATGAAATTCAAAACCATAATCATATACAGCAGTTCAGAAATGCTTCAAATTCCGAATTTCCAAGATTAAAACGCAATTTAATTATTGGAACCAGAAAAACACATAAGTATATTGAGAATCATAAAGTTTCTGATGTTTTGGTTCCCTATACGTATTCCGGATGCAGTGCTATGTGTCTTTATTGTTATTTGGTTTGTAATTATCACAAATGATGGAAAAGTTGATACGTACCGCAAATCAGTCAGGAAAGCCCCTTACATTTGAGATTGGGAGCAACAGCGATTTGATTCCGGAAAATGCAGTTACGAAAAATCTTCCATGGACCATCGAGCAATTTGCGGAAAATGCGAACGGAGCATTAACCTTCCCCACAAAATTTGATATGGTAAAACCGTTACTTTCACTGAATCATCAAGGAAAAGTCATATTTCGCATGAGTGTAAATCCTGAAACGATTATCAGGAAAGCAGAGTTGGGAACTTCACGGTTACGTCAGCGCATTATGGCATTAAATGCTATGTGCGATGCAGGTTATCCTGTTGGAATTTTATTAGCGCCGGTTATTTTTATTTCCCAGTGGAAACCATTATATGCAGAACTGATTTCTAATTTGGCAGATACCTTAAGTAATCAAGTGAAAAATCAGCGTTTATCGAAATTATTTTTATGACTTACAGCTATGTACACCATGCAATCAATACAGAAGCATTTCCTAATTCAGTACAATTGTATGACAAACAAGATATGATTGGGCGTGGGAGAGGAAAATACAGATATAAAGATACATTAAAAATGGAAGGGGAAACTTTTTTGCGAGAACAGCTAAAGGAAAAGCTGAGTGGAATACCTATTTTATACGTGGTGTAACGATTCTTCTGATAATATGAAACAAACTGGAGATACTAAACGAAAATACGTTGTAATATAGGAAGCGATCTAACATGAAATATTCTGTTATAAAACAAACTGCCTGTGCAATTGCCTTTTCCGTCTTGATGCTTCTTACTTTTTATTTGATTTTTTCTGTGTCCGCAACCATGCCTGAAATAGCACCTATATCTGCCGTTACACAACATGTTTATGTAAAGAACAGCGAAGGGAATCAGACAGTAGGACAAACAAAATCCATCATAAATGATGATACGGAGCACGCGGTCAGTATTCATTATCCGATTACGGGAATTACAGAAATCGACCGTGTCATTGAGCATGAAGTATATAGAAAAATAGAACAGTTTGAAAATAAAAAAACAGGCTATCAAGCGTTTGGACCCGAGGGTTCTTCCTCTATTTGGATTGATTATGAATCCTATATCAAAGGAGGCACCGTTTCCGTTGTTTTTTATACGAAAGAAAACTTTTCTGCATTGGCACGCCCGCTGGAATACGTCGATACATTTGTATTTGCCATTGATTCCGGGGAGCAGCTTAGTTTGGACCATATATTAAAAGCGGATGATTTGCCTATATTGGCAGAACTGACAAAGATGCAATTTGCGGAAAATCCGGATGTGAGCAATCGAATGGATACAGAATTGTTTTTCAATGGAACAGCACCCACAAAACAAAATTATCAGCACTTTGCTTTAAAAGAAGAAGGGTTTACTGTTTATTTTAATAAATATCAAATGTTACCCGGATATTATGGAATCCAATCTGTTACCATTCCCTATGACAGTTTGGACGGTCATTTAAACATGGATTTGTCCAATACAATTTTAGAAGCAGTGCAAACAGCAGCTTTGCCAAAAGGGGAATTAACAGAACCGCAGCCCTCGATGATTGATAAACAAAAGCCTATGGTTGCTTTAACATTTGACGATGGCCCCCATTATACTGTCACGCCAAGAATCCTTGATATTTTACAAGAGAATAACGCCAGAGCAACATTTTTTGTATTGGGCAATCGTGTAGATAGTTTTCCTAATATCATTCAAAGGGAATACAGCGAGGGACATGAAATAGGAAGCCACTCTTTCAGTCACCCGCAAATAAAGGAATTAACGTCAGATGAAATTAAATATCAATTTTCTGAAACGGAACACCGCATTCAGCAATATGTGCCTTATACCACCGAATTGGTACGGCCGCCATATGGAGAAATTACGCAATCATTAAAAGATGTCATCCAAAAAACATTCGTCCTATGGTCCATTGATACGCAAGATTGGAAAACAAGAGATCAGGATGCAATTGTCAGTGAAGTATTAAATCATGTGGAAGATGGAGATATTATACTCATGCACGATATGTACAGTACCACCGCAGATGCTTGTGAAGAATTAATTCCTGCGCTAATAGGACAAGGCTATCAGCTTGTAACGGTTTCGGAATTATTAAGTGCAAAAGAAATAACGCCGGTTGCAGGCAGTGTATACAGTAGAGTATTATCAACAGAATCTGTATTATCGTAAGGAGTTTTTTATGAAAGCACATAGAGACAGAAGAGGTTGTATTGCCTGCGGACTTTACGCAGCCATCTGTCCTGAAGTATTCCAATTGAAAGACGGACTTTCTTCGATTATTGCAGATGAAATTCCAGAGGTTTGCCTTGATAACGCAAAGGAAGCAGAAGAAAATTGTCCTGTTTCCGTAATATCTATTTTTAAATAAACGAAAAAAGCTCCGATCGTTGGAGCTTTTTTATTGTTGTTACCTGTTATTGTTTTCATGCATAGAATGATATACGGAAAACTGCATGGGAGGAATGTATGTGGTAACAATCAGTTTATGTATGATTGTAAAAAATGAAGAAGAGGTACTGGCACGCTGTTTAGATTCTGTAAAAGACTTGGCAGATGAAATCATTATTGTAGATACCGGCTCTCAAGACCGTACAAAAGAAATTGCTTACACTTATACAAATAACGTGTATGATTTTGTTTGGACAGATGATTTTGCGGCAGCCAGAAATTTTTCGTTTTCAAAAGCCACATGCATGTATTGCATGTGGCTTGACGCGGACGATGTCATATTGCCTAAAGACAGAGAAGGCTTTCAAAGATTAAAAGAGATACTATCTCCCGAAACAGACATGGTTATGATGAAATATAATACTGCCTTTGATGATAATGAAAATCCGACGTTTTCTTATTACAGAGAACGCTTGATTGCAAACCATAGGGGATATCAATGGACAGGAGCCGTACATGAAACGATAACACCTCGAGGAAACATATATTACAGCGATGACGCAGCTGTATCCCATAAAAAAATACATGTTCAAGACCCTGACCGCAATTTAAGAATATTTGAAAAATTAATTTCAGAAGGAAACATATTAGATGCCAGACAGCAATTCTATTATGGACGGGAATTGTATTACCATAATCAATATGAAAAAGCAATCAAAATATTTGAAGACTTTTTGCAAAGAGAAGATGCTTGGGCAGAAAATCAAATTGATGCATGTAAATTTATCTTTTACTGTAATTGTCAGATGGGTCAAAAACAAGAAGCTCTCAGCGCATTGTTCCACAGTTTTATATATGATGAACCCCGTGCAGAAACTTGTTGTGAAATAGGAAAATATTTTATGGAGCACAACGCATATGAAAGAGCGATATATTGGTATCAACTAGCTGCCAATGCTGCACGAAGGGATACGGAAGGCGGGTTTATCCAACCGGATTGCTACGATTATATTCCTTATATGCAAATGTGTGTTTGTTATGACAAACTTGGAGATTACGAAACAGCCAACTGCTATAATGAAAAAGCGGGGAACTGTAAACCAAATGATAGGGCATATTTGCTAAACAAACAGTATTTTCAAACAAGACTTGCGGAAACAGACGTAAAATAAAGGGAATTTCAATCAAAATAAACCGCAAGAAGGCAATCGTTCGTAAGACATGAAAAGAGAAAAGAAAAGTATCTTATCATTTATGAAATGACCAATATGTAATATTTTGTTTTTCTGTTGAATTTCCTGTTGTTAATAAAATACTGAATCATCAATATGATAAAAGTTTTCAAATACCATTGATGCAGGTATAAAAGAAAACAGCTGTCTGACGGCGCGGACAGCTGTTTTTGGTTTATAACAGAAATTTTACAAAGTATTGAATACTAAATACAACCAAGATATTACGTATTCACTCTTTTTTACAATACATCTTTAGATTTTAAAAATCAGGTCTTATTTTTTGCGCATAAATAGACTTGCTTGCGTTAAATACATAGGCAACAGTGCATACAATAAAGAAGTACGGAATGGTTTCAAATCCAAAAATTTCTCCGCCAATTATAATTGGAGCAAAAAATGTATTGGTAGCACCGCCGAATACAGCAGCATATCCCAGCGCTGCCACAAATGGTACCGGCAGTCCGAACAAACCGGCAATAGCGGCTCCCAAGCTGGCTCCGATAGAAAACAGAGGTGTTACCTCTCCTCCCTGGAAGCCTGCTGCAAGGGTTACAATGGTTAAAATAAATTTTAAAATCCAATCCCAGCCATATATGGTGCCATCATGGAAGGAAGCTTGAATTAAATTAGTACCCAATCCGGAATAACGGCCTTGATACAATAATAAAAATAAAGCGCTCAGCCCAATGCCTGCCAGTCCAATACGAAGCAAGGGATTTTTTATTTTATTGGACAAAAGAACTTTTGTCTTTTTCAGACACCATGCAAACAGTCCCCCGACAATGCCAAAGATAACGCCTAAAATGAGAAGTTTTACCAGCAATGCCCAGGAAAAAGAGATGTTTTCCGATAATATAAAAGTAAATTTGCTTAAACCTAATGCCTGAGATGTTGTGCTTGCTGCAATAGAAGCGGTAAAAGCCGGCAGAAGAGCCGCAAATTTTGTTTCTCCCATTACCAATACTTCCATTGCGAATAAAACAGCGGCAATTGGTGTTCCGAATAATCCGGAAAATCCGGCGGCTATGCCTGCTGCCAGAAATATTTTTCCTGCATTTTTAAACGGTAAGTGTCTGCCTATCCAATGAGAAAATGTAGAACCAATCTGAACGGCAACGCCCTCGCGTCCTGCACTGCCGCCAAATAAGTGTGTAATCCATGTGCTGACTACTACAAATGGAATCAGCCTTAACGGAATATTTTCTTGTTCGCCGTGGCCCACTTCAAATATTAAAGTCATTCCCTTGCCGCTTGTTCCTCCAAAACGCTGATAACAAAATGCTATCAACACGCCGGCTAGAGGTAAGACGGGAATCAAAAATAAAGGATATAACTCTCTGATACTTGTGATTTCCAACAGAACTTTGCCAAAGACCGTATCCATAAGACCGATGATGATTCCAACAGGAATTCCTATCACCCCGAATAATAATTGCAATCCAATAGGCTTGCCTAGATCTTTCATGTTTTTCAGTAAATTTTGCATAACAATCACTCCATCCATTTGTTTGTTTACTGTTTTTTTGGCATTATGTGTTTATCACATGGAATATGCTTTTCGATTATTTTGCGTTTTATCATTTTTCATTGAATGACTGGTTTTCTTTCAAATGCAAAAAAAATGACTTCTGCATATAAAATGCAGAAGTCATCAGCTTTACTAAGCAGTTCCGGCAATGCCGCGGGAGAACCTCATTCCCTTTTTTATTTATTGTGTATATTATACGCCTACAATATATTTTAGTCAATAGAAAAGGATTGTTTTTTATTTTGAATAACGTTTGGTGGCAATGATACCATTGTTTCCATTATGGATCTCAATTGTTACACGTATAATTTCAGTGAAAAAAGTGAAAGTGTAAGAGAAGCATAAGATAAACGATAGAACTATTGCTTAATCAAAATATGCGTTTAATATGATACAGGCTGTTTAGTACAGTCCAGCCTTGCTGATATGGACGCATAATATTCCAATATCCTGCGCCGCGCAGACCGTATTCCGGAATCAAGGCTAATTTTGCCTGGATGCTGCGGGCATCTTCAAACCACACAACATGCTCGCGGCCTCTTTTGTCAAAATAGTTGAAATAAGGTGCTTGTGCTGTCTCATCGAATTGGATTTCAGCGCCGTATTGGATTGCCAGCTTAATCGCTTCATCATTGGAAATAGAACGTGCTTTATCGCCTTTTTCAAACGGCAGTGTCCAATCGTAGCCGTAGTTGGATATTCCCATAAAGATTTTTTCAGGAGGAATTTCTGAAACAGCATAGTCTAAAACTTTGCGTACACTAGGCAAGGGGGATACTGCCTGCGGCGGTCCGTATGTGTATCCCCATTCATACGTCATAACAAATACGGCGTTGGAGGCAATACCGATTTCTTTATACAAATGTCCTTCATATATGGTGCCTCGTTGCATTGCGGAAGTTTTGGGAGCAAGCGCAGTAATCACTTCATATCCCAAAGGGTTTAAACGGGAACGCAGGTTATAAATAAACGCAGCATATTTTTCCGCATCCTGCTTATTTATAAATTCAAAGTCTACATCAAGTCCGTAATAACCTTTGTCATTCATATTTTCTATAATTTCATCAATCAAATTGTTCTGTATTGTTTGATTGTTTAATACAATGGAAGCACGTACACTGTCAAAATTGCCTTTTTCTGTTAATGTAGAAAGGTGCATTAACGGAGCGGTATCATATTCTGTTGCAATATCTATCATATGATTATCGTTGAGCATAACTAAACTGCCGCTTTGGGTTAATCCGTAAGTAAAAGGGGTCACATATGTTAAATAAGGCAATGTTTTTCTCAGCAAATCATCTGAAATGGAGGGTTCTCCATATCCATTCACTTCAAAACTGCCGAGTTTTTCCTGGTCGAACATAATCACAAGCTGTTCGCCCGGCATAATGGTAGAACGACCGTTTAACTGCGGATTGTTTTGATAAAGTGAAATTACAGTTACACCGTATTGGTTTGCAATGGAATATAAAGATTCTCCCTGCTTCACGGTATGAACCACTGTGGGAAATTGTACGACAATCGTTTGCCCAATGACCAGCGTACTGTTGTATTCAATGCCGTTATCAATTGCAAGCCGATATGGAGAAACGCCGTATTTCTGCGCTATTTTATAAAGAGAATCTCCGGGTTCTACAACATGAATTGTCATAGTATAACTCCTTTTCTGATATAAAACAAAAATGGTTTATTTCTTTTTACACATTATATGAAAGCGCCATTTGGAATGTGCAAAGATTACTTTTTATTTCCATTTTTATTAATTTTGGATCAAATGATTACAAAGCTTAAAAATTTGCATTTCATTTTCTATAGGTATGGCAAAGCTGCTTGCTATGCTGTCTGCGGAGTATGAATATTGTTGGAAAATGGGGACAGAACATGAGTGAAAATTTACTGCAATTAACAGAATCTAAAAATCAATTTCAAGATAATCTGATTTAAAATGATATTGATCCCACAATAGAAAATTCGGAAATCGTATCCATATTGGTTTCAGCCGGAAGCGGAGAAATAACATTGCTCCATAATGTAAACGCTGGAGATATAGTATCCGGCATCAAAGAAGCAGTGTATGGGCAAGGTGCAGTTAAGTGAAGTTTTGAGTTGTGTTTCACAGAAGAAGAGTATGACGCATTGAGCAGATTTGAAAGGCGGCAGGAAAGCAAACGGTAACAGAAAGTTTCCAACATATCAGTGCTGATATTATGATTGCAAACTTAAGTGAATTGCTGCTTTTGAGCCAAACAATGTGAATTTATCCTTTTGTTTGAAAGCATTTACTCACGGAATCCTGTTTTAAAACACAATTGAACAGATAAGACCGACTGCTTTCGTTTCAAAAAAGTAACGAGCTGCGCAGACCGGTAATGTCCCCAAAATATTGCACATGTAATTCAGAGTCAAAAATGAAGCAATGCAGACAGCAGAAATCAAATGGGTTGACTGTTATCTTATTTTTAGGAATGATTTTCACAAATTAAGATAAAATATAACAACAAGCTGCTATATATATTTTATAAAAGCTTGTGTTTCCGCATTGCTATTTCAATAGCTGTATTATATAATGAATAAATATAAAAGTTTTGACTGAATTAGTACAGTTGTGCACCCGTTATCAAGTTAGCATAACAGGAGGAAGGAACTATTTATGAGAAAAATGCTCGCAATTGGTGCGACAAAATTTTTAATATGGCTTGGACAAGCAATGAACAAACAGGGGTCTTCTACTCCGGGAAAAATCGGACTGAAAATTTATCCTGATTTGCTAAAGGATTTGGCTGCCCAGGTACGTGAAGACATTTTTGTGGTTTGTGGTACCAACGGAAAAACGACTACAAACAATCTTCTTTGTGAAGCGCTCCGTTCTGAAGGAAAAGAAGTCGTATGCAACAGTGCAGGCGCCAATATGCTGTATGGTATTGTAACTGCGTTTGCAGCTTCAGCAAGCATCAGCGGCAAGCTAAACGCAGACTGTGCTTGTATTGAAATTGACGAAGCTTCTGCCAGAAGAGCGTTTCCTCATTTTAAACCAAATTATATGGTCCTGACCAATTTGTTTCGCGATCAGCTGGACCGTTACGGTGAAATTGATATTACGATGGATGTGTTGAAAGAAGCTTTAGCCATGGCTCCGAACACAAAACTAATTGTCAACGGTGATGACCCGCTGTCTGTTGCGCTTGCAAAGCAGAGCGGAAATCCATTTGTTACATTCGGTGTGGACGAACAAGTAATAGATGCCAAACATGCGGCAAAAGAAACAAAAGAAGGCCGTTTTTGCCAAATGTGCGGCGCCCAATTGCAATATGACTATTATCATTACAGTCAATTGGGAAAATACCACTGCCCCAAATGTGACTTTGCTAGACCAAAGTTGGATTATGCTGTTACCAATGTGCATTTGGACAGAGGCATTTCTTTGCGTATAGAAGGCAGACAGTTCCGCATTAAAAGTCATGGATTCTATAATGTATATAATATTCTTGCCGCTTATGCTGCGGCAAGAACAGCAGGTTTTTATTTGGAACGTTTTGACCAGGTGCTGCGCAGGCATAAAACCCAAAGTGGGCGTATGGAAATGTTTGATATCGGCGGAAGACACGTGGTGCTGAATCTTGCAAAAAATCCTGCCGGTTTTAATCAGAATATTTCCGCTGTTTTGGAAGATAAATCTCCTAAAGATTTGATTGTTGTTATCAACGATAAAGCTCAGGACGGTAAAGATATTTCTTGGCTGTGGGACGTTGATTTTGAACGTTTTCATGATGCGCGTGTTCAAACATTTGTTGCAAGCGGTATTCGTGCTTTGGATATGCAGCTGCGTTTTAAATATGCAAATATTTCATCAAAAGTGGAAGAAGACGTTACAAAAGCGATTGAGCGGCTTGTTACAGAGGGAACGGGAAATTTGTACGTATTATGCAACTACACTGCATTATATAATACCCATCTTATCCTCAAAAAATTGGAGGAAGGAAAAGTATGAAACTGACAATAGGACATTTGTATCCGGAATTATTGAATCTGTACGGAGACCGCGGCAATATTATTTGTATGGTACAGCGTCTAAGATGGCGCGGTATTGATGCAGAAGTAAAAGAATTTGATTTAAATGATAAAATTGACTTTTCCAAATTAGATATTATATTGCTTGGCGGCGGTTCTGATCGAGAACAATTGCTTGTATGTAACCGTTTAAAAAGAATAAAAAAAGATTTTATAGATTATGTAGAGCAAGGCGGCGTTGTATTGGCAATTTGCGGCGGCTATCAGCTGCTTGGCAACTACTATAAAATGGGAGATGAAACCATAGAAGGATTGGGTGTGGTGAATATCCATACGGAACGCGGAGACAGTCGGTTAATCAGCAATATTGTACTGCAAAGCGAGTTGTTTCCGCTGCCTATTGTTGGTTTTGAGAATCATGGAGGCAGAACGTTTATCGGCGATTATCAGCCTCTTGGTAAAGTATTAAGCGGACATGGCAATAATAACAAAGATAAAGGGGAGGGCATTTTGTATAAAAATGTAATCGGTACTTATCTTCACGGTCCGCTGCTTCCAAAAAATCCTCATTTATGTGATTATTTGCTGCAAACTGCTTTGAACCGCCGTTTTGGCAAAGTGGATTTGCCTGAATTAGATGACAAAGACGAATTGGCAGCTAACCATTATATTGTAAAACGATTCACACAGTCTGAATGACAATAAATGCTGTCATATCGCATATGATAAATATCATCATATAAAAAACGGAAAGGACTTGTCTTTTCCGTTTTTTATATGGGATAGTGTTACATTATTGATACTACACTTTTTCTGCAGAAGATGATATAATGAAAAAAATATATGGTGATTATTTTGTTAAAAAGATAATGTAAAGGTGTATAAATGAAGCGGAAATTATTCATTACGATAGCATCGGCTTTATTGGCTGTTGTATTAACCGGTTGCTCTCCTTTGGGGTTAGATGCACAAACATTAATGAAACCGCCGAAAGCAACAGGTGATAGACAAGAAATTTATAGTGTGTTGGAAGAAAAAGCAAGTAATCAGTTAACATTGCGTTATCCGAAGGCGGGAGAATATCGTTCTGCCATTGTTATGAAAGATGTTACAGGCGATGGAAATGATGAGGCAATTGCATTTTATACCAAAGGGGAAGAAGCGTACACAATCGTATCTATCATCAGCCAAGTGGATGGAACTTGGACAGAAATCGCCTCCTATAAAAATCATTCCACGCAAATTGACAGAATTTGTTTTGGGGATTTCAATGGAAACGGAATTCTCGATTTTGCAATTGGGTGGGGCAATTCTACAACCGGAACAAGTGAATTAAATTTGTATACATATAAAGACGAAACGATAAAAGAGGTTTTGACAAAAGAACTGTATAATGAGCTTGCTGTTGTGGAGCTTGACAGTGAGACCGGAAAAAGCGGCATTTTAACCATTCGGTTGCAAACAAGGGAAACCCCTTCTACTGCAAAATTATTCGAAATTGTAAATGGCAGTATTAGTTTATTGGATACAGCCCAACTGGATTCTGGTGTCACAAAATACAGCAAGGTTGAAGTAGGCAAAATAGGTGCCAATGATTACGGTATTATTCTTGACGGCATCAAAAGTGCGCGTGAGTATCAAACAGAAATTCTATATTGGGACCGTAATGAATCAGAGCTGAAAAATCCGCTTTATATACCTGAAGATCAAACAGTATTATATACGGAACGAAGCACCTCTCTCCTATCTCAGGACATCAACGGAGATTCCATCATAGAAATTCCCATTACACATATTTTACCCGGTATTTCTTCAGATAACACCAGTGATACTGCTTATATCGCAAATTGGCATCGTTATGATGTCAGCACAAATACATTTACGAATGTGTTAAGCACAGTTGTCAACAGCAAAGATGGTTATATGTTTGTAATGCCGGATGCTTGGAAAGATGTCATTACCACTGAATGGGATGAAGAAGGCAGAGCGTTAACTTTTTACGAATGGATTCCTGATACAGTAGGTTCTGAAAGCGGCGTTAAAGGAGCCGCATTATTGACCATACAAGTAATGACAGAAGATGAGTGGAAGAATCAGTCAGAAACTACAGAGCTGTATCAATTAAAACAAAATGAAAATATGGTGTTTACGGCCAAATTAGAGCGTTCTGATTCTAAACTGTCATTGACGATGGAACAGGTAGAATATTACTTTAGGCTATTTTCGCCGAATTGATCGCTCTATTACATTCAGGAGGAACGATACATGAAAAAAATTCTAGTATGTGAAGATGAACAAGTGATTCGTGAATTTGTTGTTATTAACTTAAAACGTGCAGGATATGAAGCATATGAAGCTGAAAACGGTGAACAGGCATTGGAAATTTATGAACGTGAAGGCGGCGATTTTGATATTGCTGTGCTGGATATTATGATGCCTGGGAAATATGATGGTCTTGCAGTATGTAAAGAGCTGAGAAAAAGAAGCGGAACCATTGGTATTATTCTGTTAACGGCAAAAACACAGGAGATGGACAAAGTCAGCGGTTTGATGATGGGTGCGGATGACTACATGACAAAACCGTTCAGTCCGTCGGAATTGGTGGCACGAGTAGATGCTATTTACCGTAGAGTAGCACTTGCGGAAATGAGAACTGAAAACAATTTTAAGGAAGAGATTCATTCCGGTGAGTTTTCTTTAAATTTACGCAACAGATATTTGCTCAAGCGCGGACAGCCAATTGAGCTGACTCAAGTAGAATTTCAGATTATGGAATACTTTTTCTCCAACCCTGCCACCGCGCTTGACAGAACAGACATTTTAAAGCATGTTTGGGGAGAAAGTTATTTTGGTGAAGAAAAAATTGTAGATGTGAATATTCGCCGTTTACGAATGAAAGTGGAAGATGAGCCGTCTAACCCAAAACATATTGTAACTGTTTGGGGCTTGGGATATAAGTGGGAGGCATAACGGTCCTTTTTGCTTTATCATCTTAGAAAAGGGGAGAATATACCACCTTGTGGATCAAAGGTATAACACGGCGCTGGTTATTTAATGTTTTAGGAATTGTAGTATTAGTATTGATTGTCCTAATTGTTTCATTATCATTTGCGGTACAAAATTATACGTATAACGGAATTTTGCAGGCATTAAATGCCAATTCCAGAGAATTAACCAACGTGTTTATTGATTATAAAAATAAAACATCTTCAGATTTTGCATCCTTTGCATATACCTATGTAGAAAACTTTACCAGTAAAGAAAGTATGGAACTTATGGTTATTAACAGTGAAGGCAGAGTGGTACTTACTTCTACTGGTTTTACTCCGGACCAAAATCAGCCTATGAACGATTATTATGCAGCTTTGCAGGATGCGGAAGGTTATGGAAGCTGGAAAGGAAAGCTGTCTTCCGGTGAAAAAGTAATGGCAGTTAGCCGCGTACTGAGAAATAATGACGGAATGGTTGTAGGCGGAGTACGTTATGTGGTATCATTAGAAAACGCAGACCGTCAAATTTTAACCATTGTGGCAACCTTGGCAGGAATAGGTGTGCTGATCATTTTAATCGTTTGTGTTACCAGCACCTATTTTGTTAGATCTATTTTAAATCCTGTGCGTCAAATCAACAATACAGCAAAACGAATTGCCCAAGGTGATTTTGATGCCCGTATTCAGAAAAAACACAATGATGAAATTGGAGAGCTGTGTGATACGATTAATGAAATGGCTGTAGAATTGGGAAACTCTCAGCAGATGAAAAATGATTTTATCTCCTCTGTTTCTCATGAGCTGCGCACTCCTCTCACGGCCATAAAAGGCTGGGCTGAAACGATGCAAAGCGGAGAAATTGACCGTGGTACTTTTGATAAAGGTATGGGGGTTATTATTCGTGAGTCCGAGCGTCTTTCCGGAATTGTAGAAGAATTATTGGACTTCTCCCGTATGCAAAGCGGTCGAATGACGCTTATGATGGATCGCATTGATATTTTGGCAGAACTTGGAGAAGCGGTTTATATGTTCAGTGACCGTGCAAAAGCAGAGCATAAATTTTTGCTGTACGAAGAACCGGCCATGTTATCTCCTGTTCTGGGAGATATTAACCGTTTGCGTCAAGTTTTTGTAAATATTATTGATAATGCCTTGAAATATACCGACGAACAAGGTACTGTTAGTGTATCGGCTTGTGAAGAAGACGGCTATATTAAAGTACAGATTGTAGATACAGGATGCGGTATTCCGATTGAGCATTTGCCGAATATAAAGAAGAAATTTTATAAAGCAAATCACGAAGTACGCGGAAGCGGCATTGGTTTGGCTTTGGCAGATGAAATTATTACCCTGCACAATGGTACTTTAGAAGTAGAAAGTATAGAAAATTTGGGTACAACTGTTACCATTCGCATTCCCGCAATGCAGCAGTTTGATAATACTGATGTGCAAGAAATACCTCAGGAATTATCTGCTGACTCGTCAGAGACAAATACTATGGATGAAGCAAAGGAAAATGCACCGGAAGCTGATCATCAAAATTAAAGTAACAGAGAGGTTGAAGAAAGGAATCGCAATTCAATATGGCAAGAGAACAAACAAAAATGATTACTTCCATTGGCGGTCAAGCTTTAATGGAAGGTGTTATGATGAGGGGGCCGAAAAAAACTTCGGTTGCGGTTCGGCTTCCTGACGAAACAATTGACGTGGAAGAGTTAAAAATAAAGACTCCTCGTGAAAAATATAAGTGGCTCAACTGGCCTTTTATCAGAGGCGTAATTGCAATGTATGAGTCTATGACAATTGGGTTTAAAGCTTTGGGCATGTCTGCGGATAAATCTTTGCCTGAAGATGAAGAGGATGCGGAACCTTCCAAGTTTGACCAATGGTTAACGCGTGTATTTGGAGAAAATGCAATGAGTTATCTTATGGTAATTGCAGGCACCATAGGCGTTTTGATTGCAATCGGCTTATTTTTCTTTTTGCCTGCACTCAGTTTTAATTTGGTTTACAATTATACAGGAATCGGAGACGGATTTTTACCTTGGCGCTCTACCTTTGAAGGTGTGATTCGTATCTTAATTTTTATTGCCTATATTGGCATTTGCTCTTTGATTCCTTCTGTGAAACGAGTGTTTCAATATCATGGTGCTGAACATAAAACGATATTTTGCTATGAAAATAAAGAAGAATTAACCGTTGAAAATGTCCGTAAACACAGTCGTTTTCATCCGCGCTGCGGCACCAGTTTTTTGGTATTGATGCTGCTGGTGGGTATTGTAGTGGGTTTTTTCATTCCATTTGAAAATCCGTTTTTGAGAACATCGGTGAAACTATTACTGCTTCCTGTGTCCGTATCCATTGGTTTTGAACTGATTAAAATTTGTTCTAAATTTGATAATATTATTACGCGTATCATTGCAGCGCCCGGTTTATGGATGCAGCGCATTACTGTAAAAGAACCGGATGACGGCATGATTGAAGTTGCAATCGCAGCAATGAAGGACGTTATTCCTGAGAATGGAGAAGATATTATATGCGGACGCTGCAAGTAATCTATTCAGAGGGCAAACAGCGTTTACAAAAGGCAGGGAACGAAAGCCCTGCCTTTGATACTATATGTCTGTTTGAACATGTATTTCATATGAACCGGCAAGACCTCATGATGCATGGCAATACAAAACAGGCAACTCCTGAGCAGGAAGCGGAGTTTTTTTCTGTTATCGAGCAAAGAGCAAACAAATGCCCCTTACAATATATACTGGGAGAATGGCCGTTTTTAGATTTCCAGTTAAAAATGGGTGAAGGCGTATTAATCGCTCGGGAAGATACGACTGTATTGGTAGAAACAGCAGCAAAATTAATACAAGGGAAACAACCTGAAATTTTGGATTTATGCGCGGGAACAGGTGCTGTTGGGTTAGGATTGGCCTCTTTACTTTCAACAGCAAATGTAACTTGTGTAGAGAAATATGCACCTGCCTTGCAATATTTAAAAGAAAACATTGTACTGTGCAAAAAACAGGGAATAGAACATGTAACTGCTTTGCAGGGAGATATCTTATCCGAATCATTTGCTTCTGCGTTTCAAAGTGTTGATGGGATTGTATCTAATCCGCCTTATATAGAAACGGCAGTTTTACCAACATTGCAGGAAGAAGTACAAAAAGAACCGAAAACTGCACTGGATGGCGGTGAAGACGGCTTGCTGTTTTACCGCGCGATTGCAGATATTTGGATCCCTAAAATCAAACCAGGCGGTGTGATTGCAGTAGAGATTGGCGAGGGACAGGAAACAGCAGTTGCTTGCCTGTTCGAAAATGTAGGTGTAGAACAGATACAGTTTAAAAAAGACAGCGGTAATATCATTCGAGTAGTAGCAGGAATCAAACAATAAAACCAAACATTTGTTTGGAATTTTTGCAAAATCCATTGATTTTAGGGAAAATATGTACTATAATAAAACTCACACTGATACAAAAATGGAGGAAATTATGGCTGTTATAGATAAAAGCAAAGCATTGGACACCGCACTGGCACAAATTGAAAAACAATTCGGCAAAGGCGCCGTTATGCGTCTTGGTCAAGAAGATGCCTTGCAGGTAGAAGCAATTCCGACAGGCTCTCTGTCTTTGGATCTTGCCCTTGGAATCGGCGGCTTGCCTAGAGGCAGAATTGTAGAAATATACGGACCTGAATCTTCCGGTAAAACGACTTTGGCATTGCACTGCATTGCTGAAGGACAAAAAAACGGAGGTACTGCCGCATTCATTGACGTGGAACATGCCCTTGACCCGGTTTATGCGCGTGCATTGGGCGTTGATGTGGACGCACTGCTGGTTTCTCAGCCTGATACAGGCGAGCAGGCTTTGGAAATTACAGAAGCTTTGGTACGCTCCGGCGCAATTGATGTCATTGTAGTAGACTCCGTTGCGGCTTTGGTACCAAGAGCGGAAATTGAAGGCGAAATGGGCGATTCCCACGTGGGCTTGCAAGCTCGTTTGATGTCTCAAGCTTTGCGTAAGCTGGCAGGCGCTATTTCAAAATCCAACTGTGTTGCTATTTTTATCAATCAGCTGCGTGAAAAAGTAGGTGTCATTTACGGCAGTCCGGAAGTTACTCCGGGCGGACGTGCATTGAAGTTTTATTCCTCTGTCCGTATTGATATTCGCAGAACGGAAACCTTAAAAAATGGTACAGAACAAATTGGTTCCCGTACCAGAGCAAAAGTGGTGAAAAATAAAGTTGCTCCTCCATTCCGTGAGGCAGAATTTGACGTAATGTACGGACGCGGCATTTCCCGTGAAGGAGAGCTGCTTGATTTGGCTGTAAAGCTGGATGTCATTCAAAAAGGTGGTTCTTGGTTTTCTTATGGAGAGACTCGTTTGGGTCAGGGCCGTGATAATGTAAAAGAATTTTTGCTTGCAAATAAAGAAATTTACGATAAAATCGAAGAAGAAGTAAAAGCGAATGTTGGCAAGCTGTATGCAAAATCTACCAGAGGAGCGGCAAAAGCAGCTGCAAAACCGGTGGTTGCAGAACCGGAAAAGCCAGAAACGCCTACCACCAGAATTGCATCCAAAGCAAATATTGATATCACCGTAGACGATTAAGCGGTATGCTTCATAAGGCGAACAGATTTGTTCGCCTTATTTTCCGTTTTATAAAAGAGGAGAACAGTTATGCTTATAACGGCTATTGAAAAAAGACGCAAGATGTTATCCGCGCTGTTTTTAGATGGGGAATTTGCAGTCAATATTGATACGGAAACGCTGCTGCAATTTCGCTATAAAATTGGAATGGATATCACAGACGAGCAGCTGCATGAATTGATTTTGGCTTCCGATGCCCGCCGTGCAAATGAAAAGGCACTATATTTGTTGGAACACCGCAGTCATTCCAAAAAAGAATTGATAGACAAAATTCAGCGTACAACCAGCAAAGAAGCTGCCCGGTCTGCTGCTGACCGCATGGAGGAATTGGGGTTGGTCAATGATGCGGACTTTGCCAAACGGTATGCTGCAGAACTAATGAACAGAAAAGGATTTGCAAGCCGTCGTACACAGTATGAACTTCTCCAAAAAGGGATTGATAAGGAGATAGTTGCCCAAGTAGTAGAAGAATTAGAGCCGGACCCGGTTGAAAAGATAAAAGAAATCATAGAAAAAAAATATTTACGCGGTTTGCAAGATGAAAAAGGATATCGGCGTGCCGTAAACGGACTGCAAAGACTGGGTTATCGTTATGAAGATATCAAACAGGCAATTTCATGTTTTTCTTTCGAAGCAGATGAAGATGTTTACTATGAATGATTATCATATACAGGCATTGCAAATAGACCGGCAGTGACGTATAATAATAATTCAGACAAATTCAGTAAGGAAAGGTGTCTTTATGTCATATAAAGTGGGAATGGTCAGTCTTGGCTGCTCTAAAAATCAAGTAGACGGAGAAATGCTGCTGGCAACCGTTCAGCAGGCAGGATATACGCTATGTAATTCTGAAGAAGAAGCCGACGCAGTGATTGTAAACACTTGCGGTTTTATAGAAAGCGCAAAGAAAGAATCCATTGATGAGATTTTGCAGCTTGCACGCAGAAAAGAAGCAGGTAAGCTAAAGGCAATCGTAGTAACAGGATGTTTGGCAGAGAGGTATCAAACGGAAATCCGCAAAGAATTGCCCGAAGTAGATGCAGTGCTTGGAATCGGCTCTAATAAAGATATTGCATTTGCATTGCAAGAAGCGTTGGAAGGACATAAAAAAGAGCTGTTTGCCTCTAAGTACGATTTGTCTTTGTCAGGAGAACGGGTACTTTCTACGCCCAAATTTTATGCCTATTTAAAAATATCAGAGGGTTGCGATAACTGCTGTACATACTGTGCCATTCCGCTGATACGGGGAAGATTCAGAAGCCGTACCATGGAGGACATTGTAGCGGAAGCAGAGCAGCTGGTTGCAAACGGTGTAAAAGAGTTAATTGTCATTGCGCAAGACACTACTCGATATGGAGAAGATATTTACGGAAAGCTGATGCTTCCGGAATTGCTGCGCCGTTTATGCAAAATTGAGGGGGCTCATTGGATTCGTTTGTTGTATTGTTATCCAAACCGCATTACAGACGAATTAATTGATGTCATAGCAGCGGAAGAGAAAATTTTAAAATATATCGATCTTCCCTTGCAGCATGCCGTTGGACGCGTATTGCGTGCAATGAACCGCGGAGAGGATACAGAAAGTCTGACAGCCTTAATTCAAAAAATGCGTGATAGAATCCCAAATATGGTCATTCGCACCACTTTTATCGCAGGGTTTCCGGGAGAAACAGAAGAAGAATTTAACCAAATGGCAGAATTCTCCCGCAATATCCGTTTTGACCGTATGGGATGTTTTGCGTATTCCCAGGAAGAAGATACGCCTGCCGCGTTGATGCCCAACCAAATTGATGAAGATGTAAAACAGCGCCGTGCGCAAATCATGATGGAAGAGCAAATGGATATTATGCAGCAATTGGGACAGCAGCGTATTGGTACAGTCATGGAAATATTGGCAGAAGGCTATGACGAAGATTCCGGTTGTTATTATGGCAGAAGCTATGCGGATTCGCCCGATATAGATGGCAAGGTATTGTTTACAGCAGTGAATATACGACCAACTCCGGGTGATTTTGTCTATGTACATATCACGGACTGCATCAATTGTGACCTGATGGGGGAACTGGTGGAAGGAGGTCATACCTCATGAATTTACCAAACAAACTGACGGTAGCCCGTATTATTATGGTGCCGTTTTTTGTAGTGTTTCTGGTAAATGTTACAATTCCTCACCACTTTTTAATCGCAGGACTTATTTTTGCCTTGGCTTCTTTTACTGATTTATTAGACGGAAAGATAGCCAGAAAAAGAAATTTGGTCACTAATTTTGGTAAGTTTTTAGACCCGCTGGCAGATAAAATATTGGTCATTTCCGCTTTGGTGTGTTTTGTCAGCTTAGGTCTTGCGGAGCTTTGGTTTGTCCTGATTATCATTGCGCGTGAGTTTATGGTCACTTCTATTCGTTTGATTGCGGTAAATACGGGAGAAGTCATTGCCGCAAATATTTGGGGTAAAGCCAAAACTGTCAGCCAAATGGTGGCGATTGTAGGAATTTTAATTATGCAGTATTTACAGGAATTAATTAATTTGTCTGTCATGCCAAGTTTTACTGTCGGTCAGTTTTCCAGCGACACGGTATTTTGGTTTGCAGGAAATGTTCTTGTGGGTATTGCTACCTTGTTTACCATCATTTCAGGTGTTATTTATTTGAAACAAAATTGGAATTTATTTAAAAATTCAAAATAAAGTAGTGCATTTTTTGCAGCTTTGTAATATAATAGAGAGTAATCAAATGTAATAGATAGGAGAAGTACTGTTTGCTTCCACTACAGAGAGAGAATGTCTATGGGCTGAAAGCATTCTTAGTGTTGAACGAGCAGGAAATGCGCCTGTTTGGCAGAATATATGGTATTCTGCATACAGATAAGGGGAAACCGCTGAAATTGTGGGAATATCTTTATACGGCTGGCACCGTTATCGGCCATTTAGAGTGATAAAACGGAGTGGAACCGCGACTGTTATGCCGCCTCCGTCCCTGTATCAGGGGACGCAGGCGGTTTTTTATTTTTGTATGTAATGTTTTGCCCATAGATTACGGCAGAAGGAGGTAATTATGTTTAAACGCTTAAAAGAAGATTTAGATTCTATTATGGAACGCGACCCTGCGGCCCGTTCCAGATTAGAAGTGTATTTGCTGTATTCCGGTTTTAAAGCTGTGCGTTCTTACCGCAAGGCCAACTGGTTTTACAGACACAATATGAAATTTATTGCCCGCTGGATTTCCCAGCGTTCACGCCATAAAACAGGAATTGAAATTCATCCTGGAGCAAAAATAGGAAAAGGATTATTCATCGACCATGGTATGGGAGTTGTCATTGGAGAAACGGCTGAAATCGGAGATAACTGTACCATTTATCAAAACGTAACGTTAGGCGGTACAGGTAAAGATCACGGAAAACGACATCCAACCCTTGGTAATGATGTTTTGATAGGTTCAGGGGCGAAAGTTTTGGGACCGTTCCGCGTAGGAAACGGAGCACGTGTCGCTTCCGGCGCTGTGGTGCTGGATGAAGTTCCGGATAATGCTACGGCTGTCGGCGTGCCCGCACGTATTGTAAGAATCAACGGAATTAAAACTTGCAATTTAGACCAAATCCACATATCTGACCCGGTAGCACAGGAACTGTGCCGCTTGAGTGTAGAGCATACCAAATTAAAACTGGAAGTAGAAGAATTAAAAAAACAGCTGGCAGCGGCAACAGAGCAAAAACTATTGCCGGAGCCAACAGATCAGCAAACCGGTGATACAAAAGCAGAATAAGCATAAGATAAATAGGAAGATAGAAAATGAGAGGAAGAGTTGGATGAGAATATATAATACCCTAACCAGAGAGAAAGAAGAGTTGATTCCTCAAGAGGAAGGTCATTTCAAAATATATGCCTGTGGACCAACTGTATACAATTATATTCATATTGGAAACGCAAGGCCTATTTGCGTATTTGAGGTACTGCGCCGCTATCTGGAATATCGTGGCAATCAGGTAACGTTTGTACAGAACTTTACAGATATCGATGATAAAATTATCAAAAAAGCCAACGAAGAGGGTACGGATTATCTTACTGTTTCCAAAAAATATATTGAAGAATATTGGAAAGATGCCGATGGACTGAATGTAGGTCATGCAACAGTACATCCGCTTGCAACTGAAAATATGGATGAAATTATTCATATTATTTCTGATTTATTGGAAAAAGAATATGCTTATGTTGCTGAAAACGGAGATGTATACTTCAGAACCAAAAAATTTGCGGAATATGGCAAATTGTCACATCAGCCATTGGACGATTTACAATCCGGTGCTCGTATCAGCGTAGGTGAAATGAAAGAAGACGCCATGGATTTTGCTGTCTGGAAGGCGGCGAAAGAGGGAGAACCATACTGGGAAGCTCCTTGGGGAAAAGGACGTCCCGGCTGGCACATTGAATGCTCAGCAATGGCGCGCCGTTATTTGGGAGAGACCATTGATATTCACTGCGGCGGTCAGGATTTGATTTTTCCCCATCATGAAAACGAAATCGCTCAAAGCGAATGCTGTAACGGGAAAATCTTTGCACGTTATTGGATGCACAACGGCTATATCAATGTAGATAATCATAAAATGAGCAAATCATTGAATAATTTCTTTACGGTGCGTGATGTGGCTGAGAAATATGGATATGAGCCGATTCGTTATTTAATGGTGGCTTCCCATTACCGTAGTCCCATTAATTACAGTACAGAAATCATTGAGCAATGCAAAGCAGCGCTGGATCGGCTTTATAATTGCCGCGAGAATTTAACCTTCTTATTGGAAAATGCCCAAAGCGGAGAAAAAGAAGGAGAAACAGCATTAAGAACAAAGTTTGACAGCCATGAAACACATTTCATTGAAGCAATGGACGATGACCTCAATACTGCGGATGCGATTTCTGCTTTATTTGATTTGGCCAAAGACATCAATACTCATTTAAATGCCGCTTCGCAGCCATCGAAGGAAGTATGCCAATATGCGCTGGATATGTTTAACCGTCTGGCAGATGTATTAGGTTTGCTTTATAGCAGAAAAGAGCAATCTTTGGATGAGGAAATAGAAGCTTTGATTGCACAGCGTACCAAAGCTCGTGCAGAAAAAGATTGGGCAACTGCTGATAGAATTCGAGATGAATTAAAAGCCAGAAATGTTGTGTTGGAAGACACACCGCAAGGCATCAAATGGAGAATTGAAAAATAAAATCTGATAGAAGAAACGGTTTTCTTATAGTAAAAGAAAACCGTTTCTTTTTTAATATAAATTTTCGTGTGATGATGTCAGGAGCTTGAAAAAGTTGATATATCAGTGTGCACTGGAACCTCCTGATCAAGGGCTTGTCTGTTTCTGCACATCGTATTTTTTTATTCTTCACAGAAATTATTCTATTTGCGTATGATAGTCTAGAACTATTTATAGGAGTGGTGTCATGGGCAAGCATAAATTGCAGGGAGAAAAGCGCTCTGTTAAACGTTCGTTGTTCATGGTACTGAGCTTATTGGGGCCGGGACTGGTTGCCGCTTTGGCCGATAACGATGCAGGCGGCGTCATTTCTTATGCTGTCACAGGCGCCAAATTTGGTATTGGACTGTTCATTCCACTTACATTGTTTATGGTATTGATTACTTATACAGTACAAGAAATGGCCATGAGATTAGGTGTAGTGGCAGAGGATAGTTACAATACTTTAGTAAAACAAAAGTATGGAAAGTTTTGGATGATATATCAATTGCTTTCCCTGGTAGTAGAAAATTTCATCACGTTAATGACGGAATTTATTGGTATGTCTGCCGGTTTGGTTATCCTTGGGCTGCCTATGTGGGCAGCGGTGCTGGTAGGATTGGTATTGGTACTGGCAATTGCTTTGTTCCGCGGATATGCAACAAAAGAGAAAATTGCGGTGGGCATAGGATGTTTGAACATTGTATTTATTATCATTGCCTGCATGACAAAGCCCGATTGGCATGCAATTGCAAATTCATTTGTCACATGGGCAGTTCCCAGCGGAGAACAAGGCAGTGTCATATGGTACATGATTGCATTGGTCGGCAATGCAATTGCTCCTTGGATGATTTTTTATCAAAACAGTGCGTATATCAATAAAGGTTCTAAAAGAGAAGATTTGCGAAAAGGAAAAATGGACACGGTAATCGGTTGTGTCTTGCAAGTTGTCATTGCAGTGTTTATTATATTAATAGGAGCTGCTTTATTTGGATGTATTCCTGACATTGAGCATGCAGGTCCTTCAGAATTAATAGGAGCATTGCAGGAGAAATTTGGATTTATACCTGCAATGCTGTTTGGAATTGGATTATTTGACGCAGGTTTGCTGGCAGCAATTACAGTATCGTTATCTTCATCATGGTCGGTAGCAGAGGCATTTGGGTGGAGCAAAAGCTTGGATGACAGCATTACCAAAGCGCCAAAATTTTACGGTGTATATTTTGGCTGTGTAATTGCAGCGGCTGTTGTAGTTATGATACCGGGTTTGCCGCTGAATCACTTAGCTATTTTGGTGCAGGTCATAAGTGGTATCCTTATGACACCCATACTGGTATTTTTAACGTTGCTTACTTCCCGCAAAGATGTCATGGGAGAATATCAAAACACAATATTCCAAAAGATAAAAGCATGGATTGTAGTTGCAATTTTAGGAGGAATTTCTATTCTTTCAGTTGTTACCGTATTTTAATAGAACTACTATGAAGTTTATATTGAGATAGCGGAACACTTCTGATGCGTTCAGTCTTATATGTAAAGAATTGAATTCAACGAAAATTTGAGAAATATTTTTCCCCGAAACTTCTCTATATAAAGGCACGATTATCCATGCTGAAAACTTTTAAGGAAATATTTCTAAAATAATATTACAAGAAAAGAAGTGAGGGGAGAAGAGATAAAAAGTATTGGTTTGTTTTTGCAAGATGGTATTTACGGTGAATTGTCAGTAGCGGGGTATTGGCTGGAAGAAACGTTATTCAAGATATAGGTAAATTATGAGAAGTGTTAGATGTCTGTATTGATGCAAATAACAGAAAAGAGGAATGAACAGTGGCAAAAGAACAAAAAACAAATGTTATGCGTATACTGGATAAAGCGCATATTTCATATGCAGAACATACTTATGACAGTAAGGACGGAGCAATTGACGGTATTTCTGTCGCAGAAAAATTGCATCAAAATATCAATCAAGTATTTAAAACACTGGTTACCCAAGGTCACAGTAAACAATATTATGTATTTGTAATTCCGGTTGCAAAAGAATTAAATTTAAAATCGGCGGCAAAATCGGTGGGAGAAAAGTCTGTGGAGATGATTCCTGTTTCAGAAATACAAAAAGTAACAGGTTATGTTCGCGGCGGCTGTTCTCCGATTGGCATGAAAAAGCAGTTTCAAACTGTCTTGGACGAGAGTTGCAGTAAATGGGACACAATTATTGTAAGCGGAGGTAAAATTGGAACACAAATAGAGCTGTCTCCAAAGCAGCTTCTGGATTTTATTCATGGAAAAACAGATGCGATTACTGTTTTATAATGCTTTTATATAATAGAAATAGATTGCTCAATATAATGTTGTTTTAGCTGTTGATGGTAACATTATATTGTATTTCATATAGGTATCTGGAAAAGTGTACCATTATAGATTGTATTTTGTTCGTGTAATCTATAAGATAAAATTGTAAAAAAACACTTGAAAAACATGGGAATAAATGGTATTATACGCAACATAAAAGTAGTCAAAAATTTTACAAAAGCTTATATTTGTAAAATTTTTTGGATGCTTGTACATCTTAATAGTAAAATGTAGGAGGATATTTATAATGAAAGGAAAAAAAGTAATCGCTATGATTTTATCCATGGTAATGGTACTTGCTATTGTTCCTGCAACGGTTTTTGCTTTTAATTCCTCGGATTGGACAGCAAATAATGGTTATGGAAGCATTACGGATAATGGTGACGGCACTTATACCTTTAAGGGAGAGGCCAACTTAAACCCCGACAATTCACACGCTGGCCCGTATACAATGGAAAATGGAACTGATATTGCTGACGGACCGATTGTTGAGGCTATCGATGTGCGAATTGATCCTGCGGGTATGGAGGCAGCCACAGAAAAATTTGCGTTGACAGTATCTGTTAATGGTACAGATGGTAATTATAAAACAGAATTATTAGCATTATTCCAGAAAACTTATAATGACTCAGTGCAGGTATCCGTTGGAATGGATCCTAATTTTACTTATGAGCTGACAGAAACAGATATTTACACTTTAAAATATCGTTTCTTTGATAACGCAGGTGACTTATACGGTCAATTTTCCATTGAGCAAGATGGTGTAACCATCGCTTCCACAGATGAAATTGACATGGGTGTGCTTACAAGCGAATGCGCAACAAGATATTATATTTGGTTTTCTGACATCTCTGTTGCAGAAGGTTTGGTAGTAGGTACTCCTGCATCTGTAACTACTGAAGCAGACTACGGCAAAGTAAATGAAGCAATCGCAAAAGCAGAGGCTTTGAACAGAGATGACTATGTAGATTTCTCAGCAGTAGACAATGCGGTTAACGCAGTAGTGTATGGATTAGACAGCAGCAGACAAGCAGAAGTAGATGCAATGGCACAGGCAATTGAAGATGCAATTGCAGGTTTACAGTTGAAAGAGTCTGTTTCAACACCAGAAGTTCCAACAGAAAACGTTAACTATCAAATTATTGAAGGCGCAAACGGCACATGGAACAAGGGCGCTGCAACGGGCTTGACAGTAACCTCCAATGGTGATTTTGCTAAATTTACAGGCGTAAAAGTAGACGGTGTTGAAGTAGCAGCCGAAAACTATACAGCAGTAAGCGGCAGCACAGTAGTAACCTTGAATGCTGCATATTTAGAAACACTTGCAGAAGGTACACATACTTTAACTTTTGTTTATACAGATGGTGAAATATCCACAGAATTTACCATTGCTCCACAAGCAGCAGGTGCTGTTGATAATAATACTAATGCAATGAATTCTCCTCAAACAGGAGATAATAGCAATGCAATTATGTGGATTGTTGTTGCAGTAGCCGCAGCAAGCGCTATGGCAGGTACTGTTCTTTTCGCAAGAAAGAAAAAAGCTGAATAGTTTTTTACAGAAGGCTTACGTTTTCAGGTGAATTCATACAACATAACAGCGGAGAGATGTTATATCTCAATGAAGTATATAGGCTCTGACAATATCTTTGACATTTAGCCAAAAACAATATTATTTCTCAAGAATAACTATAAAGGTAGAACTGTGAATGTTTGTATTTACTCAGATCAAGCTGATGAAGCTCGTAGAGGAAAATACAATGGCATTTCAGAGCGGAGACTTTTGGTATCTCATCTCGTTGCCCAGCCCATCTGAATACAATCGTTTCGATATTGATGGTTGGATTACAACTTTAAGTGGTGGTGCGGTTGTTTTCAATTGAAAGAAATAAATAAATCGTTTTATATTAAAACAGCTCCCATATGGGAGCTGTTTTTGCGGTGGGTAAAATTTTTTTACTTAAGATTTTCTTTTTGCCATAATACCGCTGAATAAAGCGAAACCTCCGCATAATACAGCACACGTACAGCCGCAAATAGAAACAATCATATATTCACTTCTTAAAATTAAAGAGATAATAATGCCTGCAATGCCCAGTGCCAATGTTAGTGCACCAATAATAATGGTAATTAAATCAAGATGTTTCATTTGTAAAATACTCGCTTTTATTTCAATATACATTTTATTATAAGATAATTTTATGTTTTTCACAAGATAAAGTGTATAAAAATATAGAATCCTTGTCAATTATTTTATATTTGTAAACTTTTCATAAAATATATGAAAATATCACCACATAAATGAAAAACTGGCGTATAATGAATTTCAATATGCATCATAGTGATGAAAATGATTTAAAGATAGGGAAGAATCATGAAAAAAGTAATTTGCCGCAGTATTTTTGTGCTTTTGGCCGTAGGAGGATTTGCAGCACTTGCTATTTGTATACAGCTGGGAGTGACTCAAGGATTTGATGATTGGGTATATGGTTTGGTGTCTCAAACAATTACACCTCCATTAACAGAATTTCTTAAAATTATAACATATGCAGGAAATGTTTTTGTTATTATAGGAATATGTGTTATACTATTGTTGATACCCAAAACAAGAAAAAAGGCAGGAATACCAGCCTCTGTTACCGTGGCGTGTGCAATCGGTCTTAGCTATATGTTTAAGCATATTTTTGAAAGACAAAGACCAAGTGTGTTAAGATTAATAGAAGTAACAGGTTTTAGCTTTCCAAGTGCACTTGCCGTTCTCAGTTCCGCTTTATATATTATGTTAATTATTTTAATATGTAAATATTTTAAAAGCATATTAGCCAAAATAGTGCTGGTACCATTTTTTAGCGCATTGATTTTTGTGGTTGCATACAGCCGCGTATACTTAGGGGTACATTATACTACTGATATTATAGGCGGTTGGCTCGTAGGCTTTGCCATAACATTGATTGTCTACACAGTATGCAGGCTGACATTTTTGAAAAGATAAAAAACAGCTTCACGCATTCGCGTGAAGCTGTTTTTTATTCTTCAATAAAGTCTAAAATTTCATCTATTGTTTTAGAACCGAATAACAATTTATCGTTATTTTTAATAACAGCCGGAACACTCATAATTTTGAATTCTTTTTTCAGATGAGGGAACAATGCAATGTCCATCATAGAAGCTTCTACTTGAGGGTTCAATATGGCAATGCGCTGACATGCCGCGACCACATCAGGACAGAATTTACAGGAAAGAGAAATACATACGTTTAATTTAACGGGTTTATCAATTGCTTTAATGCGATTTAATGTTTTATCATCCATTGCTTGTCCGGGACCTGCCAAATTGTACAGTGCAAGAATAAAGGAGTTCATTTCGTGACCGCCGGGAATTCCATAAAACTTCACACCGGTGTATGTGCCGTTTTGATCTAAAAACGCTACAACCGGAAGTTGGTCGGCGCCGATTTGTTCTTCTACTGCAGTATTGCTTCCTGCTTCATAGGAATTTAGATGAATGTGGGAATTTAAGGTGGGCAGTACTTCCAGCCAATTTTTCAGCTCAAGCGAATGTTCGTTTTGGGGATTCACGATAGTAACTAATGTTACATCTTGGTTCAATGCATTTAAAATACCTCTCACTTGTTCCATGAGTTCAGCTGGCCACAATGGATTTTCAGATTTTTGCGGTGATGCGGCGGCAGCTTTGGAAGGTGCAGAAGAAGTTGTTTCCGAAGATTTTGGTGGTACCTTTTTTTCTTCTTTGATGCCAAGACGTTCTTTTTCTTGAGTTACATATTGCTCGGCAGCAGTTGCTGCAATGGCGCCGTCTGCAACTGCTGTTACAATTTGACGCAGTGCTTTAGGACGGAGATCCCCTGCAGCAAACACACCCTGAATATTGGTGCGCATGTTTTCATCAGTGGGAATATATCCATAATCATCCAAATCTATGTGATCTTTAAATAAAGCAGTAGCAGGTTCATAGCCGGCGAATACAAAAATACCGAATGTTTGGTCTTCTTCAGAAGCAGTATACGTAAATTCTTCTCCGGTTTGATTATTTATGAAAGTAGCCTCTCTTAATAAATCATCTCCGCTGGCTTTTTTTATTTCAGTATGATAGTGAATGGTGATATCCGGATGTGCTTTTACTTTATCAGCAATACTTTTTGCACAAGTAAAGTCCGGTTCGCGGATAATCATTGTTACATGCTTTCCAAAACGAGTTAAATATATGGCTTCCTCTGCTGCCGCATAACCTCCGCCAATCACAAAGATATCTAAACCGGTAAAAAATTCTCCGTCACAAGTTGCGCAATATGCAATACCACGCCCTGTATATTCTTTTTCTCCGGGGAAGCCAAGCTTACGCGGCTGAGCACCAGTTGCAATAATCACAGCTCGGCACAAATATTCCTGTTTGTCAGAGATTAAACGTTTTACCTCACCGGAAAAGTCTACTTTTTTGATTTCATCTGTAACGAATGATACGCCAAAATCTTTGGCTTGCGCATGCATTACTTCCATTAATTCAGAACCGGAGGTTTTACGCACACCAGGATAATTGATAACTTCCGCTGTATTTATAATTTGCCCTCCAATTTGTTTTTTTTCTATAATCAAAGTATTAAGCATAGCACGTCCTGCATATAGTCCGGCTGAAAGACCTGCGGAACCACTTCCGATAATAATTAGATCATAAATTGTTTCCATATGCATCCTCCTATAAAAAAATGCCGACGGCAGTGCCGGCGACATTTCCAAAGCGTTTTCTTAGTAACTGACTGAGGGTTAAAGCTTATAGTTTACCAACTAGGTCTAAGCTTGGTGTTAAAGTCTCGCTGCCTGGTTTCCAGTTTGCTGGGCAAACTTGGTCGCCGTGTTCTGCAACGAATTGAGCAGCTTGTAGTTTGCGAAGCAGTTCTTCAGCATTTCTGCCAATACCAAGGTCATGTACTTCATATACTACGATTTCACCTTCAGGATTTACAATAAAAGTTCCTCGCAGTGCTTGACCTGCATCTTCAATAAGCACGCCAAAATCTTTTGATAGTGCCCATGTTGGGTCTCCTAACATTGGAAATTGAATCTTTCCAATTGTTTCAGAGTGGTCTGCCCAAGCTTTATGTGTAAAGTGAGTATCTGTTGATACAGAATAAATTTCACAGTTTTCTTTTTTGAATTCATCATAATGGTCTGCCAAATCACCTAGTTCTGTTGGGCAAACAAATGTAAAGTCTGCTGGATAGAAAAAGAAAATAGACCAATGACCTTTTGTATCTTGTAATGTAACTTCTTTAAAATCGCCTTGATGATATGCTTGTACTTTAAAATCTTCTACTTTATGACCGATTAAATGTTTCATATAAAAACCTCTCTTATTTTATAATTTTGATGCACTATTGTGTACAATTTTAGTATATTTTATTTTTGAGGAAATGTCAATATGTTTTTTATAATTTTTTGAAATTTTAGGTTGTTCAAGAAATATGATACTAGTATGGAATTATTGGAATAGAATTATACTATAAAATCCATAATTTTAAAATTAATGCTAATTATTACAATTTTTTTTCGTGAATTTTACTTATATAAGGTTGATTTAATAGAGATTTACATGCTATGATGTAAACTATCAAAGAATGTAAAATTTTATGTGAAGGAGTGTGTGTATGAAGAAAAAAATAGCAATTATTCTTTCTGTTTGCATTATTTCTAGTGCAATTGTCCCAGCTTTAGGTACAGCATATGCATTAGAGAATGGTGAAACGAATAATTATGGAACCCAATCTCATCTGGAAACGAACGATGAGGTTTCCGGTAATTCAGAGGATTCAAATTTAAACAGCAGCACAGTAACTGACGATACAATTTTATCTAGTACCGAGGAGGCGATTACTGGAAATGGAGTTGAATCTTCTGAGCAATCAGAGCCTTTGGAAGAAGTTTCCCCTCAGGTCAATAGTGCTGAAAATCTGCAGGAAGAAGTGAACCAGCTGGAAGACGGATACTATACCATAGGAAACGGAAGCCAGGTAATAGACATGTACGACACAGGATATACCGATGGAGTACAGGCAATTACATATCCGCTTACTGAGCAGAACAACCAGCTGTTTTTGTTTGAGAAACAAGCAGACGGCAATTACAAAATTACAGCCGTACATTCCCAAAAGGCATTGACCATGCAGGCAGACGGAAGTGTGGTACAAAGCAGATGGGAAGATGCAAGCAATCAAAAATGGAAAATAACCAGAGATATACGAGGCAATTATTACATTCAAAACGTACAGGATGATAGAAGCATAAACTTTGCAAACGGAAGTATACAGTGTACTGTATACAACCAGGCGGATGAGCAAAAGCTGCAGCTGGAGAAAAGAGAAGAAGTGTTCTCCAAAATCAGTGTAGCGGTAGTAGAAGACGGAACATACCAGATTCAGTCAGCGTCAACGGGAAAAAATCTGGGAGCGGAAAATTACAGTACATCTGACGGAGCAAAAATAGAACTGCAAACCGCCAGTGAGGTAAACAGCCAGAAATGGATTGTAAAGAATCAAACTGACGGACGAACATTGATAGAGGCAGCCCAAACGCCGAAGCTGTTGGATTTGGACTTGTCCAGCCAGCAATGCTACCAATGGGTAGACGGAGGGAACCTGAACCAAAGATGGTACCTGGGTACATTGAACGATGGCTATTATATCGAGAATGCGGCCACAGGAACTGTATTGGAAGTAAGCGGAGATGCTCTGCAAGTGTCCTCATTGACAAATGCGGACAGTCAAAAATGGTATTTTGTAGAAACAGAAACACACGAAGAAGTGAATGAGCTGGAAGACGGATACTATACCATAGGAAACGGAAGCCAGGTAATGGACATGTACGACACAGGGTATGCCGACGGAGTACAGGCCATTACATATCGGTTCACTGAGCAGAACAATCAGCTGTTTTTGTTTGAGAAACAAGCAGACGGAAA
>CALWUU010000016.1 GCA_944384835.1 uncultured Clostridia bacterium | reverse complement strand
GCTGAAAACCCAGATTGCAACTATCGAAGATAAGCGTACAAAACTGATTGACATTTATATGTCTGGGGATATAAGCAAAGATGAATTTTCGGCGGCACGGTCTAAGTGCGATGCTGAAATTGCCGAGTTGCAATCGGTTATTGACAGTATCGACAAACAGCAGGCTATGATTAGGCAGCAGCAGGAGCTTGTGCAGGAAATCAGAGATGCTATCAACGAAATTGTCTGCGGCGTGGAATACGATGACGAGTTTTATAAGCACATTTTAGATAAGATGGTTGTCAATGATAAGGACAACATTGATGTATATCTGTATTTGCTTCCTATGAAATGGAGCTATACGGTTGCAAAAGCGTCAAAAAAAGCGTTAGCCCCTGAAAGGAACATTTCAGGGGCTTCTGTACCAATATCCGTTAAAATTGCTTTCACTTCAGGATAAGGCATAGTATAACGTTGACTTAAATAACGCAGTGAAGCTCCTAATTCTCCGTGGGGACCGCCATATTGACTTATGATGATTTTTGCAAGCTTCGCATTTGGGGTTGTAATTTTAACCGGATACTGCAAACGTTTTTCATATATCCACATTATTCATTCGCCTCCACTTCCCATGGCCATGGGCCTGAAATCCAAGCCCAGCGGCTGGTATCTCTGTTTGTTTCATTAATAGGACCGAATTGAGATTCATATTTTTCAGTCAGTTGGGCAGCCTTTTTCTGTACTTCTTTTAACCTTTTAGCTGCTTCACAATTATTTGGATGTGTATCTAAAAATATATGCAATTCCCATGCAGAGAATTGATAGGCACTAATTTGACGCATGAGTCGCTCTTGTTCACTCATTTCATATCCCTCCATTTGGTTCCCAAAAATGGTTTATCCAGTTCAGGGAAAATGGTGCCGTTTTCCAGCCCCTTTTCTGCACTGTAAATCGTTTTATATTGTTGAAACGGTACATAAGCCATCGCTTCCACAGTAACTTCCGGCAATGGGGTCGTCTGCTTCATTTCAACGCATTTTTCTTCATTATAATCTGCCAAAGCCAGCCTCTCCTCTCTATAAAATGAGCTTATCCATACTATGTAAAGTAATTTATTTATGTGCTTATCCCTTCACAAGTAAAAATTTTAATTTAGTACATTCTTTCTAATGATATCTCTCATCGCACCAATCATTTTTCACTTTATGGTATTTTTTAATGAAATAATAGCAAACATATCATATAATAAAAGCATGATAGGAAGGGAGCACAATTTATGAACAGCTTGCGACTTGCAAAAACAGAAGAATTTGATAAAATCTTTTCTATATTGGAAGATAGTTTCCCAAAAGATGAATACAGAACTTACGAAGAACAAAAAGCCTTATTAAAGCATCCAAATTACACTGTATATGTCATTCCAGATAACGAAGCTGAGCGTATTAAAGCGTTTATCTCGGTATGGAAATTTGAAGATTTTGCTTTTATAGAACATTTTGCAGTGAATTCTGTATATCGAAATCAAGGACTTGGGTCGCTAATATTGCATGAAATAATGAATCTTCTACCATGCCAAATTTGTTTGGAAGTAGAACTGCCGGAAACAGATTTTGCAAAACGACGGATTGGATTTTACCAACGAAACGGATTTTATATAAATCATTATCCGTATACCCAACCCCCTTATGCAAAGGAGAAACAACCAATTCCGCTGCTTATTATGACTTCGGGAAATTCTATTTCCAAGAACCGCTTTGATAAAATACAAGAAACTATTTTTAAAGAAGTTTATCATGCATCGAAACAAATGGAATGAACCATTCCCTGCCAGTTACTTATCTTCTAGGAATGACTATTCTATCAATAGATAATAAAAAAAGGGAAACACATGCTGAGAAGTGTTTCCCTTTTCGTTTATTTTTTATCGCTTTTTTGTTTATTATTTTTAACCTTTTTAATAATACGGGAAGTAACCGTTCCTTTTGCTGCTTTTTCGGCAGCTTCTTCTTCCTCTTCTTTTCTTCTTGCTTCCCACTCTGCTTTTTCTGCGTCGGTCATCTCTCTATAAACTCCGGGAATACTGTATGCCATCGTATCGTCAGGCATATTTCGTTTTCCCAAACGACGGGTAATCCAACGTTTTAGCCACGTATACAACATTGCAAAAGTTGGTACACCTATAATCATACCAATAAAGCCAAATAACGCGCCGAATACTACAATGGCAAATATAATCCAAAATCCATTTAAACCAATGGTTCCTCCCAATATACGCGGGCAAATGATGTTACCGTCTATTTGCTGCAAGATAATAATGAAAATAACAAAATAAACAGCTTGCAGCGGATTCACTAATAAAATTAAAATAGCACTTGGAATTGCTCCTATATAAGGGCCAAAGAATGGGATTACATTGGTGATTGCAACAATCACACTAATCATCGGCGGATATGGTAACTGTAAAATAGACATTCCAATAAAGCATAATACGCCGACAATCAAAGCATCTATTATCTGACCAGTAATAAAGTTACCAAATACGCTGCTGGTTTCTCTTGTATTGCGAATCAGTCCATCCGCGCGTCTGCGCGGTAACATTGCATATACAAATTTTTTGCATTGTGCACAGAATTTTTCTTTGCTGAACAGAAAATAAATAGCAATGATCAAACCAATAATTACATCTTTTAGCACCATAAATACATTCCACAAGCCTGAAAGTACATTAGTAGCAATGTTTTGCAGCTGTGGAACCAAATCCGTTGACATCCAACTTTGCAGCATTTCCTTTCCTTTATTCAATGCTTGCATAATAAATTCCGCTGACTGGCTGTCTTGTTTTAAAATACCGTCTAACCAACCCATAAAATTATTATAGTAGGATTCAAAATTATTATAAAAGCCCATAATATTTGTGACAAGCTGAGGGAACAACATTAATGAGAATACGGTTAGAACCACAAACAACAGCAGAATTGAAATGACAATACTAATCGCACGGGATATTTTCTCAGCCCGCCGCTTTTTTTTCGTCTTTTTAAAGGCAGTTTTCATAAACAATTTGTGTAATCGTTTGACTACCGGATTTAAAATAAAGGCAAAAGCAAAACCATACAAAACGGGAGTTAAAATATTAAATATAGTGCCAAAAAAGCCCCATATCATATCAAAACGGAAAATAGCGGCAAATATAAGTAATCCTGCAATAATAACCGCAACTGCTGTAACACCCCAATATAGATACTTTTTATCCCATCTATATCTCATAATATAAAATCATTGCCCTCCTTTCTGAAAAGTAATTGGTTATTTTTATTATTGTACCACCTATTGTTTGAAAAGTCACCCTAATATTGATAAAAATAAAAAACAGGTTTAAAACCCGTTTTTCATTATTTATACTTTCTGTTTTTCCACCATTTTTTGACTTTTTGCGACAAAGTTTGTTTGGTAGCTTTCCTAAAAGCTTCTTCCGCACGTTCACTTTCCATTTTATCTACTGCAATTTTTTCTTCCTCTGTCATTGGGCGAAAACATCCCTCCATACTATATGCAACCGTTTCTGTCGGCATGTTTTTCTTCTTCAATCTGCGCGTGACCCAATTTTTTATCCATGTATAAATAACTGCAAATGCAGGTACGCCGATAATTAAACCTATAAATCCAAGCGTGCCTCCAAATATTACAATTGCAAAAATAACCCAAAATCCGGTTAAACCTGTTGCCTCCCCTAACACTTTAGGGGCGATAATATTTCCTTCAATTTGTTGCAACACGAGAATAAAAATTAAAAAGTATAATGCTTGTAAAGGATCTACCAATAGTATTAATAAAATGCTCGGAATTGCTCCTATATATGGACCAAAAAACGGAATAACATTTGCAACACCAATAATAACACTGATTAACGGCGGATATGGAAACCGGAATATTGTCATTGCAATAAAGCAAAGAGCGCCAACAATTGCAGAGTCGATAATTTTTCCGGTAATAAAACCGCCAAAGACACGGTGCGTATACCTTGCATTTTTTACAATCACATCACCATTATGATGACTGAACAATGCATAAGTGACCTTTTTTCCCTGTGCAGAAAATTTTTCTTTGCTGTATAAAAAGTAAATGGATATAATCATACCAATGATAAGATCTGCAAATACAGAAAATACGGACCATATTGTGGAAGTAACATTTACCAATATGTTTTGCAGCTGCGGCACTAAATCCGTTGACATCCAACCTACCATCATCTGCTTGACCTGACCTAAAAATTGGCTTGCATATTCCGAAAAAGCTGAATCTTGTCCTGCCAAACCGTTAATCCAATCCTCTAAATTATAGAAATAAGACTCAATATTTTGGTAAAAACCCAGTATATTGGTAATTAACTGTGGGATCAGCATCATGCATAAACCAACCAAAATACCAAGCAGCAATAAAATAGATGCAACTACACTGATGGCTCTTGCCGCCTTTTGCGCCTTATGAGGCTTTTTGGCATTTTTAAAGTAGGTTTTCATTTGAATGCGATCCAATTTATTTACAAGAGGCGTTAATAAATAAGCAATGGCAAATCCATATAAAACAGGTGACAAAATGCGGAAAATATATCCAATAACACCTAATACACCTGTAAATTCAAAAATAGCCGCAAATACAAGCAGGCTTACAACAATTACGCAAACTGCCGTAACGCCCCAATATAGATATTTTTTGTCCCATCTATATTTCAAAAATAACACCCTTTCCGCTTGTATCTTAGCTCCTCTTGTTATAGTCTTGACTTGTTTTGATGTAAGTATCCAATTTCATATGTAAAATTCTAAAATAAAATAAGCACTAAAAATCAGTCTCGCATGATTTTCGTACCTGTTTTTCCAAATAAAGCTTCTTTCGCGCAGTCTAACGACGTAATAACAGCAGTTCCATTTTTAGTATGCTCTATAAAGGATAAACAAGCTTCTACTTTTGGGAGCATACTGCCGGGAGCAAAATGACCTTGCTCTATATATGCTTTTGCTTGGGATACGGTCATTTCTTCCAATTCTTGCTGATTTTCTTTTTTATAATGAATACATACCCGTTCTACTGCTGTTAAAATAATCAGCATATCCGCGTTTAAATCTTCTGCCAATTTCGCACTGGACTTATCTTTATCTATAACGGCCGCAATTCCCTGATAACCGGTATCTGTCTCTATCACAGGTATACCGCCGCCGCCAACCGTAATAACAATATTTTTCAGATCGACCAACTGTTGGATTACCGGAAGCTCTACAATCGAAACCGGATTTGGAGATGCCACAACACGGCGATAACCACGTCCTGCATCTTCCGTAAATACAAATCCTTGCTCTTTTTCCATACGGTCAGCCTCTTGTTTGGTATAAAACATGCCAATCGGTTTTACAGGCGATTGAAATGCTTTATCTTCTTTATCTACCACTACCTGCGTAATTACACTTACGGCTTGTCTTTTCATGTTACGAGATTTTAATTCAAACTGAATCGCCTGCTGTAAATGATATCCAATATATCCTTGTGACATCGCGCCGCATTCCGGAAATGGCATATACGGCGTTTTGGCTCCATGGGCAGATGCAAAATCCATTGCAAGATTGATCATGCCTATTTGAGGACCATTTCCATGACCAACAACAATTTCATAGCCCTCTTCTACCAAATCCACAATAGATTTCGCCGTTTTTTTCACCAAATGAATTTGTTCCTGCGGTGTTTGCCCCAACGCATTACCGCCTAAAGCCAATACAATACGTTTCACGATTTCCATTCACCTCAAAATTATGTATGCGTAAGCAATGTTATCATACCATATTTTTTCCGTAAAAAAAAGAAAAATAAAAAAGTATATCTGTTGATATTATTTAAGGACTGTTTGTATTTCGCGTAGTACTCTACCAACAAATATATCTGCACTCTGCCAATATGCTCTTTTCTCATAATGGAACCATCTGTATTGTATAGCTTTACAACATTTCAACTATATGGAATCGTTATATATTTATGATAGCCGGATAAAATAAAAAAAGAGGTTTCAATATAGAAACCTCTTTTTTTATTCTTTAAACCTTATTGTACGTCATCTGACTCTGAAGCCATAGAACGTAAGCTTGTAAAACGCTCCAAGAACGCTTTTGTTCTTTCCTTTTGAGGATGATTGATGACATCATCCGGCTTTCCTTCTTCCACAATATATCCTCCGTCCATAAAAATAACACGGTCAGCCACATCACGGGCAAAAGACATTTCATGGGTAACAACTACCATGGTTCTGCCTTCCTTTGCAAGACCTTGGATAATCTTTAAAATTTCTCCCGTCAACTCAGGATCCAAAGCAGAAGTCGGTTCATCGAAAAATAATATTTTGGGGTTCATCGCCAGCGCCCGTGCGATGGAAACACGCTGCTGCTGACCTCCGGACAGTTCGCATGGATATGAGTTTTCTTTTGATTCCAACCCAACTTTTTTTAACAGTTCCCTTGCTTCTTGCTGTGCTTGTTCCTTCGGCTTTTTCAATACCCGAATAGGCGCCTCTGTAATATTTTTCAAAACAGAAAGATGCGGAAACAAATTAAAGTTCTGAAACACCATTCCCGCATTCAAGCGGATTTTCTTTAACGTTTGCTTTGGCGCATAGATTGCTCCGTTTTTCCCCTGACCAACAATCATATCGTCTCCGCAAATGTTCACTTTACCGCTTGTAATCTGCTCAAATTGATTTAAACAGCGCAGCAATGTGGATTTACCGGAACCGGAAGGGCCGATGATAGCAACCACTTCACCTTGATTGACTTCTAAAGAAATATCTTTCAAAACTTCTAAATCTTTGAATTTTTTTGAAAGATTTTCTACTTTCAGCATTACCATAACAGCGCCCTCCTTACTTATAATAATTTAATTTTTTCTCTATAAAGCGGAACAACAATGATAACAATAAATTAAAGAAATAATAATAAACGCCTGCAATGATTAGCGGAGTAATCGTACCACTGAAATTGGTTTGTTTACTTGCTATAGAAAATAGTTCTTCAACGCTCAGCGCGTATGCCAGAGAAGTGTCTTTTACAAGTGTAATGACTTCATTTGCAGTGGAAGGAATCACGCGTTTAACGACTTGGGGTAAAATAATTCTAAAAAATGTTTGGGGTTTTGAAAGACCCAATGCTGCGGAAGCTTCATATTGTCCTTTTTCCATAGAGTCCATACCTCCACGGAAAATCTCCGCAAAATAAGCTGCATAGTTTAAAACAAATGCGATTAAAGCTGCTAAAAGCCTGTCATAATTTAAACCAAACATATATTTAGGCGCAAAATAAACAAATAATAACTGCAACAGTAACGGTGTCCCGCGCATAATGGAAATATAGAGAGAAACCGGCCAAGATATCACTTTATATTTTGAACGCCTTCCAAAAGACAGCAGTACTCCTAAAGGAATGGCACATACTAAAGTAACTGCGAATATTTCCAAAGCAACTCCGCAGCCGGATAAAAACATAACAAACCAATTCCCAATTTGACTCCAATCCATAAACATACCTCCTTTAGAAATACCTGTACTGTAACCGCGAAAAAGACGCACAGTAGATTTACGTGCGTCTTTTTCATGCAAATGTTAAAACAAATTATCTGCTGACAACATCTTTGCCGAACCATTTTTCAGAAATTTGTGTCATGGTTCCGTCAGCTTTCATTTCATCAATGTATTTTTGCACTTCATTTTTTAATGCAGTATTTCCTTTTTTAAATCCAACTGCATATTCTTCTTCAGTTAAACCGTCTTCCAAAATTCTAAAATCTTTATTTTGGGAAGTAATTGCATAGTTAGCTACTACTTCATCCATGAAAATTGCATCAATACCATTTGTCTCCAAATCCATAAATGCAGTTACATTATCTTTGAAGCCAATGGTGTTGCCAATGGTTTGAGAAAAATCAGACTCTGCTAAAATTTTCTCTGCGGTAGAACCGTTTTGTACGCCGATGGTTTTTCCTGCCAAAGAGGCTTGATCTGTATATTCAGAATCATTCAAAACTACCAATACCATACGGTTTGTCATATAAGGTTCTGAAAGATCCATTACTTGTTTTCGTTCGTCATCAATAGATAATCCGTTCCACAAGCAGTCGACAGCGCCTGTATTGAGTTCCATTTCTTTTGTAGACCATTCGATTGGCTGCAGCTGTAATTCTACACCCATACGATTTGCTACTTCTGTTGCAACATCAATATCAAAGCCTACAATATTGTTGTTTTCATCACGAAAGCCCATTGGTGGGAAACTGTCGTCTAATCCCAATACCAAAGTACCCTTGTCCAAAACATTTTGCAAAGAATTGTCTTGTGCTGTTCCGGAATCTGTTGTACCGCTGTTTGTGTCTGATGATGAGCTGCATCCTGCAAATACGGCAAGCATAGCGACCATCATCATGGCAAATACTGCCAATGATATTTTTTTCATGATTTTTCCCCCTATTGATCAATCGTTAACAATTATGATACTATTGTAACTCATTATCAGAGTAAAGTAAAGAATAAATTCTGTCTCACCGACAAATTCTGCGTTTATTGAAAAATATTCCGTACTGATTCGTGAAATACAAACAAACCATCTATATCATCCAAATGATTACCAGTGGTAGTCATATAGAAAAAAGTCAAATTCCAAAGATTTTCCTTGTACTGTAAATTGATGTTTGATGCGTTGCTGGCGCTTCATTCCTTTATATTCATAGAAACTAAAGTTACAGCTGGTATCTGTAAACAAATAAAAATCATGAATTTCTTCTTGTTTCATATAAGAAAGTACGGCGTCAAACAATTTACCTCCAATTCCAAGACCTCTGTATTCGGCATTTACTACAAAGAACGCAACCTCACCTTGATATGTTTTATCACACTGTTTGAGCAGTGTTTCGTCTATCTCGCTAATCGTTTTATAAAACGCTGCAGCGTCCTGTCCTTCTTTTGTAGCGCAGAGGTCTTGCATCGATTGTTTTTGACGCATACTTATGTGCGCAGGACATTTATGCTGACTGATATTTTTTGCCATAATAATACCAACCGGCACATCATCCACAAGAGCAACTTGGGTATACGTTTGATTGGTCAAACATAAATCCAAATATGCTCTTGCAAGTTTACATGCAGTTTCATGGCTTCCAAACTTATCATAACCCCATGTAATTCTTATAATATCTGCCAATGCATCTGTATCCCGCTCTTGGAACTCTCTCAGCACAACTTGGTTCTGCATAACAGCGGCTCCCTCCCTTTCATTTATTCTGTTACATAACACTGTAAAGTATCCAATGGAGATAGTCAAGAAAATTTGAATAATAAAAAACGTCCCTTGATTGGGACGTTTTAACTATGTTTTATTTTTTTCTTCCTCATGGGGCTTGAGCCTGTTGCTGTATTCATATTCTCTGTTCAACTTTACAACAAATCCGCTTAAAGCCAATAATGCAATTAAGTTGGGGATTACCATGAGTCCGTTAAACATGTCAGTCAAAGCCCAAACCAAATCCACTTTTAAGAAAGAACCTACCACTAAAAAGCAACATACAATAATGGCATAAATTCTGACGCCTATTTTTCCAAACAGCGCACTTACGTTAGAAGCGCCAAAAAAATACCAGCCGATAATGGTAGAAAACGCAAAGAAGAACATACAGATAGCAATAAATATATTGCCGAACGAACCAAAGAATGTAGAAAAAGCTGCCTGTGTCAAGTTTCCGTCATTCAAAACTCCTGTATAACCCATTGGCAAAACATCTGTCACCAATACTACCAAAGCAGTTAACGTCAAAATGATAAAAGTATCAATAAATACGCTCATCATTGCTACAAAACCTTGATCGCAAGGATGCTTTACTTTAGCCAGCGCATGCGCATGCGGAGTTGAACCCATACCTGCTTCGTTAGAGAACAAACCTCTGGCCACACCGTAACGCATTGCTTTTTGAATGGTAATACCAATTACACCACCTGTAACCGCTTGAGGGTTAAACGCGCCTACAAAAATTTGTCCGAAAGCCCCCGGAATTTTTGTAACATTAGCGAAAATAACAACCAAAGCGCCGACAATATAAAACAATGCCATAAACGGAACAATCTTTTCTGTAACGGAAGCAATTCGTTTTACACCGCCCACAAAAATCACCATTGCAATAACCGCAACCGCAATACCTACTGTCCATGACGGAATATGAAAAGCAGATTCAAACGAATTTCCAATTGCATTGGACTGAACCATATTTCCCATAAAGCCCAGTGCCAGCACAATTAAAATGGAGAAAATGGTCGCCAGCACTTTACCAAATTTACCTTTAAATGCCCCCATAATGTAATATCGGGGACCACCTACTACGACGCCGTCTTTTGTGGTTTTGAATTTTTGCGCAAGAGTTGCTTCTACATAAATCGTTGCCATGCCTAAAAAAGCACTTACCCACATCCAGAAAATAGCGCCCGGTCCGCCGGCAATCAATGCTCCTGCCGCACCAATTAAATTACCTGTTCCTACCTGAGCCGCAATTGCAGTAGCCAAAGATTGGAACGGTGTCATTCCGCCTTCATCTGCTCTTTCTTTTTTCTTTTTGAATAAACCGCCGAATGCCATTTTAAAGCCTCGGCCAAATTTACGAACCTGAATAAACTTTAATCGAATTGTAAAATATAAGCCGGAACCACAAAGCAAAAATAACAAACCAAAGTTCCACAAATACTCATTAATAATCTTTACAATATCAGTAAGGAAATCCATTTTATCCCCCCAATTCTATCAATCAAACGGTATTTATAAAATACGCACGTATTAGATTACCATATAATACTCTCTAAATCAAATAAAAATAATTATTTTAGACTTGCTTGTTAAATTTTCTACACATTGTACGAAAAAAAGAGCATAGATTTTTTATATCCTGCTCTTTTTATACACAAAACAGTAGAATCAATTTTTTAATTGTTGCCACTGTTCTTCATTGAAACCAACAAGTACCAAATCTTCCTGCACTATAATAGGACGTTTTACTAATTTGCCGTCCAATGCTAAAAGGGCATACTGCTCTTCTTCCGTCATAGAAGGCAATTTGTCTTTTAAATTCAAAGACTTATATACCATTCCGCTGGTATTGAAAAATTTTTTCAGCGGCAACCCGCTTTTTTCCACCCATTGTTTCAATTCCTCCTGCGTTGGAGGCTGTTCTACAATTGGTCTGTCTTCGTATGCAATGTTATTTGCTTCCAGCCATTTTTTCGCTTTTACACAAGTACTGCATTTGGCATACTGCAAAAATAATGCTTTCATATTGTTTTCTCCTTATCATTTTAACGTTTCTAAAATAGGCGGTAATTCTGTAATATCCTGAATTTTATAATCGGCACAATCCAATTCTCCGTCAGATCCATATCCATATAGGCAGCCTACACTGGGCAAATGGTGATGTTTTGCCAGTTCCATATCATGAAAACGGTCGCCCACTACAATGTATTTTCCTGGATGTTCTTTTTTAATAAATTCAAATACCTCATATTTAGGAAGAAAATGATAGCGCTCACAAGGATAGAATCCTACAAACAGGTCTTGCAGCCCAAAATATTCCTTATGTGCCTGCATATAGCTAACGCTGCAGTTGCTGAGCAAAATGAGTGAATAACCGTCTTGCTTTAATTGTTTCACCACATCCATTGCATGAGGATACCATCTGGCTTTTCCTTCCTGCAAACCAATATGCATATACTTTCCAATCATTTTACTGTAAGTATGCTGCTGTTCCTCGTTTAACTGAGGCATAAATGCGTTCCACATATCAGCAGCACTGTACCCCAACCATTGGCTGATTTCCTCATCCTGAAACGTACGCGGCTGGGCAAAGCCGTCCCTGACCAATTGGTCATACACTTTTAAAAAAGCAGTTTTATACACAATGGCACAATTGTGCAAAGTACCGTCATAGTCAAAAATAATAATTGGTTTAGCCAATTTCTTTTAACAAATTTGCCATTTCAATTGCAGTAGAGGCAGCATCAAAGCCTTTGTTGCCTGCCTTTGTGCCTGCACGCTCAATGGCTTGCTCAATGCTGTCTGTTGTAATTACTCCAAAGATAACAGGGACTTCACTGTCCAAAGAAACATTTGCTACACCTTTTGAAACTTCTGCACAAACATAATCAAAATGAGGTGTAGAGCCTCTGATAACAGCACCAAGACAAATAACTGCATCGTATTTTCCGCTTTTTGCCATCTTTTTTGCTGCCAATGGCAGTTCATATGCACCCGGCACCCAAACAAGGTCAATGTCGCTTCCTTTTACACCATGACGCTGCAAGCCGTCTTCAGCGCCGCTGACCAATTTTGAAACGATAAATTCATTAAAACGCGCTGCTGCAATTCCTATTTTTAAACCTTGGGCAATTAAATTTCCTTCAATACAATTCATATGCATTTCCTCCAAATGATGTTATTTTAAATGAAATAAAAGCTTTTCTTTATTAATTATAATATTCATGATATTACTGGTATTTCTGTGTAATTTGTAAAGCTATAAATATTATGAGCGTTCTCATCATAATTTAAATTTTATGCTCTTATAAAACTATTATAGCATATGATCCATCTTATCTTTTTTCGTTTGCAGATAAAATGCGTCGTTTGGATTTGCCTGCATTTTCAGCGGAACGCGTTCTACAATTTCCAAACCGTAACCGGACAAACCTGCTATTTTCTTTGGATTATTGGTCATCAACCGAATCTGTTTGACGCCTAAATCGCTTAAAATTTGTGCACCTATTCCATAATCGCGCATATCTGCCGGAAAACCAAGCTTTTCATTGGCTTCTACTGTATCCAAACCTTGATCTTGCAGAGCATATGCTTTGATTTTATTGATTAAACCAATGCCGCGTCCTTCCTGACGCATATAAACCAGAACGCCTCTGCCTTCTTTTGCAATCTGCTTCATAGCAGCGTCATACTGCTCTCCGCAGTCACAGCGGCGGGAACCCAAAGCATCTCCTGTCAGACATTCAGAATGAACACGTGCCAAAACAGGTTTTCCGTCTGCAATATCTCCCATTACCAACGCAACATGATGTTCTCCTGTTACTTTATTCTCATAACCATACATGATAAAATCACCGTATCTGGTAGGTAATTTTGCACTGGCTTCCCTTTCTACGGAACATTCTGTTTTACGGCGATACGCAACCAAATCTGCGATGGTAATGAACTTAATATGATGTTTCTGTGCGAATTCTTGCAGTTCGGGAGTACGCATCATATGACCGTCGTCTGCCATAATTTCACAGCACAGACCACACTCCTTTAAGCCTGCCAAACGGCATAAATCTACCGTTGCCTCCGTATGGCCGGTACGCACTAATACACCTCCCTGCTTTGCTTCTAATGGAAACATGTGTCCCGGACGGCGAAAATCTTCCGGCTTTGCGTCGTCTGCCACACATTTTAAAGCAGTAACGGAGCGTTCGTATGCTGAAATACCCGTAGTTGTATCTACATGGTCAATGGAAACCGTAAACGCAGTGGCGTGGTTGTCAGTATTTTGTTCTACCATTTGGGGAAGCCCTAATTTTTGTGTAAACGCTTTGCTCATGGGCATACAAATAAGACCTTTTGCCTGTGAAGCCATAAAATTTACATTTTCTGTTGTTGCAAACTCGGCCGCACAAATCAAATCTCCCTCATTTTCTCGATCCTCGTCATCTGTTACCAAAATGACTTCACCATTGCGTAAAGCCTGCAAAGCTTCTTCAATTGTATTATATTGAAACATATGGTACATCCTTTCTGATGATTGATTATAAAAATCCATGCTCTGCCAAATAGGAAGAGGTAATGGTTGTTTTGGAAGTCTGTTCCTCTGTTATTTGTCCAAAGTGAAGCAGACGCTCTACATATTTGCCTATCATGTCACATTCCAAATTTACCGTATCTCCGGCTTTTTGCGTCAGCAATGTTGTTTCCTCCCCTGTATGGGGGATAATGGATACTCGAAAGCAAGTATCGTCTACATACGCTACGGTCAAACTAATACCGTCGATGGTGATAGAACCTTTTTCAATAATATATTTTAATATGGCAGGTTCTGCCGTGACAGTGACCCAAACTGCATTGTCTTCTCTCTCCATACGGGTGATCGTGCCCGTGCCGTCTATGTGACCGCTTACAATGTGCCCCCCCAATCTGGTTTGCAGGCTAAGCGCCCGTTCCAGATTTACACGGCTGCCCTGAGACAGAGAACCCAGTTTACTGCGCCGCATGGTTTCTGCCATCACATCCGCCTCAAAGTAATCTTTTCCCATATGGGTTACAGTTAAGCATACTCCGCTGGTACAAATGCTGTCTCCTATATTGGTATCTTTCAATACTTTGTCAGCGGCAATGATAAAATGAGAAGAACGCGTTCCTCTGATTACTTGTCTTACAGTGCCTATTTCTTCTACGATACCTGTAAACACAAATCATTCCTCTCCTTTCTTATTGTGCTTGTGCGGATTGTGTTTCTTTTTTGGGACGAACATATGCGGATATTTTAATGTCTTCTCCAATGGCAGTGGCCTTCATCTGTTCCAACTGATAAGCGTCCTGCAAATGTGCTACGCCTATACCCGCTATTGGAGTAAGCGCCTGCGCGCCGCCTATGATTTTAGGAGCAACATATGTGATCACTTCTTGTACAATACCTTCCCTTAAAGCCGAATCATTTAACATAGCGCCGCCTTCCAGCAAAATACTGTCAATTCCCATAGCGCCTAGCTGATTCATCAAATCATTTAAATCTACCCTATCGTCTTTGCTGCTGCAATACAAAACTTTTGCTCCAAATGTTTCTAGTTTATGGGCAGCCAGCGGACTTGCCTGATTGGTAGTTGCTAAAATGGTCTGATTGTGTTCCTGATCTTTGAGCACATTTGCGCTAAGCGCAATCCGCAAACGGCTGTCTACTACAATGCGTACAGGATTTTTTCCCTGTTCCATACGGCAAGTAAGCCGTGCGTTATCATGAACAATGGTATTAACGCCAACCATAATGGCTGTGTATTTATGCCGCAAGCGATGTACGTCTTTACGAGATTCCTCTCCTGAAATCCACTGAGACTCTCCTGTTGCGGTTGCAATTTTCCCGTCCAGAGTCATAGCAGTTTTCATGACCACATAGGGCCGTTTGGTTGTAATATAGTGACGAAAAACGCGGTTTACTTCATTGCATTCTTTCTCTAAAACGCCGCTTACCACTTCAATGCCGGCTTCTTTTAATTTTTGTATTCCTTTTCCTGCTACCAGGGGATTAGGATCCAAACTGCCAATGACAACCTTGGCAAGTTTTTTTTCTATCAATAAATCTGCACAAGGAGGTGTTTTTCCATAATGGGAGCATGGCTCTAAAGTAACATACATGGTTGCGCCAGCCACATCCTCTTTGGCACTGGCAATGGCGTTTACTTCCGCATGCGGTCCCCCATATTGCTCATGGTATCCGCTGCCTATTATACGACCGTCTTTTATAATAACAGCGCCTACCATTGGATTGGGTGCCACATACCCCTCTCCTTTTTGTGCAAGCTGTAATGCTTTCTGCATATACTGTTCATCTCGATTTTCTTCCATATACAGCCTCCTAAACAAAAAACCCTGAGTAATTCTACTCAGGGCGCTGTGGTTTCAGTAATTATGGAAATACCAAAATGGTATTTTATCATAGCATCTTCTACCATCCAGACTATACTGTCGGCTTTGGAATTTCACCAAATCAACCTTTCGGCTCGTGGGCTGTACCACCGGTAGGGACTTACACCCTGCCCTGAAGATTTCTGTTTTTATTATTATACTACACCTTTTGTTTGATTGCAATATAATAAATACAATTTTAGTATATTTTATTTTTCGTACAAATGCAAATCATATATTTCTGTTGATATACCAAATGTTCTGTTTTCCAATCTAACGTATCGTCTTTTGGTTTATAATGAAATCCAATGCCTAAATATTTGCCTACACTTTCCCGTTTCGTCCACATACGGTAAAATGCCGTTTGATTTTTTCCTTCCAGTATATAGCATTCCTGTTCTTCCTGTGTAAAAAAACGCTTTGCAATTAAATCAAAACGGCATGGCTTCATCTTTTGGATGTCAACCCCTATTGGCATATCATCGACAGCACAGATACAAATGCTGTCTGAATGACTGATATTGAAGTGAATCTGTTCATACCCCATAACATATGGTTTTCCATGAGCACCGATGCCAAATTGGATTTGATCTATCGGTATGTTCCATTTTGTGTGGATTGCATGTTTTGCTAGGAGAACACCTACAAGGCTGATATGTGCCGGTTGCTTTCTCATAGACCGCAATTGATTTATTTTTTGACCATCAGCAAATGGCAGCCACGTTTCAAATTCTGAATCCGCCAGTGCGTCTGCATTTGGAACTAAAAAAATATTTCTTCCATTGGCGTCATTCTGTTTCATAGGCGCTCCTTGATTTGATATTTCTCGCGGGTTGTTATAACGTTCTCGCAACAATCAAAATCTTTGATTTTACTGTTATTATGAGGTCATTATAGCATATACGCTATCATTTTTGCAATTTCACAGATAGCAAAAAGGAAACCGATTTGAGTCATCCTCTGCTGTTTCTTAAAAAATCTTAATAAATTTTACATAATCTTTATTGAATTCCTCTAGGATTCTGCCCTGAAGCAATGATATAATAAATATAATTCTGATTTTAGGAGGCACTGTATGAATGGCACACTGGTCGTAATTGGAGAAGCGTTAATCGACTTTACCCCTACAGAACAAGGCAGTGCGCTGAAAGATGTTTGTTCTTTTACCAAGCATTGCGGAGGCGCGCCTGTCAACATTGCAGCTGCCGCCGCAAAGCTGGGAGCACATTCCAAAGTATTAACACAAGTCGGCTTAGATCCATTTGGAGATTTTATTTTAGAAACACTATTCCGATGCCATGTGGATATTACTGCTGTAAAACGTACCGGACAATATCCGACTGCACTGGCCTTTGTAGCCTTAGATGAAAAAGGAAATCGGGATTTTACTTTTTATCGAAATCCCTGCGCAGACTTACATTTCAGCGCTGAAGATATCTCTCCCTCAATGTTTCAGGATTGCGGTATTCTTCATTTTTGTTCTGTTGATTTGGTGGATTCTCCTATGAAACAAGCACATCTGAAAGCAATTCAGCTGGCAAAAGAACACGGTGCTATCATTAGTTTTGATCCTAATGTTCGTCTGCCGCTATGGAACAGTGAAGAAGACTGCCGAAACACGATTTTAGAATTTGTACCATATGCAGATATTCTAAAATTATCCGATGACGAACTGTTCTTTCTCACAGGACAAAAGGATATCCAGCAAGTCTCTGCTATATTTCCAAACGCAGCTATTATTCTTCTTACTTGTGGGGAAAAAGGAAGTTATCTGATTACAAAAGAAAGTCTCCTTTATCAAAAGCCTGTCCCTGTTAAAGCAATCGATACTACCGGTGCGGGCGACGCGTTTGCCGCCGCTTTTTTGTATCAATTGCTGCGGGATGAAATTTCACAAGCACAATTACCTCTTTTATCAAAAGACATACTGCAAGTATATCTTCGTTTTTCCAATGCATATGCGGCAGATTCTACCACAAAATACGGCGCGGTGCATGGGATGGCAACAAAACAAGAGTTTCATACATTTCTACAAAGATTTCATATTTCTGATGCTTTTATATCAGATTCCTAAGGCTAGGAGGTACTCCATTGATTACATTTACCGGAAAAGGAGCCTTTGGCGGATATGCCATGGGACAGATATTATTTTATAATCGAATTCAAACAGGCATTAAAGCCCATACAGTAGACGATCCAATTGCAGAACTGGAACGTTTTTTTGCCGCGCAAAAAACAGCTATTGAGCAATTGGGTGAGCTTTACGAAAAAGCATTATTGGAAGTAGGACGTTCCAGCGCAATGATTTTCCAAATTCATCAAATGATGCTGGAAGATGTGGACTACGTTAGCTCTATTACCAATATGATACAAAATCAAGGACAAAACGCGGAATATGCAGTCAGCGTGACAGCAGCTAAATTTGCTAATATGTTTGCGACAATGGACGACCCCTATATGCGTGAACGCTCGGCAGATGTAAAAGATATTTCCCAAAGGCTAATTAATGTACTAACACATAATCATGATGGAATTATCTCTTTTGAAAAGCCCGTTATCATTGCCGCTAATGATTTGGTTCCCAGTGAAATTATGCAGCTTGACAAAGATAAGGTACTGGCTTTTGTCACCTGTAACGGCTCTATCAATTCTCACACTGCCATTCTTGCACGCATTATGAATATTCCTGCGGTTGTAAATTTAGGCGCTGATTTTACAAAAGAATACGACGGTCGTGAGGCAATCGTAGATGGTTATAGCGGTAAATTGATTATCAGTCCCAATCCGGAAGCAACCGCGTACTATACAAAAAAACAAATGCAGGAAAAAGCAAACCGCGCTCTGCTGAGAGAACAGCTTGGTAAAGATAACGTAACACAGGACGGAAGAAAAATACATATTGTCGCAAATATCGGCAGTACTGCAGATATTCCCGATGCCTTGGAAAATGATGCCGGCGGTATCGGATTGTTCCGAAGTGAATTTCTGTATTTGGAAAGCTCTTTTTTTCCGTCAGAACAAGAACAATTTGAAGCATATAAAACCGTTGCGCAATCCATGGAAGGGAAAAAGGTAGTCATTCGTACTATGGACATGGGCGCTGATAAACAAGTGGATTATTTCAGGCTGCCGAAAGAGGAAAATCCTGCTATGGGTTATCGTGCAATTCGTATCTGCTTAACACAGCTTGATATTTTCCGAACACAATTAAGGGCATTATACCGTGCGTCTGCTTTTGGCAATATTGCTATTATGTTTCCCATGATTACCTCTGTGGAAGAAGTACAGCAAGTAAAAAAGATAGCCGCTCAAATTCGTGAGGAGCTGGATTGTGAAGGTATTGCATATGCACCTCATGTTGAACTTGGAATTATGATAGAAACGCCTGCAGCAGCCATTATCAGCGATTTACTGGCAAAAGAAGTGGATTTCTTCAGCATCGGAACAAATGACTTAACCCAATACACATTGGCCATTGACCGTCAAAATGCCATGTTGGACCAATTTTATCAGCCATATCATAAGTCTGTTCTTAGACTAATGAAATTGGTAGCCGACAATGCACACCGCAATCATATTTGGTGCGGTATTTGCGGCGACTTAGGCTCAGACCTTGAAATGACACCTCTCTTTCTGGCAATGGGCATTGACGAAATTTCCGTCTCCCCCAGTTCTATATTGGCTGTGAGAAAAAAGGTAAGAGAAACCAATGTCAGCATGATTCAAAATCAGCTGTTTGAAAAGTGGCTTTAATTGTCTATTCTGAATATAGTACAAGCCTGAGCAATCCAATCTTGTGAAATCGAGGTATTTCATATGAAAACAAATATAAAATTACTCAGGACCGGTTTGATAACAGTTCTTATACTGATTGTTTCCATGCTGTCATTAATCGCTTGCAGCAGTTCACAGCAATACAGCTATAAATCTATGGATATGAATGCGATCTTGCAAAAGGTAGGAACCAAAACAGTAAAAAATAAAAGCGTTGTTTGTTATAAACCCTTTGTCAATGATAACGGCATTACCGTGTATGTATTTGAATTAGATAACGGTACAACACAGGATGAATACACAACCTATCATTTGTATGAAAGCAAAGAAGATTATCTAAACGCATTGGACATCGCAATATTTGGTGATATTGAAATAGACGATCAGCTTTTTATGATTAAAATGCAAAATGAAACCCTCTTTTCTATGAGCTATGATGAATTAATCGAAACATACAATCAGGAAAACGGATATATATTGATCCAATAATAAAAACAGGCTCTTTGGAAACGAGCCTGTTTTTATTATTGTTCTATTTCCCGCAGTGCAACACGAATTTCAATCGCTCTGCGATATTCTACTTTTGTTACCGTTACAGTCCACTGACCTATATAGAAAGAATCTCCTTCTTCCGGAACTTTGCCAAGTTCGTGCATGACCCATCCGTTTACGGTAGACACTTCATATTCTTCGTTAATTTCCAATAATTCTAACATTTTATCTAAGTTGGCATTACATGAAATCAGGAAAGAACCATCACTTTGCTGTTTAAAATCCTCTTGTTCGTCATCATGTTCATCCCAAATTTCTCCAACCAATTCTTCCAAAATATCTTCCAATGTCGCAATGCCAACAGTACCGCCAAATTCATCCAGCACAATTGCCATATGAGTTTTACTGTGCTGCAAAATACGAAGCAATTTTGAAATTTTGGTTCCTTCTGTTACAACTATCGGCGGTTTTACAATATCTGATATGTTTTTGTCACCATTCAGCACATAAGCATGAAAATCTTTTTCGTGTATAATACCAATAATATGGTCTATGGTTTCTTTATAAACAGGTAATCTGGAGTAGCCATGTTCTTTAAATAGTTCAGATACTTTTTCAACACTATCATTTTCTTCCACAGCAATGACATCCACACGCGGCATTAAAATATCTTCCACATCCAAATCGTTAAACTCTATTGCGGAACGTATTAATTCTCCCTCGTGTTTATCCAGTCCGCCGTCGCTTTCCACTTCTTCTACAATGGTAATCAGCTCTTCTTCTGTAATTCCACCGGACGGATGTAACCGGAACACTTTTGTCAAAAGTTTTTTCCACTGTTTAAACAACCAGTTGATAGGCCACAAAATAATCACGAAAAATTTCAATATAGGAGCCATTGCCATAGCAATACTTTCCGCTTTTTCCTTCGCAATACTTTTTGGAGAAATTTCACCAAACAGCAAAACCAAAACCGTCATAATAATAGTGGCAATGGTAACACCACTGTTTCCTATTAAATTTGTAAATAATACTGTTGCCAAAGAGGAAGACAGAATATTGGCAATATTATTTCCGACTAATATAGTCGATAACAATTCGTCATAATTTTCACTCATCTTCAAAGCACGTGCAGCTTTTTTATTGCCGTTGGCCGCAAGATTTTTCAAACGTATTTTATTTACGCTGGAAAAAGCCGTTTCTGTTGCCGAGAAAAAAGCTGACAAGCAAATGAGAAATACAATTACAATGATTAATATGACGTCTATCGTATCCATTGAAAAAGAACCACTCCAAATGTTTTTGTTTTTACTATATCATATAATACCCTAACTTACAACTATTAACACCTTTTATATAGACAAGATAAACAAGAGGATAAATCAAATCGTACAAATTAAGTTGATTTTTTAATATGATTATGATATTATTAATAATAAGAATCATTATTGAAATGAGGTTTGTAAGATGGATATAAAAGAAGAAATATTGAAAGTAATGAAAGAAGCAGGAAAACCCATCAGTGCAGGCGAAGTAGAAAAACTTTCCGGACTGGACAGAAAAGAAATTGATAAAGCTTTTAAAGAACTAAAAAAGGAAGAAGCAATTGTTTCTCCTGTTCGTTGCAAATGGGAGCCAGCCAATAAAGAATAAAGTGATAAAAAAGATAGCAGCCCTTCACTCCCGGTTGCTATCTTTTTTATATACATTGTAAAAGAATTTCATAAATCTTTTCCAATAAGTGAAAATATTGCATTTTCTAAAGTATATCATATAGGAAAAATAGAATGCTTAGTAACACATTGAAATAACTGATCCTTATAAAATACTTAGAATTTTTTATAATCTTACCCTTATCTCATTCATTCTGAGTTTAGCTAAGCCTGCAAATAAACACAGATTTGTACATATGATGCTGCTATCTATCTCCACCATAGATGTAAAAGATATTATAGTAAACTCTTCCTCAATAGAAATTGTTTTATTTTCCGCTTTATATTTTAATTATATTAGCTATTGTGACCGGATAATCCAGTAAACTGTTTTTCTGAACTGCAAAAGGAAAATATAACGCCAGTATATCAGAGTTTTTATCTCAGTACACTCTCAAAAAAGAATGACTAGAAATTTCAAAAAGTATCTAATCATAAATTAAAAAAGAACATAAAATATAAAACAGCGATGGAAATTTCCATCGCTGTTTTATATTTTTATGTCACATTAATAATAATCAGATACATCATAACAATTACAACGCCTACACCAAACAAAAGCAAGCTATATGCTAAAGATTTTGGAATAGCACGTTTTCGTTTCACAGGCGCTTCATACGTACCAAAACGATTATCCTCAGGCGGTGTAAACACATCTTTTGATTTTACAAACAACAATTTTTTGCACAATAACACCGTGGTATCCCCAACTGCATATACTGCTCTTGCAATCAGCGCTCCTGCAAACGGCAAAAAACGAAGCAGCACAGGACGATAAATCATACGTTCGATATTCAACCAAGCCGGCCATACGTCTGCATATACCTTGACGCCGTTTTCATCTTTTTTCATGAGGCATACGCGAATAAATAAGAAATATACAATCAAACCAATTGCAATGGAGGCCGCCGCACCACGCAGATTAATCAATGAGAAATAGTTGACCGGCGCAGCGGGGTCATGACCATGCATAAATCCTTGTGCTGTGTTTGCAAGAATATCCTGAGTCCAATACGGAAGCATACCAATGACCGGCAAAATTGCGCCGGCAATGATTAATACGGTCATGGTCAGTTTGGACATATATTTTTTCTTTGCATCCAGTTTTTCCTGATCTTCAGGGTTCTTCTCGATAAAGATTGCCACAAACAATTTTAACATATACGCCAATGTCAAACCGCCTGCAAACGTAAACAGAGCTTCCACTGTCTGCAAGGTACCTGCCAAAACAGTCTGTGTTGGCATCATGCCGATATACTCTACAATACTTTCATGAATTAACGTTTTACTAATGTAACCATTAAACAGCGGTACGCCTGCCAAACCTAACAGACCCATTCCAAACACAAACCACAATACCGGTTTTTTACGTCCAAAACCACGCAGTTTATTCAAATCAAAGGTATGCATGCAAACGTAAATTACACCCACGCCCATAAACAATGCCAGCTTCAGCAAAGAGTGATTAAACATATGCAAAACAGTGCCTCTTACTGCCAATGCGTTATGCTCTCCAAGCATACATTGCATACCAATTCCTATAATAACAAAGCCAAGCTGAGAAACAGAAGAGCACGCCAGTGTACGTTTGATATTATTGGAGAATACCGCCAGAACGGCTCCTGTTACCATGGATAAGGTACCAAAAATAACAATTGCCAAGCCCCATTGCGCATCATGCAAAAAGATATTACAGCTTACAACAATGATACCAAAAATACCTGCTTTGGTGATAACAGCAGATAACATAGCACTGGCAGGTGCAGGCGCCACTGAGTGTGCCTGCGGCAGCCATGTGTGCAAAGGATACATACCTGCTTTTACACCAAAACCAACCAAAGTCAATGCGCCTGCCGTATAAAGCAAAGCATGATCAGTAACCTGGGAAGCAGCTTCTGCCAGCTGGTCAATCTGTAAGGTTCCCAAAATGCTTTGCAGCATAAACAGACCCATTAACGAAACTAAGCTTCCCAGCACTGCAAAACCTAAATAGCTGTTGCTGCCTTCAATGGCTTCATCGGTTTCATTGTGAATAACCATTGGATAAGACGCAAAGGACATTATCTCGAAGAAGATAAATGTTGTGTACAAGTCGTTAGACAAAAATACTCCCTGCATTGCTCCCAAGGTAAACAGAACAAACATATAATATTTGTTCCTGTTTCTGGTTCCTTGAAAATATTCTCTGGAAACCAAAGTGGTCATCAGCCAAATAAAAGAAGCCAGCACACTCATACTCATACGGAATCCGTCAAGCTTAAAGTGTAACCCCAGAGAAGCAAATCCTTCCCATACGAAGGAGTCGGCAGAACCTGCTGTGGCGAATAAACATCCTGCACCTGCCAGTTCCAGTGCCAAGGCAAAATACAGAAAGAGATCACGTGCCGTTTTATGAAAACGACCAATGATATAAGATGCAATACCTGCTGCAAATGGAAAGAATACAAGAGCAATGATCAAATAATTATTCCCCACATTTTCACCTCCTTCTCATCAGAATAACCCATGTGCAATATTGCTGAACATATCCATTAAAGGCTGATGATAAATGCCTAAAACGATTGCAGCAACTGCCAAGAGTATAAACGGTATGGTCATAAACAAATTTGGATCTTTTACATCTTTATTTAATGTTGCAACATCAATTTCTTTATTTGGGAAATACGCTTTAAATACAATTTGCATCATATAAAGCGCTGTGAGCAGCGTTGACAAAATCAATACGCCAATACCCGCATAGGCAAGAGGATTTCCGCTTTCTACCGCCGCTGTACCCAAGTTCCATTTACTTAAAAATCCCGGCAATGGCGGAATACCCATTAATCCAATTGCGGAAATGGTAAACGTCGCCATAGTAATTGGCATTTTTCTGCCAAACCCGTTGATCTCATATACATACTCCCTGTGTGTTTTGTAAAGAATAGCGCCCACACAGAAAAATGCAAGAATTTTTAAAATCGAGTGAACCACCATATGAGTCAGACCACCTACCATACCGGCAGGAGTCATAATGGTCAATCCAAATATCATATAAGAAAGGTTACTTACCGTTGAATACGCCAGTCTGCGTTTTAAATGGGGAGTCCGCAAAGCCATGGAGGAACCATAGACAATGGTTACCAATGCCGCAGACATGACCACATACTGTGCCCAGCTTCCGCTTAAAAATTCTGTGCCGAATGTATAGTAAATCAAACGTACCAGCGCATATACACCGGCGTTTACCACTGCCACCGCATGGAGCAGCGCTGTAACAGGAGTTGGTGCAACACCTGCTGCAGGCAGCCAGCTGGAAAGCGGGAATACTGCGGCTTTTACGCCAAAACCAAAGAACGCAAGAACGAATACGACCAATAGCCATTGCTCACGGCCTGCTATTTGAACCATATCCAAAACGCCGCCAAATGTGAAATTCAAAGAGCTTCCATAGTACATCATAAATACCATTGCGATAAACGCAAAGGAAGCGCCGCCAATAGAATAAATAATATATTTTTTACCTGCATATAAAGCCTGTTTATTCATAGCATGCATAACAAGAGGCAACGTGCCTAATGTGAGCAATTCATAAAACAAATAGAAAGTCAATAAGTTTGCCGAAAAAGCAAGCCCCATTGCAATACCGAAAGACATGGTGTAAAAACCGAAAAATTTATTTTCTTTTCCTTCATGCTTCATATATTCAAAGGAATAAAAGGTTGCAACCACCCAGAGGGTACACAGAATGAAGCCAAATAAGACTGCCATTCCATCCAATCTGAGGGCAATACTGTAATTTTCCGTAAATGGAATCAAAGTCACTGTCTGGTCTTTGGGCGCTACAAAAATAGCAACCAAAGATAATATCATGTTCACAATTACCACTGCGCCAACATAGATTTGACGTGCGGTTCGGTTTTTAAATTTTGCAATGAATACACCAAAACCGCCTAATATTGGCACAATCACCGGCAGGAACAATAAAAAGAAAGTGCTCAATGGTTCTCCCCCTTTTCTTCAGAATGGATGGCAGCTACATAACTGCACTTGTAATACCGTTAATCACTTGCTGCAGACCCATCGGGAACATACCCAATCCTACAACTGCAATGCACAATAATATTAACGGAACTGTCATATAAGCGTTCGCTTCTTTCTTCTCCAGTGTCTTGTAATCAAAATTCTTACCCGGGAAGAATGCGTCCCGAATAATTGGGAGCAAATAACCTGCTGTCAGCAATGCACTGACCAAAAGAACAGCAGGACCCACATAACCAAGCACTCCGCCGAATTCCGGAGACAGCGCTCCTACCGCCAAATCCCATTTTGCTACAAAACCGCCTGTTGGAGGAATACCAATCAACGACAATGACGCGATAGTAAAACACCACATGACAATAGGCATCTTTTTGCCCATTCCTTTTAGGTCTTTTACATAAATAGCGCCTGTTTTATAAATAATTGCACCCGCTGCAAGGAACAGCGCATTCTTTGCAATAGCATGGAAGATGACTTGCAGCAATGCACCGCTTAATCCTTGCGGTGTTAAAATCATAATGCCAAAAATAACATAGGATACTTGGCTTACGGTAGAATATGCCAATCTCTTTTTCAAAAGCTGTTCTTTATATGCCAGCATAGAGCCTACAAATACCGTTGCCAAAGCCAGAATAATAATGGTCAGCTGCGCCCATGTGCCGCGTAGGAAATCCGGATTAAACAAGTAAAAGGTAACTCGAATCATACCCAATATACCTGCTTTTGTGATAATACCGGATAAAACCGCACTGGCAGGCGCCGGTGCAACCGGGTGAGCTGTTGGCAGCCAAGCTTGCAAAGGCATCATACCTGCTTTACAGCCAAAGCCGATAATCATAACAAGGAAAATAGCCAGCATCGCATCTTCATTCCCTGCCACTTTTGCCATATCCAGCACGCCGCCTTCTGTAAACATGGTGCTGGTACCATAAGAATTCAGGAAGAAAAAACCAATTAAGGTTAAGCCTGCACCAAATACAGAGTATCCCAAATATTTTAAACCTGCTTTTAAAGCATCTCTTCCTTGAGAATGAATGACAAGCGGTACGGTAATTAAGGTCATAAACTCATAAAACATATATAATGTCATTAAGTTGCCCGACATGGAAAGACCTGTTAACACACCCACGGTCATAACAGCAAAACCAAAGTAACGTTTTTCTTTTCCTTCATGCTTCATATACTCAAACGCATAAATACAAGCAACTGTCCAAATAACGGCAATTAAGCAGGCAAATATTTTACCCACACCATCAAACCGGAACGTAACGGACAGACTGTCACTGAACTTCCATAACGTAAAACTGCTGGTTTCGGTCAGGAACGAGATTAAAAAAACAGCGATTGCATTGAGTACCAAAACAGTACCAACATAAATTTGCCGCGCAATTCTATGATTGATAGCAAATACAACAAGACCCGCAACAATTGGGAACAACATAGGTATTAATAAAAAGATACCATCTCCCATTTACTTTTCACCTCACTATTCATATTAACTCGTTCATTATCCCAATAGGTTTAGTCCTGTTGTAATGATTTTCATAATTGGACCATAAGCAATACCTAAAACAAAATTCAATACAATAAAAACACCAATGGAAGAAAGTAAAAATACACTTTTCTTCGGTTTTTCTTGATGCAGCGCTATGCTTTCTGCTCCTTGAATCTCTGTTTGCTGCGTCTGCTTTGGTTTTGACCAAAAAGCAACAACGGCAGGAACATAGTACAAAGCATTCAATAGCGTACTTAGTGCCAGTGCAAGAAAGGTAACAATCATATGGAAGTCACTTTCGATGCTTCCGATACCTAAAAAAATCTTAGGAGCAAAGCCTGCAAACAGCGGAATGCCTATCATGGACAAAGCTCCAACCGTAAAGCCGATTCCTGATACAATATCCTTCCTTGCAGATCCGCGCAAAGCCTTCATTTCATATTGATGATTGGAGACATCCACCAAACCGTTAGCTGAAAGGAACAACATTGGTTTTGTAAACGCATGAGCAAGAATATGGAAACAAGCCGCCATAATACCAACTTGTGTGCCCAAACCCATACCCATAAAGATATAACCTATCTGCGCAACAGAAGAATATGCAATCATACGTTTGATATGGGTTTCTTTTAATGCTTTGATCGAACCCATAATCATACCCAAAACGCCCAATACAAACATCACATCTGTAATATGCAAAGACATCATGATTTCAGGCGTAAACACACGGTAACACATTTTTACTAAGAGAATAATGTATCCTTTCAGTACCAAACCGGATAGAATGGCACTGGAAGCAGTTGTAGAGGAACCGTGTGCATTTGGCAGCCATGAATGGAACGGATACAAAGCGCTTTTAATCGCAAGACCCAATACCATGAGACCAAGACTGGTTACAAGCGGAACTGTATATTCACCGGATTCTACCAAAGCAATCACAGACTGCTGAACATTGGACATGAGCAAATGACCTGTGATAGTGTAAAGAATAGATACACCAAACAAGAAAAATCCGGAACCAAGTAAACTCATAATCAAGTAGCGGATGGTAGCAACCACTGTCATACCGCTGTCTTTTGCCATAACGATAGCACATGCACAAATGGTATTGATCTCAATAAACACATATGCAGTAAACATATCGTTGGTATAAATCAATGCCAGCATAGAACTGAGCAAAAAGTTCATCATAGTATAATAAAGCGGTATTCTGGTAGGACGAATATCCTGATTAATGCCTCTCATACCGCCAACCAGTGAAAGAAACATTATGACAGAAAACACCATTGCCATCAAAGCCTCAAGGGGGCCTGCACGCAGTTCATTTCCCCACGGAGCCGGGAAGTGTCCCATCATATACGTAAAACTATCTTCCGCAGTGAGCAATGAAATAAATAAAATCAAAGACATGACAAATACGGCAGCGATAATACAAGTATTTACAATTTGTGTTAGGCGCCGATTGCGAAAAAATGGAGTGACAATGCCGCCAACCATGCATAGCAATATGCTGAAAAACGGCATGTTATAGATAAAAGGCATTACTCCTCCTCCTTTTTCGCAAGTACAATAATTTCATCTAAATTAATGGTTTTGTACTTTTTATACAAACGTTGTGTTAACGCTAACAAAAAGGCGCTGACGCTGACGCTGACAACAATACCGGTAAGCACCAAACCGCTTGGTACCGGATTGATATAAGCCTCAGCATTGGTAGCGCCCTCTTGGACAATCGGCGCTACACGTTCAAAGATATAACCTTTCGAAGCGAGAAATAGAAATATGGAAGTATCCATAATATTCAGACCAATGATTTTTTTGATTAAGTTTCTATGCAATAAAAGAGTAAGAAAACCAATTCCAAATAAAATCACGGCAGCAATGTCATAGTAGTGAGCTAGAATGACTTCCATGGTTTATATATCTCCTTTCGAAAATAGTGAATAAAAACCGTACATGGTAAATGCAACAGTAATACCAACACAAATATTAAGCGGTAAAATAAATCCGCCGCTTAATATCGCACCTGCAATTCCTTTAGGAATATCTCCTCCAAGATGGTTCGCGCCTGTATAGAACGAGTACGCCTTACAGCCGGCATATGTCAGCAAAGCACAGCTGGTAATAACGGTAAAGGAACGGTACGTAATAATTTTGGAAATTTTTTCATGACCAAACGCCATGGCATAAAGCATAAGTCCGCCGCCAATAATAGCGCCGCCGGAAAAACCACCGCCCGGCGAGATATGACCGTTTAAAATAACATACACGCCAAATAAAATAATAAACGGTACCAAAATCATAGCGCCATATTTTAAAATAAGATTTTGATCTTTTTTATCAATTTCAGTTTCATGGGCAACAAGACGTTCCCCTTCCTCATCTTTTTTGTTCATACTGCGTTTCATCAGCATGGTAACTGCAATAACAGCTACAAATAATACGGTAGACTCACCAAAGGTATCAAACGCACGATAATCCAAAATCATACCTGCAACCGCATTCGTAGCACCGGTGTCTTCCAAACCGTCTTCCAAATATTTTTCAGATACTTCATTATTAACAGGATTTTCCGCATAGCCGTATGGAGGCAAGCAGCATACAGCATATGCCAATATTCCTACTACAAAACAACCGATAATAACTGCGATCACAATATATACTTTATAAAATTTTGTAAATTTTTCTTTTAATAGGAAGTGACCTTGCTCCGTATGATCGGTATTATACTCCTGTTCATTCTCTGCTTGCGGCATAGGCGTTTGCTGTACAGCAGATTCTTCATTATGAGCGTCATGACTTTGTTTAGGCGCTTGATATAATTCAGGTTTTTCAAATTTATCTTCGGGGGTATCCCCGTTTACCCAACCTACAAACGCATTCCAGGGCGCTTTTGAATGAGTGCTGGGTATTTTATCTTTATTATAATTTGAATTACTCATCCTTTTTTCCTTTCAATGCGTTTACTTTCTTTAATGCCAAAAAGAGTAGAACACTGGTTACGCCCGCACCTACCGCCGCTTCTGTAATTGCAAGGTCGGGTGATTCCATAATCAGCCAAATAATAGACATAATCAAACTGTAAGCCATAAAGATAATAACAGAAGTAAGTAATCTTTTAGAAAAAGTAAAGGCAATTGCGCAAACAATTAAAAATGTAATCAGTGCAAATTCCAAAATAATCATTTGCCAATCACCTCATATTCATCAGAATCATCCTCATTTTGTGTTTTCACTTCTGCTTTTACAATAAGGTGAGCCGCGACGGGACTTGTGACCCATAAAATAAGAAGAATTAACAATAACTTCAAAGTCATAAAACTAAAACCGCCTAAAATCATACAACCGATTAAAATGAGCAACGCTCCTAAAGAGTCGCATTTTGCCGCTACGTGCATACGGTTTAACACATATTTGAATTTAAATACGCCAAATGCTGCCGCTGCAAAAACAAAAATACCTGCTACGATAAAAACAGCTGCTATGATAAATCTAATCATTGTCCGGTTCCTCCTTCTTTGGGTTTGGTTTATCTAGTAGTTCTGTATGTTCTTTTTGTTGGTTTTTCTTTACTCTGTAACGCGTAACTACTAATTTCGACAAAATCACTACGGCCAGAAAACTTAACAGCGCGTAAACAATCGCGACGTCTACAAGATAACTTTCTTTCAATAACACCGCCAACACACATACCATCAATAATGTTTTGGTGCCTATCATGTTAATTGCCATAATGCGGTCTGTAAATTTTGGTCCTAAAATGGCTCTGACTAAGCAAACCAACGCAATGACAGTCAAAGCGATGAGGCATACAATAAAAAAGATACGCGCATATTCGGTTGGTACGTATTCAAACATTATCGTTTTTCCTCCATCTTTTTTAACTGCTCCACAAATGTGGATTCATCCATACCGCCGGAAAAATCTTCATCTAGAGCATGCACGCAATATTCATTATCGTTAATATCCGCCGTAATGGTACCCGGAGTTAATGTAATGGAATTTGCGAGAAAAAATTTTGCAAGATTGGTTTCCAAATCCACTTTAAAATAAACCAATTTGGGTTTTACTTCTACTTTTGGTGTGAAAATTAATTTTAATACTGCTATGTTCGCTTTGATAATTTCCCAAATTAAAATAAAAAAATATTTCATTCCTCGTAAAGAAAGTTTCACCATAAGCCAGTCATATTTTGGTTTATAGCCGAACACTTTCCAAATGAATAAGTACATCAGTGCAGAAAGTATAATACCAAAAATACAAATTTCAAGCGTAAATTTTGCATTGAATATGAGCCAAAGCGCAAAAAAGATTAAAAACATTTCATCACCTCAATTATGATACACAACAAATCAATATACTTTACATATTAATGTCCGCCATTACCCTCAACTTGTTCTGCCGCATGAGAACCTTCTTCAGAACCGTGGTAAGAATCTACTTTTGCATGAACTAAAAACAAGATGCCTACAATAGCAGCCAGTGCAATAAAAAAACAGGCCACCTTTTTTACCATATAGAACAACCCCAATACTTTATCTTGTATTAATACCAAATTGGAATAACTTTACATATGTCTCTACTCATAATTGTAAGCAAATTATGAACTTTTAATCAAAATCTTCATAATTGCTTAATATAATAACTTAAATTATCCTAGAAAACACTAGGAATGTCAATAGCTCAAGCCTTTTATTGATAATTTCTATGAAAAATAACGAAAACTATACTAAAATTAGATGCTTTTTTGCTGTTATGATAACAACATATAAAGAAGTTCATTTTCTATGTGTAAAATACCAAGTATAATAAGAATCATTTACATTTTTATCAGCATGAGTGTAAAGTAAAAACAGACAGTTGCACTGGAAAGAAAAACTTGGTATAATATTGCCAAAGCAGAGTAAGGCTTTGAGCGTTAAGTGCCGTTTGAACGGGGAGTTGTCAAACGGACGAAAAGTTTTCTTGCGGTTCAAAGCTTGCATCCCGCTGCTGCATACCGGAGAAAATAGTGTCCTCCTCTATGCGGCATACGTGTATGACAATTGCTGACATAGAGGAGGTTTTTATGTTAAAGAAAAATCAGCAAACATCAACTTTGCCTATATATCAATCTATTTTTTCACCGTATTATTGGAAATCTGCCGCAAGGCAATACACATTTTTGCATATTATTGCAATTGTTGGCGTACTCATCGCATTAGATGTTGCAATCAGTACATTATTCATTCCGGTTGGTGATAATCTGCGTATTAAATTCGACTTTCTGTCCCGTGCTGTGATAGGAATGGTTGGAGGACCATTCCTTGCACTAAGCGGCGGCATGATTGCTGATTTGCTCGGGTTTGCACTTCATCCGGTAGGAGGATTTTTTCCCGGTTACACATTGTCAGCCATGTTAGGCTCTTTAGTATACGCCTTGTTTTTTTATCGTTCTAAAATCAACATCATTCGAATTGTGCTGGCCAAACTTACTGTAAATTTATTTATTAATGTTCTGTTAGGTTCTGTTTGGAGTGTCATCATCGGTAAATACGGATATTTGTATTATATGACAAGCAGTATTATTAAAAATGCTATTATGCTTCCAATTGAATGCATTATGTTATATTTACTGTTCACTGCACTCATTCCAGTATTAGCAAAAATGAAGCTGGTTCCAAAACCTGAAAAGAAATACATTCCTTTTATCTAAACAATATCTCTGCTTCTCCCCATTTTAGATAAATAGGAACAAAAAAGCTTATGTTTCAAATGAAACATAAGCTTTTTTTATTCTTCTTCGTATATAAACTGGTATAATTGTTGTGATGCAACATCTAGATCATATTCGTAATACCAAGCGCCGTCTGAATAAAAAATACCGCCTCTTGCATTGCTGTTTTCATTTGGAAATGCCATTTCTTCCATGGTAACAGAACCGAACATAATAGTTGCAAGTCCCATTAAGTCACCATAATCTAATGAAGTTTCCACATTCGGAAGCAGCAGACGAATAAATTCTGCATATTCCAGTGAACTTTTTCCTTTCATTTGTTCAAAGATAGCATTTAATACATTTCTTTGACGCTGTGCTCTCATACTGTCACTGTCTATGTTACGGATTCTGGCATAACCAACTGCTTGTTCACCTGTTAAAAGAACTGTGCCTGATTGCCGAATGAGTGTACCTGTTCCCAGAGCAGCAATGTTTTCATTTGCAGAAATACGCTCTTGTTCCGTAATGGTCAGCGTTACGCCGCCCAAAGCATTAATCACAGTTGCCAATTGGTCAAAATTTACTGTGACATACTCTTGAATATTGGTATTGAAATTTTGGTTGATAGTTTTGATGGAAAGCTCGGGACCACCATATGCATAGGCATGTGCAATTTTATCATAGCCCATATCTGAAATGTATACTCTCGTATCACGCGCAATGGAGGTCAGCTTAATTTTTCCGTGCATTTTGTCAACAGACAAAATCATCAATGCATCGGAACGTCCCGTATCATCATGGTCCCTTGAGTCTACACCAAACAACGCAATATTTGTAATGTCTTTATCACTGGTGTCTTCTACTACTTGGGAATCTATTCCCAACTGACTTGTATCGTTTGTCAGGTACGTGGTTTTTAAACCACCGAAATAATAGAAAAAGACTGCAAATGCGGCTATGACCAATGCTAAAATGACACTCAGAACCGAAATTGCTATCTTCCAACCCAATGCCAGTTTTTTCTTTTGTTTTGGTGCATTTTCTCTATATCTTGTTCCCTTAGCCATGTTATCACTCTTTCAAATATATGGAGTTTAGTATATTGCTCTAAATAGTATAGCGTCTTATTGTTTCAACTGTCAACAAAAAAACCAGAAATATACACCTTTTTTACAAATTAGCATTTTTTTCGTTACAAAATCAAAATAATATTAATAGTTTGAGGAAACTGCTCTTTTTTATACTATAAAATATCGTATCAGAATATCAATAAAAACAGGCATCGCAAAAGATGCCTGTTTTTTATTGATATTCGATTGATTATTTGCAGCAACCGCAGCCGCCATTATCTACTTGATTCATGTGCGCAATTAAATTTAATACTTTATTAGAATAGCCCCACTCATTGTCATACCAAGAAACCAATTTTACAAAGTGTTCATTCAACATAATACCTGCTTTGGCATCAAAAACAGAGGTTCTCGCATCTCCAATAAAGTCAGAAGACACCACCATATCTTCTGTATAGCCTAAAATACCTTTTAGGTCATTTTCAGAAGCTTCTTTTACAGCAGCACAGATTTCTTCATAAGTTGTTGCTTTTTCCAAGCGGCAGGTTAAATCAACAACTGAAACATCCAATGTTGGAACTCGGAATGACATACCTGTTAATTTGCCTTTTAATTCCGGAATAACCAGTGCACAAGCTTTTGCCGCGCCTGTGGAGGAAGGAATAATATTTCCTGATGCCGCGCGGCCGCCTCTCCAGTCTTTAGAGGAAGGACCGTCTACGGTTTTTTGTGTTGCAGTAGTAGAGTGAACGGTAGTCATAAGACCTTCTACAATACCGAATTTATCATGAATTACTTTTGCAAGAGGAGCCAAACAGTTTGTGGTACAAGAAGCATTAGAAACGATAGTCATATCTGACGTATATTTATCTAGGTTAACACCGCAAACAAAAGTTGGCGTCTCACTATCCTTTGCAGGAGCTGAAATTACTACTTTTTTAGCGCCGGCAGCAATATGTGCTGAAGCTTTTTCTGTTGTGCAGAATACACCGGTAGATTCCACCACAAAATCAGCACCAACGGTTCCCCAAGGAATTTGAACCGGATCTTTCTCAGCAAAAACGCTGATTTCCTTGCCATTTACAACCAGCTTACCATTTTCAGCTTTGATGCATCCGTCAAACTGACCATGTATGCTATCATATTTGACCATGTATACCATGTAGTCTAAATTGATGAACGGGTCATTGATACCCACAATTTCAAACGTTTCCGGTTGTGCCACAGCTGCACGAAATACCAATCGTCCAATACGTCCAAATCCATTAATACCAACTTTGATTGCCATTATAGACCTCCTAAAAAATGAAATAATGGTATTTTCTTTATTTCTATTTTATAACATCTCATTCTACTTTACAATAGCTTTGGGGAAAATTCAATAATCGTTAATGAATAAACAAAGAATGACCTCGAAAATACGCTAAAACACAGATTTACTTTGTACATAAAAAGAGAATTTCCACTTTAAGTATAAAAAGCGGCACAGAAAATCTGTACCGCTTTTTGATTGGTTATTTATGAGATTTCATTATGCGGACTGCTGTTTGAGCATCCAAACTGCTTTTGTATAGTGTGAAATATAATTGTCCATAAGGGCAGAAATTATATACTGCTCCTGATCATCTGCATATTTTTTTAATTCTTTTACCTCATTTAAAAGGTATTCAAAATCCTTCAGAACCTCTTTCAAAATATCTTGAGAACAAATAAATTCTCCGCGCACTTCCGTGATTGAAGATGCTTTTAAAAATTCTTGGAGAGAGGCCAATGGTTTCATATTTAACATTAAAATATGTTCGGCCACCTCATCAATATTCTCATTTACATGGTCATAATATTCTTCCAGTTTTGCATGAACTGTAAAGAAATCTTTTCCTTTTACATACCAGTGAAATGTTTGTAGTTTATGATATTCTACAACAAAATCTGCCAGTAATTGATTTAACTTTGTTTCCATTTTAAACCTCCAATCAATTAAGTTAGCGTATGCTAACATAATTATAACATCTCTGAGACAGGCTGTAAATACTTTTTTAAATAATTATAATAAAACATACTTTAGATAGCATGCCTCATTTTTATTTCCATATACCATAAAAATATAATAAGAAGCAAACTCGTTTTGAGTTTGCTTCTTATTATTGGTCTATTTCATCTTTATGTGTATCAGTTTCTGTTGTGTTTTCCTGTTCTACATCCACCACTTTTGGAATATAAGGTTCGTCCGACTGAATATTCGTATTATCTTTCGGACGGCGTTCATAACCGTAAAAATCTAAAATCCAGTCGTTTTCCAATTTCTTAGTGGATTCTTCTCTCGGAGCAGGCGTCCAAGCCGGACGTTTTGCTTCTGCCTCTTTTTTATCAACACGTTTTTTTACAAAAGGTATGAAGTAAAAAATACTTCTTTTCTTTTTCTTTTTATTTTTCTTTTTACGTTCTTTTTTTTCCAAATGGAAAACAGGTTCCCTATGAATTAAAT
>CALWUU010000015.1 GCA_944384835.1 uncultured Clostridia bacterium | reverse complement strand
CAGTACAGCCGCACATTGCGATTATGGATGCTGTTATGGGTATGGAAGGCAACGGACCTTCCGGCGGAAAACCAAGATTTGTCGGTACATTAATTGGAGGAACCAATCCTTATGCGGTAGATATGGTCTGCGCCTCTATGATTTCGTTAAAACCTTCAGACATTTTTATGCTTGCTTCTGCTATGGAACGCGGCCTTTGTCCAAAAACTGTAGAAGAAATAGAAATTCTGGGTTTACCATTAAGCGATACTGTCATCTCTGATTTTCTGCCGCCCCAATCGAAATCAAGCGATTTTATTCAATATTTGCCTTCTTTTTTGAGACCACTGGCGGCAAAAATCGCCACACCTGTACCTAAAATTCGCACCGGTAAATGTATTGGCTGCGGTAAATGTGCTGAAAGTTGTCCTCAACATACTATTGAAATCAAGCATAAAAAAGCTTATATTATATATGACAATTGTATTCGCTGCTATTGCTGTCACGAAATGTGTCCGGAACACATTATAGATATTAAACGGCTTGCATTATTTAATTTATAACAGGAGGTTGATTATGTCATTTCCCCAAACCCTTACGCTGAAAGCATTTGCCAAAATTAATTTATCATTGGATATTACGGGAATACTGGAAAACGGATATCATCAATTGAAAATGATTATGCAATCCGTATCTTTGCACGATAAAGTAACCATTACAACTTCAGATTCATCACAAGGAATTTCTCTTTCTTGTTCTGTACCTTCTCTTTGTCCAAATGAACAAAATACCGCTTATAAAGCTGCAAATTTATTTTTTAAACATTGCGGAATCCGTCCTGCTGTTTCCATTCATATTGAAAAACAGATTCCCAGTCAGGCAGGTTTGGCCGGAGGAAGCGCGGATGCAGCCGCTGTACTGCATGGATTAAATCAGCTGTTTCAAACCAATTTGACGCAGAAGCAACTGTGTGAAATCGGCGTACAAATCGGTGCGGATGTTCCATTTTGTATTTGCGGCGGTACTATGCTTGCCACAGGAATTGGAGAGAACCTCTCACCGCTTCCTGCCCTTCCGCCCTGTTATATTGTCATTTGCAAGCCTTCCGTTTCAGTCAGCACACAAGAAGCATACCAAAAAGCAGATAACTGCGTTATCTTGCACCGTCCCGATACGCAAATCCTATGTAATGCATTGAAAGAACAGAATTTGTCCGCTGTCTCTCAAAACATGAAAAACGTATTCCAAGAAGCTATGGCCCTTGAAGATGTTCATATAATTACAGAGCTTATGATACAAAACAATGCGCTTGGCGCTTGTATGAGTGGCAGTGGTTCCGCAGTATTCGGAATTTTTGAAACAGAACAGAAGGCGCTTTTTTGTTCTAATATCCTAAAACAAACATTCAATCATGTGTTTATTTGCAAACCTGCTAAACATGGAGTTGAAAGTCAATCATAGAAGGAGAACATATAAAAATATGAAAATGAAAACCAAACGTATAATTTCTATCTTTGTTGTGATGATATGTATGGTTATCTTTACTGTACCGACAATGGCAATGCAAATTTTTGTAAAAACTTTGACAGGCAAACATATTACATTGGAGGTAGAACCAACGGACAGAATTGAAGATGTAAAAGCAAAAATTCAAGAGAAAGAAGGCATCCCTCCTGACCAGCAAACATTGATATTTGCAGGAAAACAATTGGAAGACGGAAATACACTTCAAGATTACAGCATTCAAAAAGACAGTACACTCCATCTCGTATTGAACATAACACATCACTTTTCAGATGAGTGGTCCTATGACGAAACTTATCATTTTCATATCTGTTTGGACGAAAACTGTACCGAGGTAGGTGATTCCGCTTCTCATGTTATGACTGAATCCATCGTTTCTCCAACACACTTGGAACAAGGATATACAAAACATACCTGTAATGTCTGTGGTTACAGTTATACAGACAATATGACCGAGGTCATTCCTCATACCTTTGGAGAATGGCAAAGCAATGATGCTCAAACACATATAAAAATCTGTGAATGCGGAGAAACCATAACGGAAAATCATTCATGGGATGAAGGCCGCATTACCACAGAACCATCTGTTGACTCTGAAGGAATCAAAACCTTTACCTGTATTGAATGCGGAGCCATTGATACGCAAACACTCAAGGCTCTTTCCGTTGAGGCAACTAAAAGTGAAGAACAAAGCATTGTTTTGGAAAGTACTAAATTGGAAAGCCCCAAAACAGGTGAAGGCGATAATATTACAATCATCATGATTCTGTGTAGTGCTTCTGCTATGTTATGTTTCTTTGTTATGATAAGAAAATCTATCAAAAAATAAAATTTTAAGATAAAAACAAAAAGCTGTCCATAATAATGTGAACAGTTTTTTGTTTTTTATACCATAATATCTTATTTGATTCATTAAAAAAATTTAAAATTCCGTATATTTTTATTAAAAAAGAGCACTCTATATTAAGATTTCATTTTTGTCACCCAAGTTTAAAGAAAGGTGTGAGCAAATGTTTATTATAGACTGTATTATGTTGGTTCTGTTAATTATTGGCGGAATTAACTGGGGTTCCATTGGCATCTTCCAATTTGATATTGTTGGGTTCCTTTTTGGAGGACAAGGTGCCATTGTAAGCCGAATTATATTTTGCTTGGTAGCAATTGCAGCTATCTGGTGTATTTCTTTCTTGTTCAGAGAGCATTCTCCTTTGGACAGACCCAGACACCGCGATGATGATACAAAGCATACAGATGTAGGTATCCCACACCATCGCTAAAAAAAGCTCCCTGCACCACTGTTGGTGTAAGGAGCTTTTTGTTTAAAGATTGGCGTATTGCATTGCTTCTAAAATGCTTCTGGTATCACGGGCGATAACCAGCTCTTCATTGGTCGGAACAACATAAACATCAACTTTGGAATCATCGGTTGTAATCTTGCCCTCATTTCCGCGAATCATTTTTTCATTTAAATTAATATCCGGATTAACACCTAAATATCTTAAAGATTCACATACTCTTTGGCGCACAATTACGTGGTTTTCGCCCAAACCTGCTGTAAAGACGATTGCATCAACACCGTTCATGGCAGCCGCAAATGCGCCTATGTATTTTACAATTTGATATACCAGCATTTCTTGTGCCAAAACTGCTCTTTGGTTTCCTTCAACCACTGCTTGTGCGATATCGCGGGCATCGCTGGAAACACCGGATACACCTAATAAGCCGGATTTTTTATTTAAAATATTATCCATTTCTTTTGGCGTTAAGTTTTCTTTTTCCATAAGGAAAGTTACAACAGAAGGATCCAATGAGCCGGAACGTGTGCCCATCATAAAGCCGTCCAGCGGAGTTAAACCCATAGTGGTATCTAAAACACGTCCATCCTGCACAGCAGTAATGGAGGAACCATTGCCCAAATGACAAGTAATTAATTTTAAAGTATCAATTGGTTTTCCCATGATTTCTGCACAGCGGTGGCTGACATATTTATGAGAAGTTCCATGGAAACCATAGCGGCGTACGGAATATTTCTCATAATATTCATAAGGAATCGCAAATGTATAAGATTTTGGCGGCATCGTGGAATGGAAGGCTGTATCAAAAACAGCAACCTGAGGAACCGTAATACCAAATACATCCTGACATGCGCGGATTCCTTGCACATGGGCAGGATTATGCAGCGGTGCCAGTGGATTCAAAGACTCAATGCCTTTCAGAACATCATCTGTAATTAAAACAGATTTGCTGAAAATAGAACCACCCTGCACAACACGGTGCCCGATTGCAGCAACTTCATTTAAAGTTTTAATAACACCTACTTCGTTGTCAATCAAAGCATCTTTTACCAATTGGAATGCCTGTGTATGGTCTTCCATATCTGTGTTTAGGTTTTTTTCTCTTCCGTCAAAAGTTTTATGTGAAAAAATACCGTCATTCATTCCAATACGTTCACAAATACCCTTTGCGACAACGGATTCATTTTCCATATCAATCAATTGATATTTCAGAGAAGAACTGCCTGCATTAATGACCAAAATTTTCATTGTTTTTCCCCCTATAGGTTAATTAACTATTGAATCTAAGTCAGGAATCATATACACTATACTATATTATAAACAATAATGAAATTCAAGGATTTTTGATTAAAAAATGACACAAAATTTAAAAATTTCTGGTATAATTTCCGAATTTAATCCGTATCATTTGGGACATCAATCTTTAATTGTGCAAACTAGACAATCCGGAGCCACTCATATTGTAGCAATTATGAGCGGCAATTTTGTACAGAGAGGCGAGCCTGCTTGTTTTGATAAATGGGTTCGTGCAAAAACAGCGTTAAACGCCGGCGTTGATCTGGTCATTGAATTACCGCTTCCTTGGGCTGTATCGGGGGCAGAAACCTTTGCTGCCGGCGGCGTATCCATTGCCAATGCATTGGGGTGTGTCAATCAACTAAGCTTTGGCAGCGAATGCGGCGATATTACAGCGTTGTCTGCCATTGCAGATATACTGAGAACAGAGCAGTTTTCTCAAGCGTTGCAAGCTCAGCTGCAAAAAGGAGTCAGCTTTGCCTCTGCACGTCAGGAAGCTATGCGGACTCTCACAAATAACGAAACGGCTTCTTTACTGGAACACCCGAACAACATTCTCGCCATTGCTTATTGTAACGCATTAAAAGACACAAATTCTGACATTGAGCCTTTTACCGTAAAACGAATTGGTGCCTCACATCATGATACTGAGCTTCCTCCAAAAAAAATTGCATCCGCTTCCCAAATTCGACGTATGATTGAACAGGAGCAGGAGTATGCTGCTTATATTCCAAAAGAAACTTACCCATATTTGGAACATGCAATTCAAAATAACACAGCTCCTGCTTCTATCCATCGCTTAGAAAGAGCAATTTTGGCAAAACTGAGAACAATGACATTACAGGAATTTGCAAATTTACCTGACGTTTCCGAAGGGTTGGAGCATAGACTATATAAAGCGGCAAAAACAGCTGTCTCGTTAACCGAGTTTTATGCATACGTAAAAACCAAACGTTATACGCATGCGCGTATTCGCCGTATTACGCTTTGTGCATTTTTGAATATACAGGCGGCATACACACAAACCCTTCCTCCATATTTGCATGTGCTGGGATTTAATCAAAAGGGAAAGGAACTGTTGTCCATTATGAAACAAACAGCCTCTTTGCCAATCATCACTCAGTACAATCAATTAAGAGATTTATCGCCGTACGCAAAAATACTATTTGAATTGGAAACAACAGCGACGGATTTATATGGATTATCCACTCCGCAGGTACAGCCCTGCGGCAAAGAATTCACACAAGGTATTGTAACTGTGTCATGTAATGAAAGGTGATTCATTATGATTAATATCAAAGAAATCAACTATGAAAATTATGGTTCTTGTATCTCTATGAGCAATCAGACAATTGAATTGATTGTTACGGTAGAAAAAGGCCCTCGTATTGTCTATTTAGGATTCATCGGAGAAGAAAATATTTTGTTCCAAGACAAAGAACAAAAACATTTCTTTTTAAACAAGGAAATCTCTGAAATATGCGGACAAACATCGTATCATTATTTATATGGAGGACACCGCTTTTATTTAAGTCCGTCTCATTTATCAGAAGCGCGCTATCCTGACAATGAAGCTGTTGTATACAGCATTGATGACGACGGCGTTCTCTTCCAAGCACCTACACAAAAAACCTCGGGTCTCCGATTATCCTATAAAATCATGCTGAGCGAAACAGATTCTAACTTTATGATTGTGCATACTGCGGAAAATAACTCTTCTGAAACACAGCGCGTAGCTTTATGTACCAGTACTATGGTAAAACCGGGCGGATTTGCTGTACTGCCTCAAAACCAAGGCAATGAATTGTTTGTAGCAGACCGCGTTTATGTATACTGGCCTTTTACAAGACTGCACGACCCACGGTTTGATATGCACAGCGATTTTATGACGATTCAACAAGACGCATCTGTGGATTATCCTTTTAAAATAGGATACAACAATATGCAAGGTTGGATTTCATACGTAAACGGAAATACAGTACTGTCAAAACGATATGTACATGATGCAAAAGCAGTTTATCCTGACAATGATGCTTCCAGCCAAGTGTACTGCAGCAAAGATTTTTTAGAGTTAACAGTACAAAGTCCAATGTACCGCATTGAACCGGAAGATACCGTAAAGCATGTAGAAAACTTTTCTTTATTCCACACAACGATTACGGAAAAACCAAACAATCATGAATCATATCAAAAATTTCTTGATACACTGGCATAAAAAAGAAGCTGTCATCTTTTGAATGACAGCTTCTTTTTTATTGGTTTTCCTGCTCAATGGCAGCAATTTGGTCAATTCTCCTTTGATGACGTCCGCCCTCAAATTCTGTGGTCAAAAAAATCTTTGTAAACTCGACAGCGTCTTTTTCTGTAATCACACGGCCTCCCATGCAAAGGATATTTGCATCGTTGTGCTCACGTGTGGCTTTTGCACAGAACGCATTGGTTACCACAGCCGCACGGATTCCTTTTACTTTATTGGCCGCAATCGAAATGCCGATTCCTGTACCGCAGCAAAGAATGCCTTTCTCTGCTTCACCCTTTGCAACTGCATGTGCCACTTGTTCTGCAACCGGCGCATAATCTACAGATGCTTCACTATAAGTTCCAAAATCATGGTATGAAATATTTTCTTGCTCCAAATACGCTTTTATTGCTTCTTTTAACAGAAAACCACCATGGTCTGCTCCCAACGCTATCATGTTGTACCCTCCAACTTCTTTTTCAACTCACGTTCTGCTTGCGGCAGCCGTAAATAAACGGGCGCCAATTGTTCCGCTGTCACTGTGCAGGCGTCTTGTTTGAAATGATGAACAGCACATTGTGCCACACCCACCGCACGCTGATACTGTAAATGGTTGGCAGTCAGCCGTACCTGCAATGGCTGAAACGCTTCTGATTCATAGCAAAGTTTTGCTCCATCCCCAACCAAGTATATGGCTTCATTGGAATATTGCTGCAAAGATTCCGCCAAATCGCTGATCGCAACCGCACAGTCGTCACAAATACGCTCCACACCTCTTCCGTTGACACGGAACAAGGCATGGTAAACCTGCTGGCATCTTGCATCCATCACAGCACATATGATGCCGTTTAACATAGCAAGCGGATACGCCATTGCCTCTAACGTTGATACACCAAGACAAGGCTTATTTTGTGCAAATGCCATTCCTTTTACGCATGCTACACCAATACGCACTCCTGTAAAAGAACCGGGACCTGCCGAAACAGCAAATAAATCAATTTCTTCCAGATTTGTTTTTGTATGAGCTAACACCTGCTGAACCATTGGCATCAATGTTTGGCTGTGGGTTTGTTTTGTATTGATAAAAAATTCGCCCAATATTTTATCATCATCTAAAATTGCGGCCGAAGCCGACACCGCTGAGGAATCCAGCGCCAGTATCTTCATAGGTTGCCTCCCTCTGCGGTAAATATCCGCTCATTTTCCTGCTCTCCAAGTGCAATATGGATTTTAATGCAATCCTTTGGCAGAGCTTCTTCTATATTTTCGCTCCATTCGATCACCAAAACAGCATCTGTTTCCAAATAGTCATAAAAACCTGTGGAGTATAAATCATCCCAGCTCTCCACACGAAACATATCAAAATGATAGACAGTCAGCCGTCCTTTGTATTCATGTACCAAAGCAAAGGTAGGGCTGGATATGCCATGGTCTATTCCCAAGCCTCGTGCCAACCCTCTTGTAAAGGCTGTTTTCCCCATGCCCATTCCGCCATACATGGCAATCACTTCTCCACCGTGCAGCTGCTGTGCCAAACGGCAGCCGAAATCCTCTGTTTCCTCTGGGGAATGGCTTATAAATTGTGACAAGGGAAAACCTCCTTTCCAATCATATCGTTAAAACAATCCGGAAACTACTCCGTTGTTATCTACGTCTATTTTGTTCGCTGCAGGAACCTTTGGCAAGCCGGGCATAATCATAATATCCCCCGCATATGCAACGACAAATCCGGCACCGTTGGACAAACGCAAATCCTTAATTGTAATTTTAAATCCTTCCGGACGTCCTAATAAAGTAGGGTCGTCTGACAAAGAGTATTGTGTTTTTGCCACACAAACAGGTAAGCTGTCTCCTCCCAAAGCAGCAATTGCTTGTAAAGAAGTTTCCGCTTTTTTGGTAAACACAACTTCACTTGCGCCGTAGATTTCTTTTGCAATGCGGTTCAGTTTTTCTTTGATGGTCAAGTTTGCATCGTACAATGGTTGGAAATCAGAACCTTGTTCTGCTGCCTGACATACTTTTTCAGCAAGGGCAATTCCGCCTTCTCCGCCTTTTGCAAATACTTCGGACAACGCAAATTCTGCATTATGTTCACGGCAATAATCTTCAATAAATTTTAATTCAGCATCGCTGTCTGTATGGAAACGATTGATTGCAACCACAACAGGAACGCCGTATTTTCTCATATTGTCAATGTGAGCGCCTAGATTTACAATTCCTTTTTTCAGTGCTTCCAAATTCTCATGAGAGGTTTCTGTTTTCGGAACACCTCCGTTGTATTTTAAAGCCCGAGCCGTTGCTACCAAAACAACCGCGCTTGGTTTTAAACCGGCATAACGGCATTTGATGTCAAAAAATTTCTCCGCACCAAGATCTGAACCGAATCCTGCTTCTGTAATACAGTAGTCGCCCAATTTCAAAGCAAGTTTGGTTGCGCGCACAGAGTTGCACCCGTGTGCAATATTGGCAAAAGGACCACCGTGCATAATCACCGGGGTACCCTCCAATGTTTGGACCAAATTTGGTTTTAATGCATCTTTCAGCAATACAGCCATAGCGCCGTTGGCATCCAAATCACGTGCATAAATCGGTTTGTTGTCATAAGAATACGCTACCAAAATATTTCCCAAACGTTCTTTTAAATCGTCCAAATCTTCCGCAAGACACAAAATAGCCATCACCTCGCTGGCCACTGTAATGCAGAACCCATCTTCACGTACAAAACCGTTTGGTTTTCCTCCCAAACCAACTACAACACTTCTTAAAGCGCGGTCATTCATATCCATGCAGCGGGTTACATTGATTCTTCGCGCGTCAATTCCCAATAAATTGCCTTGGTGAATATGATTGTCCAATAAGGCGCACAATAAATTATTGGCTGCAGTAATGGCATGCATATCTCCTGTGAAATGCAAATTAATGTCTTCCATTGGGAGAACCTGCGCGTATCCGCCGCCTGCCGCGCCTCCTTTTACGCCAAACACAGGACCCAAAGAAGGTTCGCGCAAAGCAATGACAGCATTTTTTCCGATCTTGTGCATTGCTTGACCTAAACCGGTCGTAGTGGTTGTTTTTCCTTCACCTGCCGGCGTTGGATTAATTGCGGTAACCAAAATCAACTTACCGTCTTGTTTGCTCTCTAATTTTTGGAACAAATCTTCTGTTAATTTTGCTTTGTACTTACCGTATGGTTCGTAGTCATCTTCCGTTAATCCGAGCTTTGATGCAATTTCTCGAATAGGAAGTATACTTGCCTGTTGGGCAATTTCGATGTCTGTAAGCATGTTATTGTCTCCTTACACAAAAATTACTGTGTAAAGTATACCATATTACGAAAATGAAGAAAAGCCCATACTTGAACTTTATAAATAGAAATAATATAATGGATTTATCGTAATAAAATAATAGAAATGCACAGTAACGTATACAAGAAAAACGAGTATGTTTTGCCATAAGGAGGCGCATTTTGTCTAAGGTAGGAAACGCATTCATCAATTACTTTAAACGGGCAGATAAGCTGCTCTGGGGTATTATGCTGGTTATTTCTGCATATAGCTTGCTACTGTTAAAAACAGTACCCACACCTGAGGGAAGCAGAAGTTATTTTTCAGTTCAGTTAATTTCTATTCTCATTGGTTATGCAGGCGCTATTGTATTAACGATCATTGATTACCGTTCCATTGCAAAAGCGTGGTATTTTATCGGTGCAATATCCATTATTTTAATTTTATATACTTTATTTTTCGGTCAGGCAATTACGGGAGATGCCGGCGTAAATGCCAGGGCGTGGATCCAGCTTCCGGGGGGACTTACATTCCAGCCTTCGGAATTAGTAAAAATCGGATTCATGGTTACCTTTGCAAAACATTTGTCCATAGTAAAGGAAAAAGGACAAATCACTTCTCCGGTGCAAATTTTGTTTCTCTTCATTCATTGCTTAATCCCGGTTATACTCATCCATTTACAAGGTGACGACGGTGCGGCAGCTGTATTTATTTTTATGTTCCTGGTGATGATGTTTATTGCAGGTGTACAGCTGCGTTATTTTGCCGGGCTATTTGGAAGTTTGATTGTCATTCTTCCTTTGGTATGGCAATTTTTATTGGAAGATTATCAAAAAAACCGCATTCTGAATATGTTTAATCCGGAATCGGATCCATTGGGATTAGGCTTGCAGCAGATTCAGGGAAAAATCTCCATTGGCTCCGGACAATTGTTTGGACGCGGATTATTTACCGCTCCTCGTGTGCAGCGCAGTGTCGTGCCTGTTCAGGAAAGCGACTTTATATTCTCTGTCGCTTCTGAACAGTTAGGGTTCATTGGAGCTATGGCTATATTGATTTTAATCGTCTTACTGCTGCTGCGTACTATGAATGCTGCCAGAAAATCTTGTGATGATTTAGGCACTTACATGTGTTTTGGATTTTTTGCGATGATTGCATTCCAATCTATTATCAATCTTGGCATGTGTCTGAGTCTTCTTCCCGTTATGGGTGTTACATTGCCGTTTTTCAGCGCCGGAGGCTCCTCTGCCGCTTGTTTATATTTTGGTTTTGGTCTTGTACAAAACGTATATATGCATAAAAGCGAAAAAGACAGAATCCATTTAAGTACCTCTCGTTCCATTATGAAACGCGTATAATTATCGTACTTCAGCTGAAACTTTTTCCTATATAAACTTCCACGAAAATAATAGCAAAATACCTGTTTTTACCATAAAAAGCGATGTAGTTACAATAACTGCAGCGCTTTTCCATTATTTTGATAAACATAGCCGTCCTTGATATTCGCTTCTGATAATTTCGTTCATTTCTTCCGGCGTTTCTTTACAACCGCCTTCCAGCCACATCTTAACAATTGCATTAAATCCGCTCTGAAAGAATGTAATATGATACTCAATATGTTGATTATCAAAATACTTGATTGCTTGCTGTATATCATAGTACCTAATTTTATATTGATGATCATATCCAAGTTTAAAATATGTACGGTAAAGCATTTGATTATCTTTCATGTGACGAAACAATTTCAAGTAATCGTTGCTGTTGAAGCGCTGTGTTTTTTCTTCTTCATAAAGAAGATTCACTTCTGTTTCCAAATACTCTTTTACTTTATCCGCAAGGTCGTAAATATCCTCATAGTTGGCATAAAATGTACTTCTGTTCAATTGACAAGCCTTACAAATATCTGATACTGTAATTTGATGTAATTCTTTCGTTTGCAGCAATTCAATAAACTCTTTTTCAATGCGCTCTTTCGACTGACATCTTCTTCGGTTATTTTTTACATTCATATGACCACTCTTTTTATTATTCCAACATTTAGTCCTAAATTGATGGTTGCCTTGCGTATTTTAACTCCATTATACTATAAATAGATTAACACAACAACTGTTGATTTAATAAATATAGGAGGTAATTTCAATGAAAAAAAGTAGTTTTACAGCAATGATATTAGGAACTGTCAGCGGAATACTATTTTCACTTGGTATGTGTATGGCTCTTATTTCCCAATGGAATGTTTTCCTGCAAGGAGTGATATTAGGATGCATTGGTTTGCTTCTTGGTTTGGTTACCCTAATTGTTTGGCGGAAAATGGAGCATAAGGCTCCTATGCGTATATCGGGTAAGCAGGTATTAACAATTATTGTCGGCACAATTGGAGCATTATCCTTTGGCTGCGGCATGTGCTTTAGCATGATATGGGGAAATATGATTGCAGGAATTATGATTGGTCTTGTAGGAATTATACTGCTTCTTTCTCTCATTCCTCTAACAAAAGGTATCAAAGAGCGAATATTCAGCAAAAAATTTCCGGACAACTTACAAAAACAACAGTTGGAAAAAGGGTGATCGGAGAGCAGCGCTATCGTATGGTTTTCGCTGCTGCCATCAGCCTTTCTTTTAATTTTCTGTATGCGCTCTACCATGGGATACTTGGAGTCATCCATTCCTCTTTATGGTTTAGTACAATGTGCGCCTACTATGTAATCTTAAGCGCAATGCGTTTTTCGGTTGTTTTGTTTGAATACAAACACAAATCTAAATCTTCCCCGGATGCTGAATACTTTGTAATGAGATTATCCGGAATGTTGCTTATCATATTAAGTTTTGTATTAAGCGGCGTAATTTATATTAGCTTATCTCAAAATATTGCTGTAAAATATGATGAAATTTTGATGATCACCATAGCGGCTTACACATTTTTTAAAATAATCATGGCAATCATAAAAGCTGTAAAACAACATAAAAATCCTTCTCCTCTGCTTGCAGTCATACGTAATATTGGCTATGCAGAGGCAGCTGCTTCTATTTTAACATTACAGCGATCCATGTTTGTTTCTTTTGGAACAATGGAGCCTACGGACGCTCATATTTTGAATATGTCTACAGGAGCAGCCGTCTGCTTATATATTTTGAGCATTGGGATTTATTTGATAATCAAAAGAAAAAATAAAAAAACTACGGTAATATAAACTGCAGACAAAGCAGTAGTTCATATAAAGGGTTTACTTTTATATGAAACGAATTTACTTGACGCCCTCAAAAAATAGACTTAAAAAATGACCTAACGTCATTAAAACATTGCTGAACCATAATGAATCAGTCGTTTCAAGACAAAATGTTCTTGTCTTGAAACGGCTTTTCTATTTTTCAGTACGGCATAAAATTGAAATTTTTTATCATTTTATAAATAACATTAGGTTAAATCATCTCTTTTTCTACTTTAAAATTCAAAATATAAATCCATACAAATGAATGAAATGTTAAAAAAGAGAACCATTTAAAATATATTTTTGTGTAATTTTACAGCAATCTAACATATTCCTTGGAACAATTTAAATCTGCTTGTCTATTTTTTCACTTTTATTGACTATTGGTAAAAAGTATTATAATATAAAAACTAAATTGAAAATCAATTTCAAATTGGGGTGTTTTTATATGGCTCAATCCGAAGGATATAAAACAAAACAGCGTGACCACATTTTACAGTTTCTAATTGAAAATCAATCAAGGCATGTTACCGTCGACGACGTGGTAGATCACCTGAAGCAATCCGGAAATCCCGTTGGTAAAGCTACTGTTTACAGGTATATGGACAAGCTGGTAAACCAAGGAGATGTACGAAAATTCTTGCTGGAAGATTCCGGTGCATGCTATCAATATACTTCCAACAAAGAAGAATGCGCAGTTCATTTTCATTTAAAGTGTATTACGTGCAAAAAATTAATACATCTAAATTGTGATTTTATGATCGGCATTGAACAACACATCTTAAAAGAACATCGCTTTCAAGTAGACACTTCCAGAACTGTATTTTACGGTCAATGCGAAGACTGTTTGAAACAATCTGTCTAAAAAAGGAGAACAATATGAAAAAATTTCTTGCTTTATTTGCTGTAACAATCATCACTGTTGGAATATTAGCGGGCTGCAGTTCTTCCAATACCAGTTCCGGCAACAGTACAAATTCTGAAAATGATCCTGATAAACTTACAATTGTTGCTACTCTGTTTCCTCAATATGACTTTGCGCGTCAAATAGCCGGCGACAAGGCCAACGTTGAGTTAATTCTCCCTCCCGGTGTAGATAGTCATACCTTTGACCCTTCTCCATCTGATATCATTACCATTCATAATGCCGATGTATTTTTATATACAGGCTCTAATATGGAAACATGGGCAAGCAATATCATTGAATCTCTGCCTGATTCCGTACAGGTAACCAATGTGTCTCAAGGAATCTCTTTGCTGAAAAGCCCCAGCGGCGGACATGATCATTCCGAAGATGACCACAATCATACTTCCGATGAATTAAGTTCAGATGAACTGAATCAATATGATCCTCATATTTGGACCAGCCCCGTCAATGCAAAAACTATGGTACAAACCATTGTGCAGACCTTATGCGAAGCTGACCCGGATAACGCCGAGTATTATACTGACAATGCAAATAGCTATTTATCACAGCTGGATGAGTTGGATCAAGAAATCCGTACTGTTGTAGCAAACGGAAATCGCAAGGAAATTGTATTCGGAAGCCGATTTGCACTATTTTATTTTACCCATGAGTACGGACTGGACTATAAGTCTGCTTATGATTCCTGCTCTGCAGATTCAGAACCCAGCGCCAAAACAATATCCGAATTAATCAATGAAATAAAAGAAAAACAAATCCCTGTCATTTATTATGAGGAATTAACAGATCCTAAAATTTCCCGTTCAATCAGTGAAGAAACAGGTGTGGAAATGCTACTGTTCCATTCTTGCCATAATATTTCCAAAGAAGACTTTGAAAATGGAGAAACCTATTTATCTCTTATGAAACAAAATGTTGAAAATTTGAAAAAAGGACTTGAATAAATATATGATATTATCTTGTCATGATGTGACTGTTGCATACGATTCTAAAATTGCGGTTGATCATGTCTCTTTTGAGGTAAACGAGGGTGAGTATGTTTGCATTGTCGGTGAAAACGGCTCGGGAAAAAGCACATTGCTCAAAAGCATATTAAAACTGGTGCCGTTGAAATGCGGTTCTGTTACATTTGGTCCGGAGATACAACGCAAACGTTTGGGATATTTGCCCCAGCAAACCAACATACAGAAGGATTTTCCCGCTTCCGTTTATGAAGTTGTACTATCCGGCTGTTTAAACCGCCGCGGACTGAACCCTTTTTACAGCAAAGCAGATAAGGAACAAGCAATGATGCATATGGAACGTCTGGGAATCGGCGATTTTAAAAAGCGTTCTTTCAGCGCACTTTCAGGCGGACAGCAGCAACGAGTGTTATTGGCCCGCGCTTTGTGTGCTACTGACAAACTGCTTTTGCTGGATGAGCCTGTTACCGGCCTGGATCCTTTGGTAACGGAAGAATTGTATCAACTGATAGAGCAATTAAACAAGGAGCTTGGCGTTACTATTATTATGGTGTCTCATGATATATCCTCATCAATACAGTATGCTGATAAAATACTGCATATCAATCAATCTCTGTTGTTCTACGGAGACACCAAATCGTATGTTACCACAGAACTTGGAAAACGCTTTTTAAAATGTTCCTAAGTATAGGGAGGCACATATTATGTTAGAAATTTTACATGATTTATTTTCCTATACCTTCATTGTAAGGGCATTGATTGTAGGTACCTTGGTTTCCCTTTGCGCGGCCCTGCTTGGTGTGAGCCTGGTCTTAAAACGTTACTCTATGATCGGAGACGGACTTTCCCATGTAGGTTTTGGCGCATTGGCTGTTGCCGTAGCGTTTAACTGGGCTCCCTTACCCGTTGCTATTCCCGTTGTTGTAGTTGCAGCTTTTTTGTTGCTTAGGTTAAGCGAAAACAGCAAAATTAAAGGAGACTCTGCCATTGCATTGATTGCAAGCAGCTCCCTTGCAATTGGTGTTACGGTTATCTCTTTGGCCTCCGGACAAAACGTGGATGTATACAGTTATATGTTCGGAAGCATTTTGGCTATGACAGAAAGTGATGTTTATGTCAGCATTGCGCTTTCTGTAGTCGTATTAATTTTATTTATCGTATTTTACAATAAAATCTTTGCCGTTACATTTGATGAAAATTTTGCCAAGGCTACAGGAACGCGGGCAAATCTCTACAATATGCTGATTGCCCTGCTGACAGCCGTTACCATTGTAGTAGGCATGCGTATTATGGGTACTATGCTGATTTCCAGTTTAATCATTTTCCCGGCATTATCCGCCATGCGTATTTTCAGACAGTTCCGTGCTGTTGTAATTGCTTCCGCTGTGATTTCAGTTGTTTGCTTTTTTATCGGTCTTGTGGTATCGTATGCGTTTTCAACACCAACGGGAGCAAGCATTGTAATTGTAAACTTAATTATGTTCCTTTTGTGTTTGTCTGCTGGTATGATACGAAAAAAAGTTACATAAAATGTAAAAATACAATATGGAAGAAATAGACATAATTTATGTCTGTTTTTTCTTGTTTTTACGGCAAAAGTAAACGTTTTTGTTAATTATCTTACAGATATATAACAAATAGTGACAATATAAAACAATACCTTGTAAATTGTGTTTGTATTTTCTATAATGGATAAGCACGTTAAAATAATAGTTCATCGGAGGAAAATATGAAACGCGTAATTCGATCCCCAAAAAGTCAGAAAAAAAGATATACTCCTATTATTGCAATCATTGCGGCAATGGTATTAATTACAATTGCCGTTGTATTAATATGCGTATTTACAATAAAGCCTAACAGTCAGGAAGCATCTGCAACACCGGAAAGCGTTGTATCTGAAGTTACGCCTAATAGCTCAGAAACGGAAGATTCCATATCTTCCGAAGACTCATCCTCCAATACAGACTCATCCGGAACTATTACAGTAAATACTGCCCACTTTGTTCCGGAATCTGCTGAAGTGGACGATACGTATTTCTCTAATACATTATTTATTGGAAATTCCATTACAGAAGGATTCAAAGTATTTTCCGGTTTGGATACGCCAACCTATTATGAAGGCCGCGGTATGACCGTAGAAAGCATCCATAGAATGAAAATTGTAAACGCAGATAATTCACCGAATTCGGACGGAACCGGAGAAAAAACAGTGATGGATGCCTTAAAAGACAGACAGTTTGATCAAATTTATCTGTTGTTCGGTGCGAATGAATTGGGATGGGTATATCCTGATATGTTTATTGAACAATATTCTCAATTAATTGATGATATAAAAGCACTTCAGCCAAATGCAAAAATTTGCGTACAATCAGTTCTTCCTGTTTCTGCAGAACGTTCTGAAACAGACGAAGTTTATAATAATACAAAAATAGAGAATTTAAATAATATGATTATTAATATGTCTGCTGAAAAGGGGATTCCATACTTAAATGCTGCTGAGGCATTTAAAGACGATACAGGAGCTTTACCTGTAGATAAAACACCTGATGGAATTCATTTAACTGCTGAGGCATGTAAAGAATGGCGTATGTATATTAAAACTCATGTAATGCAATAAATTTCTCTGCAATAAAAACAGTCAACGTCAAATGACATTGACTGTTTTTATTTTTTCTAATATTTCAGCAAACTTCAAAGGTAAGTTTATATCTGATACATTGTTTCTCGAAGAATATTGGCATGAATACGGAAGGCTAATTTATACGGACAGTTCAGCAATAGAAAGACATCACAATTGCGGTCAATGCATGTAACCATCCAGTCTATATATGACAGAATATGCTTTTATGTGCTCCGACCGTTCCACCAGAAGCAGTTGAGTAAAATAGTCTTATGCACAACGCTACACAGACAAAAGTTTTTGCCATATTGATCTGCCTATGCGCCAAATAACTGTTCTTTGCTTTTTTCATAATCGAATCATAGACTGGTTGTTGCATCTAGTTCTGTTATCATACTGGGGAGAGACACAGTGCAAAGTCCATTTTTCCTGCATTTATTAAACATATGACCATATATTTTTGTTTCTTCTGCAGCCAATCTTCCGTCTTATATGGCAATATGACATCATTCTGTTATCATATGAAGCTATAAAAAATAAAACAGCTTTGGTTTTATCTATCGCAACCAAAGCTGTCTTTGTTATTCCGTTTCCGCTGTTTGTAATTGGATATATTCTTCTGCCATATATGCAGCTACAGCACCATCCGCTACTGCTGTTACTACTTGCCGTAAAGGTTTGGTTCTGATATCTCCCGCTGCAAACACGCCTAATTGAGATGTTTTTGTATTTTCATCCGAAATGATATAACCGTTTCCATCCAGTTCAATTTGCTTTTCATATAGTTCGGTGTTCGGAACATTGCCAATGGCCACAAATACTCCTTGACAATCTATTGTCTGTAATTGACCCGTATGTTTATTTTTAATCCGAATTCCGGTAACTGTGTTATCATGCAGAATCTCTTCTACTGTGCTGTCCCATATGAAAGTTACATTTTCTGTCTGCTTCAGAACATCATAATAAACTGCAGCAGCTCTGAGCGTATCTCGCCTATGCACCACATATACTTGTTTGCATAATTTAGATAAAAATACAGCGTCAGCAGCTGCTGTATCTCCCCCGCCAATAACAGCAACTGTTTTATTCCGGAAAAATGCGCCGTCACAAGTGGCACAATAGGAAACTCCTTTTCCCCTTAATTCACGTTCCTCAGGCAACCCTAACTCTCTTGCTGATGCACCTGATGCTATAATAACGGATTTCGCATGATATACAGCTCCGTTAGAAACGGTCACTTCTTTTATTGGTTGGTCTAACCGAACAGCGGTCACTTCTTCCGTTTTATGTTCTATTTGAAACCGCTCTGCTTGTTTTTCCATATCCATTGCCAGCGTAAAGCCGTCAATTCCCTCAGGAAAACCCGGGTAATTATCAATATGTGCTGTAATTCCCATTTGACCGCCGGGCATGTATTTTTCTAAAAGCAATGTTTTCATTGCCGCACGCCCGCAATATATTGCGGCTGTATATCCGGCTGGACCGCCGCCGATAATAATAACATCATATATCTCTATAGCCATTGAATCATTCCTTTTCTTTTGTTTGTTCTATTATACACTAAAATGGTGCAGAATGAAACAGAAAAGTAAAATCTATTCATTCACACAATATTTCACACATAGTTTTAGGCATAATTTCAATAATTACATTTTTAGTTGACTTCACGTTGGCAGAACGGTAAAATAGAATCAAACAAATTAGGAGGAAAATCATGAGTAATACAAATAACGAAGAATTCGAAGTAGATCTAATTACCTTAATAGATGATGAAGGCAAAGAACATGAATTTGAAATTCTGGATGTAATTGAAAACGATGACGGCTGTTTTTACGCATTGCTTCCAACATTTGAAGACCCGGCTGCTTCCATTGAGTCCGAAGGTACCTATTACATTTTTGAAGCCATTGAAGAAGACGGAGAAGAACAATTGGCTGAAGTGGAAGACGAAGAACTGCTGGATAAGCTTGCTGAAATTTTTGAAAGCCATTTTGACGAGCTATACGAATCTGCCGATGAAGAATAAGCTTTTTTAGGTAAATATTCATAATTATTTTTGAATAAAAGAATTATAATCCGAAAAAAGCGTGATATAATAACTCCAGCAAATAAAAATCCTGCCCGGTGCGTGGACCGTTGCATAAGTAACCCTACACCTATATTTTAGGGAGCCCGTTCTCCGCTGACGGACTGCAGACCTCCCGTTTTTTCGGAAGAAGGGAGTACGAACTCAGCGGGAGGGCACCCACCTGCTTTTGAGTAGCAGGTTACTCTTAGCACATTACGGCCGGGCGGGCTTTGTTTTTACCGTAAAAGACCTCTTTTTCACGAGAGGTCTTTTTCATTTTCATCTCTATATAGACATATAATTTGAAATCATATATAATAAAGCCATATCAAATTATGTGAAAAATTATTATGAATGGAGCGTCCGAATGAGCAAATATCTTGTAATAACAGATTCTACTGCCGATTTTACTCCTGAACAAATTGCACAACTGGGCATTGAAGTAATTCCCATGGAATTTTTAATGGATGATAAAACATATTTAAACTATCCTGACGGCCGTGAAATGACAAACGAACAGTTCTATGCATCAATGAGAAATGGCAGCATGCCTACTACCACGCAAATTACATCAGCCCGTTTTGTGGATATATTCGAACCCCATTTAAAAGAAGAAAAAGATTTACTATATATTTGTTTTTCTTCCGCATTGAGCGCAACCTATGAACGCTCTGTAACAGCGGTAGAAGAATTACGGGAAAAATACCCGCAACGCCAAATTTATACGGTAGATTCCCGTTCTCCAAGTATGGGAGAAGGATTGCTGGTCATGCACGCATTGGAAATGCTGAAAAATGGCGCATCGGTGAAAGAAGCTGCCCAGTGGGCAGAAGAAAACCGCAAGTATGTCCGCTTGTGGTTTACTGTAAACGATTTAAACCACTTAAAACGCGGCGGCAGAATTTCTCCGGCAGCAGCCCTATTTGGCGGTATGCTTGGAATTAAACCTGTTTTACAGGTAAATGAAAAAGGGGAATTAATTCCAGCTGAAAAAATTCGCGGTCGTAAGCAATCATTGGACTGTATTGTAAACAGAATGGCGGAAACAATTGTAAAGCCGGAAGAACAAACCATTTATATTATGCATGGTGACGCTATGACTGATGCAGAGTATGTGGCAAAGCTTACCAAAGAAAAAATACCAAGTGTAAAAGATGTTAAAATCCAGTTTGTTGGTCCAATTATAGGAAGCCATACAGGTGACGGTATTATGTGTGTCATTTATATGGGAAAAGAACGCTCTATTTAAAAAAAAGGATGTCAGATTATATCTGACATCCTTTTTAGTTAGGAATGTACGCTTTTGGAAGATATGTTCCGTACAATTCATAAAAGGCCTGGGGAGATAGTTGTTGTAACCACTTGGAGTCTACTGTGAAATAACTTTCGCTTTCATGTTGACTGTGCGGTATATCAAAATCAGGATATACAATTAAATCTCCTTTTTCTGCATAGAATTCGCAAAGTTTTTGGCAAATAATTTCTTTGACAACTTGTTCCGCAACATTTTTTTCAATGGAATTGCGTACACAAAGGTAGGATGGTATCAGCAAAGGTCCTTCCTGCGGTATTTGTATAAATGTTTCCCTATTGTCTGCTCTTAACGCGTAAATAGACGGTACCAATGCAGTTTGTGCCTTACCTATTTTTACCTGGCGAAAGGCGCCGATTGGCATATCCTCTACAATACTGTTACGCAAGACATATTCAGCGGCTTCTTTTCCGTAACGGTTCCAAATTGCTTTTGTAACGGTTTTTCCCGCAGAATTATTGATTCCTCCAAAGACCAACGGAGAAATGTCGTTCATTTTTTTGTTTTTACAATCATCAGGATTGGTCGTAAAATATACCAGTGGAATGGATATAAAGGGCAATAAATAGGGACTTCTCTCTACCAATTCAAGTGCTGTGCTGTTTTTAAACGAAATCCAGTCATGGCACGGATATAAATCTGGTTCCAGTTTAGTAAAAATACGGGAATCTTCAAATACTTCCAAGTCAGCAGATACAATGATATCAGGCAGTACCGCATCCTGTTGATACAGATATTCTGACATATGTTCAGGATATCCCATACCAAAATAAGTAACGTTTAATTCAATATCATGTTGAAGTAAGTTTTGCTTTACTTCTTCTAAAAATAATTTTTCATAATTATGTAAGATACAAATATGATTCCAATATAGCAATACCTTTTTCATATAACACCCTCTCCGTTTCTGATTGCATTCTGCAACCGTTTCTGTTTCCTGTACTCTTTACTTAATTGTTCAAAAATTGCGGCTTCTTTTTCACTGCGCTGTATTACTTGTTTGATTGCTCCGGCCTCCATAACGATACGCTGTTTTGCCATTAATGCTGTATGAGGATCATGAGTCACTATCATCACCAGCTTTTCTTTTGACAACAATAAGGCAAATGCTTTTTCTTTATCAATGCCTGCGTTTTCTATCTCATCAATCAGTACAATCGGACTATCGCAAATCAGTGCGATATCCGCTATCATTAGTGCCCTTGTTTGACCGCCGCTTAATAAATTTAAACTTTGATTGGGCATAATTGCTTCAGGGGTAATTTGGTTTGCCTGAAAAATAATCTCATTGGTATCCACTTCTTTCGCCCTGCAATGTGCATGTAGATTCAAAAACTCCTCTACGGTTGTATCTAACATAAAACGCATATTCTGCCCTAAATGCGCAACAAAATGCAGTGACTGTTCTTGACGTTCCTCCCAAGTGAATTGCTTGCCATCAATAAACACTCTGCGCTGTGTCACCGTATCATGATCTGCAAGCTGTTCAATATCTTTCATCAGTCTGCTCTTTCCTGAACCCGTATTGCCCACTATGGTATACAATTCACCTCGAAATAAATCCAAACGCTGAATTCCTTCCGAATTTCCATATTTATCGTTTCCCCCGCAAATGATTAACTTATGCATGATGCTCACCTGTCTTAAAACTCAATTTTTCCTACTACTCCTTGCTGATAAACGCTTCCTACCCTTTTTTCTCCTACGCAGTAAGAACAAACACCACTAGGCATACTATGGCGTAATATATCATCGTCAAAATTTTCTTCTTTTGAAAGACCGCCTAACCAATCAGCTAAACCTTCTGCTCCATATCCTGTCAATCCATCGATTGTAAACAGCTTTGCAGAAGGATTTAGATCTTTTATTTTCCATAAAATAATTTCCCGCTCAGCTTGTGATACCATATCAATTTTAGTAAGTACAACAAAGTCAGCATATGTCAGCATAGGCCCCAGCTGTGCAGGCGCCTGACAGCTGGAAGTACAGTCCAACACACATCCTGCTGTCATTTTTTCAGTGGCAGGCGAACACCTATGGCACAGACCTGCTGTTTCAATGAGCAGAATATCGCTTGTTTTCTCATCTGCCCAGTGATATAGCTCCGGAAGATTAGAAACTAAAAAATGGTCGGGACAAATATCTCCGCTGATTCCTACTACACTGGGAATGCCCATATTTTCATAAACCAAACCGTCTTTTGTTGCCACACAATCAATTTTGCATACTGACAGCGCTATATCTTTACTTTGCAATAATGGTATGATATTCTTTAATACAGCAGTTTTTCCTACTGCAGCTCCACCGGAAATTAAAATTACTTTTTTCAGCAAACATCTCAGCTCCAAATGATAAAAGTTAGCATAAGCTTACCAAGTATTTTGTGAACTGTCAGTATCACGTGAGACTCCATGAAAATCTTTTTATATTGACATTATCCGGAAACCTCGGTACAATATTTTTATAGTTAGCCACGTCTAACCCAGTATTGAAAGGGGAATGGAATATGCCAAATAAAGAATACCTTGAGGCAATCGCAGCATCTGATTTTCTGGATGGCAGTTCGTTTGACTTTTCATCTGTCACCCGAAAAGCTTACAGTGCAGGAGCATATTTAAGCGATATATGTAACGGCAAAGAATTTATTGGCCTGATTGCTTCCGGCATACTGGATATTTATTCTGTTGCTCTTGACGGACGTGATACTATGCTGAATTCTCTGCACAAAGGGAATTGTTTTGGAATTTGCAATTTATTTGACTGCTCACAAATGGAAACTGTTATTCGCAGCCGTACCAACGCTGTAGTATACTTTATACCAAAACGTATAATTGTTGCTGCTATGGAAAAAGATGCTTCCTTTGCAATGAAATACGCCTTAGTCTGCAACAAAAAAATACAATTTTTAATTAAGCGTATCGAATTAATTGCCACGCAAAGCTGCCGCAGCAAACTGGCAGAATACTTAATTTCAAATCAGAATGAGAAAAATTGTATTATACCAAATTGCTCCAGAGAAGTGCTGGCAAGCCGCATTGGCATTAGCCGTGCTGCCCTTTTCAGGGAGCTGGCTGAACTTCAAAAGGCAAAACTGATTGAAGTCAATTCCATAAGAATTAAAATTGTCAATCAGGTTGGATTGGAACATACCATCTATTCTTAAATCCGACTTGTAATACATTCAAAAAGAGAGGGTATAAATATGAAAAAATTACTATCTTTCGCACTTGGATTGAGTGTACTGGTTGCAGCTGTATTGACAGGCTGCTCTTCCGGTGTCTCAACAGAATCCGGCAGCAGTTCATCCACTGCCAGTCAAACACAAGCTTCCACTCCAATTGACATGAATATAACCGCACTTAAAGGCCCAACTGCCATGGGTATGGTAAAATTCATGAACGATTGTGAAGAAAATCAAATTACTGACAACAATTACAATTTCTCAATCGCAGCTTCTATTGATGAAGTAACACCGAAACTTGTACAAGGTCAAATAGATATTGCCGCTGTACCTGCAAACGTAGCTTCCGTTTTATATAACAATACAGACGGCGGCGTACAAGTATTGGCCATTAACACCCTTGGTGTTCTTTACATTGTTGATTCCGGAAATACCGTTCAATCTGTAGAAGATTTACGCGGTAAAACCATTTATGCAAGCGGTAAAGGCACAACACCTGAATACGCATTAAACTATATTCTTTCTCAAAACGGAATTGACCCTGCAACAGATGTGACCATTGAATGGAAAAGTGAACAAGCTGAATGTCTCGCAGCATTAAATGCTTCCGAAAATGCCATTGCCATGCTGCCGCAGCCATTCGTAACCACGGCACAAAATCAAAACAGCAATCTGCGTGTTGCCCTTGACCTAACAGAAGAATGGGATAAACTGCAAGAAAATGCGGAATCTCCTTCTACTTTGGTGACCGGTGTGGTAGTTGCAAGAAAAGAATTCATTGAACAAAATCCACAAGCCGTAGAAGATTTTCTAAAACACTATCAAGAATCTGTAGCATACATTAATAACAATGTAAATGAAGGTGCTGCTTTGGTTGGTAAATACGATATTGTAACTGAAGCAATCGCACAAAAAGCAATTCCTGAATGTAACATTACTTTTATCACTGGCAGTGAAATGAAAGAAAAACTTTCCGGTTATCTTTCTGTACTAAATGACCAAAATGCACAATCCATAGGTGGAAATTTACCGGACGATAATTTCTATTACAATGCCTAAAAAAAATAAACGGCCGGGAAAAATAAAAGTATGGGCTGTTGCCGTATGGCTTGTCATATGGCAAATATGCGCCTTGATCATTGGACAAAATATTTTACTGGTTTCACCTGTCACTGCATTTCAACGGTTATTTGAATTGGCCTGCACAGGAGAATTTTGGCTTTCTATTTCATTTTCTTTGCTCAGGATTATTGGAGGGTTTTTAGCCGCTTGCGCCGCAGGTATTTTATTGGCTGCGCTTTCCGCTAAGTTTAAATATGTGGAACAATTTTTAGCTCCTTTCATGTTGACCGTTAAGGCGGTTCCTGTGGCTTCGTTCGTGATACTGATTTTAATTTGGGTCTCTTCCACAAACTTATCCATTATTATTTCTTTTTTAATCGTTTTGCCCGTTATTTATACCAACGTGAAAGACGGTATTGCATCCTGCGATAAACAGTTATTGGAAATGGCTCAAGTATTCCGCATTTCTCCTATGCGAAAAATCCGTTATATCTACATTTCTCAGATTATGCCCTTTTTCCGTGCCGGCTGCAGTATTTCCCTTGGGCTGTGCTGGAAATCAGGGGTAGCGGCAGAAGTCATTGGAATTCCAAAAAATTCAATTGGCGAAAATTTATATAACGCAAAAATTTATCTGGACACCCCGGACTTATTTGCTTGGACGGTTGTTATCATTCTCATCAGCCTGATTTTTGAAAAATTGTTCATTTATCTGCTTGATAAAGGTATTCAACGGCTGGAAAGGATATAAAATGGAAGTTACAATCAATCATTTATTCAAGTCGTTTGGAGAGCATACCGTTTTAAACGATTTCAATGCCTGTATCCCTGCCGGACAGGTTACTTTATTAACTGCGCCTTCCGGAAAAGGAAAGACGACTCTTTTGCGTATTTTAATGGGGCTTGAGAAAGCAGACAGCGGAGAAATTTCCGGACTGGAAGGATTAAAGCAAAGTGTTGTTTTTCAGGAGGACAGATTATGCGAAAATTTAAGTGCTTTTTCCAATATTAAGCTTGCGTCGCCTCAATTGAAAAATGAAATGATCGAAGAAGCCTTAGCTAAAGTGGGACTGGCAGAATATGCCCACTCCCCTATCTCAAAATTTTCAGGCGGCATGAAACGCAGAGTTGCAATTCTTCGCGCTTTACTTGCCGATTATGATATCTTATTTTTAGATGAACCGTTCAAAGGTTTAGATGCCGAAACAAAAGCGCTTGTGATGTCCGATGTAAAACAGCGCAGTCAAGGAAAAACCGTTATTCTTGTAACGCATGATCCAACTGAAGCTGAAATACTAGGTGCTGTTTACACCATCGAACTGTAAACGCATAAATACGATAAAAAAGTTTCTCCTATCTGAATATATTCAGAAAAGAGAAACTTTTCTTTTTGTTTAAAAGCTGTTTTATTATCTTACAATATTGACAAAACAACAAGAAAGATTATAATACAGATATTATTAGAGGTGATATAATATGAAACGCTGTATTGTAATTGCCGGAATCGTTTTCAATTATTTTATACAACAGGAGGATATAAAAAATGATTCCGGCAGATCAAATCTATCCCCGCTCAGGAGATAAAAATACGGTCTATTTAAAGCACGTGGTAACCAATCCCAATATTACCATTGGCGATTATACCATGTATCATGATGGTATCAACGACCCTAGATTGTTTGAACAAAATAATGTATTGTATTATTATCCAATTAACCATGATAAACTGATCATCGGAAAATTTTGTTCCATTGCATGCGGCACAAAATTTTTGTTAAACAGCGCCAACCACTCTTTAAGGTCTTTATCTACTTACCCCTTCCCCCTATTTTTTGAGGAATGGGAACAAGAGCCGCGTAATGTAACCATGTCCTGGGACAATAAAGGAGATATTGTCATAGGAAACGATGTATGGATTGGGTTTGAAGCAGTCATTTTAGCGGGAGTCACCATTGGAGACGGCGCTGTTATCGGAACACGCGCCGTTGTAACAAAAGATGTACCGCCATACGCCATTGTGGGCGGAATACCTGCAAAGCCAATAAAAAAACGGTTTTCTGAAAAAACAATAAAAGCTTTACTTCAAATTCAATGGTGGGACTGGCCAAAAGAAAAAATTCAAAAGCTTATTCCTGCCATACAATCCGGCAGTATAGAACAACTGACAAAATAATGTCCTATGTATATAAAAAACTTTTATATAAAGTCTCCTTCCATGTCTATGAATAATCGTTTCATTTGGAGGCGCAGTATGGAAATTACTGAAATTATATTCGAAACTCTGCTAGGGATTCTGCTCATCGTTTTTGCTTATCTGATTGGTTGCAAGGGTAAAATTCAGCTTTTGCATTCCTATCATTATCAGAATGTAAGTGAGGCAGACAAAAAGCCCTATACTCAAAAGATGGGAATAGGAATCTTTATTCTTGGCATTGGTATACTGATTATGCCTTATTTGAATCTAATTTATATGCCATTGGGGTACTGTACTGTGATACCGTTTATCATAGTCGGAATTGTATGGATGATTGTATACACCATAAAATACAATGGAAGTTTATTTGGAACAAAGAAAAAGTCATGACCACCCGTAAAACAGGTGGCATGAAGGAACCCTAGAAAGATATAGTGAGGGTCAGTGCCTTTTAGGTACTGACCCTCACTATGTTCAATCCGTAGTGGATGGACACTACCGGCTACCCTTGAAAGGACAGCTATATCCTTTGGTAATAAAATACCCATCTGCTCTCTGATAGCGAGCAGATGGGTATTTTGATGTTTATGTTACTGGGAATTTTTCTGATTTCTGCGAAAATCCAAATAGTCTTGTAATATAATGGTAGCCGCTACGGCATCCACAACCGCTTTTCTTTTTTTACCGCGCGTGTCCGTGGAATTTAAATATCCATGGGCAGTGATTGTCGTGCCTCTTTCATCCCGCAAGGTTACAGGAAGCTGTGTATGCATTTGCAATTTTTCCGCAAAATCGCGGCAGCGCTGTGCGCTTTCACCTTCACTGCCATCCATATTTCTGGGCAATCCCACTACAAATAATTTAGGCTGTTGCTCTTTCACTAGCTGACCTATCTTTTTCAGCAAACGTTCCTCGTTGTGTTCGTGTATCACGGTAACAGGAGAGGCAAGCATTTCACCTTCATCACAAACAGCAATTCCGGTACGGGCTTTTCCTAAATCAACTGCCATGATTTTCATTGAAACATCTCCTCATCCCATTCTTCTTTGATACGATTTTCAGGTTTCCACCAGGTCTGCTTGGAAAAAGTAGATGTTTCTCCCGATAAATGAGAGGCATCATTGGCCAGTATGACAGTAGGCTGAAATTCATCATCGAAATCAATGATGCTGACAGCCGTATTGTCGCACCAATCCACCTCATTGAGTTGTTCAATCGGCTTTCCCATTGCCCAGCATAGAAAATTGCGAATGGCACATCCATGGGAAGTAACACAAATATTTTTTCCTTGATTGTTCTGTACAATCTCTAAAACAGCACGTTTCATACGGTCATATACATGACGCATGGGCTCTCCGTTTTTCGGCGCAAATTCATATGGCTTTGTATTCCATAACACAGTGTCCTCAGGAAATAAGCCCGGAAGGTCTCTCCAATAATGCCCCTCCCAATCGCCGCCGTTAATCTCAATTAAATCCTCATGGATTTGAACCGTTAAATTGCGAAAACTGTTAATAGCTTCTGCCGTTTGATAAGCTCGCTTTAACGGACTGGAATAAATCGCTTCTATCTGCATATTCCGGCAGCGCAGCCGTAACAAATCCAGCTGCTTTCTTCCGTTTTCACTAATGTCGGCATCTGTATGCCCTTGAAAAACACGTTTGATATTTCCCTCCGCCTCACAGTGGCGAATTAAAATAATACGAGTCATAATAATCAATTCTCCCAAGGAACCATTTTGCCTGTCAGCTCGGTGATAGATGCAATTCCGTTATCATCTAAATATTTGTTTAGTCCCTCTGCAATTTCTACTGGCGCATATGGATTGGTAAAAAACGCAGTACCAATCTGCAAAGCGGTAGAGCCTGCCAGCATAAGTTCAACGGCATCTTTCCAATTGGAAACACCGCCCATACCTACAATCGGGATTTTCACACGGTTATATGCCTGCCAAATCATACGTACTGCAATGGGAAGCAGTGCGGGACCTGATACACCCCCTGTATTGTTGCGGATAATAGGCCGTCGGGTTTGAATGTCAATTCTCATACCCGTTAAAGTATTAATCATTGAAATGGCGTCTGCGCCGCCTGCTTCGGCAGATGCGGCAATATCGCCAATATCCGTTACATTTGGAGATAATTTTACCATAAGTGGTTTTGTGCAATGTTTGCGTACCGCTGCGGTAATTTGTTCTACGCCCATACAGGAAGTGCCAAATTGTACGCCGCCTTCCTTTACATTCGGACAGGAAATATTCATCTCCAGCATATCAACGTTGGTATCGGATAATTTTTCTGCCATAGCACAGTATTCTTCAGGAGTATTGCCGGCAATATTGGCAATAACAACTGTACCTTGTTCTTTCAGCCACGGCAAATCATGTTCAATAAAATAATCCACTCCGGGATTTTGCAGACCAATGGCATTGAGCATACAGCCCGGAGCTTCTGCTATTCTCGGGGGGGGATTGCCCAAACGTTCTTTTAAAGTAATCCCCTTACTGGAAATGCCTCCTAATGTGGAAAGCGGATAAAATTCATTATATTCTCGTCCAAAGCCAAATGTGCCTGACGCCGCTATCAATGGATTGGAAAAATCAACGCCTGCAACCGTTACACGTAAATCAGCCATACTTGAAATCACCTTTTCTGTTCCTTGTTTTGTTAAAATACAATCTTTTTATAGTCAAAAACCGGTCCGTCTTTACATACATGGCTGTATGTTTCATCTTGTTTTTCTTCTCTTCTTGTTTTGCAGGCACAACCAAGACAAGCGCCTACACCACATGCCATTCTTTCTTCCAATGATACTTGGAACGGAACATTTCGTTCGTCGGCTACACGTGCCAGCGCTTTGAGCATTGGCATTGGACCGCAGGCAAACATTTCTTCAAATACAATGTCACCAATGCAATCCGTTACCAAGCCATGATGACCATATGTACCGTCATCTGTTACTACAATGACTTTACAGCCGGTCTTGATAAAATCCTGCTCCAAAATCACAAACTCTTTGCTGCGAAAACCTATCACAACTGTTGCGTTTTCTCCATATTGTTTTGCCAAATATAACAGCGGAGGCACGCCTATGCCGCCGCCTACCAACAATACTTTTTTCTTTGTATCTTTCATTTCATATCCATGACCCAAAGGCGCTAATATATTCATAGTATCATCTATTTTCAGCTGGGAGAGAATTTCAGTGCCCTCTCCCCGAATTTGAAATACAATGCGCAATGTATTGCTTTCTTTATCCACGTCACAGATGGAAATGGGTCTGCGCAGTGTTTTGCCCGGCACCTGGATATGTACAAATTGGCCCGGCTGTGCAATTTGTGCCAGCTCACCTGCAAACAAAGTAAAATCATACGTATCCGTTGCTATTTTTTGTTTGCTGATAATCCTGCATGTTTTTACATCAAATTTCATAACATCCTCCATTGTTCTGTTAAAGGGATTAACCAATTTTTCCAATGCGGGCAATCAGTTCATCACGCATACGCACTGCCTCTTCCGCTGCTGCTTCGGCATAGTCGGTTTCCGCAAATCCATGTTTTTGCCACGCGCACATAATACCGCGTGAAGAATTAATCAAAGCTCCCAGCCCTTTGTGATCAAAGCCGGGTGCTGCATCATCAGCGCCGCCGCCTTGGGCACCATAACCCGGCACCAAGAAAAAGGTATGAGGCATTTTTTTCCGCAGTTCTCTCAATTGTTCCGGATAGGTTGCGCCAACTACTGCGCCAACCGCACTATATCCATACTGCCCCATATGCTCTGCACCCCATGCTTCACACATACGTCCCATAGTTTCATAAATACTGTCATTAGAATCCAGCTTTAAATCCTGAAGCTCTCCTGACGAAGGATTAGATGTTTTCACTAATACAAAAATGCCTTTATCTTGTTTATCGCAAATATCCAGTAGTGGTAAAATACCGTCAGAACCCAAATATCCGTTTACGGTAAGGGAGTCTCCTTCAAACGGCGCAATTTTCTCACCTTCTACATCTACTTGTCCAAGATGCGCAACCGCATATGCTTCCATGGTTGTTCCAATATCATTTCTCTTGCCGTCCGTAACCACAAACATGCCTTTTTCTTTTGCATATGCAATGGTATCATGCAATGCTTTCATACCTTGCCAACCATACATTTCATAATAAGCGCATTGTGGTTTTACAGCAGGAACAATGGTGTGCAGCGCATCAATTAATCCTTTATTGAACTCAAATAATGCTGCAGCTGCTCCATCTAATGTTTTGCCATATTTTTTGAAGCAATCCTCTTTGATATATGCAGGAATATAACTCAGTTTTGGATCAAGTCCTGCTACGGTTGGATTTTGTTTTTCAATGATATTTCCGATTAAACGGTCTAAAGACATGTTGTTTCCTCCGAATAATTTATAATATATCAATTTCATTTGACGCGATAAAAGTTATATGAAGTCATTATAACAAAATTCGCAATATTTGCAAAGAGTTTACGGACAATAATATCCAAGATGCTAAAGTATCCTCGTTAGAGCATCAGCATTATTTTTCTTGACATAAAAATAGTATTTGAAAGCATGAAACAGAGTTCACACCATCAAATACTATATCAATTAATCCAATTCATTAAACACAATTTTTCCGCCGCATACAGTAAACTTTACTTTTCCTGTTAGCTTTCTATTTTTAAATACACAGTTTTTGCTTTTACCATGCAATTTCTCTACATCAACCGTCCATTCTTCATCTTTGTCGATGAGAATCACATCCGCAGGGCTTCCTTTCTTTAAAGAACCTGCCGGTATGCCTAATAATTGTGCCGGTTTTGTTGACATTTTTTCAATCAGCTGCAGCATAGTGCAATGTCCTTGTTTTACCAGAGTCGTTATGCCTGCTGATAACGATGTCTCCATACCGATTGCTCCGTTCGGTGCTTTTTCAAAGTCAGATTTTTCGGCCGGTGTATGAGGCGCATGGTCGGTAGCAATTGCGTCTAATGTACCGTCTTTCAATGCTTCGATTACTGCCAAACGATCCGCTTCTGTTCTCAGCGGAGGATTCATTCTGTAATCAGCATCACGTTTGAGCAACTCTTCTTCAGTGAACGTAAAATAATGAGGAGCTGTTTCTGCTGTTACAGCCACACCTCTGGCTTTGGCATCCCGTATCAGCGCAATGGAAGTCGCCGTGCTTACATGACAAATATGAATCGGAACATTGTAAGCCGCAGCCAAAGCGATCTCTCTGGCGGTTCCGCAATCTTCCGCAGCGGCAGGAATTCCTTTAACACCTAATGTTTCCGCTACCTTTCCTCCATGAATAATACCGCCCTTTGCTAAATATAAATCTTCACAATGGGAAACAACCGTCATACCAAGCTTTGGCGCTGCCAGCATAGCCTGAGCCATAAAAGCAGTATCTACAACAGGTCTGCCGTCGTCGCTTAAGGCAATCGCACCAGCCTCTTTTAAAGCTTTTAAATTGCAAAGAACATCACTTTGCAATCCTTTTGTAATAGCTGCAGAAACATACACATGTGCGTCTGCATCTTTTGCTTTATTCAAAATATATTGTACTGTTTCTTCATTATCCACTGTTGGATTTGTATTTGGCATTGCCAGTACACTGGTAACGCCGCCTGCGGCTGCAGCCTTACAACCGCTTATAATATCTTCTTTTTCGGTTTGACCCGGGTCACGTAAATGCACATGCATATCTACCAAACCGGGGGCAGCGATTAACCCGCTTGCATCTATGGTAACTTCTGTCTCGTAATCTAAATTAGCGCCAATGTCTACTATCACACCGTCTGCTAAAAAAATGTCTCCCTGGCAATCCATATTTGTTGCAGGGTCACATATATGAGCATTCTTAATTAAAATTTTTACCATATTGTATACGCACCTTCTCTGCGATATTTTTTTTATTATAACATAAAAGAAATTGCTGCGCAATTTCTAACAGATAAACGCTAAAACGTTCTGATAATAGCCAAAATTTTAATTTTGTTGCTATTATCTGGTTGTTATAGCATTAAAAAAATTGCTGTGCAATTTTTAACTGATAAACGCTAAAACGTTCTGATAATAGCCAAAATTTTAATTTTGTTGCTATTATCTGGTTGTTATAATACGAAAGAAATGATAATCATATATTTACTAAAATATTCTGCTCAATAGTCTAAATCTTTAATCTAATATTTCCGAACTACTACATAAAAAGAATATAAAAAATAAAAAGGGATTTCAATTTCATTGAAATCCCTTTTATTTTCAAATATGACAGAAAAATTTTGTAAGTGCAAGTATTTCTCTCCCATAGGAGGAGGAAAAAATATACCACGGCGTTTCAGCACACACTGCATAAGAACGCATTCCTAATTCATCCGCCAGCCTGCCTGCTCTAAATTCATGGTAGTACTCTGTAATAATAGCTATATTTTGATTCCAACCTTTCGATTGGATGATTTGCTTTGCATTTGCGAAATTTTCTTTTGTATTTCGCGAATTGGTGTCTTTTGCAATTCTCTCAGGAGAAATTCCTTGCTGTACCAAATACTCATACATGACTTCTGCTTCCGGCGGAGTGTCTTCATCTCCCAAGCCTCCTGCCACTACACAGTTTACAGTGGGATTTTCCTCTAAATATTCTACAGCTCTATCCAGTCTTGCTGTTAATGATGGTCCTAGCTCATTTTCCTTAAGAGGACTTCCCAGTACAACTGCGGTTACATTTGCCAAAGGCACTTGATTAATCGCAAATATCATCAAACCGGTTAAAAATGCAATCCAAATTCCAAAGATTACAGCCAGAAAATTCACAATACTAAATGTAACAAAGTATGGCTTTTGCGTCAGTTTTCTTTTACAAATACGCTTGACAGGAAAATAAGCCATGGTAAGGATACTAACAGCAATACCGAAATAAGATCCTATATCAAATATACCAAAGAAAAAAGGGATACAAAACCAGATAAATAGTCCAAATCCTACCATTATGGTTACCGGTTCATACCATTTCATTTTTATCCTTTTAAGAGATAACTCTTTCATATAAACCCCTCTCTAATTGGGACTGTTTTTTTCTATATCATACCATAAGGTAGGAATAACTGCAAATTGATTTCTGCATTATCATAAAGAAATATTTTTCTAAAAAGACTCCAAAGCCAAAAGCTTTGGAGTCTTTGATTTACAGCTGAACTGTTTTACTGCGTTTTACAAAAGTGGTATGCAAAATTTGGTGTGCAATGTGACTGCCAGGAGCTTGCAAGTATTCTTCATAAACCTGTTTAATAATCGGACTCTCGTGGCTTTTTCTAAATGGAAGATTTTCATCTTCTTCATACAATGCTTTGGCACGCAATGCTTTTAAATCAGTGAAATTACGCACTTCTGCCGGTTGTGTAGGCTGGCCTCCGCCATTGACGCAGCCGCCGGGGCAGCACATAATCTCAATAAACTGACAATCAGACTCACCTGCACGAACTTTTTCCAATAAAGTATTGGCGTTTTCCAATCCGCTGACAACTGCAACTTTGACTTCCAATCCGTCAAAATTATAAGTTGCCTCTTTATAATCTTGCGTACCACGTACTTCATGGTATTCTATATTTTCCAAAGGCGCACCAAAAATCGTATCTGCCGCTGTTCTGAGAGCAGCTTCCATAACGCCGCCTGTGGCGCCAAAAATAGCGCCTGCACCGGTACTGATTCCCATTGCGGGGTCAAACTCTTCATCCGGTAAATGAACAAAATCAATATTACATTGTTTTAATAAACGACCAATTTCACGTGTTGTCAATACAATATCTACGTCTTGGATACCATCACCGGCTGCATCTTGATCCTCCCGGTCAATTTCAAACTTTTTCGCAGTGCAAGGCATAATGCTTACGGATACAATATTTTTAGGATCAATACCATTTTTCTCAGCATACCAAGTTTTCAACATTGCACCTGTCATTTGCTGAGGAGATTTACATGTTGATACATTTGGCAGTAAGTCAGGAAAATAATGTTCGCAGAATTTTACCCAACCGGGAGAACAAGATGTAATCATCGGCAATACACCGCCTGTTTTTACACGATGTATAAATTCATGAGCCTCTTCCATAATGGTAAGATCTGCTCCAAAATCAGTATCAAATACTTTATCTACACCCAATCTGCGCAGAGCCGCAACCATCTTTCCTTTTACATTTGTGCCAACGGGCATATCGAAACATTCTCCCAAAGTGGCTCGAATAGATGGTGCCGTTTGCACTACAACATATTTTTCCGGGTCGTTAATCGCTGCCAATAATTCTGCGGTTTGATCACGTTCCACCAACGCGCCGGTGGGACAGCTTACAATACATTGCCCGCAGGAAACACAGCTTACTTCTGCCAAAGGCAAATTAAATGCGCATCCGATTTGCGTATCAAAACCACGGTTGTTTGCGCCGATTACCGCTACATGCTGGCGCTCACAAGCTGCAACACAGCGGCGGCACAGCACACATTTGGCATTATTGCGCACCAAATGAGCCGTTGAAGTATCCGGAACACTTGCAGGCTTTTCACCGTCTAATTTATCATCAATATCTACGCCCAATTCCGCACAAAGCTGCTGAAGTTCACATGTACCGTTACGCACACACGATAAACATTTTCTGTCATGAACGGAAAGCAACAATTGAAGGGTTGTTTTTCTGGACTCAATGACCCTAGGAGTATTTGTAAAAATCTCCATGCCTTCATTTACAGGATGTACGCAAGCGGCTACCAAAGAGCGCGCTCCTTTTACTTCTACAACACATACACGGCAAGCGCCGATTTCATTCAAATCTTTTAAAAAACATAAGGTAGGAATTTTAATACCGGCAAATCTTGCCGCTTCCAAAATTGTGGAGCCTTCTGGTACGGAGAAAGGCATTCCGTTGATTTTAATCTGATACATGCTGCCACACTCCTCTCTTATTCTCTCACAATTGCATCGAATTTACAGTTTTCCATACAAACACCGCATTTAATACATTTATTCATATCAATAAAGTGATGTTCTTTCACATTACCATGGATTGCTCCAACAGGACAGTTACGAGCACATTTGGTACAGCCAATACATTTTTCAGGCAGTACCCTATATATGGTGAGCTCTTTACAAGCGCCTGCCGGGCAGTGATGGTCATGTACGTGAGCCACATATTCATCTCTGAAATATTGCAGAGTAGACAGAACAGGATTAGGCGCTGTTTGACCAAGAGCACACAGGGAATTGTCTTTAATATAGTGGCATAAAGATTCCAACTTCTCGATATCGCCGTCTTCGCCTCTGCCGCCGGTGATTTTCTCCAGCATTTCCAAAAGGCGTTTGGTACCAATACGACAAGCAGTACATTTACCGCAGGACTCATCAACTGTAAAACGGAGAAAGAATTCTGCGATGTCAACCATACATGTGGACTCATCCATAACAATCAAACCGCCGGAACCCATCATAGCTCCAATCTCGGTTAAGTTATCATAGTCAATCTCAATATCTAAAAATTTAGAGGGAATACAGCCTCCGGAAGGACCACCTGTTTGTGCGGCCTTAAATTTACCGCCGTCGGAAACACCGCCTCCGATTTCCTCAACGATTTCTCGTAAAGTGGTACCCATTGGAACTTCAACCAAACCTGTATGTTTGATTTTTCCGCCCAATGCAAACACTTTTGTACCTTTGGAGCGCTCTGTTCCAACAGATTGAAACCAATCTGCACCATGCAAGATAATTTGTGCAATATTAGCATACGTTTCAACGTTATTCAAAATGGTAGGTTTGCCGTATAAACCTTTTACCGCAGGGTATGGAGGACGAGGACGAGGCTCGCCGCGATGTCCTTCAATGGATGCCAGCAAGGATGTTTCCTCACCGCAAACAAAGGCTCCTGAACCCAGTCTCAATTCAATATCAAAATCAAAACCGCTGTCAAAAATATTTTTTCCCAGCAATCCCAATTCTCTTGCTTGCTGAATCGCAATTTGCAAGCGTTCCACCGCAATTGGGTATTCTGCACGAATATAAATATATCCTTGTGTCGCGCCAATGGCATAACCTGCAATCGCCATTGCTTCCAGAACAGAATGCGGGTCACCCTCCAACACAGAACGATCCATAAATGCGCCGGGGTCGCCTTCGTCCGCATTACAGCAAACATATTTCTGGTCGGCATCATTTTGAGCTGCAAGGCTCCACTTTAATCCTGTTGGAAAGCCGCCGCCTCCTCTGCCGCGCAAACCGGAATCTTTGATCACTTGAATGACTTCCTCCGGTTTCATCTCAGTCAGCACTTTACCCAAAGCGCTGTAGCCATCCATTGCTATGTATTCTTCAATCACTTCAGGATTGATCACACCACAGTTGCGCAGCGCAATTCGTTTTTGCTTTTTATAAAACGGTGTATCAGTCAATGAATGAATGGCATCTTTATCAATGGTTTCCTGATATAACAGACGTTTTACGATTCTTCCTTTGAGTAAATGTTCTTCCACTATTTCCGGAATATCAGCAAGCGTGACTTGGCTGTAAAAAGAACCTTCCGGATATACAATTACAACAGGACCTAGCGAACATAATCCGAAGCAGCCGGTACATACTACATTTACTTCTTTATCAAGACCTTTTTTCTTGATCTCTTCTTCCAGTCTGCGCATAATTTCCTGACTGTTAGAGGAAGAGCAGCCGGTACCGCCGCATACGAGTACATTGGAACGATACATTACATTTTCCTCCTTATTTTGTGTGAGCACCAATGGTAAACTCTTGTACTACATTACCATTTACAATATGGTCGTTAACTACTCTAACAGCCATTTCAGGTGTCATTTTTACATATGTCACTTTATCTTTTCCGGGAGTAACCACCTCTACAACAGGCTCAAACTGACAAATTCCAATACATCCCGTTTGCGTTACCTGTACGTTGGTAATTCCGCGTTTTTCTAACTCATCAATAAAAGCAGTTAAAACCGGGCGTGCCCCGGCGGCAATGCCGCAAGTAGCCATACCCACCAAAATGCGAATTCTATCTTCCTGCCCTTCTCTTACACTGACTTGAGCGCGGACTTTATCTCGAATTGCTTGTAATTCAGCTAATGATTTCATCTCTTTCATCCTCCATGTAGTAAAGCGGTTTGTTCTGTCAAATAATCTTTCAGCCACTGACTGACATCAGGTGCATTGAGAGGAATTTCTCCCAAAATATCTTTTAATTCCTTCGTATTCAAAGTAAAATCCAAAGGACCGATTTTCCTATAAAAAATAAAATCTAAATCCGGATTACAGGTAATCAGTAACCATACGGTAGCATTAATGTCTCCCAAAGGCAGCATATCCAAATGTGTGGTAATAAAGGTTGCTGTCACTTTTGTTCCTTTATTTAGGTCAGATTCTATTTCAAAACTACCGCCCGTCATCTCCGCCTCCATTTTAAACAGCGGGATTCCCATACCTACTTTTCTAGTAGTTCTGGTTGTGAAAAAAGGATCAATTACTTTGCATACCTGTTCTTTGCTCATACCTTTGCCATTGTCTGTCACCACAATGGTAAGTTTTTGTTCTTCCTCTAACACTGATATTTTTATGACTGTTGCACCGGCTGAAATCGAATTTTGAACAATATCCATAACATTCAGTGATAGTTCACGCATAAAAATTACTCATACTTGCTCAAAATATCTTCAACTTCACTAACAGAAACGCGCCCGTATACATCATCATTTACGGTCATAACAGGCGCTAAACCGCAGGCGCCGATACAACGGCATTCGGTAATGGAAAATTTACCGTCCTGTGTGCATTCTTCCGGCTGAATACCAAGCACTTCACAAATTTTGCCCAGAACATCTGCCGCGCCTTTTACGTAGCAGGCTGTTCCCATACAAACCGAAACATTATATTTGCCTTTGGGTGTCAATGCAAATAAAGAATAGAAAGTAGAAACACCGTATATTTCTTCCAACGGTACATCCATTTTTTCTGCAATCATAGTTTGCACTTCAATGGGCAAATAACCATAAATTTCCTGTGCTTTTTGAAGAATCGGCATGACGGAACCATTTTTTCCGCCATTTTCGTCAATTACTTTAAAAAGCTGTTCTTGTTGTTCCTTTGTTCCTTGAAAAGGCAGGGTAGAAATACGCTTTTGCATAATAGTTCTCCTCCCAGGATTGTTTACATATTTCTAATTTACCCATAATTTTGTATAAAATATAGGGCTCAATCCAGCTAAGTATATCACAATTTTCTCTCAAATACCAGAGAGATTGACAAAAAATATACGAAGAATGTGAAATTTTAAACAATAAGTCATAAAAAGTTACCGTGTGCTAATTTACATTACCAAATGGAGTAACGCTTTCACACGGCAATTGTTATTTACTTTATTTCCATGTAATATCTATTTCACCGTTTAAAGCAGCAATTAAACATTCAGGTGTGCATTCAGGCAATGCAAGCCAAGCATTGGGTTCCCGCATATGTTCTAAATAATGCGCATCTGAATTGCGCAGTAAAATTTTATCTCTTAATTCAGAATGTTCTCTCAGTAAATCCCCTGCATCTGCGTAAGGGGTAATCTCCGCAGCCTTAAAATTGGTTTCCGGCGGTATGGCGCCCAATGTTGAAAATACGCTGTAAGCGCTGCGGTCAATATGAGCCGGAAAAGCCGCTCCATGATATTGATTAGCCAGCTCCACCACATCATCAATCCCAATATTTGCCGCATTGATTAACAGATGTGTTTCTTCACCAATGGGTTCATCCAAATCATTCATGATAATCTGGCTGCCAAATGTCCCTTTATTGTTGTTCATAACCGGAGAATGCTCTTTTACATATTGATGAAACTCCATAGCGTCCGCAACGGTTTGAAATAAACAAATGGTATGCGCATCTTCCGCGGTACATAATTCCATACCAGGAACTACAACCAAACCGTTTCTCTTTCCGACTGTTACCGCTGCCTGGCAATTCAGACAGGAATTATGGTCTGTTAATGCAATCATATCGTATCCCAATAATTTAGCCATATTTACGATATTATTGGGCGTCATGTCATGGCTTCCGCAAGGAGACAAGCAAGAATGCAGATGCAAGTCATAGTATACGCGTTTCATTCTGACAACAACCTCGATAATTGAACTGCAACCTGATAGCTGTTTGCATTGGATGAAAATACTGTGACTCCTTGCTCCTGTGCTTTTTCTTTGGCATCTTCGTCCAAGACAGCCGAATCTGTTAAAATGATACAAGCTGCATCTGACAAAGCGGCTACGGCAATTGCATTGACATTTCCCATGACTGTCAGCCAAACATTACCGGTTTGCACCCGGCTCATGACCCAACTGAGCAAATCACCTATATAGCATCCCGTAATTTCTTTATCTATATTTTGCTCTACCAAAACGGTAAGTTCCAATTGCTCCTTTAATTGACGTACCGTCATGTACAATTCCCCTTCCTCTTGACTTCCTGACAATCACATGTATGCTTTTCTATGATTGATTTTTCTCATAATTCCCTTGTATCTGTTGTGTCTTGTGATTTTGAATCTTTCCTTTATTCTGCAATGGCGGATTGATGTGCGTCATATGAGACAGTGTATCCGTTACCTGTTTGATTTCTTCTTTCATGACAAAAATACAATTGCTTTTATCTGCCAGACCGCATACCACATCTTCTGCAAAGGCATGGCAGGTAGGCGCGCCGCACGCGCCGCAATCTAAGCCGGGAAACTCCTGACACATACTGTCAATGCGGTTCATCATATCCATTGCTTCTTCGAGATTATCAGATAATTTTAAAACAGGAGCAAACTCCAAATTATCTGTCCATTTCATATAGGAGGGTATCTGTGCCGGCAAATGATTTTTTGCCACAGGCAGATATCTTCGCAGGCTTTGCAGCCTTGCTTTCGCAACATAAGCATTTTCAATACAAAATATGCCTCCTACACAGCCTCCCGTACAAGCATTTAATTCTACAAAGTCAAGTCCCTGAATGCGTTCTTCTTCCAAACCTTCCAAAATATCTACTATATTTTCCATACCGTCTGCCGCTAAATAACGGTCGTTCAGCAAAGCGGACGCCTCTCCGCCGCTGGAGGCCCAACCTACTCCGATCACGCCGGACTGAGACAGTGGTTCCGCTTGTTCAATGTGTTTCATGACATCTGCAAGCTGATTGTAAATCTCGCTGATTGCAATTGCTCCGTCCACATGAGACACTGTGGTTCCGATAGGAGATTTAATGTCCGTTACTTTGGCCGCACAAGGCGTAATAAAAAATACGCCTATTTGTTCTGTCGGCAGTCCTGTTTTTTGATGCGCTTCTTCTTTGGCAAGCAGGGCAGCCGTTTCCATAGGCGCATGCAGCGGAAGCACATGAGCGCATAAATCAGGAAATCTAACGCGGATCAACCGTACAATAGCGGGACAAGCTGAACTGATAATTGGTTTTGGTATATTGCCTTGCGATATTATTTTTCTGGTAGCGTCTGATACCAACTCTGCTGCTTTGGAAACTTCAAAGATATCATCAAACCCCAGACGTTTTAAGCCTGTCAATATCAAATCAATATGGTCTAAATGGCGAAACTGCCCGTATAAAGACGGTGCAGGCAATGCAATATTATATGTAAAACGATTCAGCAATTCCAAGTGGTCAAACTTTGCTTTTTTCGCATGATGGGGACAAACACGGATACATACGCCGCAGTCAATACAGCGTTCCGGTGTAATAATTGCTTTTCCCTCTCTAACGCGTATTGCTTCCGTAGGACATCTTTTAATGCAGTTGGTACAGCCAACACATTTATCTACATCTAATGTAACTGAATGATAAAAACGTTCCATAACAGATTCCTCAAGAGTGATTTACCTGAACAGTCATATATATTGTAGTACCTTTTCCAATTTCAGACTCAATACGAAGGCTGTCGGTATATTTTTTGATATTAGGCAGTCCCATGCCGGCGCCAAATCCCAATGCGCGTACATTAGCCGGCGCAGTGGAGTACCCTTCCTGCATTGCTTGTTCAATATTCTCAATACCCGGTCCTTTATCTGCCATCTTTATATCTATATGATCCGGATATACCTCTACAAATATTTCACCGCCGCCTCCGTGAATCACCATATTAATTTCACCTTCATACATGGCAATGGCAGCTCTGCGGATTGCTTCAGAGTCGTACCCTAGCTGCTTTAGCTTGTTTTTCACTTTACTGGAAGCTTCTCCCGCGCACGTAAAATCATAGCCAGATACAGTAAAATGAAGAGGTAAAAAACTCATTGTTTTTCACCCCCGCCTCTAAGACCGTGTTCGTACAGCATACCGCAGGCAGTAAACATACTGTAAGGCGTTTGCAGTACTGCGATATTTCGTTGAGTGGCTAAATTTACAATGGTATCGTCTGCATGTTTTCCTCGCACAAATACAATACAGATCATGTCCATCATTTCAGCAGTTCTCACCACCTGCGGATTTGTTAATCCGGTAATCAACGCAGACTGATCTTTTACATATGCCAGTACATCACTCATCATATCGCTTCCGCAGGCAGTATGCACTTCTTGCTCTAAATCTGCCTGCGGAGTTAATAACCGCGCGTTTAAAATTGTGATAATATCTTTTATTTTCACAGTAATACCTCCATACATTCCAATTGCCGCGATTCTATAATGTCAAAATAGATATATTTATCATATAATATTATACCAACAAAATTCATAAAATGAAATATGACAAAATTTAAATTTCAGATTCAAGTATCTAAAAAATGATATTAGTTCGTGAAAATGCAGTCAAAAAATCAAAATTTTAAGAAAATTATGTTACATTTTACTCTTTTGTATGATTGACTTCATTTTAAGGAAGCGATATAATTATTTTATCTTATCATATTGTCCAAGGGCTTTGTAACGCATTGGACATTATGTACTTTTGGAGGTTAATTTATGAAACGCGTTTACAACTTTTCCGCAGGTCCATCTGTTCTACCAGAAGCTGTACTTCGTCGTGCAGCGGACGAAATGCTAGACTACCAAGGCAGTGGTCAGTCCGTTATGGAGATGTCTCACCGCTCCAAAACTTTTGATGCAATTATTAAAAATACCGAAGCTTTGCTTAGAGAATTAATGGAAATTCCTGACAATTATAAAGTTTTGTTTTTACAAGGCGGCGCATCTTCTCAATTTGCAATGGTTCCTATGAATTTAATGACAAAAAACGGCAAAGCTGATTTTGTTATTACAGGTCAATGGGCAACAAAAGCACATAAAGAAGCTGCTCGTTATGGCGAAGCAAACATTGTTGCTTCCTCCAAAGACAAAACTTTCTCCTATATTCCTGAATTGGATCCATCCACTTTCTCAAAAGACGCAGATTATTTCCACATTTGCTACAATAATACTATTTACGGAACCAAATATACCAAACTACCTGAAACAGGCAATGTTCCTTTGGTAGCGGATATTTCTTCCTGTATCTTGAGTGAACCGATAGATGTAAGCAAATTTGGTTTGCTGTATGCAGGCGCTCAAAAAAATATGGGTCCTGCAGGTTTGACTGTTGTAATTGTTCGTGAAGATTTAATCGGCGAACCAATGGAGAAAACTCCAACCATGTTTACATATAAAACTCATGCCGAAAATGACTCTCTATACAATACGCCTCCATGCTATTCTATTTACATGTGCATGTTAGTTTTGGAATGGCTGAAACATGATATTGGCGGTTTGGCTAAAATGAAAGAGTTAAACGAGAAAAAAGCTAAAATTCTCTATGATTTCTTAGATCAGTCCCAGTTGTTCAAAGGAACTGTTGTTCCAAAAGACCGTTCTTTGATGAATGTGCCTTTTGTGACAGGAAATGATGAATTGGATGCGAAATTTATCAAAGAAGCCGGCGAGCATGATTTTGTAAACATTAAAGGTCACCGTTCTGTTGGCGGTATGCGTGCTTCCATTTACAACGCAATGCCTATCGAAGGCGTTGAGAAATTGGTTGCTTTCATGAAAGAGTTTGAACAAAACAATAAATAATGAAGAAATAAGGTGACACACATGTACCAAGTAAAATGTTTAAATAAAATTTCTCCTTTGGGCACAAGCCGCTTGGGAGAAAACTACCAAGTTGGAGAAGATGTAGAAAATCCTGACGCCATTTTAGTTCGTTCCGCTGCAATGCATGATATGGAATTTAACAAAAATCTGCTTGCCATTGCACGTGCAGGCGCAGGTACCAACAATATTCCTGTTGACAGATGTGTACAGGAAGGTATTGTGGTATTCAATACTCCAGGCGCTAATGCTAATGCCGTAAAAGAGCTTGTGATTGCCGCTTTATTGCTGACTTCCCGTAAAATTGTACCCGGCATTGAATGGGCAGGCACATTAAAAGGAAAAGGCGACGAAGTAGGCAAACTGGTTGAAAAAGGAAAGTCTACTTTTGTAGGTCCTGAAATTGCAGGCAAAACACTTGGCGTTATCGGTCTTGGAGCCATTGGTATTCTTGTTGCAAACGCAGCGGAAGCTTTGGGCATGAAAGTAATGGGTTATGACCCATTTTTATCTGTTGAAGGCGCATGGGGCTTATCCAGCAATACACAACGCGCACTTACTTTAGAAGAAATTTATGCAAACTGCGACTACATTTCTTTACATGTACCGCTGACACCTGATACAAAAGAAATGATTAACGCTTCCACCATTGCACAAATGAAAGAGCATGTTCGCATTTTAAACTTTGCTCGCGGCGATTTGGTCAATAATACAGATTTACTTAAAGCTTTGTCTGACGGTAAAGTTGCAGCATATGCAACAGACTTCCCGAATGACGCACTGCTGGGTGTAGAAAATGTACTAGCAATTCCTCATCTTGGCGCTTCCACTCCTGAATCTGAAGATAACTGTGCATGCATGGCAGCAGATGAAATCAAAGATTATTTAGAGAATGGCAATATCAAAAATTCTGTAAATCTACCTAATGTTTCTATGCCAAGAGAAAATGGTGCGAAACGAGTTTGCATCATTCATCAAAACATTCCTAACATGATTAGCACACTCACCGGCGTATTGGCAAACATTGGTGTAAACATTGAGAATATGCAAAGCAAATCTAAAAAAGAGTATGCTTATACGATTTTGGATGTAACAGGAAATGTCAACGATGATACAGTAAAAGCAATCAATGACAATGACGGTATCATCTTCGTTCGCGTTATTTAAGGGTACGTATCAAAGAAATCGCTTTAAAATATTCGTAAAATCATAAAAAGATGGCAGACATTTTTGTGTCTGCCATCTTTTTATGATTTTAAACGGTAGTTTTCCATTTGTTCTATGCAGCAATGCGATTCCAGCAAACATAAAAAGAGTATCAATGTAGCAAAACATTGATACTCTTCTATGCCATTATTAGATTAGCTCGATAATTGCCATCTCTGCAGCGTCGCCACGTCTTGGACCTAGCTTTGTAATACGTGTATAACCACCATTACGGTCTGCATATTTAGGAGCAATCTCTGTAAATAGCTTATGAGTAACGTCTTCTTTTGTAACAAAAGCCATTACCAAACGCTTATTGTGAAGAGAATCTTCCTTAGCGATTGTAATCATCTTCTCTGTCAGTGCACGTACTTCTTTTGCACGGGTAACAGTTGTTTCAATTTTACCGTTCTCCAACAAAAATGTTACCAATCCACGAAGCATTGCGGTTCTATGACTAGTAGCTCTGCCGAGCTTTCTTGTTCCTGGCATCGAATAATCACTCCTTTACCTTAGGTTAAAAACGATTATATTAGTTATCGTCATCCTTGTGAAGATTAAAGCCGAGAGAAGCCATCTTCCAAATAACTTCTTCTAAAGACTTACGTCCCAAGTTGCGGACTTTCATCATTTCTTCTTCAGATTTATTGATCAAATCCTCAACTGTATTAATTCCTGCACGTTTTAGACAGTTGAAAGAACGTACGGATAAATCCAATTCTTCAATTGTCATTTCAAGCACTTTTTCTTTGCCTTTATCGTCTTTTTCAACCATAATCTCAGTATTGCTGCCTGCATCGGACAAGTCAACAAACAAGTTCAGGTGTTCAGTCAAGATTTTAGCAGCTAAAGAAACAGCTTCTTGTGCACTAATAATGCCGTTTGTCCACACTTCCAGGTTCAATTTATCGAAGTCGATACTTTGACCTACACGTGTAGGCTCAACATTGTAGTTCACTTTTAAAACAGGAGTGTAAATGGAATCAATCGGAAGCTCACCAATTACGTTGGTAACCATCTTGGCCTTATTGCGGTCTGCAGAAATATATCCACGGCCGCGGTCTAAGGTGATTTCCATTGACAATTTTGCTCCGTCGCTTAATGTAGCGATGTGCATGTCAGGATTTAAAATTTCAACCTCACTATCACACTGAATAGAGCCGGCTGTAACATTACATGGACCCTCTGCGGAAATTTCCACAGTTTTTGGACCGTCACAGTGTAAATTTGCAATTAAGCCTTTAATGTTAAGAACAATTTCCGTAACATCCTCTTTTACACCCGGTACGGTAGAAAACTCATGAACAACACCATCAATTTTAATAGATGTTGCTGCAACACCTGGCAGAGATGAAAGCAGCACACGTCTTAGGCTGTTGCCCAGAGTAGTACCGAATCCACGCTCCAATGGTTCTACAACAAATTTGCCGTGAGTTCCATCCTCAGATAGAATTTCAGTTTCAATCTTTGGTTTTTCAATCTCAATCATTTAGCAAACCTCCTTCACACATTTAGGCAACATAAAAATTACCACGATGTACATTATGCCTACAATGGCATTATTTGGAGTACAACTCAACGATAAGTGTTTCATTGATATCATAGTCGATATCTTCTCTGCTAGCCAGAGCAACTACTTTACCTTGCAGTGTATTTCTGTCCAGTTCAAGCCACTTAGCGATAGGAGTTTGAGCGTTTTGCTCTAAAACTTCTTTGATACGTACAGAGTTGCGGCTTTTTTCTCTGATTGAGATAACTTCACCTGGGCTTACCAAGTAAGAAGCAATATCCACTTTTTTACCGTCAACAGTAATGTGACCATGGCTAACCATTTGTCTTGCTTCACGTCTTGTATTAGCAAAGCCTAATCTGTAAACAACGTTGTCCAGTCTGCTTTCCAGAATAGACAGCAAGATTTCACCGGTAACGCCGTTTTGTTTTGTAGCCATAACATAGTATTTTCTGAATTGCTTTTCAAGTACGCCGTAAATGAATTTTGCTTTTTGTTTTTCATTTAGCTGCAATCCATACTCGCTTTGTTTTCTTCTGCCTGGTTTTGGGTTTCTGATAGATTTTTGGCTTACGCCTACAACAGTCGGATCAATTCCGAGTGTTTTACATCTCTTCAGAATTGGCTGAGTATTTTTAGCCATTCAAGTATCCTCCTTCGGTAATTGTTAATTACAATAAACTATACACGTCTTCTCTTTGGAGGACGGCATCCGTTATGTGGAATAGGTGTAACATCTTTAATCATGCTAACTTCTAAACCTGCACCTTGCAATGCACGAATTGCAGCTTCACGACCGGCACCCGGTCCCTTAACAAAAACCTCAACTGTTTTCATGCCATGTTCCATAGCTGCTTTTGCAGCTGTTTCTGCTGCGGTTTGTGCGGCAAAAGGGGTGGACTTTCTGGAACCTCTAAATCCTAGTTCACCAGAGCTGGCCCAAGAAATTGCATTGCCTTGAACGTCTGTAATGGTAACAATTGTATTATTAAAGGTGGACTGGATGTGAGCAGCTCCGCGCTCAATGTTTTTGCGCTCGCGGCGTCTGCGAACTGCGGTAGTTTTCTTACCGCCTTTTTGTGCTGCCATCTTAATAAATCCCTCCTAACTACGCTTATTTCTTTTTATTAGCCATTGTTTTTTTAGGACCTTTACGGGTACGTGCGTTCGTTTTTGAACGCTGACCCCTTACCGGCAATCCTTTGCGGTGGCGAATTCCGCGGTAACATTGAATTTCAATCAATCTCTTAATATCAAAAGCAACATCACGTCTTAGGTCGCCCTCTACGCGGTAATGATGCTCAATATATTCTCTTAATTTAGACGCATCGTCCTCTGTTAAATCTCTAACTCTTAAATCCGGGTCAATGCCTGTTGCTGCCAAAATATCGGAAGCTGTTTTGCGGCCAATACCGTAGATGTAAGTAAGACCAATTTCGATACGCTTATCTCTTGGTAAATCAATACCTGCTATACGCGCCATACTGGTTGCACCTCCATGTTAAATAGGTTTGCGCCATCAGCCCTGGCGCTGCTTGTGCTTAGGGTTTTCACAAATTACCATGATTCTACCCTTGCGTTTAATCACTTTGCATTTTTCACAAATTTTCTTGACAGAAGGTCTGACTTTCATTTGTGCGCCCTCCTTATTAGTGAAGTCGTCGTTTCGTTTACTTTGAACGCCATGTAATACGTCCTCTTGTTAAGTCATAAGGTGACATTTCAACTGTTACCTTATCACCAGGTAAAATACGAATAAAGTTCATACGCAGTTTACCGGAAATATGAGCTAGTATTGTATGGCCATTTGGTAGCTCTACATTGAACATTGCATTTGGCAGAGCTTCCGTTACCGTACCCTCAATCTCAATTACGTCCTGTTTTGACATAAAGAATAACCTCCTAAAGCGGAAAATCTATTTGCAGCGAAACGGCTGTAAATGTTCATAGATTTCTCGATTGGTTTTCATTAAATGATTCGGAATTACCGTTTTTGTCGGAGAAAGATGAATCAACCTCTTTCTCTTTGGGTTAGCAAGAGCACGGCGATTACCATCGCAAACAACTGCCGTATCAGTTTCTAAATCCAATACAACATAAAAACAGCCTTTGTCATGCCCTGCTTTAGACCGTACAACAAGTCCTTTTACAAATTCCATTTTGTTCACCTTAATCCGGCAATGTAAGAATTACAGGACCGTCCGGTGTAATTGCAATTGTGTGTTCAAAATGTGCAGATAATTTTCCATCTGTTGTGACAGTAGTCCAGTTGTCAGACAATACTTCAACAGTGTGTACTCCTGCATTTACCATTGGCTCAATTGCAATTGTCATTCCTGGTAACAGACGCACACCTCTTCCCGGTGTGCCGTAATTTGGTACGCTCGGATCTTCATGCAGCTCCGCACCTACTCCGTGGCCGACAAAATCGCGTACCACCGAGTAGCCGCGCGCCTCGACATACCTTTGGACCGCGCTTCCAATATCGCCTAGTCTGTTTCCCGGCCTTGCGGCGTTAATTCCTTCAAACAAACTTTCGCGAGTTGCATTCATAAGAGCCTGTGCTTCCTTACTGACCTCTCCGCATGGGAATGTCCAAGCATTGTCGCCATGGAAGCCTTCATAAAAAGCGCCAACATCAATACTAACAATGTCGCCCTGCTTTAGAATTTGGTTCTTACGAGGTATGCCGTGGATGACCACATCATTCACTGAAATACAAGCGCTTGCTGGGAATCCCCCATAATTTAGAAAAGAAGGTGTTGCTCCCTGCTCTTCTATATACTTACGAACAATACGGTCAATTTCCAAGGTGCTAACACCCGGCTCGACCGCTTCACCGGCTAATTTCAATGCCCGTGATGAAATCCTGCCCGCATCTCTCATTGCTTTGAGTTCGCGGCTTGTTTTTAACACAACCATAATTACGCCTCAATTGCGGCAAGGGTAAGGCGAGTAATCTCGTTAATATCCCCTTCCCCTTTTACTTCAAACAATTTACCTTGTTTTTCATAATAGCCTTTTAGTGGTTCTGTCTGTTCGTGGTATACGTGCAAGCGATCTTTTACTGTTTCAGGATGATCATCTTTACGCTGAACAAGGGTGCCGTTACATTTGTCACACTTACCTTCTACCTTTGGTGGATTATGATCCACATGGTAAGTATCACTGCAACTTTCACAAACACGGCGTCCGGACAAACGGCTTACGATTTCATCATCGGATACTTCAATATCGATGACTTTATCAATCTGTATGCCCATGCTATCCAGAGCCTCGGCCTGAGGAATGGTACGTGGAAAACCGTCCAGGACAAAGCCATTTTGACAGTCATCTTCAGCTAAACGCTCTTTGATAATGCCAATGACTACTTCGTCCGGCACCAGTTTGCCTTGATCCATATAGGACTTGGCTTTTAAGCCTAACTCAGTGCCGCTTTTCAGCGCTGCACGGATAATATTACCCGTTGAAATTGTCGGAATGTTCAAGCGTTCACAAATAATTGCCGCTTGTGTTCCTTTTCCGGCGCCCGGTGCGCCAAGAAGAATGATATTCATATCTTTTGACTCCTATCCGCCGAAAGCATTAATCTAAGAAGCCTTTATAGTTACGCATCTGCATCTGAGATTCCATTTGTTTGATGGTCTCTAAGGCAACACCAACTAAGATGATAATAGATGTACCACCCATTGTTAGGTCCTGCATACCGGAAGCAGATGTGTAAATCATTGGTACCAAAGCGATTACTGCCAGGAACAATGCACCGATAAGGGTAATCTTAGAAAGTATTTTTGCAATATAGTCAGAGGTTGGTTTACCCGGACGAATTCCAGGAATAGAACCGTTATTCTGACGCAAGTTGTTGGCTATTTCAACCGGATTATATTGAATGGTTACATAGAAAAACGCAAACAAAATAATCAAAATTGCAAAGATAATACAATAAATCCAACCGCCTGTGGTAAAGGCGTCAAAGAAGCCTTTCCAGAATCCTTCGCTTACAGAGTCACCCAAGAAAATTTGGATGGTACTTGGAATTGATAGGATGGAGCTGGCAAAGATAACCGGCAGCACACCGGAAACGCCAACTTTGATTGGAATGTGTGTACTTTGACCTTGATACATTTTTCTTCCAACAACACGTTTTGCATATTGAATCGGAATTCTGCGCTCTGCGTCGTTCATGAAAGAAATTACCCATAGCAGTCCTAAGAAAATCAAAAGGAATACAGGTGCCAAAATGAAGTATCTCCAGCTTGCACCCGGGTACTTACATGCATCAATAAAGTAGTTTACTAAGTGAGTAAATAGGGTTGGCATATTTGCTACGATACCTGCAAACAGGATAATAGAAATACCGTTGCCAACACCGCGCTTATTAATTTGTTCGCCAAGCCACATCAGCAATGCGGTGCCTGCAGTAAATGTCAGGATAATTACAATTGCTGAGAAAACTTGCGCGCCGCCTTCTGTGTATTTTACAACATTTGTACCCTCAAAGTTACTTGCTCTTAAATAGAAGTAGTAACCTGTACCTTGCAATAAACCAAGTCCCACTGTCAAGTAACGGGTAATTGCCGTAATCTTTTTACGTCCCAGTTCGCCTTCTCTGGACAAACGTTCCAAAGGCGGAATTGCAACTGTTAACAACTGCATAATAATGGATGCGTTGATGTACGGAGTAATGGACATTGCAAATAAGGTAGCACTTGCAAACGCACCACCGGATAACATATCCAAGTATCCCAACGCCGAACCGCTTCCTGCAACTGTGTCCATCAAACCTCTCAATGCATCTGCATTTAGAAATGGAACAGGAATCATTGATCCGATTCTAAAAATAATAATGATGAACAGTGTAAACAGTAATTTTTTTCTTAAATCAGGCAAAGCCCAGGCATTCCGTATTGTTTTGAACAATTCAGATCACCTCTGCCTTCCCACCTGCAGATTCAATCTTCTGCTTTGCTCCTTCGGAATAAGCACCAACTTTCACTGTTAAGCTCTTTGTTAGTTTTCCGTTTCCTAGGATTTTGATGCCGTCACAACATTTTTTGACAAGACCTGCATCGATTAAAGCTTGTGTATCTACAACAGCACCGTTTTCAAAAGATTCCAAAGAACCTACATTGATAGCGATGATTTCTTTTGCAAAAATGTTGTTGAAACCTCTTTTCGGTACACGTCTTTGCAAAGGCATTTGGCCGCCTTCAAAACCCGGACGAATGCTTGCGCCGGATCTTGCTTTTTGACCTTTGTGGCCTTTACCAGCAGTTTTACCTTGACCGGAACCATGACCTCTGCCAACTCTTTTAGAAACTTTGGTAGAACCTGGTACCGCAGATAACTCGTGCAATTTCATTTATAAAGCACCTCCTTCTTACGCTTCTGTTACGTCGATGAGGTGGATGATTTTAGCCACCTTGCCTTTAGTTTGTGGATTATCGGGTTGTACTGTACAATCACCGATTCTTTTAAGACCTAAAGCCTGGGCAGTCGCAATTTGGTCCTTTTTACTGCCGATAAGGCTTTTAACCAGCTTAATTTTTAGCTGTGCCATAATTGCTACCCCCTATTATAAAATTTCTTTTACAGATTTGCCGCGAGCTGCAGCAACTTCTTCAGCTGTACGCAGCTGAGACAAACCTTGAATGGTTGCTCTGACTACATTGCATGGATTGTTAGAACGCAAAGCTTTTGTTCTAATATCTTTAATGCCAGCTGCTTCAACAACTGCACGAACAGGTCCGCCAGCGATAACACCAGTACCAGGAGCAGCTGGTTTCATCAAAACACGGCCTGCATCGTAAGCGCCAATTACCTCATGAGGAATTGTTGTACCGCGCATAGAAACTCTCATTAGGTTTTTCTTAGCATCTTCAATGCCTTTGCGGATGGAGTCAGGAACTTCGCCTGATTTACCAATACCAAAACCTACAATGCCGTTACCGTCACCTACTACTACAAGAGCAGCAAATTTAAAGATACGGCCACCTTTTACAGTTTTAGAAACACGGTTGATAGCAACTACGTGTTCTTTTAAATCTAATGTTGATGCGTCAATTCTAGCCAAAAGTAATTTCCTCCTTCTTAGAAGTTGAGGCCACCCTCGCGGGCGCCTTCGGCCAGCTCTTTGACACGGCCGTGGAAAATATAACCACCGCGGTCAAAAACGACCTCTGTGATACCTTTATCTTTAGCACGTTTTGCAATCATTTTGCCAACTTCACGTGCTGCCTCTTTGTTTCCGCCATTACCAGTAAACTCTTTGTCCAGAGTAGAAGCTGCTACAAGAGTAACCCCTTTCACATCGTCAATAATCTGAGCATAGATGTTTTTGGTGGAGCGGAATACATTTAGGCGTGGGCACTCAGTTGTGCCGGAAATCTTACCGCGCACTCTTCTGTGACGCTTTAGACGAGCTGTATTTTTATCAGCTTTATTCACCATAACGTTTCACTCCTTACTTCTTAGAACCCTTACCAGCTTTACCTTCTTTGCGGCGGATTACTTCGTCAACATATTTAATACCCTTGCCTTTGTATGGTTCAGGCAGACGTTTCTCGCGGATCTCAGCAGCAAACTGACCAACCTTTTGCTTATCCGGACCGGAAACAATAATTTTGTTTGGAGATGGACATTCAATTGTGATGCCATCAATCTCAGGCATAACAACTTGGTGGGAAAAACCAAGGTTCATAACCAAGTCTTTGCCTTGTTTCGCTACACGATAACCAACACCATTAACATCAAGCTCTTTTTTGTAGCCTTCTGTTACGCCAACAATCATATTGTTGATTAAAGTACGGCTTAAACCATGTAGAGAACGATTCTCCTTATCATCATTCGGACGAGTAACATGAATTACATTATCTTCTTTTGTTACTGTAATGTTTGGATGAATCTCTTGGGATAAAGTTGCCTTTGCACCTTTTACTGTAACTACGTTGCCGTTAATGGTTACATCAACGCCAGCGGGAATATTTATCGGTTTTCTTCCAATTCGAGACATTACTGCACCCCCTACCTTACCAAATGAATGCCAGAACTTCGCCGCCAACATTCTCTTTGCGTGCTTGACGGTCTGTCATAACACCTTTGGAAGTAGAGATGATAGCTACACCTAGGCCTTTGATAACCTTTGGCAGTTCTTCTGCATTGGAATAAATTCTTAGGCCTGGTTTGGAAACTCTTTTCAGACCTTTGATAACAGAGGTTTTACCCTCACCATATTTCAAGTTAATTTTAATCATGCCTTGTTTGCCGTCTTCAACCACTGTGAAGTTTTTCACGTATCCTTCATCAACAAGAATTTGTACAATAGACTTTTTCATGTTGGATGCAGGAACTTCAACGGAGTCATGTTTCGCAGCACTCGCGTTGCGGATACGTGTAAGCAAATCTGCAATTGGATCTGTAATTTGCATACCGTTTACCTCCTTTGCTAAGCTTACCAGCTTGCCTTTTTAACGCCTGGAATTTGACCCTTGTGGGCTAATTCCCTAAAGCATATACGGCAAATACCGAACTTACGAAGATAGGCGTGCGGCCTGCCACAGATTTTGCATCTGTTATATTCGCGAGTAGAGTATTTGGAACCTCTTTGTTGTTTTACTTTCATAGAAGTTTTGGCCACAATATTCCCTCCTTATTTCGCAAACGGAGCGCCCATCAGAGTTAGCAACTCTTTAGACTCTTCGTCGGTGTTTGCAGTTGTTACGAAACAGATGTCCATTCCGCGAACCTTATCAATTTTATCGTAATCGATTTCCGGGAAAATCAATTGTTCTTTCAGGCCCATGTTGTAGTTGCCGCGGCCGTCAAAAGAGTTTGGATTGATTCCTCTGAAGTCTCTTACGCGAGGCAGAGCAACATTAAATAGTTTGTCAACAAACTCATACATGTTCTCGCCTCTTAATGTAACTTTAACGCCGATGTTCATACCTTCGCGCAATTTAAAGTTAGCAACTGATTTTTTTGCTTTACATGTCATTGGTTTTTGACCTGTAATTGCTGCAATGTCAGCCATGATAGCTTCAATTGTTTTTGCGTTATCTTTTGCTTCACCTGCGCCAACATTGATAACCACTTTCTCCAATTTAGGAATTTGCATTACGCTTTTGTAAGAGAATTTTTTCATCAATGCAGGAGCAATGTCTTGCTTGTAGTAATCCTTAAGTCTAGCCATGTGTTATCCTCCTTACAGCGTTGCACCGCATTTTTTGCAAATGCGTGCTTTTTTACCGTCTTCAGAAATTTTATGTGCAACACGTGTAGGTTTTCCGCAAGCAGAGCAAACCAACTGAACTTTGCATGCATACATAGCGCCTTCAGCTTTTGCAATGCCGCCTTGCTCACCCATTCTGCGAGGTTTAACATGTTTTGTAACCATGTTACGGCCTTCTACAATAACTTTGCCCTCTTTTGGGCTAACTGCTAGGACTTTGCCTTCTTTTCCGCGGTCCTTGCCGTTTAAAATGATGACGGTGTCACCAGTTTTAACATGAATTTTATTCATTAGTGAGCACCTCCCATTATAGTACTTCAGGGGCAAGACTTAGAATTTTCAAATAGTCTTTATCACGCAATTCTCTGGCTACTGGACCAAAGATACGTGTTCCCCTTGGATTTTTATCGTCTCTGATGATAACGGCTGCATTTTCGTCAAAACGAATGTATGTGCCGTCCTCACGGCGAACACCAAAAGCAGTTCTTACAATAACTGCTTTTACAACGTCGCCTTTTTTAACAACGCCGCCGGGTGCTGCTTTTTTAACGGAAGCAACCACAACGTCGCCAATATTGGCATACCTTCTGCCGGTACCACCTAGAACGCGGATGCACATAATCTCTTTCGCGCCGGTGTTGTCGGCAACTTTAAGGTAACTTTGCTGTTGTATCACAGTGCGTTCCTCCTTCTTTACAAGCCAAAATTATTTAGCTTTCTCAATAATCTCAACGAGTCTCCATCTCTTATCTTTAGAAAGAGGACGAGTCTCCATAACACGTACTACGTCACCAATGTTGCACTCATTTTTCTCATCGTGTGCTTTTACGTTGATGGTACGTTTAATAATTTTATTGTAAAGCGGATGCTTTACGCTGTCTTCGATTGCTACAACAATGGTTTTTTCCATTTTGTTGCTTTTCACCTTGCCAACCAAGGTTTTTCTCATGTTTCTATCGCTCACAGCTAAACCTCCTTCCGTTACGCATTCTTGCTGTTGTTGATTTCATTCTCACGTAAAACAGTTTTTACACGAGCAATATCTTTCTTCACAGCGGAAACACGCATCGGGTTATCGAGCTGGTTAATGGCAAGCTGGAAACGCAGGTTGAAAAGTTCGGCCTTAAGGTCTTTAAGCTTAGTTTCTAACTCTGCTGTAGATAAATTTTTCATCTCTGAGGCCTTCATTACTGCTCACCCCCCGTTTCTTCCCTTTTTACAAATTTACACTTGATTGGTAATTTGTTGGCAGCCAAACGCAATGCTTCTCTTGCTGTTTCTTCAGGAACACCAGCAATTTCAAACATAACTCTGCCTGGTTTTACCACTGCAACCCAGTACTCCGGAGAACCTTTACCGGAACCCATTCGAGTTTCAGCAGGTTTCTCTGTAATTGGTTTATCTGGGAAAATTTTAATCCAAACTTTACCGAATCTTTTGCAGTAACGTGTCATAGCGATACGAGCTGCCTCGATTTGGTTGGAAGTAATCCAAGCTGGTTCGGTAGCTTGAATACCAAAATCACCGTTGGTTACTTTGTTTCCGCGGTAAGCTTTACCTGTCAAACGACCACGGTGAACTCTACGATATTTAACGCGTTTAGGCAACAGCATTATTTACTGCCTCCTTCCTTACGAGCCTTAGTATCTTGTAGTACCTCGCCTCTGTAAATCCAGACTTTAACGCCGATAATACCATATGTGGTCATAGCTTCTGCAAAACCGTAGTCAATATCAGCTCTTAATGTCTGTAGCGGAATGGTGCCGTCATGGTAACGTTCTGCTCTAGCGATTTCAGCGCCGCCTAAACGACCGGAAACTTGAGTTTTGATACCTTTTACACCCATTTTCATTGCACGGCCGATACATTGTTTCATAGCACGGCGGAATGAAATTCTTTTCTCTAATTGTTGCGCAATATTTTCAGCAACCAATTGTGCATTTGTATCTGGAGTTTTTACTTCAACGATATTAATCACAACAGGTTTTTTCAACATTTTTTCGCATTGCAAACGCAATTTTTCAATTTCTGCGCCGCCTTTACCAATTACCATACCTGGCTTTGCGCAGTGAATGTGAACACGAACTTTAGAAGCGTCGCGCTCAATTTCAATTTTAGGAACACCAGCTGCTGCAAGTTGTTTTTTCAATACTTTACGTAGGTTGTAATCTTCTACTAATGTATCGCCAAAAACATTGTCCTTCGCAAACCAACGGGAATCCCAATCTTTGATAACGCCCACACGAATGCCATGTGGGTTAACTTTCTGGCCCATAGTTTACCTCCTCTATTGCTTATTCTTTTTCTTTTAGCACGAGGGTTACGTGCGAAGTTCTTTTTAATACTCTATATGCGCGACCCTGAGCTCTTGGACGAATACGCTTGAGGATCGGGCCCGGACATACGAAGCATTCCGCTACGTAAAGTCTGGATACGTCCATATCATGGTTATTCTCAGCATTAGCCATTGCAGACTTCAATAATTTTTGCAAGTCCTCGCATGCGGCCTTAGGTGTATGCTTAAGGATAGCCATAGCCATATCAACCGGCTTGTTTCTGATTAAGTCAAGCACGATTTGTACTTTACGTGGTGAAATGCGGGCATATTTCAGATAAGCCCTTGCTTCCATTTAAAACACTCCTTTCGGCCTAAATTATTTACCGCCTGTTTTAGAACCAGCGTGACCTTTATAAGTTCTGGTTGGTGCAAACTCACCTAGTTTGTGACCTACCATATCTTCGGTTACATACACTGGAACATGTTTACGGCCATCGTGTACTGCAATTGTATGACCAACGAAATCTGGGAAAATAATGGAAGCTCTGCTCCATGTTTTCACAATGTTCTTTTCGCCGGCTTCATTCATTTGTTGAATCCTTTTCAACAGCACAGGCTGTACGTAAGGACCTTTTTTTACGCTTCTGCCCATTGTTCAATAAGCTCCTTTCTGTATGCCTTATTTGCCGTTTCTGCGTTTCACGATAAATTTATCGGAACGGTGTTTCTTAGCACGTGTCTTGTAACCAAGAGCAGGTTTGCCCCATGGTGTGACAGGACCTGGACGACCAATTGGAGATTTACCTTCACCACCGCCGTGTGGGTGATCGCATGGGTTCATAACGGAACCGCGAACAGTTGGTCTGATACCAAGGTGACGTTTACGTCCAGCTTTACCAATTTTTACGTTCTCATGGTCTGTGTTGCTTACTTGACCAACGGTAGCCATGCACAATGCAGATACATTTCTAAGCTCGCCGGAAGGAAGTCTCAACAGAGCCATGCCGTTTTCTTTTGCCATTAATTGAGCCATGTTACCGGCAGAACGTGCCAATTGACCGCCTTTGCCAGGATATAGCTCAACGTTATGAATAAATGTACCGGTTGGGATATTTGTTAGTGGTAATGCGTTACCAGGTTTAATATCTGCGTCAGGACCGGATACAACAACATCGCCAACTTTTAAACCGTTTGGAGCCAAGATATATCTTTTCTCGCCGTCTTCATATTGCACAAGTGCAATGAAAGCAGAACGGTTTGGATCGTACTCTAATGTTTGTACAGTAGCTGGAATGCCGTGTTTTGTACGTTTAAAATCAATGATACGGTATTTTCTTCTGTTTCCGCCGCCTCTGTGACGTACTGTGATTCTACCGTAGCTATTACGACCGGATTTTTTATTCAAAGGAGCTAGAAGGCTCTTTTCCGGTGCAACTTTTGAAAGACCAGAATAATCCGTGCAAGACATGTTACGTCTTGATGGTGTGGTCGGTTTATAGTTAATAATTGCCATTCGGTTTCACTCTCCTTCATGATGGCTTTGCGGGGTTTCTCCCCATACTTTGCCTCTATAATAAAGAAGCGGATTACATCATACTGTCAAAGAATTCAATTGTCTTGCTGTCTTCTGTTAAAGAAACGATAGCTTTTTTCCATGATGGAGTATAGCCTTCGGTTCTACCTTGACGGCGTAAATGACCTCTAACGTGCATGGTGTTCACTTTGGAAACCTTAACGTCAAAAAGTTCTTCAACTGCTTTAGCAATCTCAATTTTGTTTGCATTTTTGGCTACTTCGAAGGTGTACTTCTTCATGCCCATGCCAGCCATACTTCTTTCAGTAATAACCGGACGAATGATAATGTCTTGTGCTGCCATTATGCATACACCTCCTCAATTTGAGCAATTGCATCTTGAACTACAATAAATTTATCTGCATTCAAAATGTCATATACGTTTAAGGTGTTAACCAATGCAGTTTTCACGCCAGGAATATTGGCTGCGGAAGCAATTACTTTTTCGTTCTTCTCTGGAAGAACGATAAGTGCTTTTTTCTCAGAGCCAACTGCCTTTAGCATAGCTGCAATTGTTTTTGTTTTGTATTCGTCCATTGCAATTTTATCAAGTACAATCATTTCGTTGTCCAACACTTTGCTGGAAAGTGCAGATTTCATTGCAAGACGTCTTACTTTTTTATTTAAAGTGTATCTGTAGCTGCGTGGCTTTGGAGCAAATACAATACCGCCATGTGTCCATTGAGGAGCTCTTGTAGAACCTTGTCTGGCATGACCTGTACCTTTTTGTCTCCATGGTTTTTTACCGCCGCCAGAAACCTCGGCGCGGGTTAGGGCCGATTGTGTGCCTTGACGCTGATTTGCAAGATAGTTTTTCACCATATCGTGCATAACAGCTTTGTTTGGCTCAATTCCAAATACAGCATCGGATAAATCAATTTTAGAAACTTCTTTACCGGCCATATCAAGTACTGTTACTTTAGGCATGTCAATTCCTCCTTCCCTTACGCCTTAACACTGTCACGGATGATAACAACGCCGCCGTTTGGACCTGGAATAGCACCCTTTACAGCGATGAGGTTGTTCTCTGCATCTACTTTGACAACTGCTAAATTTTGTACGGTTACTTTTTCAGCACCTAGGTGACCTGCCATTTTTTTGCCCTTAAATACTCTGGAAGGGTCAGAGCAAGCACCAATAGAACCACCTTTACGGGCAACAGGACCGCTGCCGTGTGTTTCTTTTAGTCTGCCGAAGTTCCAGCGTTTAACAACGCCGGCCCAGCCTTTACCTTTGCTTGTGCCTGTAACGTCAATTTTATCGCCGGCAGCAAATACATCTGCTTTGATTAAATCGCCAACGTTATAAGCATCAGTATCTTCCACTCTAAACTCTCTTAAGTATCTCTTTGGAGCAACATCTGCTTTTGCAAAGTGACCTTTCATTGGTTTATTTACTTTGTGAGCTTTCAAATCACCAAAGCCGATTTGAATGGAAGCATAACCATCGTTTTCCACTGTTTTCTTTTGTGATACCACGCAAGGACCAGCTTCAACAACTGTTACAGGAATAACTTTTCCTGTTTCATCGAAGATTTGTGTCATACCAATCTTCTTGCCGATAATACATTTTTGCATGTTTGTTTCCTCCTATGCAGGTTATTGGTTGACCTTAGGCCAACATGACCCCGGCTGCTTGTTGGTTGGTATCAAAGATTAAAGTTTAATCTCGATATCAACACCAGCAGGGAGTTCTAATCCCATCAAAGCCTCAACGGTTTTGTTAGATGGTTTTAGAATGTCGATAAGTCTTTTGTGAGTTCTCATCTCAAATTGTTCACGGCTGTCTTTGTACTTGTGCACAGCACGCAAGATCGTAATCACTTGCTTTTCTGTTGGTAGCGGAACAGGACCGGAAACTCTGGCGCCTGTACGCTTTGCAGTTTGTACAATCTTCTCAGCTGATTGATCAACTAGTTGATGATCGTAACCCTTAATTCTTATCCTGATTTTTTCTTTGACTGCCATTGTCATCGCCTCCTTATTGTAGTTGGCGGGCGGCGCTGTTTGTTTTTCTAACACTGTACCGGGTGTTTCGTCACCGTACATTTAAAAACCGGATTAACTTTTCAATTAATCCGGGTTAGATCCACAAAAGCGTCTGAGTATGGCAAATACAGTCGGCCGCAATGACCGTCAGGACGCAATTTACGCAAAGAGCGCTTTCATCCTTCACCATAACATCAAATATTCTTTCGCCCGGTTTAAAATCGGACATACTCCACGGAAAAACCAGCATAAAATGCCGCAACCTCCCGCTTCAACGCATATCTAGTGCAGTCTTGCCAGATAATAATACCATACCACACATTGAAAATCAAGCGTTTTTTCGCTTTTTTGCAAAAAAATATGAAACTTTTTTCAGTACATAGTAACAAACAAATTCAAATGAGAATTTATAATTTGGGATGGCGTTTTTATAAAAGCAGATACGCCTCAAAACTGCTTTGTTAACAAATATCGTTTCTATAAGTTCAGTTTTTCCGCATCAATACCGCTGAGAACCAAAATATCTCCCAGCATGATCATAGTAGAACCATTGGGAACAATAATTTCATTGTTTCGCTTTATCATAACTACCAGAACACCTTCCGGTATATCCGCTTCCAATAACGTTTGATTCAAAATACGGCTGTCCTGCGTAACCTCATACTCTAACAACTGTGTATTATGTTCTTCTTCATAGTCTGTAAACGTTTTTAGAACAGGCGTGCTGTCGTCTACCAAGTCCAGTTTTTTTGCTAAGGTCGGCAACAGCGTACCCTGTAATGAAACAGAAATCAGCGCGACAATAAATATGATGTGGAAAATATCATATTGTAAAACCGCGTCACCCGACATGGCAAAAATAGCAAATACAATGGCCGCAGCACCGCGCAGCCCAACCCACGAAATGAATATCTGCTGTTTGACAGGAAATTTAAACCAACTTAAAATTCCGAAAGTTGCAATTGGTCTTGCAATAAAAATTAAAAATGCTGAGATTGCCAGCGCCGGCAATATGACCGTACCAAATCTGGACGGGAAAGAAAGCAGGCCTAAGCAGAAAAAAATCATAATTTGCATTAACCAGGAAACACCATCAAGAAAATGCATTAAGCTTCTCTTATGCTTAATTTTACTGTTACCAACAATAATGCCGGTTAAGTATACACTCAAATAACCGTTACCGCCTAACCATTCTGTCAGTCCATAGGAAAGCAAACCAACAGCTACTACAAAAATCGGATATAAACCTTCAATTTTAAAGTCAACTTTACGCAGAATAAATGCTGTTACCTTGCCCAGTAACACACCGATTCCAATACCAAAAATCAACTGTTTTGCCAGCATAATTGGAATGGAAACTTCCCCGCTTCCTGACAGAAGGGATAAAAATATCATGGTCATCATATATGCAACAGGGTCGTTGCTGCCGCTTTCAATTTCCAAAATAGGCGCCAATCCGCCTTTTAAGTTCAGTTTACGGGAACGCAGAATCGCAAATACAGACGCGGCATCCGTAGAAGCTACTACCGAACCGATCAACATACCTTCTATCCAGCCAATGCCAAATACAAGGGTGCAAAATACACCTACCAGTCCCGCGGTAATCAACGTACCTAAAGTGGACATTAAAACCGAAGGGACAATCACAGGTTTTGCCGTTTTCCAACTGGTACCAAACCCGCCAAAAAACATAATAAATACCAGTCCTACGGAACAAACATTTTGCGCAATTTCATAACTATCAAAATAGAATCCGCCAATGGCATCAGAACCACATAGCATACCGAGTGCTAAGAAAATAAGCAAAGTTGGAACACCCAGCTTATATAGCACATTACTTGAAACAATGCAAAGAATAATAATCATTGCACATGCAATCATAATTTGTACCAAGTAAATTCCTCCATTCTGTCGAAGTGTATAGATGGAGTGCTTATTTTATTGTATCTGTGTCATAATGGATTAATTTGCTGATTAATAAGATTTACCCCAATACACCATGGATTTTGCAGGTTTACCGCAGCATACACATGTATCTGCAATTTGTTCCTGCTCGAACGGAATGCAGCGGGAGGATAAACCCGCTTCTTCCTTAATTCTTTCTTCGCATGCTAAATCTCCGCACCACATTGCTTTAATAAAGCCGGGTTTGTTTTCAGCAATATCTTTCATTTCATCAAAGGCGGAAGCAGTATAGGTCATCTCTTGGCGGCGTTTTAGCGCTTTTTCGTAAATGCCTTTGCGCACTGCTTCCAATTGCTCTGCAATTGCTTCTTCTAAATGATCCAAACTTACAAAGATTTTTTCGCGGTCATGTCGTCTGACCAGTACACATTGATTCTGTTCAATGTCTTTCGGTCCAATTTCCAAGCGCAAAGGAACACCCTTCATCTCATATTGGGCAAATTTCCAGCCGGGACTTTGTTCAGAAGAATCATCTATTTTCACACGGAATGTTTTCTTCAAACAATCTCTCAGCGCATACGCTTTATCCAATACGCCTTCTTTATGCTGTGCAATTGGCACGATGATAACTTGAATCGGGGCAATTGCCGGCGGCAAAACAAGACCATTATTATCACCATGTGTCATAATAATACCGCCGATAATTCTTGTGGACATACCCCAAGAAGTTTGAAATGGGTGGCTTGGCTTATTTTCTCTGTCCTGGAAGGTAATATCAAACGCTTTGGCAAAACCGTCTCCAAAATAGTGACTGGTACCTGATTGCAGCGCTTTTCCGTCATGCATCATAGCTTCAATGGTATAAGTTGCTTCTGCACCTGAAAACTTCTCTTTATCTGTTTTACGCCCCTTAATCACCGGGATTGCCAGTTGATTTTCACAGAAACCAGCATATACGTTCAGCATTTGCTCTGTTTCTGCCATGGCATCCTGTGCAGTTTCATGCATGGTATGACCTTCCTGCCAATGGAATTCAACGGAACGCAGGAACGGGCGGGTTGTTTTTTCCCAACGCACCACAGAACACCATTGGTTATAAAGCATTGGCAAATCTCTGTAAGAGTGAATCACTTTCGCATAATAGTCGCAGAATAACGTTTCAGAAGTTGGACGAACACACATTCTCTCTTGCAATACTTCGTCGCCGCATTGAGTAACCCAAGCAACTTCGGGAGCAAACCCCTCTACGTGGTCTTTCTCCTTTTGCAGCAAGCTTTCCGGAATAAATAAAGGCAAAGAAATATTTTCGTGCCCCAGTTCTTTAAACTCCGTATCCAGAATACGCTGAATGTTTTCCCAAATAGCAAATCCATACGGTTGAATAACCATGCAGCCGCGTACATTTGTATAATCCATAAGCTCCGCTTTTTTTACAATGTCCGTATACCACTTAGCAAAGTCTTCTTCCATAGGGGTAATGGCATCCACCATTTTTTTATTTCCTTTTTGTTCTGACATAATCCTTAATCTCCTAAACTCACTTTGATATTGCAATCAGTGATTTTGCATACTTAATATATATTATATCGGTATTTATGCGATATTTCAATAAAAAACTTTGAGACCGATTTTTTGTATCAAATAATGCAAACTACATAACGAAACAGGCACACCATATAGAATATGGTGTGCCTGTTTCTGAAAAATACGCCAAAATCAGCCGCAAATTAGGCTTTGTTAGCCTCAATGTATTTTACAAGATCTCCAACTGTTTTTACATTTTCAATTTCTGAATCTGGAATTTCAATCTCAAACTCATCTTCAATAGACATCAGCAAATCAACTACGTCTAAAGAGTCAGCGCCAAGGTCCTCAGCAATGTTGGATTCCATTGTAATTGTATCCTCTTCAACATCAAATTGTTCGCTTAGAATGGCTTTTACTTTCTCAAATACCATTATACATTCTCCTCCTAGAAATTTGTTTTCGTATCAAGCAATCTCGCAATATGGACAAAGCAACATAAAATATGTTACAATTTCCAAGTCAAGAACGTCCGTATCCATTCCGGTCGTTCTCCCATATGCACATATTATTAGCAAATACTCAGTTTGTCAATACGAAAATAGAATTTATTTAAAAAAAGACAATTTCTTTTACAAAAACAAATTCTTTTATATATTTTATTTTTACGAAGAAAAGAGTGTGTTTTCATGAGTTTAGATGAAATCAGAAAGCGAATAGACGCAATTGACGAGCAGCTGCTTCCGTTATTCATAGAACGTATGAAATGTGCACAAGATGTTGCACAGGCAAAACGTGAATTAAGTTTACCTATTTTCAACGCGCAGCGCGAAAACGAAATTTTAGCCCGTGTCGCCGCAGATGCAGGCGATTTTGCGCCGGAAGCAAAAATGCTGTACACTACATTGATGGCGTTAAACCGTTCCCGCCAGCACAAATTGTTAAACAGCGGGACAGAAATCCGCAGTGAAATTCAAGCCGCATTGCAAAAAGAAACTTCTTTGAAAGACGTTTCTTCCGGAAAAAAGATTGCATTTCAAGGTGTCCCAGGTTCTTTTTCCCATGCAGCAGCAACATTTTTATTTCCTGACTGCAGTGTTTATCCATATGAAAGTTTTAAAGATGTATTTGAAGCATTAAAAAACGGGGTAGTCGATTTTGGACTGCTTCCTGTCGAGAATTCTTCTGCAGGCTCTGTGGCTGAGGTTTATGACCTCATCTTGAATTATCGTTTCAGCATTGTAGGTTCCACCACTCTGCATGTACATCATTGCTTAGCGGCGCCCCAGGGAGTAGCTCTTGAAAATATTCGTACCGTATATTCTCATCCGCAGGCTTTGGCACAATGTTCAGATATGATTTCTTCACATAACTGGAAATCCATCCAGCACAGCAATACAGCCGTTGCCGCTAAAATGCTGGCGAAAATGGACAAAGAAAACGGAGTTACAGATGCAGCCGCAATTTGTTCCCCTATTGCAGCCAATATGTATGGTCTGAACGTGTTACAGGAAGATATTCAAAACAACAATCAGAACAGAACCCGCTTTGCCGCATTGAGCAAAGAAATGATTATTCCAAAAAATGCAGAAAAAATCAGTTTATGTTTTTCTCTGCCTCATACAACAGGTTCTTTATACAACGTTTTGGCTCGTTTTGCAATGACAGGATTAAATCTGACCAAAATAGAGTCACGGCCTTTAAAAGAAGGAAACAACGGAGACTTCAAATATAATTTTTATTTAGATTTTACCGGGAATGTGAATCACAGTGATACACTGGATCTGCTTTGCGCTTTGTCCCAAGAGCTTCCTAATTTTTCATTTTTGGGTAACTATGTAGAATATGATCCCTGTGATGAAGCTTAATTCTTTTTTCATGGAAGCTGTTCCACAGTTTCAAAAAATAACAATGAAAATGAATATTTATAAAGCGAGTATCTGAAAAGATACTCGCTTTATTTTGTTTTCCTTCACCCATATGGGACCGGATCATCCGGCAGACCTACGAGATAAATCATGCTGATTCCATAACACTTATCTAATTTAATCACCACAGCCAACGGGTAGTTTAACACATCTATCTCATATTGAAAATAGGTATTCCGGTTTCATTGATTTGGCTGCTTTTTTACGTTAAACCACGATCCATCCATATATTTTGATTCTTCCATACTCCGGAATCTCTGGTTTGATATGATCACCAACCACATGATAAATACCTGAAAATAAAATCCGGCTTGATGCAATGAAATAAAGTGATACAATACACTAAAAATTTTTCCGAAAATAGAAAAACGCAGCCGCTCATTCTGCAGCTGCGTTTAAAAGCAAGATTCAAACTGATTTATTTTTAAACTCCGAAAGAATTGCTATATTCATCCGTTTCATATTTCAATCGTTATTTTTTTCAAAATCTTTATACATGAGACTGGGTTGAATACCTGTGTTATTTTGATATTTCCCGCTGCTGTATAGGTCATAATCTCCTTTTATGGTATGATAGTAGATTTGACATATTTCAATATCAGGATAAATAATCAGCGGATGGATACAATAAATTTCCAATGTCCAGTAGCCTGCAAAACCAATGTCTCCAAATCCTGCAGTTACATGTATACACAGTCCCAAACGTCCTGTGGAAGAACGCCCCTCGAGCATAGGCACATATTTACTGGTAGTTGTGAATTCTTTTGTTCTGCCCAAATAAAGCTTATTTGGTTCCAGCAATAAACCTTCCTCAGGAATCACAAGCTTTTTAGTTGGATTTGGCTTTTTCATATCTAAAATTTCATTTTCATACACAAGCAGTTCATTATGCAGCGTTAAATTATAGCTGTTTGGATTTACCTTGCTTCTCTCAAACGGCTCTATGATGATGTCCGTTCCGATTGCACGTTCTATTTCACGTCCTGATAGTATCATGTCCAAATCCTCCTACTGTTTCAGGCGGGCTGCCAACGCTACCCAGCCTTTTTCTTCTTTGCGCTCTATAATTTCAAATCTTTCGTTGACAGCATCCAATACGTCCTGTTCACGCGTATCAATAATACCGCTCATAATATAAACGGAATCCGGATACAAATATTGTTCAATGTCTTGTGTTAAAACCATAATTACATCTGCCACAATATTGGCAAGTACAATATGAAATTTCCCATGAATCTGTTCTGTTAAATTACCTGTTATCGCGGTAAACTTATCAGCAACGTGGTTAATTTCCGCATTTTCCGCCGCCGTTTTTACGGCAAGTGCGTCAATATCCACTCCAACCGCAGATTTCGCTCCCAACAGCAAAGCAGCAACGGATAGAATACCGCTTCCGCAGCCTACGTCCAGAACGTCCATATCCGGTTTGATATATTGTTCCAATAATTCCATGCACAAACGGGTTGTTTCATGAGTACCTGTACCAAATGCCAGCCCCGGCTCCAAATGCAGGACTTTTCTGTTTCCCGCATCGTAATCATCCTCCCATGTAGGACGAATGAGCAAAGCGTTTCCCACAGGAATCGGTTTAAAATACTTTTTCCAGTTATTTAACCAATCCTCCATAATACAGTCGGCCGTGTCAATGGTAAAAGGAATTCCTTCAGCAGTGTAACGCTCCTGCAAAAAAGAAATGGCTTCCGCAGGATTTTCCTCAGGACTGATATATACATGTATAATCCCCTTGGTGCGGTCCTTATTTAAAAGCTCTTCATCAATTAGGTCAATATGGGCAATTTCCCATGCTTCCTGCTCTAAATTAGAATAATCTTCAATATAGATGCCATATGGCACAACCATCTGTGCAATATCTCCCGCACGGTCTACATCTTCCGCCTGCACGGTAATGGCAATTTCTGTCCAATCCATACTATCCTCCACATTTTTGGATATTATAATGCTTTATTATACAATAAACACATTTGTAATACAACATTTAAGTATATTACATCTTTGCATATAAACATCATAAACAAAGTGCAAATTTTAATTCCCTTCCCTGCTTGTTTCATGTTCTTACAATCACGGACATATACTGAAAAAGTAAAAACGTTTCAAATGGGGTTGTGATATGAAAAAAAGAGTATTCTTTTTGAACGCAATGATTCTAACGGCATCCTCGCTGGTCATGCGGGCCAGCAGTATTGGGTACCGCACCTATTTATCGTCCAAAATAGGCACTGCCGGCATGGGATTGTACCAACTGGTCATGTCTGTTTTCATATTGGCAATTACGGTTTCAACCTCAGGAATCAGCTTAGCGGTTACGCGCATTGTAACAGATACCATCGCAAAAGGAGCGCCGTCTCAAACAAAACGAGCCGTACGCAAATGTATCATTTTCGCGCTTTTGCTCAGTCTGATCGCCATGGCAGCCCTATATTTTTCATCTGACTACATAGCAATAAAATGGCTGGGCGACCAACGTGTTGCGCTTTCTCTTAAAATACTTGCTCCCGGATTACCTCTTATGGCGACTTGTTCTTGTTTAAAAGGATATTTTAACGCAATGAGAAGCGTTGCCAAAACAGCTTCAGGAGAATTGCTGGAGCAATTTGTTACCATTATGGCGGTAGTTTGTCTGTTTACATTTGTTGCCCCACAGGGATTAGAGTATTCCTGCGCCGCGATTATGCTGGGGTCTACTTTAGGTGAAATCGCTTCTTGTACTTACACATTTATTTTCTTCATAAAAGACAAAATAAAAGCGAAGGATACTCCCGGCAATCAGTTTCAGTACACCTTTCGCAAAGCATTGCAGGATATGTTTCATATAGAACTGCCCATCATGTTTGGCTCTACCCTGCGCAACGGACTTGTAACCATTGAAAACATACTCATTCCCATTGGATTTAAGAAACACGGCGCCAGCACGGAAACCTCTTTGAGCAATTACGGTATGATTCACGGTATGGTAATGCCGCTGATTTTATTTCCTTCCGCATTTTTAATGGCGTTTTCTTCTTTGTTAGTTCCGGAAATGGCGGAAGCAAACGCAGTGGGTCATAAAAGAACAATCAGCAGGACCACTGCCCGTTCCATGCAATTGACCCTGCTGTTTTCATTCTTTATTACCGCTTGTTTTATTGTATTTGCCGATGATTTTGGCCGCACCTTTTATCAAAGTGAAGAAGCGGGACGTCTGATTCGGTTTTTGGCGCCGTTGATTCCTTTATTGTACCTTGATAGTGTAGTAGACGGCATTTTAAAAGGACTGGATCAGCAAATTGCTTCCATGCGGTACAATTTTGTAGATTCCGGCTTACGCGTATTGCTGGTATATTTTTTAATTCCGTTTACAGGTGTGAACGGCTATTTGGGAATTTTGTTTTTCAGCACGATTTTTAACGCCACACTTAGTATCCACCGTCTGCTGAAAGTATCTCAAGTGGAAATCCAGTTTGCAGACTGGATTGTAAAGCCGATTTTGTGCGGAGGCATTTCGGTTCTTTGCTTCTCTTTATTAAGACATTTGCCGTTTATGAACCCAATTCCTGTCTGGTGTTGCATGATATTGGAATTCACATTATCAGCCATTGGATATTATATTTTATTACGTGTAACACAATGCTTTAAAAAAGAGGATGTGACCTGTATCAAAGAGATTTTTCATTCCAAATCCGCTACTTAATGCGATGTTGTTCCATCCACTGAACCACTTCTGTGCTTAATTCGTTTACGCAGCCGTCTTCAAAAGGAGAATCCAAATTAGAATCTTTGATTAACTGCACAAAACTTTTTGTGCCTGCAGCACTTACAAATTCTAAATATTCATCAAACGCTTTTTTCCAGTCCCTATTTGATTTGCTCCAGAATTCCAAAGCAACAGTTTGTGCCAAACAATAATCAATATAATAAAACGGATAGCAATAAATATGATGCTGTTTTTGGAATCCGCTTCCGTCTTTGAAAAATGGCAGATTGTCAAAGTCCAGCCATGGACGATATTTTTTCTCTAATTTCAGCCATAATTTTTTGCGTTCCTGGGGCGTTAATTTTGGATTTTCATAGACTTCATGTTGAAACTCATCTACCAAACAACCATATGGAATAAAGTTCAGGGCAGATTCCAATTGAAATACACGGAATTTTTCAGCGTCATTTCCGAAAAACAACTCTGCCCACGGGCGTGCCATCAGTTCCATGGTCATAGAATGCACTTCCGCTGTTTCCATTGTGGTGCTTGCATTTTCACGAATTTCCATATTGCGTGCCTGATATGCCGCAAACGCATGGCCTGCTTCGTGTGTCAGCACATCCACATCACCAGAAGTACCGTTAAAATTAGAGAAAATAAACGGTGATTTGTAATCTGGCAGTTCTGTACAGTAACCGCCGCCCGCTTTGTTCTGTTTACTCTCCAAATCAAACAGCTCGTTTTCTCTCATAAAGGTGAAAAACTCTGATGTTTTGGGGCTCATTTCATCATACATTTTTTGTGCCGCTGACACCAGCTCCTGTGTTTCCCCTTTCGGCTTTGGATTGCCGTCTGTAAAAGATACTCCTGTATCGTGTAATTTTATCTCATCCACACCAATTCGCTGCGCCTGCATCTTACGGATGGTTACGGTAACAGGCACCAAATCTCTTATAATCTGGTCGCGGAACACTTTTACATCGGAGGCTCTGTAACAATTTCGTCCCAAACGGTCATATCCCAGCTGCACATAATTGGCATAACCCAGTTTACGCGCTTGTTCATCTCTGTTTTTGACCAACTGATCATAAATTTCATCCAACTTTTGCGCATGTTCCTCAAAAAAGGCGGCGCATTTTTTCCAAGCTTCTTTTCTTACGTTTCTGTCCAAATCCTGAAGATAAGTTGTTATGGTAGAAAGATTTAATTCTTTGCCGTCAAATTCAATTTTTGCGGATGCCAACAGCTTTTGATATTCTGTGGTCAGCGCATTCTCCTTTTGCAAAAGCGGAATAATTTCAGGTGAAAAAGAGCGCAGTGCAACTTTGATATTTTCAAAAAACAAGGCACCGAGCTTTTTCTCCAACTCTTTTCTGAATCTCGAATCATATACTACTTGCAGAAAAGCTTGTTCATACTCCTGTATGACAGGAGATTTTTCATTATAAAATGCTTTTTCCTGTGCATAAAATTCATCTGCGGTATTAATGCTGTTATGAATGTACGCAAGCGTACTCATAGTTTGATACGCCTTCATAATGGACTCGTGTTCCAAAATACACTTCATTTGTTCTTTTGCATTTTTACAATTTGGAAATTGCTCTGTAATCTGTTTATATTGCTCTATCATTTCATCTACATTGGGACGCTGATACTCCATTTGAGAAAATTTCATAGTATGTTCCTCCTGTTATTCCAGTTGATTTGTATTGTTATTTTATCATATATCGCTATAGTATTTGCAAACGAATCGTAAAACATTCCATTTTTTAGTAAATGTAAAAAGAAAAGACGAAAAGAACGGTTTCATTTGTTCTTTTCGTCTTTTCTTATTGATCAAATTGTTTTCTTCGTTCCGTAGACTGAATAAATAGTTTTTTGATGCCTTCTTCATCTTCATCTGCTATTTTTTGCTTTAGATTTTCTAACTCGGCAACAAAATCGTCAATTTCCTGAACCAAATTCTTTTTATTTAAAAAGAACAGTTCACTCCACAATGTCTCATTTATCTTTGCAATACGGGTTAAATCTCTGAAAGAATCTCCAGTATATTCTTTTAAATGGGTATTATCGCTTGTATTCATCAAACTGACCGCTACCGCATGGGTTAATTGAGACACAAACCCAATCATCTTATCGTGCTCCTGCGGAGTAATGATTGCAATATGATAAAAACCCAGCAACTCTGCCAATTCTTTTGCAAATGCGATACCTTGTTCTGTATTTTGTTCTGTTGGAGTTATGATAAAGTTGGCAGAATAAAAAATAGCGTCATCACTGTACTGCACACCGCTTACTTCCTTACCAGCCATTGGATGGGAACCAATAAATTCTACATCTTTGCGCAGGAAATCTTGCACCACATCAACCACGTTGCATTTTACACCGCACACATCTGTGATAACCGCGCCTGATTTGAAATACTGCTGATTACGGGCAATCCAGTCAATCATGGTATGGGGATATAGTCCAAAAATAATGTAGTCTGCCTGACTGATGATTTCAGGATCTTCCTGTATGGTCCCTTTATCAATGATGCCGTTTTCCAAAGCAAAGTCAATGGTTTCCTGCCCTCTGCTGATGGCATATACCGTATATCCATGCTTTTTCAAACCTTTTGCATAACTTCCGCCAATAAGACCTAAGCCTACAATTAAAATAACACTGTCTTTTGCTATCATGGCTCCAACACCTCAATTCTGCCGCCTATGGACTGTATATCCTCAAAAAAGTTTGGATACGATTTATTGATACATTCCGCCCCATTGATTATAACAGGAGTTTCACTGCATAAAGCAACCACCGTCATACTCATTACAATTCTATGGTCAGTATGACCTGACAGCTCCTGTTCACAGCAATAGGCCGGTTTTCCCATGATAAATATCTCATCTTCCGTTGTGGTAATATCCGCATGGAATTTTTTGAGTTCCTCTTCCATAGCGGCAATACGGTCAGATTCTTTGTATCTCAAGCGCGCCGCATGATAAATACGCGTCGTACCCTTTGCGTACATGCCCAGCACATTTAAAATAGGGCCCAAATCCGGACAATCCGCCAAATCGATTTCCGCAGCTGTCAGCTCACTTTTATGTACAAGGTATCCCTCTTGTTTGGGCTCTATCTTACAATTACAAGCTTCCAGTATGGATAAAATCGCTTTATCTCCCTGTTTAGAGGAAGCAGAGACACCTTTGCAATATAAATCGCTTTGAATCGCTGCCAAAACGGCATAGAATGCCATTTGAGAATAGTCGCCTTCCACGGTGTAATCGCAAGCTTGATAGGACTGATTGCCCGGAATGTATAGCGTATGGTTGTCTTGAAATTCTGCCGTTACACCAAAGGTTTTGAGCATTTGCAAGGTTAATTCAATGTAAGAACGGGATTCAAACGGAGGTTTGATATGAATCACAGAGTCCCGCTCCAAAAGCGGCAGAGCAAACAGCAGACCTGTAATGAATTGGGAGCTGATACTTCCGTCAATTTCATAGGAACCTGCTTTCAGCGCGCCCTGTACGATAAGTTGCTGTTCCGTTTGCTCAAAACGGTGTCCCTGCTCTTCAAACAGCATTTTATATACTCCCTGCGGACGTTTTAGCAAACGATTTCTGCCCAGGAAAGTAATAGGCTGGCCTGACAACGTAAACAACGGTACAAAAAAACGCAGGGTTGAGCCTGATTCATTGCAGTCTACCTGCAATGGTTTTTGAGGAAAAGATTGTATGCCTTCTATCACAACGGTATCTTTCTCCATAGTAATAGATGCGCCCAACGCTTGCATACCTGCAATGGTAGCCAGAATATCGTCAGAATACGCAATATTTGAAATAACGCTTTTACCTTTTGCCAAAGAGGCACACATTATCGCACGATGCGCCATGCTTTTGGAAGGCGGTATTTGTATTTCTCCTGTACAAACAGAAGGATATACTTTTACTTTCATGAATGTTTCACTCCGTTTGAATCAAAAAGCTCATTTCGGTTGGTGAAATGAGCTTTTTAGAATAAAGGATTACATATCCCTGCCAATTACATTTGCAATTTTCCTGCCTTTTTCAATCAGGGTCTTGAATGCATCAGGAGTCACTGATTGTGCGCCGTCGGACCATGCACACTCAGGATTCTCATGCACTTCGATAATCAAACCGTCCGCGCCTGCTGCAATGGCTGCCAATGACATAGATTCTACCAATTTTCTGTCACCCGTTGCATGAGATGGGTCAATGATAATCGGCAAGTGCGTTTTGGATTTGATAATCGGAATTACGCTTAAATCCAATGTGTTTCTGGTATAAGTCTCAAAAGTACGAATGCCCCGTTCACACATAATGACATTTTCGTTGCCGCCTGCCATAATATATTCGGCCGCCATAATCCATTCTTCCATGGTATTGGCAAGACCGCGTTTTAACAACACAGGCTTTTTGCTCTTGCCTAAAGCTTTGAGCAAATCAAAGTTTTGCATATTGCGTGCGCCCACTTGAATCAAGTCAACGTATTCCTCAAATTCATCTAATTTTTTCTCGCTCATCAATTCACTTACAATTGGCATGTTGTACGCCTGTTTTGCTTTATACATGCATTTTAAACCTTCCAGACCCATACCCTGGAAAGAATATGGAGAAGTTCTGGGTTTATACGCGCCGCCGCGCAGCATACAGCCGCCTGCCTCTTTTACAGCTTTTGCAATACGCATGGTAGATTCCTCGCCCTCAATTGAGCAGGGACCGCCAATGACAACTATTTTTTCTTTTCCGCCTACTTTTATACCATCTACATCAATCACGGAATCCAATGGATGGAACAAGCGATTTGCTTTTTTATACGGTGCGGCAATTCTCTTTACGTTATCTACATATGGATTTGCCGTTATCATTCTTTCGTCAATCACAGTTGTATCGCCAACAAGACCAAATACGTTGTAATTGGTACCTTGAATCATGGTAACTTTAATGCCTTTTGCTTCAATAGACTCCATCAGGTTTTTAATTTCCTGCTCAGGAGCATCTTTTTTCATGGTAATAATCATATACTATCTATCCTTTCAAAGCCGAATATATCGTTATGACTGCTAAGTCAATTTTTCTTTTAATACCCGCATGGCAGTGCGGTATCCTTCAACACCTTCTCCCATAACGGTATGAAAGCAAGCTTGACCTGCATAAGAAATTTGTCTGAAATCTTCTCTCTCTTTTACATTAGAAATATGCACTTCCACTGCAGGCAAAGCCACTGCCTTCAGCGCGTCTAAAACAGCAACGCTTGTATGCGTATACGCTGCGGGATTAATTACAATCCCATCCGCTTCATAATATGCACGCTGAATTTCATCTACAAGGGTTCCTTCGTGATTGCTTTGCAGTATTTCCACTTCGACCTGCAGCTCTTTTGCCGCTTGTTCCACCAAACGTACCAAGTCTGTATATGTGGTTCTGCCGTAAATAGCCGGCTCACGAATGCCGAGCATATTCAAATTAGGCCCATTGATTACAAAGAATTTCATGGTAGCCCTCCAAAATCGTATTCATTAGTTCGTCCAGTTCCTGCTGAGAAATCTCCATAGGATAATTATTGGGAACTCTCAAATCTCCGTATTTTGTATAAAGAGGATAACGTTCTTCATACAGTTTAGCAACCGCATTTGCATCTTTGGACAACGGACGGTCATCTGTGACAAGCAGATGTTCCAAGTCCCTGTCAATAAACATAACAACGCCGTTTTGCTTTAAATTTTGAATGTTTTCTTCATTTTTAATGGCACCGCCGCCGGTTGCAATAATCAGTCCGTTTTGTTGGGAGAGTTCTTCTATGACGTCATGCTCCCACTTGCGAAAATGCGCTTCTCCTTGCTGAGCAAACATCTCTTTGATGCTCATGCCCGAACGCTCTACAATGACAGCGTCTGTATCTACAAATGTTTTATCAATATACTTGCAAAGCGCTTTTCCTGTTAACGTTTTTCCGCTGCTGGGCATTCCAATGAACACAATATTGGTCAGCTGATTTAACAGCTCCAGCGTAATTTGGTCTATTTTATCATCTTCAATTTCTGTTGACAAAAAATGTTCCACTGCAAATTTTGCCTGCGCTGCCAACATTTCCAGACCATTGACTGCCTTCATGCCAAGCTGCTCCGCCTGTTGCAGCAATCTGGTTTTCAGTGGATTATATATTACATCCACAACCGCTTTGCAGTTTGGAAAATTTGATAAATCCAACGGACTTTCCCCATGATTGGGATACATTCCCTTAGGAGAAGCATTCACAATCACATCTACATCTTTGTGATGGATGCATTCTTCATAGGTAACGGTATTTTCTTTTTTGGAACGGCTTACCACCAAAATTTCTTTTGCGCCCATATATTCCGCCACAGCCATTACCGTTTTACAAGTACCGCCGCTGCCGCATATCATCACTTTTTTATCTTTTAATGTAATACCGTGTGCGTTCAGGTTATATAAAAACCCGGCAAAATCCGTGTTATAGCCAAACAGTTTTCCGTCTCTGTTTACAATGGTATTGACAACCCCGATTCTTTTTGCTGAATCGTCCAGCACATCACAATATGGAATGACGTCTTGTTTATACGGAATGGTTACATTAATGGCTTTAAACTGTTTTGCTGTCATAAAAGCATCCAGTTCATCTTTGGTCAGAGGACAAAGTTCATAGGTATAGTCCGCCAGCTTCTCATGAATGATTTTTGAAAAGCTATGTCCTAATTTTTCTCCGATTAAGCCATATTCTATCATGACGCGTCATTCCTTTCCTTGTTATCTTCATTGGAAGCCATCCACATATAGCCGTAACGGTCGGCAAACAAATCCACCAAGCCAATGGCAACCATACTGTCTACCACAACTCTTGCACGGTGAATGATAGCAGGGTCATGACGGCCATGGATTTGCAGCTGCGCATTTTCCCCTTTTTGAATATCGACCGTCTGCTGAGGCTGATAGATAGACGGAGTAGGCTTCACTGCTGTTTTTATCATAATGGGCATACCATTGCTGATGCCGCCGTTAATACCGCCGTTATGATTGGTTGTGGTACAGACCTTGTCTTTCATCACAAACGGGTCATTTGCCTGACTTCCAAACAAGTTAGCAAAGCCAAACCCCAAACCGAACTCCACACCTTTTACGGCAGGTACACTGAACAGCAGATGTGCCAGCACGCTTTCAATCGAACCAAAAAACGGTTCCCCAATTCCCGCAGGCATATTGACAATTGCCGTTTCCAAAATACCGCCTACGGAATCGCCGTTGCTGTGTGCTTGTTCAATGACCTGTACCATTTCTTGTTCCGCTTGACTGCTGATGGTTGGAAAATAGCTGTCATTGAGTTTTTCCGCTTGTTTGAGCAAAGCTTCCTCAGTAGTACCAAACGGTTCGTCTTTAACCCCTTTACAAGAAGCAATGTGCGTAGTGATTGTAATACCCTTTTGTTTTAAAATTTGAAGACAAATGGCGCCTGCAGCAACAAGAGGCGCTGTAATTCTTCCTGAAAAGTGACCGCCGCCGCGGTAATCCTGAAAACCACCGTATTTTTCAAACGCTGTATAGTCTGCATGGGAAGGACGCATGAGGTATTTGGTGGCTTCGTAATCTTTGCTGTGCTGACTTTGATTACGAATGAAAATACACAATGGAGTTCCTGTTGTATAGCCGTTAAAAAAGCCGCTGACAATTTCAAATTCGTCTGCTTCTTTGCGCTGTGTGGAAATTTTTCCTTTTGGTTTTCGTTTATTCAGTTGTGCGCGTATAAAATCCAAATCCAGCTTTATGCCCGGTGCCAAACCATTGATATTCACACCAATGGCTGCCCCGTGAGATTCGCCGAACAAGCTGATTTGAATGTGTTCTCCAAATGTACTTTTCATGTGCTGCCCCGTTCCTTTATGATTTATGATTATGGTTTGATTTCTTTTAAAAATTGATACAATTGCTCCATTGAAATTTTTTCCAAGGTTGCTTTTCCCGCTTCTTTTACTTTTACCACGGTAATAGAATCCCCCTGTGCTTTTTTATCTTTTTTCATAACGTTAAATACTTCATCAGCGTCATAATCCACATCGCTTTTTAAACCTAATTTATTATAAATACGCAATACACGTGCTTTCAAAGCCTGATCTTCCAGCATAGGAATCATACCGATTGCAACGCATTCGCCATGAAATAATTCCGAAAGCCCGTATACACTTTCAATTCCGTGCCCCAGCGTATGACCGAAATTCAGTATTTTGCGTAAATTCTGTTCTTTTTCATCCTGTTCCACTACCGCTTTTTTCACCAGCAGAGAACGATAAATAATTTCATCCACCTGAGCTTCAGGATTGCCATGTTCAAATAAATCCAAAATGGAAGCGTCATAAATCAGTCCTGCTTTCACCGCTTCCACCAAACCGTTTACAAAATGGCGTTTTGGCAATGTTTTTAGTGTTTCAGGGTCGATTAATACAACGGACGGATGATAAAAACAACCGATGATATTTTTCACATGCTCCAAATTAATGGCCACTTTTCCGCCAATACTGCTGTCGATTTGAGACAAAGTGGTGGTGGGAATACCAATAAATTCGATACCGCGCATATAGGTGGACGCTGCAAAACCGGCCAAATCTCCGATAACGCCGCCGCCTAAGGCGATAATGCAGTCTGTTCTGGTAAAATTCAGTTCCAGCAATTTTCGGCAAAGCTCCTCATAAACAGGAAACGATTTTGCACCCTCTCCCTGCTGAACAATATGATAATATCCCTGCGGACACTGTTGCATGACTGTATTTACGTACTCCATAGGTACGCCGGTATCACTGATAATCAGCACTTTTCGATTTAAATCGGCAAAATCTCCAATACGGTTTAATACACCGTGTTCTATGATAATATCATAGTTTTTTTCTTTTAAATCTACACTTAACTGCAAAACGGTTCCTCCTGCCAACATGCCTGTTTCTATATCAAAATCATTGTTTATTACAAATTGAGAATTATTTTTATTATACTGCGTTACAGGTTAAAAATCAAATAGAACCAATAAAAATCCGCACAAAAAAGCAGAAAAATATATTTGATACTTTCCCTATGGTCATGTATAATAAAGAATACACATACATGTGAATCAAACTGAACTATCAAAAGGAACCTATTATGAATCAAAAAGCTTTGGCTGTCATTAGTTTTGGCACTACATATACGCTGGCACAGGACGCAATTATGCAAATAGAATCTACGCTGTCCTGTCATGCGAAAGAATATGATTGTTTCCGTGCATTTACTTCCAAAATGGTAATTGCAAAATTAAAACGGGAGCAGGGACAATACGTACTTACTCCCGAAGAATTGATGGAACAACTGTATCAAAAGGGATATAAAGAGGTTCTCTGCCAACCGCTTCATATCATCAATGGGTTTGAATTTGAAAAAATGTATCAAGCCTTATCGTCATTTACAGACAAATTTCATAAAATCCGAATTGGACGTCCGCTGCTTACCTTTGAAGATGATTATAAAACATGCTGCGATATTGTTATGAAATACGCACCTGCTCCAAATGAAGAAACAGCTTTGGTATTTATGGGACATGGCACCGCACATTACGCCAACGCCTCCTATTGTCAACTGGAAAACACATTCCGTGCATTGGGACACGAGCATGTTTATGTAGGTACGGCAGAAGGATTTCCAAACCTTGACTATATTATCGGCAGATTAAAAAAGCATAATATTACCCGTGTACATTTAATGCCGTTTATGATTGTCGCAGGCGACCACGCACAAAACGATATGGCAGGAGAGGAACCGGAGTCTTGGAAATCCATTTTGAAAAGTGAAGGATTTCAAGTTACGGTACAGCTTGACGGTCTGGGCTCTTTCCCAGAGATAGGACAATTGTTTGCTTCTCATCTGGACAAAGCGGAAACCGTTTCCAAATACAATTTCATACTGTAAACAGGAACTCTCGGGGAAGTTGGGTGAAAATCCCGCGCAAGTACGTTACCGTAACAGCCGGATTACCGACCTGTTGCTTGTATTTTACGTCACTGAAATGCAAGACAAAACTTGAGTATACTCAGGTTTTCTTTTGCATGTCATTTTCAGCGTAAGGAAAATGACATTTTATTTTTTACTTCGAAAAAGGAGTGATGGCATGGAACATTACGTATATAAAAACCGCCAAAAGCTGCGCTGCGGATATACAACAGGTTCCTGTGCGGCGGCAGCCGCAAAAGCCGCGGCTGTCATGCTGCTTTGCCGGTCTCCTCTTACAGAGATAGATTTAATGACGCCAAAAGGCATTTTGCTGCATTTGGAGCTGCACGATGTGCAAATTACGTCAAACAGTGTAACATGCGCGGTAAAAAAAGACAGCGGCGACGACCCGGATATTACAAACGGCGTACTTGTATACGCAACCGTTGAACCACAAATAGAACCAACCATTTCGCTAAAAGGCGGTATCGGCGTTGGAACCGTTACAAAAGCAGGGCTGGAACAGCCTATAGGTGAGGCTGCAATCAACCGTGTTCCACGGCAAATGATAAAACAGGAATTGGAGCAAATCAAAGAAGACTATGACTATGCCGGTGGCTTTTGCGTGACCATATCCATTCCAGAAGGCGTAGAACTTGCACAAAAAACGTTTAATCCCAAACTGGGTATTGAAGGCGGCATTTCTGTTTTGGGAACCAGCGGAATTGTAGAACCCATGAGCGAGCAAGCCTTAGTGGAATCTATTTTTATTGAACTGAACATGCTTGCTGCCAGCAACACTGAAAAAACACTTCTGATTACCCCAGGCAATTACGGCGAACATTTTATGCGAGAGAATGTCAAATTTGACTTCAGCCGCAGTATCAAATGCAGCAATTATATTGGACAAACCTTGGACAAAGCTGTTGAACTGGGATTTGAACGTATTTTATTCATCGGGCATATCGGAAAACTCATTAAGCTGGCAGGAGGCATTATGAATACCCATTCCAATATGGCAGACTGCCGTATGGAATTATTTGCGGCTCATACAGCAATGTACTGTGCCGATTGCCGGTTGATACACAAGATGATGAATTGCATCACCACTGATCAGGTATTAGACTTGCTCAAAGAGCGCAACTTAACACAGCAGGTAATGGCTTCCATATTAGAAAAAATTGATATACATTTGACTCACCGCGTTGGTGAGCAAGCGAAAATAGGCGCGATACTCTTTTCCAATCAGCATGGTTATTTGGGAGAAACATCGCAAGTACAGGAAATATGTGCCTATAGTACATAGACAAAGGAGTAAAACGTATGAACGGAACTTTATACGGCGTAGGCATTGGTCCGGGAGACCCTGAATTGATTACATTGAAAGCAGTCAGAATCATAGAGCAAAGCCCTGTGATTGCAGTACCAAAAACGGGAGAATCCCGCCGCGTGGCCCTTAGCATTGCCGAGCAGACCATACCGCATATCCACGAAAAAGAAGTGCTGTCCCTGCACTTTCCCATGACAAAAGATAAAAACACCGTGGATAAAAATCGTGACGCAATTGCAGTGCAAATCATTGAGATTTTAAAAGAAGGAAAAGACATTGCCTTTTTAACATTAGGCGATCCTTCTGTTTATTCTACCTATTGGTACATTCATCAACGCGTTGTAAATCAAGGCTTTACAGCGCAAATGATTGCAGGTGTTCCTTCCTTTTGTGCTGTAGCCGCAAAATTGGGCATCAGTCTTGCTGAAGCAGAACAGCCGCTGCACATCATTCCCGGTTCTTATCCATGTACGGAACAAATGCTTCAAACAGAAGGCACCAAGGTCATTATGAAAACAGGTCGTTCTGTGGAACAAGTAAAAACACTTTTGAAAGAATACGGTTATTACGATAATGCAAAAATGGTGCAAAATTGTGGGTTGGAACAGGAACATGTATTTCAATCTTTAGATGAAGCCACAAATGAAGCAAGTTATTTTTCCATTATTGTCTGCAAAGAGGAGGACAAGCAATGATCCATTTTGTTGGCGCAGGACCCGGTGCGGCAGATTTAATTACCATGCGCGGTCATCAGTTGTTAACACAAGCCGATGTGATTATCTATGCAGGTTCTTTGGTCAATCCTGAATTATTACAGTACGCCAAAGCATCATGCAGGATTTATAACAGCGCGTCCATGACATTGGAAGAAGTCATAGACGTCATGAAGCAGGCAGAAGAAAAAGATCAAATGACAGTACGCCTTCATACGGGAGACCCCAGTGTATACGGCGCTATCAGGGAGCAAATGGATCAACTAGATCAATATAACATTGCATACGACGTTGTACCCGGTGTCAGTTCGTTCTGCGGTGCGGCGGCGGCGTTAAAAGCAGAATATACTTTGCCCGGAGTATCCCAGTCTGTCATTATCACACGCATGGCAGGCAGAACTCCCGTACCCGAAAAAGAAGAAATTGCATTATTTGCGGCACATCAGGCAACTATGGTCATTTTTTTAAGCACAGGTATGCTGGAACAATTAAGCCAGCGGCTTTTAGCCGGCGGTTATCACTCCGATACTCCCGCGGCAATTGTATATAAAGCAACTTGGGATGATGAAAAAGTCTGCCGCTGTACCGTTGCAGCTTTAGCTCAAACAGCCAAAGAATATAACATTACAAAAACAGCCTTAATTATTGTAGGAAACTGTTTGGGAAACGAATATGACCGTTCTTTGCTGTATCATCCGTCATTTACCCATGAATTCCGAAAAGGAACTTCTGAATCTTAACAAACAAGAGGTGATATTTTATGAAGCTGGCTATCATCAGTTTTACCGCAGCAGGAAAAGATTTGAGCATACGCTTATCTAAGGCGCTTGTACAAGATTCCTGTACACTTTTTACTACAAATAAGCTAGCAGATGAAACTGTCACTTCTTATGGAAATGACTTAAACTCATGGACAAGCAATGTATTTTCAAACTATGACGGCATCATTTTTATCAGTGCCTGCGGAATTGCCGTACGTACCATTGCCCCTCATTTAAAAAGCAAAACCACCGATCCTGCCGTTGTGGTAACAGATGAAAAAGGACAGTTTGCTATTTCTCTGGTTTCAGGTCACATTGGAAAAGCCAACGAGTTAACTCTGTCCGTAGCTCACGCGATACACGCCACTCCTGTTATTACTACTGCCACAGATGTAAATGGCTTGTTTTCTATTGACAGCTGGGCTTCCCGCCATCATCTTTTCATCAGCAATATGAGGATTGCGAAAGAAATTTCTGCACGGCTGCTGCGTGGGGAACCTGTGGGCATGACTGCAGATTGGTTTGTTTTACCCCAGTTACCCAAAGGATTTACAACAAATTCCGTACCTGTTGGAGCGATGATTTCCGTATATGAAGATTCTTCCCCATTTGAACAAACCCTGCACCTGATTCCCAAACTGGTATCAATCGGCATTGGATGCAAACGAGGTACTTGTGCGGAAACCATTGAGGCATTTGTATTGGACTGTTTGAAACAGGAAGGAATTTCCCCTCACAGCATAAAACAAGTATGTTCTATTGACTTAAAGCAGGATGAGCCCGGACTTTTAGAATTTTGCAAACGGTACCAACTGCCAATTCGTTTTTATTCTGCTGAACAGCTCACCGGTGCAGAAGGAATGTTTTCTTCCTCCGCATTTGTGAAGCAAACCACAGGTGTGGATAATGTTTGTGAACGAGCCTGTGTTTTAGGTTCTCAGCAGGGAGCTCTGATTGTTCCCAAATTATCAAAAAACGGAGTCACATTTGCGGCGGCACTGCAAGACTGGAGGGTTACCTTTGAATATTAAAGCTACATGCATTGATTATACAAAAGCTTCTGTGGAAGAAAGAGAAGCTTTTTCTCTTGTTCCCTCCAAAATCCAAGAATTGGAACAATTCATACTTACAACCTATCAATTGGATGGCTGTATCATTCTTTCTACCTGCAATCGAACTGAACTTTGGATTTCTGCTCAAGAAACAGTGCTTTCTTCCCTATCTCCAACTGCCATATTATGCGATGCTTTACAAGTACCGGTGGAGCAGTATCTTTCATTTTTTATAGAACGTTCCGGGGCAGACGCCGTTTCTTATTTATTGGAATTAACCTGTGGACTGCATTCTCAAATATTTGGCGAAGATCAAATATTATCACAAGTAAAAGACGCACTTTCCATTGCACGAATAAACGGTACTACAAATACCGTATTGGAAGTATTGTTTCGTACTGCAATTACTGCGGCAAAAGAGGTAAAAACAAAAGTGAAATTAACAACTGCTGACCACACGGTTGCATTGGGAGCCGTTTCATTATTAAAAGATAAACTCCATTTGCCTATGCAGCAACTGCCCTGCCTGGTAATCGGAAACGGTGAAATGGGACGCTTGGCTGTCGCGGCATTGCAAAAAGAAGGCTGCAAAGTAACTATGACACTTCGTAATCATCATAGCCGAGAAGCAATTATTCCCGCCAATTGCCGCGTACTGAACTATGATGAGCGCATTGAAAAAATTAATCAGTTCCGTGTAGTAATCAGTGCAACACTGAGTCCTCACCAAACCATAAAAAACCAAGACTTGTGTTCTGTACTGGATAATCAGCCTCATATTTTTATCGACCTTGCCATGCCAAGAGACATAGACAGCAGTATTGCACAGCTTCCAAACGTTTCACTGTTTGATATGGATGACCTGTTCTTACCTCCATCTGTTGTGACAATCGCACAAATACAGCATGCCAAAGAAATTTTATCGGAACATCAAACAGAGTTTGAACACTGGTATGCGTTTCGTGAGTGGGTACCTATAATTCAATCTATCAGCAAAACAGTTGCTCAGGATGTACATATTCGTACGGCAAAATCTTTGAAAGACTGCTGTTTGCAGAAGGAACAATACATTTCCATGCAAAATACCATTGATACTGCCGCGAACAAATCAGTCGCAAAATTGCTTTACGGACTGCGGGAACACTTGACACAGGAGTATTTTCAAGCTTGTATGGAGGCATTGGCAAAATCCGCCGACAATTCCAAACCATAAGGAGATTTTTATGAGATTATATGTAATCGGACTAGGTCCGGGAGAACAATCACAAATAACACCGAAAGCAATGGCGGCCATTGCAGACAGCGATGTCATTGCAGGATACACAGTTTATATTGACTTAATCAAGCATTTAACGGTAGAGAAAGAAATTCTCACCACACCCATGAAACAGGAGATCGACCGATGCCGTATGGCAATTGAAGAAGCAGTAAAGGGAAAAACCGTGTCCATGGTATGCAGCGGAGATGCAGGTGTTTACGGAATGGCAGGTCTTATCTATGAGTTAAGCATAGACTATCCTCCTATTGAAATTGAAGTTATCCCCGGAATTACAGCCGCTTGCAGTGGAGCGGCAGTTCTTGGTGCACCGCTTATCCATGACTTTGCAATTATCTCTCTCAGCGACTTGCTTACCCCTTTGGAGTTGATCGAAACCAGACTTCACAGTGCGGCAAAGGCAGATTTTGTCATATGCTTATACAATCCTTCCAGTAAAAAAAGAAGTGATTATTTGGAAAAAGCATGCAGTATCATCATGGAACACCAATCCCCCGACACCGTATGCGGATACGTAAAAAACATTGGCAGAGAGGGACAAATATCTCAACTATTGACTTTAAAAGAATTGGCAGTTACTAAGGCAGACATGTTTACCACCGTTTACATCGGCAATTCTCAAACTAAGGTTATCAATGGAAAAATGGTTACTCCCCGCGGATATAGAACTTAATTTTGCTTTGCAAAATTAAGTTCATTGGAAATATGGCAAAGCCATATTTCTTTTA